>CAZRZK010000009.1:0-83787 GCA_964604555.1 uncultured Pseudobdellovibrionaceae bacterium | reverse complement strand
TGTCATTGCGAGGTGACAAAGTTTTGGGAAGCCTTTTTGATTTACTTTTTAAAGAGGAGGGCGTGACCATTGAGGTTGTGGATCACGCGGTGGTTTCTGGCCAGTTCGTTGACTAATTGAGTTACGCCGGCGCATTTAAAAGCTCCGTAATCATCAAACACAATGACGCCACCGGGGGAGAGTTTTTCTAATACCCAATCGACCGTGGCGCGTGCCGATTCATAGACATCGACATCGATATGGCAAAGACGAAAGGTTTGTTCTGAAGTTGGAATCAAATGGGCCGATTCTTCCGGGAAGCGGCCGGTCAAAATATTTGCCGATCTAATTTTAAGTTCCTGCATTAGACCTTCCACCACTTTTGGACTGGTATCGGCATGTTCCCCATTTTTGTACCAGTTGTCCTTTTCACTCGCGCCGACCACTCCTTGAAAGGTATCGCAGAGAAAAGTGGTGGCACTCAAACCCAATTGTTCCGCTCTTTGCGCCAAGAGCGCGCCACTGCCGCCTCGCCAAACACCGACCTCTAAAATATTTCCGGGGATCTCCTTCAGTTGTTCTAGGAGCCACCACAATTCCCAGAGGCGGTAAGTGTCAATTAAGGTATGGCTTTTAACATCGAGAAGTGTTTGCTGAAACTGGATGTCGCTCAGCCAAGGGGCATAGGTGGCCTTGGGACGGACGTGTTCATAACGAAAATCCCCGACTTCGGTAAAAAGGAGAGGTGGGTCTTTAGAGAATAGGTGATTGAAGAGATTTTTGAAGTCCAGCATCGAAGTAGGTATCATAATCTTGCTTTGTCAAAAAAACACCCAACCCCTTCGGAGCTTGCAAAAAAGATAAGGCTCCACGCGTTAAGAATGGCTGCGGGGTGCCGTGGTCCACACATCGCTTCGGTCCTTTCCATGGCCGATATCGTCGCCGTGCTCTATAGTAGAATTTTGAAATTGGATCCCCAAAATTCCAAATGGGCCGATCGGGATCGCTTTTTATTGAGTAAAGGACACGCCGGTGCCGGAATCTATGCCGCCCTTGCCGAAACCGGTTTCTTTCCGGTGGAGCGTTTGCGTGAGCATTGCCAAAATGGATCCTATTTGAGTGGTCACCTCTCTCATCAAGAGGTTCCGGGGGTGGAGTTCTCTACTGGCTCGTTGGGCCATGCCCTTTCGGTGGCCTGTGGAATGGCCTTTGCCGCGAAATTGCAAGAAAAGCCCCACCGCCTTTTTGTACTGTTAGGCGATGGGGAGTGTGATGAGGGATCGGTTTGGGAGGCAGCCCTTTTTGCGAGCCATCATCAACTTGAAAATCTCACGGTGATTGTGGACGCCAATGGGGATCAAAGTTTAGCCACCGTCGAAAAAACCCTTCGGTTAGAACCTTTTGCCGATAAGTGGCGGGCCTTTGGTTGGCTGGTCCGTGAAGTGAATGGACATGAGCGGGATGGATTAATTTCGGCGCTGGAACCTCAAAATCGATTTCCCACTTGTGTCATTGCAAAAACGATCAAAGGAAAAGGGGTCTCGTTCATGGAACGCCAAATTGTTTGGCATTACCGAGCTCCGAACGCTGAAGAGTTGGCTATCGCAATTCGAGAAGTGGAGGCGAGCGTATGAAACAGGCCTTTATCGAATCGCTTTCTGCTTTGGCCCAAAAAGATTCCCGTATTTTTCTTGTGGTAGGGGATACCGGATTTCGTTTAGTGGAATCGTTTCAAGAGCAATTTCCAAAGCAGTTCTTAAATGTGGGCATCGCGGAGCAGAATATGATCGGCGTTGCGACTGGTTTAGCATTGGAAGGGTATTGCGTTTTCACCTTTGCCATTGCCAACTTCACCACCCTTCGGTGTTTCGAGCAGATCCGAAACGATGCAACTTACCATCAATGCAATGTGAAGTTGGTGGGAATCGGAGGTGGCTTCAGTTATGGAACGCTCGGATTTACTCACCACGCGACAGAGGACCTGGCGCTGATGCGCGCGCTTCCAAATGTAGCCGTCGTCAATCCCTGCAATTCAATTGAAACGAAGTTTGCAGTGCAACAAATAGCAGCACATCCGGGCGTAGCGTACCTGCGATTGGAACGGGAACATCCGCTTTTAGAAAAACAAAACCCAATTATTGATTTTAAGTTGGGGAAAGTCAGACGTCTTCGTGAGGGACACGATTTTACCCTCTTGGTGACTGGGGCAATAGCAGGCGAAGCATTCATTGCTGCCGAAAAATTAAAAGAGGATCTAGGAATAGAAGTCAGGGTGGAGAGTGTCCATACGCTTGCTCCTTTGGATAGAGCTGGGATTTTAAACGCTGTCCGAGAGACTCAAAAGGTGCTCACCCTCGAAGAACATTCAACTACCGGAGGATTGGGAAGCGCCGTCTCTGAGCTCTTAATGGAAGAAGGAATCCTGCCAAAGAAGTTTATTCGGCTTGGGATAAGGGAAGGATATGCAAAGCGGGTAGGGGATGCGGCCTATTTGCGACGACAAAACGGAATCGATGCAGCAGCCATCCAGCAGCGGGTAAGAGAAGCGGTATCCACATCAGGGTAATCAACAAACGCCAGAGTGAAGGCGGCCTTACCATTTGCAACGTTTGGTTGGGTTCTAAATTCATGAATAGCCCGGCCGAGGTGTCGATCGGGTTTAAATATTCCCGTTTGGAGTCGGATAACCTCCATTGGCGATCGTTGTGTTGGAATAATCCCAACCAAATAGGAGCTTCAGAACGGTTTCTGAGAGTGAAGCCCCCATCCATTGGCAGAATTTCCAAACCTCTTCGTTCCGAACTCACAAAGGGGCGTTTTTCAAAAAGCTTGGCATAACCTTGAGGGTTCCAATCGCGTGGAAGGGCCACTGCAGGCACCGAACGTTCGAGCAGGGAGAACTGCACAAAACTCTTTTCATTCTGAATGAGAGTGTAAGGAGGTTTTACTCCATGAACTGCCCGGGAAAGTTCTCCCATTCTGGCACCTCCCCATCCGATCGAATCGGCGAGGAATAAAGTCGCTAATATCATTGAAAGCGCCTTAGGAAAGCTTCTCAAGAAGGAAATCATAAAAATAACAGCATGCAGATTGAGCAACAGGGCAAAGTATCCCCACTGGCGAAAAAGGGAAATGCCGGGCAGGATATGCCATAAGATTTTTGGCATCGGTCCATAGATCCCTAAGGTAAACAGAGTCAGCAAAACAATCGCGATGTATTGATACTTCTTATATGGAATGGGACGGAAAAGTCCGATCATTAAGGCCGGAACTAAAAGATGGCCCGCAAAAAAGAGGTTGCTATCGAGATAGGTGAGCAATTTTGGAGTCACCCATCCGTTCAATAGATAGAGTTTGAGATCTTCCGGACGTAGACTCGAATGTTGGAGCTGACTCATCCGGAGGTATTGGGCGTAATCGATCGAGAAGATGCCATTCCCCTGTCCACGAAACGGGGAGACCATCTGATCGGCATAAGTAAGGTAGGTATAAATTAAAGGAGAAGCCGAAACTAACAACGCTGCAATGGCATAGAGGCTCCAGCGGGAAAAGATGAGATTGTGATAGCTTTTTTGAAAAAGGAGGAAAGTAAAAAGGAGGCCGTAATAGGCAATTAAAACTTGGGGGTAGTGGTTATTGAAGGAAAGCCCCATCAGCGATCCGGCGAAAATCCATAACGAAGGATTTTTTTTAGCCAGCAAGATTGCAACGATCACCCAGGGAACAAAGAAAAGGGTCCCTAGGGATTGTTCCTGGTGGATAAAGGCCACTCCGATTCCTGAAGTGAAGATCAGAACTCCCATCAAAGTTGCTAAGATTTTAGAACGAAACAGGAGGAAGCCCGACCAGCAACACCCCAACAGAAAAATGCCTTGCCCAAAAATTAAAAAGGAAACTTTATAAATAAAATTTATCGGAAGATCGGAAACTGAAAACCATGCCATTCCCAGAAGTCGATGGGGCAAGAGAATTAAGAAATTGTTGGTGAAGGGAACTAAAGAAGTGCCGGTCGGGTAAAACCATTCCGGGAATTGACCTGAAAATTTAAAGTGTCCGGCAATAAATTGGAAAAAGGGGAAATTCCATTGCCCGTTATCCCTTGGGAGAAAACTATTGGGGTCCAAATAAACGGGATAGAAATAAAAAACCCAGGCCACGAAAAACAGCAGCACTGCTGTCATTCGCACCGTCGTTGCGAACCGCTTCGAAGGAGCGGTGAAGCAATCCATTTGCTTGGCATCATTCATGGCGCTCTTTAATTGAGCAACCGTCATAGATTGCTTCGGGCTTCGCCCTCGCAACGACGGTAGTTTAAGGGAGGAATGGGGATGATAATTACTTATCGGTATCGGTGAGAAAAAAGCTATAACGCTGCGAGGTATACATTCCTTTGTCCCTTGACAAAGCAAGGTGTTACCGAAAATATGTAGTATATGGCTATAATTCGACGAAAATTAGAACCATTGCTCCATTCTCAGGTTGAGCGGGGAAAAAGCATCCTTTTATTAGGGCCTCGTCAGGTTGGAAAAACGACCCTTCTTAAAGAAATTCCCAATCAACTTACGATTAATTTAGTAGACAGGTCCCGAAGACTTGAGCTGGAAAAAGATCCCTCTCGATTGAAGCGAGAGGTGATGGCTCTTAAATCCAAAAAAGGAGGGAGTCGGCCCCTCATTCTTATTGATGAGATACAAAAAATTCCAGAGTTACTTGATATCATTCAAGAACTCATCGATGACAAAGTAGCTCAATTCCTGTTAACAGGTTCATCCGCTCGAAAGTTAAGGCGGTATCAGGAGATCAACCTCCTTCCTGGAAGGCTCGTTAATTTACGTCTTGATCCATTGACCTATTTTGAACTTCAAGAACCAAACCTGAATGATCTGATGATGTACGGGGGTCTTCCAGGAATTTATACGACATCAAAAAAATCGGATCAGGAGCTGGATCTGCAAAGTTATGTGGAAAGTTACCTTGAAGAAGAGATCCGAGCTGAGGCAATTGTAAAAAAAGTGGGAGAGTTCGCAAAGTTTCTGACACTTGCTGGAATTGAATCTGGAAAAATCATCAACTTCTCTAAGGTATCCGAAGATCTGAGTGTAAGCCCCAAAACCGTCGCCTCCTATTTCGATATTTTGGAAGATTGTCTGATCGCGGAAAAAATCGAGCCTATCACGAAAAGTTTGACCCGAAAAAAATTGACCCGTTCTAACCGATATCTCATGTTTGATCTGGGAGTGCGAAGAGCCTGTGCTCAAGAAGGGGCTCAAGTGACCCCTGAAAGGATGGGGGAGCTATTTGAGCAATTTGTGGGACTTGAAATAATAAGAATCAGTCGTCTTTCCAATTATCCCGGACAGTTGCGGTTTTGGCGAGATCCTGATGGACCAGAAGTGGATTGGATATTTGAAAATGGCAGTCAGTTAACCCCGATCGAGGTTAAGTGGACCTCAAATCCTAAGGTAAAAGACATCAAAAATTTGAAAATCTTTGCCTCGGAATACAAAAACGTCACACAAAGTTATTTGATTTGCAGGTGTAGCGAACCTCAAATGATGGAGGATAAAATTACCGCCATTCCTTGGAGTCGAATGGAATCCTATCTTTACAGAAAATGAAATGGAATAGCTGTGTAAATCACATTCCACGGTTCTTGCTTTAGAAGAACAGATCACTTTGACTTCATTGTTCCCGAGCGAGCTTAATGCAGATTATGGGAGGGGAATATATGTTTCTTCGTCAATTTATCTTTTTCACTTATTTATTTTTAGGAGTATCAACCGTACACGCAGTCACTTTTCCAGATAGTCTGGCTGAAAGCCGAGTTATTTTTCCGATCGAATCAGTGGTAGCAGAGAGTGTCTTTGCGATTAATAGTCGTCGGGAACTGGTCCAGCATTTAAGGTTCAAATCGGGAGTGTGGGAGCATCACCCTATGGCATCTCTTGGTGCAGTTGGACTGAATGATGTATCTGCCTTTGTTCATCCGAACGGGGTGATGGATGTCTTTGTCGTCACTGTGTTTGGGCGTTTGGAACAATATCAGTGGACGGGTCCAGCTCAGGGGTGGCAACGGCATAGGATCACCGACGCGATTCCAGGGAGTCCACGATTGATTCAGCTCAGGCCGGTGATTGTCACTCCGAATGGTTATGAAATTGTTCCGGGCGTCGATATCTATGAGAAGCCCTGGCAATATTACTGGAGCTTTCAAACCAATTGGGGGTTTCAACCTGGTGGATGATTCAGGATGTTACGGCAAATGTGAAAATGGCCCTGCTGTCCCCGGTTGCGCCGGATTTCATAATGGAGGAAGCGATCGAGGAAGGTCGCTTCATCAAGCGGGGAGTGAGAGGGATCGGCAAAGTAGTAGTTCCAGTAACCTTTATTGAGGCGGGGGCCGTAGTCGACAAAGACTAATCGGTCTTCTATAAGATGGACGTTGGCCGATTTAAAATCGAAATAGATTCCGGTTTCCTGCGCAAATGCTTTCAATTTCTTCCAAATATCCAGGATCTGTTGGAGGATCTCATGCGGCATAGGTTGGCCGTGTCCGTAAAGAACTTCCAATGGATCGCTGGGGATGTACTGTTCTTCTAAAATGAGGGCGTCTCTGGAGATCCAAATGGGGCTTGGGCACTGGATTCCAAGGGCGGTTAATTTTTCATGGCTCCAAAATTGGAGCATGTTTTTCCGGGCATTGTAACTCTCTTTGCTGACTTTGACAGCGGTGAAATTTTCGGAAAGGTAGACCTCGCTATTATGTCCCTCGCCGATCTTCAGTCTCAATCTGATTTTGCGTTCCGGGGTGGTGAGAAGATAAGGGAAGTTTGCGTTCCCCGTCGATTTGAGCGATATTTTGGAAATCCCCTGCTCAGCCGGGGAATAGCTCTTCTCCCTCCATTCTTCTAGCTTTTTTGCCCCATTTTTTGCAGCGGCATTAATCTCTGAAAAATGGGGATTCAATTCTTCTAAAATTGAGGCCGGAGAGGCAATGGGTATCGTTACTACAGTTTTTGGCGCTTCCATGGGTTGCGGAAGCGGAGTTATAAGCCCATTTTTAATCTCTAAAATTTCTTCTTTAGGATCCGGGAGCCCTTCGACTCCCTTTATCCACTCTTGGATAACCGGAGGGGCAATCTCATTCTTCAATATTAATATAACATCGGCGAGGCGTTTGGAATCGATCCAATCATGCCAAAGTTTAGCACGTGAACCGGGATCATTTAACCATTCCAGGAAAATCTCCTGTGATTTGTTTTTATCTCCGGGCTCTTTCCCTTTTAAAATATAGATGAGGCGTTTGGCCTCGCTTTTGGAATAGGGGATGCCATTGACCGGAGCAGAGATAGATACAGGGGCGGCATGATGGGCCGTAGGATCGAAATGGGATCGTAAATTAAGATCGGCATGAAGGCCCATGAGCGAAGCGATCCTATCGCTAGGACTGCTGGGTTCATTGCTTTTTAAGAAGGGGAGTCCGCCTTCTTGGACAAAATCAACGGAACTGCCGACAAATTTGGGGTGGTGTTCGAAGAAGTGGTGACGGTCGGTAGGCTCATAATTTTTAACTCGATTAGGAACTTTGAGTGAAAACTCTGGAATGTTCCACTCGCGGTCGAGTACCTCCATCAGGATCGATTTATCCCATGGCTTTTTCTGATAAGCTTTCTCAATTTGGGTGGTAAGGTCGTCTCCTTTCGAACTGGATGAAATAATATATTGGATAGAGCACTTTCGGAGGAAGCGATAGGACTCCTCGGCATTCATCGGCTCCACTAAGGCCCGCATGATAGCCCGAGGGATTTTTCCAGCTTTACTGGAGTCCATAAAGAAAAGCCCTTTCTCTAGCAAAACTTCTTTGCTGAGCCCGATCGATTCCAGCAGCTGTCGCAGTTCTGCCGTTTTTCCTTTGTCCTCGACTAAATCTTTGATGGCACGGGAGACATTGAGGGTGAAGAGTTGAGACTGGGGGACTTTATTTCTCCAATGGAGAAATAGAAACGAGGAGGTGAAATCCCGACCAATGCAAAAGATGTTGGATTGAGACCGGTGGGTGAGGATGAAGGCTTCAACCTGTTCCAGAATGGGCTCAATCACATCGGAGCCAAAGGATGCAATTCCTGCCACCAACCTTTGTGACAAGAGCTGACTGTCATAATTGCCGCCGATTAAATCCTGCCAACTGTATTGAACCGCTTCATCCAGAGCCAAAGGAGTTTTTTTGAATTTGCCATTCGCTTCAGAGTAATAAAATAACAAGGCTTCAAATCCTTTTTCCCTCTCCTTTTGGGTTCCTTGCTTCAATAAGTCCAGTTCCTGAGTCATCTGAGTGACCAATTGTCTTTGAATTTCTCTGGGATCGCCTAAGGAGGCGAGCCATTGAGGATATTGAGAGCGGTTCTGCGCCATCCATCCCTGTTTATAAAAACTGAGGAAGTTCGGTAAGGGAATGCCGGCCCACAAGAGAGAAGTGAGGGTCAGAATGAATAAATAGACTTTGGGATGAAAATTCATTTCACTCCTCCTTGTTGGATTATCTGCTCACACAATCCTTTGGTCCTGAGGTGTGCCGATTCTGGGTTTGGAAATTGGGTCAGTGCCTGTTGGTAGGCAATTAAAAAGGGGAGCGGAATTCGAATCCTATTGTCTTCAATAAAATGGGCTAGCCGTTTGGAGGCAATCAGTTCTTTTAGGATCAATTCCTGTGTTTCAATTTGCTCCATCCATGCGATCACTTGAAGGGAGGCTACTTCGCGATCCTGATCGCTCTCCGATCGCCTTGCGGTTTTTAATCTCTGTTCGATCTTTTCGAGGGGAACTCCTATCGAGACTACTTTCGGGGGGGAGGGATTAACCACTAGAGGCTTCGCTAATACGGGTACGGGAGCAATGGGGTATCCATTCTGAATCAACCAATCCTTGACACGCTGAATATTGAGGAGAATCGATTGAATTTCGTCTGTTTTTAGGATGGGCGACAACACCTCTTCCACATTTTTATCGGGAGTATTTTCTAGGGTTGTGGCAAGTTCTTTGAGTTCGGTTTTGTCGGCTCTCATGGAGAGAAGATTATCAATTCGACGACTGGGGCTGGCATGGCTGTGATCGAGAGCGACAGGGAAACTTCCCGTTCGTAAAAGCCAATTGGCTTCATGCCGATCCCAATTGCCGATAATCATATCGAGCACATGGATCTTTGTTCCATGGGGTTGGAGCGAAGATCTTTGATCCCTGTTGGATCTCGATGCATGGAAGATAAAAACCTGAACAGAATTGAGTTTGCCCTCTATTTGACGAAAAACGGTAGTGGGAACGAGATTGAGCCCCAACAACCGATCGAGCAAAAAGGCGACTCCTTCAAAGCGGATGTCAGGAACCTCTCCCTGACGCCGTTCCTCTTTGCACACTAAAATAACATCTCCCTCCACTCGAAAACGCCGGTGTTGGCTCACTCCGCCATCGCGGTTAGTGACTTCATTCAAAAGAGGCGCCTGTGAAATATGATCCATAAGGTCCTGTTGATAGAGCTCCGCCTCGACTTCATTTCCGGTCTGGCGCAACGTCCAGATCGCCTGTTGGTAATGGCGGAAGCGCAAATAGAGCTGGGCTAAATGGTGCCCTTCCTTTTGAAGTGCCGGCAAATCGGAAGCAGCTCTCAAGCGGGCAAGATTGTGTTCAAGTGTGGAGTAATAGGGTTCAGCTTCGGTAGGATATGGGAGCGTGAAATCAAGGTGCGCAAAAGCATGAGTAGTGAATAGGAGAAGGAAAAGCAATTTCATAGGCCTAAAATGCGCTTGCATATGCCGAGGGTGGTGGTGTGTTCGGGTTTCCGATCCCCATCTGCAATTTTTTCCACGAGATCGTGCCATTCCCGGAGGATAGTCGGATCGAGTTTGTCCTGTAGGAGAGCAATGGTCTCCGCAAGGCGTTTGGAATCTACCCAATCCTTCCACAAATGTGCTTTTGACGCTGGATCTTGTAACCATTCCAGCATCTCTGTTTTGGCCTGTTCCTTGGGAGGGCCATCATCCCCCTTTCGAATCCATTCAAAGCGCTCACGCGCCGCCTCTTTAGTGTAGGGAACTGCCAATACCTTTGCCGGGGGGAGAGGCGGGTGAGGTTCCTCGACGATCTGACCATTTAGATCTTTAGGTTGGGGATTATCGGCGATTGGAAATTGATAGCCCAGTTGGCGGGCTTGATTTTTCACCGCCTCTAAAAATTCGGGAGTTTGGATCTTTCCCTGGGTTTGATAAAGTTCGCCTAAAATCTGCTGCCGTGATGTTTTATCCGAAAGGGCTCCAGGCATCCCGACTACTTGCACTCCCATTTTTTTTAAAACTTTAAAAGAATCGTGCCACACGGTCTCTTGATTAAGGTCGTGTTGTCCCTGTCCGGTTTCAATTGTAAAAATATGGCTAGGATAAGCGGATCGGGATTCCGATTGCACATATTTAGCAATATCGGCCGTTTCTAATTGAATATGGTTATTGCCATCGATATCAACAAAAAAGAGTTTCTCGAAGAGCGGGGCCGCGCTTCCATGTAAGGCTGCATATTGCCCAAACAAAGCCTTCATTAAAAGATGGCTCTGGGAGGTCGAACTATAACTGGTTCGATCATAGATGACGTAACGAGGATGGTTGTCTGCCTTGCTCAAATCGAGGCTAAATCCTTCCATCATCTGGGCAATATCAGCCTTATCCACCGCTAATGACCCACTGCTAATCGGCAGGTGCTTCACTCGATGGGGTTGGCCGATATAAGAGTAAAAGGCAAAAAAGAGATCGTGGGCCCAGGAACTGTCCCGTCCCATAAAGGCATGGGTGGCGCCGGGAAACTTCATTTCTGTCAATGCAATCATAATGACCGCGAGGTTGTGGGCATTAGAAATGTAGAGAGGGTGGGTGTACTTCTCCATCTGAAATGGATTCTTGTCAGGCCAAGGCACCAATGCTTTTTGGAGTTGAGCGAGAGTCGGGCGCAAGGGGTGATCCAACAACTCTTGGATTGTCGTCGGCTCTTTGGCGTGAGTCGCAAAGGAATAAAGGGTTACGACAAGAACCAGAATGGATCGGATACAGCTTCTATTCATCTCACAGCCTCAATTACTCCCTCTGCCTACCTGCCCCAATGCCACCCGACTTTTTTTCCTATTAATTAATTAGTTTTGTCAAAAGATAAAAGCAATTTATTTAAAATAAAAAAATATTGACATTTAAATAATGCAAAGCATTATCCCTGGCGTTGCATGAAAAAGGAGTTCAAGTTGCAGAGTCGGAAGCCGTGTTCAGCGTGGATCAGTTTCATTATCCTGTTGATATTGATGGTCGGAAACAATGGATGGGCGGCGGGGAAGAATTCCAATTTCTGGACTCGCACCTGTCAGCGACTCGCGGAACTGGCAGCAGAGAGGGGTGGGGCGGTTGGGCGATTGTTGACTGGAGGACGTAAGAAGAAAAAGGACCCGGTAAACCCGCCTAAGAAGGAAAAAGAAGAGGTCGTCGTTAAGCCGCCGTCTCGTTTGGATGAGAAGACCCCCTTCGGAAAAGTGATGACCGAGGTCGAAAAAGGATCTCCCCTGGGCGTGCACCTTCAGGACGCCATCCAAGTGGACAGAGTTTGGCAACTGGTAGCTCGACACCCTGATGCAATCGGGGTGGTGATCGGAAACACCTTTGAACTGAATCCCATCACCGAAAATGTGACGACGGAGATCGGGCAAAATCTTCAACATTCTCCCCATTCTCTTGTTTTTTATGATGCCGATGCTTTAACCGCCCCCATTCTCTCCAAATATTTAGGAGAGAGAGGGGTGGGGATCTCGAGCGAGCCAGCTAAGTCACAACAGCCGAATGTAATGGTAATCCGCAACGGCTATTATCGTTTGGAGATTTTTTCCCGAATCAAAACCTATGGCACCCCCGATTCCCCGCTGACTTCCGGATTGATTGCCTATTCTCAATTAAAGGGAGGATTGATCGATCCTTCAGGAAAGATCAAATTAGGAGAGTTGAGTGAATGGACCCAGGATACTCGGAGTCGCTATAACCTGGGGGCCTCTATCCAAAACCCCCAATCGATTTTTTCGGGAACATTAAGAGGATTTGGTGTTGGGGGAGGGATCGCAATTTCGCCTCCTCAATTAGGTTCCATCGAAGGATTTGTGAAGGGGAACGAATATAAAATTCCGGCCTGGATGCAACGGGCGACGGAAATGGTAGAGGCCGAGGCATATTTGGCAGTTAATTCAAATGGCGAGCCGATTCCCGGAGGGGTGGCGGTGTATGGTTCGGGGACTAATCACGGAGCCTTTACCGAATTGGTGTTTGAAACCGGCTTTGTCTTTGCCCGGAACGGGGTACCGGTTAGCTCAGGAGGGGCGGGCGGTTATATGCAGGTGGTGAATGCTGCGGCAAAGTTTTCGGGGGGCTATTCCATTGGCGTAAATATTGGGAATCACGATGTTGCCCGGGAAAGGTTTACTCCGTCCGGAGTTCACACCCATATTCTGGCTGTCAGTGATTATGGGGCGCGAATTCCACTCATTACTCACCGAAAAAATCTGATCGATATTCTTCCCGGAGGCAACGGCACGCTCCGGGAAGTGGGGTATGCATTCTTTGTCATGGGACAGAACCCAAACGAGCCGATCCATCTGATTTTTACCAGTCGAGCCTACTATCAAAAAATGGTCGAGCAATTGAAGGCCGGTCTTCCTGCCGATTTGCAAAGGCGAATCCATTATGTCGATTGTGCCTCCACCGATCTCCCTCCGATTATTGCGGAGATCAAAGCGGAGCTGGGAAAATCGTCGAGTCAATTTGCAACCGCAAAACCTAGAACTGTTCCCTATTTTGCGACCTATGTTGATTTTGAGAACTCTATCGACAAGAAACGGGTTCCCGATGCATCTCGTCCTCTGGTCTCCTTTCCTTACAGCTATTTGAGAATCGGTTCCCGATGGACTTTGCCTCCGCTAGGCACCCTTAAAATAGATAAAATGTTCACCGAAGCGGGATGGGATCGTTATGTCTACCAAGTGAGCGAGGAGCAGTCGGGAACAAAGTTTGTCCTTAAATTGCCGGCTACACATGAGCATCAATTCATCAGTAAAGTGAAGCACGATCAGGAAAGGGCCAGTGAGATATTGGCTCTGGGCCTTCCGGCGCCGAGAGTACTTTATTTCGATGGAAAAATTCTGGTCCGGGAATGGATAGAGGGCATTCGGGGAGATGAGTGGTTGAAGAAGTGGGAAGCGGATGGGGCCAATCCGTTTGTTGCGGAGTTTACCGCCTTGATCGATATCTTGGAGGAATCGGCCCGTAAAAAGGCCTATGTAGGAAAGTGGGATCCCGAAGACGCCATCTATTCCAATGGAAAATGGTGGATCATCGATTCTGGAGATGTAGATAAGGTGACGTCGCAGATGGCGATTGAGAAGTATCGAGATAAGATCAATCGTCGTTGGAGTCGGGTGTTGAGCGACCCGACTAAATTCAGCATTCCTTTCCTCAGAGCCCTCAGATAAGCCTGTCATTGCTGTAAGTGTTGCGTAATTCGGTGACAGAATTGGAATTTAATGGGTATTGTTCTATGCAACAGACACCAGTATTTAAAAAATCTTCTATAGAACAAAGGTGGATAGCCTTCAGACGGCAAGGGACAAAGGCATCTCAAAGCTTCAAAACGACTAGCCCCGCAAAAAAGCCCCAATTCTCCTGAATACGGTAGGCGGGACTAAACCCATTAAATTCCAATTCAGTCACCGAATTACGTAACACTTACAGCAATGACAAAAAACAATGTTTTCAATAGAGCACGGCAATCGCGTCAAGGTTTCCCTCATTGGATTTTTCATCTCAAACAGAGTAAAGTCAGTGGGTGAATCAAATTTCCCTGGAGACCCTCTACTACCGTTCTCGTGAATTCAAGCCCTCCAAATCGGATGCGCGCAAAATTGCGATCCTGGAGGAGGCGATGCGCATTATTTCGACAAAAGGGATCTCGCAACTCTCCATTCAAGGGATCGCAAAAAAACTCAAGATGCAACGATCCCACGTCGTCTATTACTACCCCTCCATCGAACCTTTAGTTGATGATGTCATGCACCTGGTGATCGCAACGGGTCAGGAGGTGACAGTGGGTTATTTGGCCAATGCAAAATCGGCAGAGGAATTTCTCGTGGGTTATATTGAGGCTACTTTCCTTTGGTTTCACCTTCATCCGCAGCATGTCCCCATTTTTCTTTTGCTCTGCCATCAGGCGGTGACGAGTGTTGCTCATAAAAAGTGGCTGAGCGAATTGCGCCTTCGTTCCGTCGACAGGATCCAAGGAATTGTGGTGATGTGGATGCAGCAGGTTCGTAAAAAGAAAGTGAATGCAAGTTGGGCGCGGGATCATGCGGAGCAGGTTCGCAATCTCCTGACAGGGAATCTTCTTAATTACTACACCACCGAACCGACCGTTGCCTACAATACTTTCAAGCTGCAGACGATCGAAACGATCAAAGAGCTGTTGAGGTAGCCGCTTTTCTTTTTTCTTCCCACCTTAATAAGAGCTCTCGGCAACGTTTGTTCACCTCAGAGGGGAAACTGGATTCGACCTGCTCATGGAAAATGGGTGTTAATCCAAACGGGGGATAAAGAAAGTAGTCACTCATAAGGAGATTCGGTTTGAATGGATAATCTTTCAAATCTGCAATGGCTCTCTCAAGGATGGCTCGGGAATAAAAGAGGTGGGGGGCACGCCGAGCTTCGTTAGCATCGTAATAATGGTTCATGAAATATTGATAATGTTGATATCCTTGAACCTCTTCTCCAGCGAGGAGTCCAATTAGAGCCCGCAGGTATTTGATGGGGTCGCCTTCCTGACTATTATTCCTGTGAATTAATTGGGGAAGGTCCTTCCCATATTTTTTCTCGAAATCATCTAGGAATAGAAGGGCCTTCTTCCAATCTCCGGTGCCTTGATAGAGATCGAAATGTCGCAAGATTCCCAACCAGAGCTCTAATTCGAGTACTTCTCTTTCATGGGGGTAGAAAAATTGCAGACGAGCCAGATGTTCCCATGCTGCTCTGAACTGGCGGGCTTCGAATCGAAGAGCCACTTCCAGATAGAGCCGTTCACCAAAGAGATTCCAGACCCATTCCTTTTGAGGATGATCGACATGGGCATCGGCTAGTTTTTTAAGCATCTCGTTTGCTGCTTCCGGGGAGAAACGATCGGGATGAACAAAACCATAACGGATAAAGGGAATTGGACCGGCAAGGAGCTGGTCTGCTTCGCGTGCCGTGAGCATGAGCAAGTTATGATCTTTGGGCAAGGGGTAGGCTTCACGAAAGTTTTTATTCGTTTTCAGATCGGGATAGCCAAAACTGGTATAGAGTTTGTAGTTTCCTTTCTTCTCCCCCCAAAGCGTGCTCAGGAAGTAGTAAAGTTCTCTATTCAAGCGAACCTCTTTGCCATGGAAAGCGGTGAGGTAAAAGCTGATCCGTTGGATATCGAGCGCGGCATTTAATTTCGATTGGGAGGAAAGCTTGTCACTGGCAATAAAGCGACCCAGTTCAACCCGACGCGGGTATTTTTCTAAGATGGTTTTTGCAACCTTTTCATAGCCCTCTTTCATTTCAATGGCCAGCAGAGGGCGATTAGGATCGATCCGAATATTGCACATGTTGGTATCGGGATGGTTAAAGGGGATCTCACCACGGGCGCTGATAATGCGTGCCGCCCCTAGGATCTTTCCGGTCAAGGGATCGAGGATCTGGATATACGCGAGGGTCAAGGGATCCAGTTTTTGTTCCTCTGCCATCAATTCTTGAAATTCATTTTCTTCAATTCCTAAGGATTGAGAATAGACTCTTCTAATGGTCTCTTGATGGTTGAGGACGAGCTCGGAAGCCAGGGGAAAGAAATTGACGTCCACGGTCTGGTCCCCGGTAAAATGGCTCCATTCATATTGAATAAAGCGGACCTCTTTCTTGCCTTGATATAACGGAAGGAAAACCCGGATCTTTCCCAAGGCCGAAAAGCCTTGCAGCATCAATAGGAACAGCCATAGCCACCGCATGGGGTGGGTATAGCCCGCCCTGATATTTGACGCTATTTAAAAAAAATAATATAAGTCCCAATGGCCCAAACAACTGACCTTTTACAAGACGCTCTAACCTTCGATGACGTATCACTCGTCCCCAAATATTCTGAGGTAACCCCTCCTGAAGTGATACTGGATTCCCTTTTAACCCCAACGATTCCGGTAAAGATTCCCATTATTTCCGCCGCGATGGACAAGGTGACCGAGTCCTCAACGGCTATCGCGATGGCCCGGGCTGGAGGGGCGGGGGTGATCCACCGTAACCTTCCGATTGAGCGGCAGGCGCTAGAGGTGGAAAAGGTTAAAAAGAGTGAAAGTGGCATGATTCTGGAGCCGGTAACCCTAGGACCAGAACAAACAGTTGGGGATGCCTTAGCCCTCAAGAAAAAATATGGAATTTCGGGATTGCCCATTATTAGGGAAGGAAGATTGGTTGGGATAGCCACTAATCGGGATCTGCGATTTGAGGAGAATCTCTCCCGGCCTATTTCGGAAGTGATGACCCCCATTGAAAAGCTGGTAACCGGTTCGGTCGATGTTTCGATGGAAGAGGCGAAGCGGCTGATGCAAAAGCACCGGATCGAAAAATTGCCGATTGTGGATGGAGGAAAACTCCTTAAAGGCTTGATTACCATTAAGGACATGGAGAAGAGCATCAACTATCCACTGGCCAATCGCGATTCTAAAGGAAGATTGCGAGTCGGAGCAGCGGTAGGAACTGGAAAAGATGCTCAGATGCGCGCCGAAGCGCTGATCGATGCCAATGTCGATTTTATTGTCGTGGATACGGCCCACGGTGATTCTAAAAATGTTCTCGATGTGGTCCGGTGGATTCGGAGTAAATATTCTGATGTCACTTTGATTGCAGGTAATGTGGCAACGGCTGAAGGAGCGACTCATCTTTATGAAGCGGGGGCCGATGCGATTAAGGTGGGAATGGGGTCGGGATCGATCTGCACCACCCGCATTGTGGCGGGAGTAGGGCTCCCCCAGTTTACCGCGATTCAAAACTGCGCTCCTATCGCAAAGAAGTTTAAGAAGACTCTTATCGCTGATGGCGGGATTAAATATTCGGGCGATATCGTAAAGGCCTTAGCGGCCGGCGCTGATGTAGTGATGATTGGCAGCCTCTTTGCAGGGACAGACGAATCCCCCGGAGACATCGTTTTCTATCAAGGCCGCACCTATAAATCTTACCGTGGGATGGGATCGATCGAAGCAATGCGTGAAGGGAGCCGCGATCGTTACGGCCAATCAGGGGTCGATCCCGATGAGTTGGTGCCGGAAGGCATTGAAGGCATGGTCCCTTACCGTGGCGAATTGAAAAACGTACTCCTTCAATTAGTCGGAGGAGTTCGAGCGGGATTAGGATACCTCGGCTGCAAGAGCTTAAAGCAACTTCGGGAAGGAGCGACCTTTGTGCGGATTACCAATCAGGGGCTGAAGGAATCGCATGTCCATGATGTTTTCGTGACGAAAGAAGCCCCTAATTACCGGCCTACTACTTAAATGAAAACACCGGTCCTGATTCTCGATTTTGGTTCTCAGTTTACCCAACTCATTGCCCGTGCCGTTCGCGAGCTCGGAGTTTATTGCGAAATCGAACCCTTTTCGATCTCCCTCAAGGAGATGCAGGCCAAATCCCCCCGTTGTTTAATCTTCTCTGGTGGTCCTGCGAGTGTGACCGACAAAGGGGCGCCGAAATTGGTGCAAGCGGTTTTGGATCTTGATCTTCCGATTTTGGGGATCTGCTATGGAATGCAACTTCTTTCCCACGCAAAAAAAGGGAAATTAAAAAGCAGCCAATATCGTGAATATGGATTTTCGGAGCTGGAACTCTTAAATGGATCACCGCTCTTCAAAGGGATTTCAAATCGCAGTCAGGTCTGGATGAGCCATGGTGATAGCGTTGAGGCGCCACCACCCGGTTCAACTCTCCTGGCAAAGACGGCCGGATGTCCCGTCGCGGCCATTCAATTGAAACGATTTTACGGAGTGCAATTCCATCCCGAAGTCGCCCACACTTTAGAGGGAAAAAAGATCCTTGGGAATTTCCTCTTTGAGATCGCCAAAGTGAAATCAGATTGGAAGATGGAGCACTTTTTCGAGGCCAAATCGAAAGAGATCTTGGAAAAGGTGGGCGATGCGCAGGTCATCGGCGGTATTAGCGGGGGTGTCGACTCTACCGTGCTGGCTGTTTTCTTAGGGAAGATTTTAGGGAAACGGTTCCATCCGATCCTGATCGATAATGGTTTCTTACGGCAGAATGAGGCCAAAGAGGTGAAGGAGTTCTTGAAGCAGGTGGGTGTGAACTTGAATGTCGTTCAAGGGCAGAATCTTTTTCTGAAAAAAGTAAAAGGCGTTATCGATCCTGAAAAAAAACGGAAACTGGCCGGCCACACTTTTATTGAGCTTTTTGAAAAGGAATGTAAAAAAAGAAAAGGGGCCGATTTTTTGGCCCAAGGAACGCTTTATCCTGATGTTATCGAGAGCGTTTCGGTCAAAGGGCCCAGCCATACGATCAAAACCCACCACAATGTTGGCGGACTTCCGAAAGGAATGAAGCTGGGGCTCATCGAACCTTTCCGTGAACTCTTTAAAGATGAGGTCCGCGCTCTCGGGCTGTCGCTTGGAATTCCCGAAGAGATTATCTATCGTCACCCTTTCCCCGGACCTGGCCTTTTGATCCGGGTATTGGGAGAGGTTACTCCGAAGCGTTTAGATCTCCTGCGGGCGGCCGATGTCATTTACGTCGAGGAATTGAAAAAGGCGAATCTCTATCGAGAAATCTGGCAGGCCTTTGCCGTACTGCTCCCAATCCAATCGGTCGGGGTGATGGGAGATGCCCGTACCTATGAGAACTGCATCGCATTGAGAGCGGTGACCAGTCGCGATGGCATGACCGCCGATTGGTATGATTTCGAGAAAAACTTTTTGGCCCGTGTTTCCAACCGCATTATTAACGAAGTCCGTGGCATCAACCGCGTCGTCTATGATGTTTCATCAAAACCCCCTGCTACCATTGAGTGGGAATAAACAGTAATGAAAATAGACTGTCATACCCATTTTGCCGACGCTGAGAAGCAGAAAGCGATCTGTTTTGAATCGAATACCACCCGGCAGATCACGCTCCACCATGGAGAGGTAAAAGATTGCCGGCAAATCAATGAAGCGATGGCGCAACTTTTATCTCCAGGGTTTGGTATCCTGCCCAAAGAAAACAAGGAAGCGCTCAAGGAACTCCTCCATGTTCAAAGAGTGCTGAACCTTCCCGGAATCCAGCTCTCTGCTCAACATGAAGTCTCGGAAGAATTGTTATCGGCACTTGAAGGGGTGAACCTTCCCATTGTGATCCATCCTGAGGCAGAGGATGAGATCGAAGCGGCCGTGGAAGGGGCGATGGCGGCAATCCGCTGGTTGGAAAATAAAAATTTTGAGAACCACCCCAAACTGCGAGTCCTATTTGCTCATGGCAGTAGTGTCTTAGCTTCTATTTTAGGTCTCACCGAAATTGAAGAACCGCTTCCCCAGTTTTGGATCGATAGTTTCGTGAAAGACCCGCTCTCACTCCTTTTTGTCATAGACCGGTTGGGAATCGATCGGGTCGTGTTAGGAAGTCAGTGGCCCATTCCAGGCGGGGAAGAGGGGCCTGGAGATCTCATTGAAGCGTTGCGGGGATTGAAGCCGCAGCTACGCGATCAACTCCTGCATCATAATGCCAGTGCTTGGCTCGATCTACCGGTGAAACAAGACTAAACAGTATCTTTGCAACTTCTTAATTCTGGGCGGTCACGCTTTTAGAGATCAAATTTTTGTAAAGTTAAAAAGGTATCTAACCACCCTAAATTTTCATGGAGGAATGAATTCCCCAATTTAAGGGTGGGGATGGCTTGCTCAGAGAAGTCCCCCACTACCTTCCCATTTTCATCTAAGAGAACTGAAAAGTAGTAAATATCATCACTTTCCAGACTCTTTTTTGTAAGCCCCGCGAAAAGGACCCCTTTATCAGCAAAATCGAATATGGGTCCCCAACTGGCATTTACATTCGATAAAGCGGCGCTGTGCTTCAACTTTGGAATCAACTTTCCTTTCGAATTGAAGGCGATCATGGTATGGGTTCCTTGAGGGCCCAGCTCAATAAAAGAAAGGAAGCAATTTCCATTATTGCCAATATGAAGTCCCGTGGGGTTAAGCGATTCATTTTGGCTTCTATAGCTCGCGATTCCCTTTTCTCCGAAACTGGAATCGTGGATTCCATTATCGATAATTTTTTCAATGCCGAGCTCGGTTGCGAAACTTCCATTATGATCTAAGGCTCCCATGACATAAATATCATTTCCTTGAACCGATATGAGTCGTGAAGTGGCATACATGTTTTTAACGGTCAGTTCGATGCTTCCATCGGTTCCAAAGGTCAGATCGGGTAATCCTGCCGAAGTGAGCCGGGAAAGTTTTCCATCTTGGAAAAGAATCAGGCGATCCTGCGCATCGAGGTGTATCGATGCCAGACGGTCGTGATAATTCAGCCCAGGATAGGACATACACCCAAATGCATTTTGTGTCCCATTTTCGTTTAATAAACAGATCCGCAAGCGACGTTCTGAGGTGTCATCATAATGGCATTTCCCGTCCTCTAAGTTGCACTCTTCATCCATAAAATAGAGGCGTCGGTCGCTGCGTTCAAGGAGTGGGAAATGATGGGTCCAGATGCCGACAGGAACCGTCGGGCGAATCAATCTTGGATCCAGGGAGAAAGAGGAGAGTTGTTGGCCGGATGAGCTGTATTTTGCCGCTCCATATTTCCCTTTCTCGGTGGTCGATTCTTGAAAGGTTGTTCCGACGACAAAAAAGGCATCTTCTGAACGATTGGCCGAAATTCGTGTCGTTGTTGGTGCGATTTTTTTCCAGTCAGGATAGAATTGGACTTCTAATTTTCCTTTCTGACCGAAATCTAAATCGAGTTTGGATGCAGATCCGGCCGAAGATAAGAGACTAGCTGAAAGAATGGCCGATAGAAAAAAGGTTTTCATTGAAGTTTATCCCCCCATGTATGAGTCAGTAGTTAAATATTATGAACCATTCGCAGGGTCAATTTTGTTGGTTAGTGACGCATTGCTCAGTGTAAGGTCTAGTTCAGTTCTTGATTGACTGACAGCCCATATCGTCCAAAATACCAGCTGTGAAAACCATCATCGAACCCTTTCGAATTAAGAGTCTAGAACCCATAAAAATCACCGACCGTGCCTATCGCAAACGTGCCTTGGAGAATGTGGGATACAACCTTTTTTCGATCCCTGCCGAAGATGTGATGATCGATCTCCTCACCGATAGTGGCACGAGCGCGATGAGTGCCGATCAATGGGGAGCCTTGATGATCGGGGATGAATCCTATGCCGGTGCTAAAAGCTGGTTCCGGTTCGATGAGGCAGTAAAGCACATTACCGGTTTTCAACATATTCTTCCGGTGCATCAGGGGCGGGCGGCCGAAAAGATCCTGTTCACTACCCTCGTTAAAAAAGGAGATATTATTCCCAATAACTCCCATTTCGATACCACTCGCGCCAATTTGGAGGCAGTCGG
This sequence comes from uncultured Pseudobdellovibrionaceae bacterium, assembly GCA_964604555.1. Lineage (GTDB taxonomy): Bacteria > Bdellovibrionota > FAC87 > UBA2466 > UBA2466 > CAZRZK01. The sequence goes on along the minus strand of CAZRZK010000009.1, from coordinate 62,129 downwards.
GGGAGTCGGGGTGGATCTGTTGATCGAAGAGGGGCAGGATGCGAAGTCTCACCATCCCTTTAAAGGGAACATGGATCTCAATCGTCTAGAAGAGCTTTTCCGAACACATCCAAAGGAAAAAATCCCGCTTTGCATGATCACCATCACCAATAATTCGGTCGGCGGGCAACCGGTCTCGATGCAAAATATCCGCGAGACTTCGCAGCTATGTAAAAAATATGGCATTCCCTTTTTCATCGATGCTTGTCGTTTTGCGGAGAATGCTTATTTCATCAAGCTAAGGGAAAAGGGGTATGAAAACCACACTCCCGAGAAGATAGCCCAGGAGATTTTTTCCTACGCCGATGGTTGCACGATGAGCGCTAAGAAAGATGCCCTCGTCAATATTGGCGGCTGGATCGGAATGCGGGACCCAAAACTGGATCAAAGTTTGCGGGGGCTTTTGATTTTAACCGAAGGCTTTCCTACTTACGGAGGTCTTGCCGGAAGAGATCTTGATGCCATGGCTGTAGGATTGAAAGAGGTGGTGGATGAAGAATATCTTAAATATCGGATCGCCTCGACCGCCTATCTTGGAAAAGGTCTTTTAGAACGGGGCATTCCGATTATTGAGCCGCCAGGAGGGCATGCGATCTATATTGATGCCGGTCCGACTCTTGCTCATCTCAAACGGGAACAGTTACCGGGCCAAGCTTTGGCCTGTGCCCTTTATGAAATTGGAGGAATACGCGGTTGTGAAATTGGAACCGTGATGTTTGGAAAAAAAGATCCTCCGCCGAAAATGGATTTGGTGCGTCTTGCAATTCCTCGACGCGTCTATACTCAAAGCCATATCGATTATGTCCTAGAATGTGCCGAGGAGTTGATGAAGGAGAAGGGGCAGATTCGCGGACTGAAGATCATCTACGAACCACCTGCCCTGAGGCATTTCACGGCGCAGTTCGCACAAATCTAGCCACGGCCGCTTTGCTTGAGGCCCTTCAAGAACTCAAGATCCATTTTATCTTTGGGTCGAACGCTGCCTTTAAGTTGGATCATGAGATCCACATTTGCAAATGGGATCTTTACTCCTTCCAGGGTGATCCACTGGATCGATTTCGATGCGGCAGCATAATCGATGTTGCAGGCAACCTTCATGAGATCGATAACAATTTCATCGGCAACTTTGATCACTTCGAACTGGGAAATCTCTCCGGGTTTAAGCTCCTTAGAAGCTCCGTCAGGAAGTTCGGCTAGGGTATCTAACACAATTTTTTCATTCGCGAGGGAGGTCTCAACTAAGAGATCGATATCTTCGGTAGCTCTCGTGAAGCCATGTTGCACCATCGCCCATCCACCGATAACAATATATTTGGCATTTTTTTCGTTGAGCCGTCGACAAAGCTGAATTAGGTCTTCTAGCGTCGGTGGCCTGGACTCTTGCGGGTCATCATTTCGAGGGACCATTTCTGAGCTTCCTCAAAGGTTGTAAATCGGTAAACTCCCTTCGGAATAAAGGGTTTACCCTTCCTCAAAGCGATAACGGTGTGAAAAAGATCACTCGCGCTTTCAAGCCCTTTGGAAGGTTTTCTGTTTCCTACTTGTTTCACTTAAGCTTAAGTATAGCGCGGCTTTAGATCTCTGTCAGCTCGCTGTCGGTCGCCCCATACTCCTTGGGGTTGATTTGATATTTCTTAATTTTTCTCAATAATGTATTTTTGGGAATGTTCGATTGCTCGGCCGTTAAATTGATGCGTCCACGATTGGTTTTAAGGGCATGGATGATGAATTCCTTCTCGAAGGCCTCTTTCCCCTTTTCCCAATCCATATAAGGCAACCATTGTAAGTTGCCACCCTCTTCTGCTTCGGCACCGACATGAACCGGTTTGCGAACATTCCGTCGCACATATTCAGGAAGGCTGAAAAATGAAATGACCTCGTCATTTTCAACTACAAAGGCATGCTCAATCGCATTTTCAAGTTCACGGATGTTGCCGGGCCAGTGGAACGCCTGGAGCGCTTCCAAGGCTTCGGGAGCGATTGCTGTGATTTTACGATCGTGTTCGAGGTTGAATTTTTCCACAAAGTGGTGAACCAGTGAGGGGATGTCTTCTTTGCGTTCGCGCAAGGGGGGCAAAAAGAGAGGCATGACACTCAATCGGTAATAGAGATCCTCTCTGAATTTTCCTTCGCGGATCAGTTTTTCCAGATCTTGGTTGGTGGCGGCAATGATTCGGACATCGGCTTTTACTTCGCGATTGCTTCCCACCGGCGTAAAGGTGTGCTCTTGCAAGGCCCGTAATAACTTTACTTGGGTTGCGGAACTGGTGTCGCCAATTTCATCGAGGAAGAGAGTCCCCTGGGCGGCGAATTGGAATTTTCCAATCTTTCTTTCGGTGGCCCCGGTAAAAGCACCTTTTTCATGTCCAAACAGTTCGCTCTCAATCAAGTTTTCTGGAATGGCAGCGCAGTTCACGGCTACGAAGGGGCCATTCTTTCGAGGACTATTATAGTGGATCGCACGGGCCACCAGCTCTTTTCCCGTTCCATTCTCTCCGCGAATCAAAACTGAGGTGTTGACCTTGATCAACCGATCGACCAATTGGAAAACCCGCTTCATGCTCCGGCTTGAACCGACACATTCCCGTCCTTCACCTGGGAGGAGGGGGGCTGAATAGGCGATCCGATGGATCATCTGATAAGCATTCTCAGCCTTTTCCACGATGTTTAGGATAGCGGCTTCGGTAATTGGTTTTTCGATGTAGTCGAAGGCCCCTTCCCGAATGGCGGAGATAGCGTCCCGAATATTTCCATGGGCGGTAAGCAATACAATGGCTGTTTGGTATTCCTGTCCCTGGACCTGTTTGAGCAGCTCCAGCCCATCCAGGTTGGGCATCATGACGTCACATAAAATCAAGGGGTAGGGTTTCTGGGCAAGCTTCTTGAGAGCCTCCATCCCATCGGCCGCTTCATCCACCTGGTATCCCTTTTCCTTAAGGATTGCCATAATTTGGCGGCGAAGCTCAACCTCATCATCTACGACTAATATGGAATACACGACGTGTTTTTACCAAAACCAACACATAGCATCAATTCAATTCATGCTAAAATATATTTATGGCTAACGCTGCACTTAAGATTAACCCCGATATGAAACTGATGCTCAGGGAAGTGCTGGATCGTCCGATTGGAGACCTGCCAAACTCTGGCACCCTCCAGAAATGTGCTCCTGACACCCCTATCGAAAAGGTGATGGCCATCTTCCAATCGGCCAATGTGGGGAGTGTTCTCATAGCCGAGGGGGGCAAGCCGATAGGAATTATTACGGAGCGGGATTATCTCAAGAAGATTGCCTTTAAAAACCTCTCCCTGAAGGATGTTCAAGGGCAGAAAGTTTCCAGCTTCATGACCCCCAACCCCAAGACTATGCAACGGCAGGAAACGATGGGGCAAGCCCTCTTGGCGATGCGCAAAGGGCAGTTCCGTCATTTAGTGGTAACCGATAGCTATTCCAATGCCGAACGGGTCCTCTCCATGAGGAGCATCATGGATTACCTCGCTGATGCGATTGAACCGTTTATTCAAAAATAGCCTACCTCTCTAAACACTGCATAACGGCTTTTCCTCACCAGGCTCTAATTGAGTTCTCCTCCTTGTGCTATATGCAGCGTTAATCAGGAGGTTTTTCCGTGCCAGTCCCATTTTGCATCTTAGCCCTTTTTGTTGTTTCTAATCCGCACTTCGGAGACTCTTCCCCTTTTCTGAGTGCCACTCTTCAAGATCTCGACGCGCATAAAAATAGAATCGAGCTTTCCTATCTCCCCGATGGAAACTTTATTTTGATCTCTTTTGAAATGGGAGGAGAGAGTCAACTGAAGGTGGTGAAATATAAAAAAGATAACGGCGAGATGATTGAGGATGTTTTTGGTAAGCAACGGGAATATTTTCGATTTACCTATCCTAGTGCTATCTCTCCGAATGGCCGCTACCTGGTGCGAGATGTCGTTTATGACCGATTGGATCCCATTGGGGTTTGGGATCTGGAAACAAAGAAGCGACTCTTTTTTCTGGATTCACAAGGGGTTCGATTGGCTTTTAGTTCCGATGGTAAAAAACTGGCCTCCAGTGATGATAAGGGGGAGGTGAGCCTTTATGACTTTGAAACGAGTCTCAAATATGAAAGAGATTCTCTCTTGAATAAATGGGAGCCTTACAAAAGACTGAAGTCAAAAACCGATTTTTTTGTTGAAGTGAAATTTTCGGCTGATAGTCGTTCTCTTTATACGTATGTTGGCTGGATGAATGCCAATGAGCTCGAGGCCTATCAATTGGATGAGTGGGATTTCCGAAAAGATCCACCCCAGAAAATTCGTCAGATAAAGCTTCCGATCAAGAGGGCTGAAATCACCTTCACCAAAAACGGAAGGGGAATCTATCTTTATAATGATCGTTCGATCGCTTTATTAGATCTGACCCAAATGGACGAAGAGGGGCGGCCAAAATTGGTTTGGCATCATAAAAATGAATCCTCCTATACAAATTATACGAAACTGAAGCTTTCCCCCAATGGGAAGTATTTAGCCTACTCGAAGTTTGGAAGCGTTGAGAGGCAAAGGTTTGAGTTGTTGGATGCAGAAACGGGCAAGGTTTTGAAGGTTTTGTCTTTGCCCGATCCATCAGCCACTTTTTTTGAGATAGCCTTTTCTCCGGATAGCAAACGCCTCTTAGGGGTAACGTCAGGAGCTTCTATTGAAGGCACCAAGATCAGGCCAACCCTGCTCCATTTCTGGAATCTAGATTCTTTAGACCGATAAAGGCAGCCAGAATCCAACCTCTGTGCCTTTGCCGGTTTCGCTCTTGACCTCTAATCCTCCGTTATGGAGTTCAATGAAGTATTTGGAGAGGTAAAGACCAAGGCCGGTCCCTTTGGTCGTTTCGCTGGCGCGCTTTCCCCGGAAAAACTTGCCGGTGATTTTGGGAAGTTCATTCAGATCAATGCCCATTCCCTGATCGATGACGGTTAGAAGGACTCGATCCTTCAATTCCTGTGTCTTGATGGTGATGGTGGAGCTCGGGGGGCTATATTTAATCGCATTTTCGACGAGGTTGGCGATCACCTCTTCAATCCACTGAGGATCTCCTTCCATCGAAAAGAGCGGTTCGAGATCGGTCACAATCTGGATCTTTTTCTCCTCGGCATTGAATTGGAGCCTCTGGAGCGCTAATTCAACCAATCGATTCAGATCGATCACCCCTTTTTGCGGTTCCAAAGAGAGGGTTTCCATCTTGGTCACTTTGAGGATGTCACTGATCAACCGGGAGAGTTCGTCGTTGGTGCGATCGAGGGTTTTGAGATCTTCCTTGATGGTGGCCGGGAGTTCGGCGTGGGAGCTGAGGAGACGTTCCGTAATCGCACGAATTTTGGCAATGGGGGTTTTGAGATCGTGGCTGAAGAGGGAAATAAAATTGTTTTTAAATTGATCCATTTCTTTGAGATAGACCGATTCCTGCTCCCATTTCCATTGGAGCTGTTCCTGTTTGCGCAGTTTGTAGCCGAGCATGATCAAGTGGGTCACAAAGATTCCGCAGATGGGGTTGGCGAGACCAATCCACCATTTTGCCGTCGATAAAAGAAGAAGTGCAAATAAAACTAGGATCAGAGAAAAGAGAACCAGGAATAACCAGGCCAAAGTGAGGGGAAAAAGATGGATGAGGACCGCCGATATCAGCACAGAAAGGGCGGCGATGGCGAGCACCACGGAGTGCGGAGCGTTTCGGATCTCTCTGCCTTGCAAGAATGTATCGATAAAATTGGCCTGCACCTCCACGCGTGAGAGGCGTCCCAGAGGGGTCTCCACATCCTGGTTGAGGGTCGATTCCTTGGCGATGAGCACGATCTTGTCTTTAAAGGTTCGAGGCGGGGTCATCTGATTGATGATCCGGGTGGCATCATAGAGTCGGTAGCTTCCGCTGGGGCCACGAAAATCGATCTGAATCGGTTCCATGAGGTTTCGACTCAATGAAGAAGGGTTCTTGAAGAAGAAGGTGCGAAGGGCAAGCGAAGGAGTTGAGTTATAAACCAAGGGGCCTTTGCGGATGGTGTTGTCGCTATCAGGGAAAAGGTTGTTGAAACCAAAGCGATCGGCCCGTTGGGTAAGGCTAGGTTCCGGAAGAATTAATTTATTTTCCTCATTGATCGAGGCGGAGTAGAGGATGTTGTCATATGGAAGTCCCGAGGTGTCGAAGGCTTCATGGGCATCAAAAAAGGAACAGAAGACGATCAGTTCTGGATGATCGAGCTGGATCGATTGGATGAGGGAAGGGTAATTGAGTTGGTTTTCATTGACCCTGACCAGTATAATCGAGGTAGCATTATCTAACTGCCCGCGAATCTGGAAAAGGTGATCGTAAAACCAGAGGTCTAATGAGGAAAGGGGCAGGAAGATGCTCAAAAAACAGAGGAGCAGTCTTAAAGGATAATTGAGCCTAGGCATGGGCGTTATTTACCAAAAGATGGGCGAAATGGGGGAAAAATAATGGAACAAAAACCGGCAATTATTCTCTTTCATGACAATGCAAGTGAGCGGGATTTCCTCCGTAAAACCCTCGAATCGGAATTCAATGTGGTGGCGGAAGGGGGAGCGGTGAATGAGGTGTTTCAAGCCTGCGCGAAGATGAAGCCGGCGCTCATTCTGATCGACTTGATGTCCGATCGGGTGGGGGGGCCTACCTTATTGAAGGCCTTATTAAATTTAGGTTCCGAGGCTAAAAAAGTGGTGATTAGCGGGGTTAAAGAAGAAGGAATGCGCAGAGGCGTGTTCCAGCTTGGAGCCGATGATTACCTGATTCGTCCCTTTACAGGGGAGTGGCTTCGAGGAGTGCTCTCTGGGCTCTTAAATACGAACGCCAACCGAGAGCTCGACACCGGTGATGGTGCTGTCCTGTCCGAAACGGTTGATGAGCCACTTGATGTCAACCATGAAGGGGTTGAACTCGAACCCGGCGGTGATAAGGAAGGACGGGAGGAATAAGACCTCTTCGTCGGCCGTGTCACTTCCCACTCGATACCAAACCGCGGCACTACCCCCAATGCCCAATCCAAAAGAGGTGTTCTCAGCCATGCGGAACATTCTTCTGACTGCGCCATCGAAGGCGAAGACATGGACCGAATTTAAAATATATTTATATCCAACCATTCCGCGCAGTCCTAAAGGGATGTTCTCTTCCAATTCGGAATAGTCATAATCGAAATAGACACCGGCTTGGAAACCAAAATCTTTGTAGTAATCGCCCGTTGGTTCACGGGTCGTTTTCGATACTTTGGGTTCAACATAAAAATTTCCGCCTAGTGCAAAACCGGCATGAAAGATGCCGGCATCGGAGCGCGGTTCCTGATCCTCGGTGACAAAGAGACGGCGATTCTTTTTCTTTTTGGTTTTCAGCGTCTCGGTCTCTTCAATATTGGACTGAGTGCCCGATTCCGATCGAGAGTATTCAGTGCGTCGAGTACTTTCCGTGACTTGGGAAGAGCTCTCCGCTCGTAAGGAGTTAGAAATAAAAAATGCCGACAGAAAAAGAAATATCAAGATGCGCATAGAATTATTTTATCATACTGGGCTGTGAAAAGAAGTTTACCTTCCCCCATCTGAGACGTTTAATACGGGTAGGTTCGGGGGGAAAAGTAGTGGGTTGGCTTCTATTTACCGTATGCTTTGCGTCAAATTTGTTCGCGGGACAGCTCTTCGTCGAAGGAGGCGCCTATTTTGCCAGTGTGCAAAAACGGATTGCCGCACAGCCGCATTATCAAAGTGATATCGCCTTTACGAGCCCCTATCTCAAGTTAGGGGTGGGATTTCCCCTCTCTCCCAAGGTTTCCTTTGCTCCCGCATTTTTGCTTTTGGTTCCGTGGCGCAGCACCACCGATTCCGATGGAAAGCTGTTTAGGGGGGAATGGGATCTCGATCTCCTGTGGAAGTCCCTTTCTTTTTTGTGGATGCGGATCGGACCGGGGCTTCAGATCGATTACGCCCTCTATTCCCATAAGGCAGTAGTGCTGAACAATGGTACCGATCGCGCTACCTTTTATTCTCCAGGTGGAACCGCCTTTACCTACCAAGTGCTGCTCCATTTCGGGTTTTTACTTCCTGTTTCACAAAACTGGCGATTGGTCGCCGATCTTTCGACGGTCTCGCTTTTTTATTCTCCTCGTCGACAATGGAATGCCCATTTTGGGTTGGAGGTGCAATTATGATTCTTATTTTATTTCAATGGATGAGTGGAATGGCCTTCGGATGGACTCTGATTGGCGATGGGATCAAGGGATGGGAGTCGATGCGACTCAGAGTCCATTTTAATCCGAGTAACTGTACCGTGGAGGAGTCGGTCTTAAGGGGGGTAATCCAAGACGGAGTCGATACTTGGAATAGCTCACCGGGGGCTGGTTTGAAATTGGAGCTCGCTTCTGAAGACGCGACCGATGGGCACACCGAATATAGTAATGGAAATGCAACACAGGTTCCGCTCATCTTGTGTGATCCCCTCATCGGTGCCCACAATTCGGTCGACACCGAATATGTGCCGGCGGCGACCAGGGTGAGTCCGGGGAATGGTGGCCATATCGACTATAGTGCGATCTACTTGAATGCGGAGGAAGGAAGTGGAGCGGAGATCTCCCAATTGGAATTAGGGCAATTGGCGATCACTCTGACCCATGAAATGGGACATGCGTTGGGGCTTGGACACAGTAGCGATAGGTCGGCGCTGATGTATTACAGCATCTCCGATAAAACCGCTGCCGTGCTGACAGAAGATGATATGGACGGCCTTGCCTTTTTATATCCCAAAAATGATTTCAATCGGGAGCCGATGGGGGCATCGTGCGGGGCGATTCATCAACCAACCACACAAGTGCCTATTGCAGGTCTAATTCTTTTCATCGGATGGCTTTTCCTGACCATTGGGTTGGGAAGGTTTGCGTTGAGGCAGAAAATTGCCCGTCTCTTCGGGTTGAAAGCGGCTTTTAATCGCTTCAAAATCCTCGCGGCTTAATTCTAAAGTGATTTCTTTGGATGTTCTTGAAAGGATTTTAAACCCGAGTTTTTCATGCAAGCGGATCGAAGCGGTGTTGTTCGGCCTGATATAGGCCATGACTTTTTTGAAACCAAGTTGCTCAAAACTATATCGAAGCAGTGCATATTTCACCTCTGTACCGGTCCCTCCAATCAAACGAGCCTCTTTTTTCAGATAAATCGGTATGTGAGCGGTCGGTTCGGGATGGCCAGGGCCTTCGATAGTAGTATTATTGAGATCAATGATCTCGATCGTGTCATCCAATTGCGTTCCACTCACTTTGTCGAATACATGAATCGATTCGCTTTTTTTGAGTTTCACTAAATAATAACGAGGTGTTTCAACCAATGTTTCGAGGCTTCGATGGGCCCATGGATTAAGTAGCATGCCCACCACTTTTTTGCAGATAGTTCCCTTGTTCCCGTGAAAAACAATGGCACCGATGCATGAGCCCGGAGTGTAAAGAAGAAGAATAAACAAAAGGTAGTTCTTGATCTTAGGCTGAGGTATCATTCAGGAGTATGATAATCGTCTATCAATACCTCAACAACATGATTGTCGCGCCATTTGAATATTAATCTGAACTGTCTATCGATGCGAATGGAATAGTAGCCAAAGTATTTTTCTCCTTTGGTTTTATACTCTTTAAAGTTAGGGAATAATTTTAAACTTGCAAAATCGGTGATTTTAGCAAGAGTTCTCAGCTTTCGTTCTGCCTGTGTTTTTAAGCCGACCCACGGCGCATTCCTTGCATTCCCGGTCTTAAAAAACGCTTCAACCTGGGGATCTGAAAAAGTCATGCCGAGCGGGTTTTCGATCGGGAAAACACCCGTCGCTTTTTCATGGACCAGCGTAGGTGACGGAGAGGTTTGAGCTTCAGGCGACTCAGGCTTCTTTTCGTCATTTGATGAGCCTCTTTTTTTCTTTTTCCGAATATGGGGAAGCCGAGGCGCAGGAACAGTGGTTCCGGTCACTGGAGAAATGGAGGGAGTATCAGTCTTGATGACAATCGGAGCTTCCATTTGCGGATTGAGCTGTTGATAAGATTGAGCGAATTGTTGGAGCGTTTTCTGAAGATGGGTTTCAATGTTCCGTTTGACTTCCGAAGGCCGGATTTCTGGAATGGGTTCGCCTAAGGTGGTTTCTTCAATGATCTGGGTAAGGATTTTCCTTAATCGAGAGTTCCTGAATTTCCTTTCGTTCAGCCAATGCTCTACGTTTGAATGTAGGATCTGCTGAGGTGTGCGTTCGGAAGGAGATTGCAACTGACCGATCATCACCGGTGCGTGGCGCAAATAAAAATCCTTTAAGAAGCTTTTTATGGTCTCTTTTATGCTCTCAAGAGTAATCTTGTCTTGAATGAATCTCCGTCCTTGACGGTTCAATTGGCCTAATTTGATTGGGTTTCCATTGAGGTCGACCATTTTAACGAAATCGAGTTCTGATAGAGCGGCTGCCAGCGAGAAGTGCTCCCGATGCGTGATGATTTTGTCGATCGTTTTATCGATCTGTTTAAAGACAGCAGCTTTCTCGGTTGAGCGAGGCTTTGGCACGGGATGGGAAAGAAGAGCCTTGGAAATGAATGCTTTGAGCGGAAGGGGAAAGGGGAGTTGAAGTTCTTTTAAAACATCTTCAACTAATCGGTAACGTCCGGCCAAGACTGGATCATGCTTGCGGCCCGTAAAGAGGGAAAAAAACTTATCACGCGCCTTTTGAAAAGGAGTTCTGGTATCGAAGAAATAGAGAGGGTGATCGATCCGGTCGATAATCCCTTGAAAGAACGAATGAGGAAGGGAATGAATTCTTGAAAAGGCCCGCACCAAATCCAAATAGGTCTGACGATTCTTTTCATCCTTGAGAATACGCTCTCCGACGGGGATCGGGACACCCATTTCCGCCCCTCTGTTTGCCGCCGTTCGAATCAAGGCATCGAGTAAATTTGTGCAGCGAGGGAGGGCAGGAGAGGGCGTTGAACTGCCTAAAATGACGAAGGCCAGTAAACATATTAACGACTGTTTTGACATCTGTTTAACAATTTTCCGACTCGCATCCGTTTCGTGCTACACCAGCACACCACTCCGCTCTTTAAAATTGCAATGTCGGTACCAAGATTTGCCTATAGATAGGCTGAATACAGCTGGTTTGAAATATGCTCAGCTGAGCACGATCTTTCAAAAATTGATCCACACTTTAGGAATAGCATGAAGGTAAGTTCCAGGAAGGAATCCAAATGTTGAACCTAAAGATTTTCATCATCGCTTTGCTCTATATCCTCTTTTTAGCCAGTTGTTCGAGTGAAAACCATACTACTCAGTCGGGCTCCATTCCGAAAGCAAGTGTCCAGCTGACGCCGTTAAATCGGGTCGAGATGGGAACCGTTTTTATCGAAGGGACTGCTAAGTCGGTCTTTACTCTCACGAACTATGGACAAGGCACAGCCACGCAACTCACAGGCGATTTTGCCCTTAGCCAAAATTTCACCTTTTGTGGGGGGAGCTTTCCAGGAACCGAAGGGAGTTGCGGGCAAACCTTGGCCCCAAATCTGTCGTGTACCGTACAGGTTTGTCTCTCTCCTCAGGAGGTCGGTCCCATCAATGAATCTCTCTATGTCGGTTATTTTGATGGAACGCAATTCAGGCAATCCAATGGCGTACAGCTCACCGGACGTGGAAATTGGGGGGCACCAGGATCTTGGGACACAACGTTGCTAGAGAGTGGTCACACGAGTCAATTTGTGGGCGACTCTTCTAGTTTTTGGGGGCAGATTAATTACGTCGATGGGAAGTGGGCATTTTTTGGAAAGTATAACCTGGGAAGTGAACTGGGTGTTTTGTTTGAAAAGAGATCGAATGAAGGAATGTTAGAGAAAAGAACGCGGGTCGCACTCAATACCGATCACTTAGGACAAGTAAAAGGGATTCTCCAATTGGATGAGCAGGTGTTGGTTGCGATCGAGAGCCACTCTCTTAGACTATTGCGCTTTGATAAGGAAGGGGTGATCGATCGAAGTTTTGGAAGCAGTGGGATTTTAGAGATCTCTTCTAACTCTGGGGATATTCACTTAGGAGGAGTCGTCCAGCTTTATGATCGCCGAATGTTGGTGGCGGGCGAGCACGGGGGACAAGGAAAGGTTTGGGGATTTAATGCTCGGGGTGAGACCGATACCGCCTTCGGAACTCAAGGTGTGTTAGCAATCGATTGGGATGGTCGCATCATTTCTTCAATCGATTCTTTCTGGATGATCCAGAGCAAAGTGTTTTTAGCGGCCACCATTGGCACCATTCCTCAACAGGATTGGGCGATTATTGCTTTTGATGGAAATGGTCTTTTCGATCCTGCGGCCACCTTTATCTATGATTTAGAAGGAGGGTCGCAAGATCGATTAAGGGCGGCCCATTCCCGCAATGCAAACGAAGTCTGGATGGTCGGTGATGTGAATGACAAGCTTTGGGTCCGCAAATTTCCAATTGGAGGGACGATTGTCGATTGGAATGAAGCGATCCCCGGCTTTGTAGCGACCGCGCTTTCTCTATCGATTGATGGAAGTGTTGAGGTAGGCGGAGAGAGAGCGGGCGGAATCAGTCTTGTACGATTGACTTCGCTTTTGGAACGGGATCTTCTCTTCGGAGAGAATGGCCAAGTCGATTATGATCTGGTTTCAGGTGGAGAGCACCTCTATGGGGTATCGCAACTGATTTCAGGAAAGACACTCGTAATGGGTGCCTACGAAAACGGGGCCTCTTGGTTCGGCCGTATTTGGTAAACCTTGTTCAGTTGAATGAGATACTGGCCTTTGAAATATAGTCAGGATCACTCTCATCGGTTGACGATTCTCCAGAAGGTTTTTAGTTTTCCCAGCACAAGGGGGGGAATATGATCTTCATTTTGGGGTTAATTTTAGGACAATTGACAGCATTCTCGATGGATCGAAAATGGCAAGATACGGAAAGCGGTCGTGAGTATCTCTTGCTCAGTTCTCGCGGCAGCTGGAGTGACAATGAAAAAAAATGTCTGGAGCAGGGCATGGTCCCCTCCGATTTGCGGTTCTTAACCGATGGTGAGCGACTCCGCTTTTTACGGTCCTCGGAATTGGATGCGCTTCACTGGGAAGAAAAATCTACTGGTTCTCTTAATTTTCTTTGGCAGTCGGCAGATGAAGGATTGCAATTTTCCGTTCTTATCTCGTTTCGAAAAAATGGGAAGACTTATCATACGGTAGAGTTAAAAGATCCCCATGAGTTTCAGGCGAATACCATCTGCATGAGTGTCCCCGCATTTTGGTTCAGGTGTAGTGTCCGTTATCATTGTCAAAGGCCGGAGGGTGTCTCTAAGTTCTATCTGGCCGATTACGGGTCCACTCAAAATGAGGCGATCCAGAGATTGGTAGAACGGACTCAATCACCTAAATATTCGGTAAATGAAGGGAAATGTGGCATTCAAACCGAGTTAACCTATTGTCATCGGGTACTGCCCCAATAAAAAACACAAATTGCTTGATGCGTTATGGTAGCGCTTTTTGCAGGATCCCGTTAAAATAGAGAGAGTGAAACACTATCTCTATGGAATCCTTGCTATTTTAGCAATAGCGCTGCCTTTTTTAGGTGGTTTTTACCCTTCTGCGCCCGCGGTCGGGGGGAACCGAGCCGATAGCAAGATTGCCCCCTATGTCATCGACAAATTAATCCAGCAGGGACTGCCTTTTGAATTTATCGACAGTGATGGGGAATTGAGAAAAGCCTCTTATTCCCTGGTTCCCGAACACCAGGCCTATATCCAAAAATTATTTCAAAGTTACAAACCCGATTACGGGGCCTTCGTGGCCATGGAGGCCGACACTGGAAAGCTCTTGGCGATGAATTCCTATACCCGGAATGGGAGTATTGGAAACTTAGCGGTGCGCGCCAGTTTTCCCGCCGCTTCAGTTTTCAAGATCATCACAGCTGCCGCGGCCATCGATTTAAAGAAAATGACGGGAGAGAGTGTAATCCCTTTTAAGGGAAATCCACACACCCTGTATCGAAGAAATCTTGCCCAATTGGATGAAGGTGGGCGGTGGATACGCCGGATGTCTCTCAGGGAGGCTTTTGCGAAATCGGTGAATCCCATCTTTGGAAAGATCGGGATGTATCTTCTGTCGCCCGAAGATTTAAAGTCTTATGCTTTACGTTTTGGGTTCAATCAGCCTTTGTTTTCGGAGAATCGGGATTATTTCTCCCTGTTTGAATTGCCGAGCGAAGAGAAGTGGACTTTAGCGGAGGCGGCGAGCGGTTTCAGTCAATATGCCAAGATCAGCCCAATCCATGGGGCGATGCTGGCCGCCACGATTGCCAATGACGGAATCATGATGAAACCCCGTTTGTTGGACAAGGTAACCACGAAAGATGGTTTAACTCTCATTTATGAAAACCAACCCCGGATCGAATCGGTGGCGATTGATCCCACCACCGCTCTGCAAATCCAGGAAATGATGCGGGAGACGGTGAAAAAGGGAACCGCGCGGCGAAGTTTTGGCAGGCTTTTGAGAAAAAATGGTTTCCAAAAAATGGAGGTCGGAGGAAAGACTGGCCATTTAGATGGGGATGAGCCCAAAGGGCGTTATGATTGGTTTGTAGGGTATGGAAATTTAAATGGGAAGAAGATTGCGGTTTCAGCCTTAACTATCAATGAAAACTTCTGGAGGGTGAAATCGGCCTTTGTTGCCGCCTCCTTCTTGGAAAAGTTCTATTCAAAATGATGATCGAAAATATCTTTGGGGAAAAGGATTACCATACGGTTGAGTGGAAGGGGGAATGCAATGGGCAGGTGCGGATCCATACCGATCTGCAGGCCCCTTTAAACCGATTGATTGCTTCAGCCAAAACAGAGGGGATCAATCTTGCGGTGGCGAGTGGATACCGAAGTTTTGATCGCCAGGTGCAAATTTGGAATGAAAAATGCTTGGGGAAACGGCCTGTATTGGATGAACAAGGGCAACCGTTCGTGGTGGACAAAATGAAAGATGAGGAGTTGGTCCCGGCGATTTTACGTTGGTCGGCTTTACCGGGGGCAAGCCGTCACCATTGGGGAACCGATCTTGATGTTTACGATGCCGCGGCCATTCCGCCGGGTTATCAGGTAAAGCTGGAGACACAGGAGCTGGAAAAATATTTTCAGCGCCTGGAGAGTTGGTTCCAGGTGGCTCTCCTTCCCCATTATTTTTTCAGGCCTTATCAGACGGATCGCAGCGGAATTTCTCCGGAGTGGTGGCATATCAGTTACTTGCCCATCGCGACTCAATATGAAGAGAAATTAACCTATCTTACTTTACGGGAAAAACTAGAGCGATCTGATTTCGAGAGGAAGCAATATGTCCTGAACCATCTTGAGGAACTTTTCCACCGATTTGTGGTGAACTTCGATAGGAGTCCTATTCGATGAAAAAAATAGTGCTGTTTTTAACGATCATTTCCAGTATCAGCTTCGGGGCAAAAACTAAATTTAAAGATGATCAATTCATTCGGGATCTCTTTAATAGCTATTGGGAATCCTGGAATAAAAAGGACATGAAAACACTCCTCACTTCCTTTTCCGAGGACTGCTCCTACATGAACCATGTGGGGAAGTTGGCGGTGGGGAAGGGGGATATTGAGAGCTATCTTGCCGAATCATTCGGCAAAGAGTTCAAGAATCTAAATGTAAAGGCCGATAATTCCGATGTTAAATTCCTTTCCAGGAATGTGGCCCTTTATGATCAGGAACTGGAATTGGTCGATATCAAAAATAAGGATGAAGATAAAGAGCCGATCCGCCAGCATTTGACTGCTGTTCTCACCAAGAAGAATGGGAAGTGGTGGGTTGTCGCTTACCGTAATTATTCCCTAAGCCGTTCGAATCAATGAATGGCCTGTGACGGTTTAGGCAAGTCGGAACCATCATAAATCGGATGTTCCGGATCTCCGGTCGCGGGCATCGCATTCATATCTTCAGGAGCCCCTCCAATCACCGCATTCTTCGCCCCCTCATTCCGTGGATAGGAACCGGTAAATTCGGGATCGAAATTTTTTGATTTAGGGACCAGGTGAAGCCATTCCAATAGTTTTCTCATATGATTGCTCTCCTTAATTGAGTATGAAGCAATAGATGTGCCGATTCCGGCTCGCCGGGAAAAATTCCCCGCGTCAGGAAAAAATCGCTTCCTCTCCGGGCTCAGATCACTTGGCCTTGTCCTTGCAATATTAAAATCATAAGCAATCAACCATTAAAGGAGAACACAATGAATAGTCACCATGTTAAGGGAGCCATTAACGAGGCAAAAGGAAAAGCAAAGGAAAATATCGGGTATCGTTTAGGCAACGATAACCTGGCCAGCAAAGGGCTTTTTGATCGCGTCAAAGGAAAGATCCAAAAAGGGATTGGCGATCTGAAGCAGGTGGTGAAACGTAACGTCGATAATATGCTCGATGAGAAATAGATCGAAACAAAGGAGAATCAACTATGGAACGTTCAAAACGGGTTCAGGTCCTGCAATCGGTCGTTTCTAATGCATTTGTCGTATATGTGAAAACCTATGCTGTGCATTGGAATTACCATGGCCCTAAGTTTTTTTCAGTTCATAAACTGACTGAAGAGCAATACGGCGATCAGGCCGAAGCGGTAGATATGATAGCTGAACGGATCCGGGCGTTGGGTGGCGAAGCTCCTATTTCGCTCGCCCATATCTTGGAAGATACGACCATCAAGGAATTTACTTCGATGAGTCGAAATCAGGATGATATCTTGGTGGATCTTGTCGTAAGCAATCAAAAATTAGCTGAACAATATTCCAAAGCGGCTGAAGAGTTGCAGAAATTGGGCGATAGCTACAGTCACGACATGTTGGTTCAACGGATAGGGACCCATGAAAAGGCGGCGTGGATGTTGCACAGCCATTTAGAATGAGGTGTTTATGACAGTAACAGCAAGAGAAGCTCGAAAAATTGAAGAGTATAAGAGAGATGTGTTTCCCTCGAACCAAGGAGTGGTGGTTAAACCTGTGAAAGGAAACACCCAGAGTTTTATTCCGAGAGAGGCGATCGAAGCGAGTGAAGAGGCACGTGAGGTGCACAGGCGCACCCCTAATGATCCCTATAGCGATGAAAAAGTTTCACACGAGCAACCTGTAGTCGATTCATCCGAAGAAACTATGGGGGGCTAATCCTACCTCAAGGGGTCTGGGGCTTCGGTTCCGGACCCTTTTCTTTTTTGGCTTTGTTGAAAAAGTGCCATCTGCTTTGTCATCGGGAATTTTCACAAAGGTACGGCCTACCTTTGTGAAGATGCAAAGAGGTCTTCACAAAGGTAGGCCGTACCTTTGTGAAAATTCCTAGCTAGCCTTTTTGAAGGTCTCGGGATGGCTCTCCTCTTCCTTCAGTGGCACTGGAGTGAGATCGCAAGCCGCGGGTCCATTGATCACGCTCCCAGTTGAGGAGAAGCGCGAGCCATGACACGGGCAATCCCAGGTTTTTTCCTCGCTATTCCACTTCACGATGCCTCCTAAATGAGGGCATTTCGCAGAAAGGGAGTGAAGGGTTCCATTCTCTTCACGATACAAGGCAACTTTATGCGTACCTTGGTTTAAGATAGCTCCTTGGCCGCGCATGAGCTCGCTGGAGGATTTCACTTTGCCGGATTTAAAATAATCTCCATACTGAATGGCGGTATTCATATTCTCCTGCAGCCATCGTTTCACCGAGCCCAGTGTTTTGCGGCCGGGATCATAGAGCTCTTTCCAGGAATTGGGTCTTCCCGCAATGAGATCGCGGATCAATTTGCCAGCGATCGTTCCGTGGGTCATTCCCATCCCCGAATCTCCGGTGACCACATAAACATTTTTGTTGTGGAGTGGGTTGTGGCCGATGAAAGCGAGCCCATCTAACGATTCCTCGATCTGCCCCGACCATTCAAAGAGTGTGGGTCCAGCTTTTGGAAAACGGGCTCGAGCCCAAAGCTCCAGTTTTTCCAGGCAGTGGCGTTCATCTTCTACCTGTCCCGTTCTGTGGTCTTTCCCTCCGACGATTAAAATGTCGGCGTCTTTATCCCGATGAAGGCGAATGTAATGATAGGGATGTAAAGTATCCCAGTACAGGGCCATCGGAACAGAATAGGTGGGAACTCTAAATCCCAAAACATAAGTACGATAGGCCGCCTGTTTTGTGTGGAGCACAAATCGATTTAATATGGGAGTATGGGTTGCTAGTACTATCGCGTCGGCGGTGATCTGATGTCCGGAGTGTATGAAGATCTTAATCGGCTCCTCTTCTTTCACTTCAATCACTTCGGCATGGGAATAAAAGTTTCCGCCCTGTTGAGTGAAGGCATTGACCAATCCTGTCAAATATTTAACGGGATGAAATTGCCCTTGATTGGGGAAGCGCAAGCAGGCCGTTGCCTTAAAATAAGGGAGTGGGAAGTTATCGAGTAATGTAACATCGGTTAATCCCGCCGCATGGCAAGCTGCAAGTTCTCGTTCCAGATGGTGATGGGCATCGGAATCGGGGGCATATAGAAAGCCATCGAGTCGCGTGAAATCACAATGGATCGATTCCGCCTTACAGATATTTTCAATGAGATCGATTGCTGAACTATGACTTTCAGCGGTCAGTCTGGCCCCTTCCTGTCCATGAATTCTTTCTATTTCGTAATATCGGCTATCAATGGCGTTGGAAAGATGCGCAGTCGTGCGACAGGTTTGGCCGTTCCCTAAAATGTCCTTGTCCAGTAAGGTAACCTGCTTTCCTTCGCGTCGGAGCAGATAGGCGGTTGTAGCCCCCGCGATGCCTGCACCAATGACGCAAACTTCTGTATGAAAGTTTGCATCTATTTTTCTCCCGATGGGTAAGGATTGGTTGATCCAAAGAGGGATGCTCCGTTGTTTGTTCATAGAATTTCCTCCATATCTTGTAGGCTGCGAATTCCATGCCAGAAACTTAAAGTCCGGAAGGTATGGCATTGATGTTGCACAGTTTAACGACAAACACAGGCGTAATTAAGAGCGCCACTAACTTAAGAATGAAGGAGAGAACAATGGCACAGGAAACATACAAAAAAGATCTTGCTGCGGAAGAAAAAGGGATGCAGCCGGGAGCCTCTGGAAATAGAGGGGAAAAATCGGAGGGAATTTCTCCTGATGCTGCTGGCCAGTTTCTCAGCAATGTCAGTTCAATCGCCAAAAAAACCTATGGCAATGTGGAAAAAGCGGTTGAAGGAGCCGTGGAGAGCACCGAAGAGAGGATCAAGAGTCATCCCATGCAGACTCTTTTGATTGGGGTGGGCGTCGGGGTTCTAGTGGGTTTGTTATTCCAAGGATTCCGTCGAGCGGCGTAATGAGGTTTCCCCAGCCATCTCAATTGAGATGGCTGGGGAAAAAATCTAAAAAATAGATCCGTGAATGAGTCGTAAATCGGGTCTCTTTTCCGGAGCATTTCGATTGGATTTAGAGTCTATTTTCCCGAGCAAAGTTTGATTTTCAGAGGGATCCAGGAGTTGATTAGTCAGGATTTGTCCTGCATTCGGCTGAGTAGCATTAAACAGTGTACCCAACTCCCTAAAATTATGAACAACATTTGATTTATCCTGTTTCATTAGTCGACCTTTCTTTTCAGTTTATTCGCCTGTGTTTCGGCATCTTCTTTAAAGTCTTTGGCTTTGTCCTCAACGTCCTTCTTGACGCTCCCTTGACCGGTATCATTGCGGAGGTTCCGCTTCATCCGACGGGCCGTTTTTTTCGCTTCAGTTTTAGTTTTATCGTATTCATTTTCCAGTTTTTCGACCGGTGTTTCATCTCCGTAACTCCAGGGATGTGGATGCATAAACATGAATGTGAGGAAAATAATGGCAACTTTTGACATGAACCCTCCTGTTGTTTGAGTGCTGAGTTAAGAGAATGCAACCCCGATGCCAATTGCCTATTAAGGGGTTTGTTACGTAGATGAAAGTTATTTGTTCCAAAAAGATACACATCAAGAAAAAAGGATAGGCACATGCTTTGCATGGTTTTAGATTATTATGAGTACAGTAACTTTATTAAGATCAGAGCAGATTGAAGAGCCTACGAAGGAGCCTTTTCTCAATATCAGTAAAGAGGCTTGGAAAAGCCTAACTGAGGTGGTGCACCTACAGTTGGCGCTTTTCCAAGTGGAGTTGAAAGAGCGTTATGAATCAGCCCAGCATAGTTTGAAGAATGTTTTTGCTGGAATGCTCCTTCTATTAGTCGGTGTGCAGTTGGTGGCCGGCTTTCTTGTGGTATTGCTCGTGGATAAAGCAGGGATGAACCTTTCGAGCAGCTTTGCACTGATCGCGTTGGCTTTTCTGGCAGTTGCAATTCCTGTGATTTGGGTCAATTGGCTCCGGTTTTCAAAAATAATCTGGGGCCCCCAACATTTAATCGATAACTTCAAGGAGACAATCACATGTATAACCAAAAAGAGGTGTTAAAAATGGAGTTGAGTCGGGCGAGTGAAAACCTGGGAGAAAAAGTCCATGAAATGGAAGCCAGGGTTTATGATTTTAAAGAGAAGGTGAAGGCCAAAGTTGAAGATCTTTCCCTTAAGAATCAAGTCGATAAACATCCCTGGGCAAGTGTGGGCGTCGCTTTTGGTGTGGGTGTGGTCGGAGGAATGGTGGTGGGGAAAGCCGTTAATGGGGCGAGTGAGCCGATACGCCATGAATTCATCCACGCCTCCTATCTTCCTAAGAAAAACTCTTGGTTTGAGGAAAAAGGGAAGATGGCGATCAAAGAGTTCCAGCCAGAATTAAATATGCTCCGTCGTTCCGCATTGAGTGGGGTTACCCATTGGGTCGCCAATTTTCTTCGGTCTAAAAAGCCGCAATACGAAACTCAAATCAGCGAAGTCGAGAAATCCATCCTCTCTCGCTTGGCTTAACTCAAAAGAATAAAAAAGGGTTGCTTCGGCCCCGATGGGGCCTCGCAACGACGGGAACCGGGAAAATTTCCCGATTCTCACTGGTGCTAGTGCTTGTGTTTCTTTGGCATCAAACCTGCAGAACCAAATTCTATCAAGGAGCGTGCAAATGAAACACCATTATTATCCAGGTCAGGATGAATACCGGTGGGCGCGAAATCCAACCCATCGCCTTCATCGGCGTGAACATGTTTGGGCACCCAATAGTGGTCAAGAGGAACTTCCCCCCTCGATAGGATTATCTTGGGAGGATGCCGGAGACGAGATGAGTGAAGATCATAATGAAGTAAACTTCGGTCCAAGCCGGATGCATTCTTATGAACCTCGACAGCAGTGGGGATGGAGAGGCGGCGCGCCACGAGCCGGCAGCCATTTTGGAAAAGGTCCTAAGAATTACATCCGCTCCGATGCTCGCGTTCAAGAAGATGTGAATGAGGCTCTCTATCGTCACGATGATATTGATGCCTCTAACATTGAAGTGAGTGTGGACAATGGAGAGGTAATCCTAAGGGGAACGGTGGAAACTCGTCAGGAAAAAAGACTAGCAGAGGATTGTATTGAAGGAGTTTCAGGAGTGAAAGATATCAGTAACCATTTGAGAATCGGGAGGACACAATGATTAGAGCCGCAATTACTTTTTTTGTTTTGGGTTTATTAGCGATGTTATTTGGTGCTTACGGCGTCGCAGGGGTTTCAATTGAGGCCGGGAGACTCTTGTTAGGGGTTTTTGTCGTTCTTGCTGTGATTAGTTTTGTGATAAATCTGATAACAGGCAAGAAAATGTTGCCTCCTTAATCCTGTACTTTTCCAATCGATAGTGGGGCTTGGCATTTTCCCATGACGCCTATCAGTATAAATAAGGTGGCTGCATAGGGAATGATCTGAAGGAATTGCACTGGAATGGGAAGCCAGGGTTGATTCTGAAGAACGATCTGAAGGGCATCGGCACCGCCAAAAAAGAGGCAGGCAAAAATAGTAGGGCCTGGTTTCCATTTTCCAAAGATAATGGCAGCAAGAGCGATAAAGCCTCGGCCTGCAGTCATTTCACGGGTGAATTGACTGCCATGGGAAATAGAGAGGTATATTCCTCCCATTGAGGTAAACAGTCCTGCCACTAGCAGAGTCCATCGCCTTACTCTTTTCGGGGATATTCCACAAGATTTCGAAGCGTCTGGGTGATCTCCTACCGCTGGTATCCAGATTCCCCATCGCGTATATCGAAAAGCAAAATATTCTCCTGCCGCAATGACGAGCGCCAAACAGGTTAACAAGGTTGAAGGGACTCGAAGGTCTAAAGGAAGGCTAGGAGTATTGGTCGGGCTTCCAAAATAGTGGTTGCAGAGAAAAGGGGTGATCCCGATCGCGAGTAGGTTGATCGCCATGCTGCTCACCACTTGATCCGCTTTCTGGTAGAGCGATAAATAGGCATGCAACATCATCGCAAGGGTTCCCGCAAAGAGGGCTCCTAGAATAGCAAGGGCAAGGTTTTGGGTGAGGGCGGCAATCGTCGCCGCCGCAAAGGCAGCAATCAGCATCACTCCCTCTAAGCAAACTGTTGCAATTCCACTCCGCTCACTCAGTAATCCGCCCATCGCCGCAAAGAGAAGGGGAGTTGCTAATCTTAAAGCACTGGCTAGCCAATCGCTCATCGCCTCTCCTTTCGAAATTGGAACCAACGATCACAGATTAACACTGCCACGAGCACACCTTGGATCACCAGCGAGATCTCTTTGGTGGCATGATCGCTCAAAAATTCCATTTCCCGGGCGCTATTCTGCAAAACGGCGAAGAGGAAAGCGGAGAAGAAGATTCCAATCGGATGATTGTTCGCTAGAAGAGCGACTGCGATCCCGGTGAATCCATAGCCCGGGGAAAATCCACTCATCAAGCGGTGTTCATATCCCATCAACTCATTCACTCCTACCATTCCGGCCAGAGCTCCGGATAGGAAGAAGCTGATTACAATCGCATTGTCTGGGGCAATTCCCGCAAATTGGGCAACCCTCTTATTTTTACCGACAACGCGTAGGGAAAATCCAAATGGAGTGCGATGCAAAATAAAATAGACAAGAAGGCAGGCCAAAATTCCAAGAATGAAGCTTCCATTCACCGGAGTATTCTCAAGTGCAGGAATCCATTTTGAAAACAGAGGGAGCCAATAATTCGCTGGAGTAGGAATCGATTCGGCCTGCTGCTGTTCTGGATTTCTTAAGAATGTAAGTAGGGCATAATCAACGATCGCGATCGCAATAAAGTTCATGAGGATGGTGATGATCACTTCATGAGCCGAGCGCTTGGCCTTTAACCATCCCGCAACAGCTCCCCAACCTCCGCCCAGAAGAATGGCTCCGAAGATTCCGAGTGCCCAGGCCAGTGGCCAAGGGAGTTGTGGAAGAAAAAATGCGGCTAGCACCGTCCCCAGAGCGCCAAGATGGAGTTGCCCTTCTGCTCCCAGGTTAAAAAGTCCGGCATGAAATGCCAATGCCACTGAAAGTCCGGTAAAAATAAGAGGAGTGGCGAAGTAAAGGGTGTATCCCCAACCAAAACCAGTCGTAAGGGTGTTTTTGACAGCGGTTAGGAAAACGATCGGGCTTTCGCCCACAATCAATAAAAAAATAACGGCGATGAGAAAACCCATCAAAAGGAGTAACAGAGATCGAAATCGATTCATTTGCCCCCTCCGGTCATCCAAAGCCCGATTTCATTGGCGGTCAATTTTCCTCGAGGAGTATTAGAAACGATCTTGCCATCGAAAATAATGAGGAGGCGATCCGATAGGAGCAGCAGTTCATCCAGATCTGAAGAGATGAGTAAAATCCCCGCTCCTTCGGTTTTCAGTTTTAAAAGGTTCTGGTGAATGAAATCGCACGCCCCTATATCAACCCCACGGGTGGGGTGGGCCGCGATGACCAATTGAATCGGTTCGGAAAGTTCTCGGGCCACCACAAATTTTTGTTGGTTGCCTCCCGAAAGCTGGCGCATTTGCAGATGCGAATCGGGAGGAGTGACATGATAATCCTTGGCCAATCCTTCCGTTTTTTGATGGAGGTTTTTCCAGTCAAACACCGGACCATATTTTTTTTGATGTCCTAAAATCAGGTTTTCCGCCAAATCGAATTCGGGAATCACCGCCTCATTCAATCGATCGGAGGGGAGAATGCCCATTCCCTTGCCAGTGATCCGGAGTTCTCCCGTAAAATTTTTTTCGATTCCTGCCAGACATTCGAGGAGCCGTTTCTGTCCATTTCCTTCCACCCCCGCTATACCAACGATTTCATGGCTATGAACTTCGAGTGAAAGCTCTCTCAAGGGTTCTCGCAGACAATGGGGAGTGGAGAGAGTTTGGATCTCAAGCAGGCATTCTTCTCTCTTTGGCCCTTCACTGGATTGAATCGAAAGGGGGATGCGGCGCTGCCCGATCATCTTTTCCGAAAGGGTGATTTCATCCATCTCATGGGTAGGAAAAGTTCCCACGCTTTTCCCGTTGCGCAATACGGTAATTGAATCGGAAAGGGACAAGACCTCTTTGAGTTTATGGGTAATGATGAGAATCGTTTTACCTTTGGCTTTCAATGCCCGGATTTGATGGAAGAGCTTTTCCGCTTCCTGTGGGGTCAGGACGGCGGTGGGTTCGTCAAAAATAAGGACTTTGGAATCGTAAAATAGGGCTCGCAAAATCTCCACCTGCTGCTGCTGACCGATGCTCATCTCGCCCACTGGCATTTCAAGGTCGAGAGAACAATGAAGCGTTTCGAGGAGTGGTTTTAATCTCTCCTTGATTTTTTGAGTGTCTATCCAAAAAGGTTCATGGCCGAGGGTGATGTTTTGCCAGGCATTGAGCGTGGGCACCAACATAAAATGCTGGTAAACCATTCCGATTCCGATAGCCATTGAATCAAGGGTTGAACGGAAATGGGCGGGTGATCCGTCTAAGAGAAAAGCACCGCTATCGGGAGGAATGAGCCCTACCAGGATCTTCATCAGGGTCGACTTGCCGGCCCCATTTTCCCCGACCAGAGCGTGGATAGTTCCCGGTTGGACGGTAAAGGTAACTTCAGAATTGGCTTGAACCGCACCAAATCGCTTTGAAATACCCTGAAAGTCTATCTTTAACACGTTGGGAAGGCTACCGCATCTGACGGGGGCAGTCGACGCAAAGTTGTCAGATTGGGGGTGGGGCTTGAAAAGTAGGGAGCTCCCATGATGAGAGCAATATTCAGCTGCTTTGTTCGGCCCATAACAAACTCAGGGCGGTGAAAACCTATCGATTTCCGTTCTTTGATCCGGAACAGAAGTTCCGGTCAGCTTTTCATTGAAAGTAGGCTAACCCCTTTCTATGATGAATGAAGTGCCTCTCCAATGTGAAAACCTGACTTGCGGTTACACGCTTCCTATTCTCTCCGATCTTCAATTCTCCATTCCTGAAGGGGAGGCGGTGGGGGTGATTGGTGAAGGCGGGGTTGGGAAAAGCCTTCTTCTGAAAACCATTGCCGGTTTGTTGTCGCCGATTTCAGGGCAAATACAAGTGGAGGGGATGGATTGCGCGATGACCTTCCAGCGCGGCGGTTTGCTCGATAAAATGACGTGCGGGGAGAATCTCGAGCTTTATCTCAAGGCCCACCTGAAACTGAAGGGGATAGAACGCCGCCAACGAGTGGAGAACATGCTTCAGGCGGTGGGGTTGTCTAAGGTGGGTGCAATGCCGGTAAGCGCTTTGAGCGGAGGGATGCAAAAACGCTTGGGGATTGCCCGTGCCCTTTTGCAGGAACCGCAACTCTTGTTGATGGATGAGCCGACCGCTGGGCTCGATCCTGTCACCGCTCGCTCGATTGTGGATTTGATTTTAGAGCATTGGAAACGACTCCAGTTTACCTTGGTTCTAGCCTCTGGGGATCTGGGAATTATTCAGGCGATTGCGACACGTGTTCTCTTTTTGGATCAAGGAAAGTTAGCCTTTGATGGTGTTTTGGAAAGTTTCAAAAACACTTCCAATTCCAGAGTGGTTCGCTTTTTAAGGGGAGTCCAATGATTTCGGTCGAGTCTCTTTCAAAAAGTTTTGGGAATTTGACCGTATTTAAGGATTTTTCGATCCAGTTTGTGCCGGGTCAGATCCATTTCGTGATGGGGCGATCGGGCACGGGGAAATCGGTCCTGTTGAAACATTTGGTGGGGTTGCTTCTCCCCGATTCCGGAAAAATAACGATTGATGGGGAAAAAACTGAGGTTTTCACCGAAAACGATTGGTTCCGTATCCGTCGGAAGTGTGCGCTGATTTTTCAATTTCCTGCATTGTTGGATTCTCTCTCTATTCAGGAAAATCTATTATTGGCAGGAAGCGATGGGATCTCACAAGGGTTAGAATGGCTAGGGTTAGGTGAAGAGATATTACCGAAATTTCCTTATGAATTAAGCCAAGGAACACAGAAAAGGGTGAGTGTTTTGCGGGCGATGCTCTTGAAGCCAAACTATCTTTTATTTGATGAACCGACGACCGGTTTGGATCCCGTCGCCACACGATCGATGAATCATCTTATCCAACGATTGGTGCAACATTTAGGGGTCGGAGCGATTGTTGTTTCACACGATATGCAATGTGCTTTAGAGATTGCTGATAGGGTTTCCTTGATTGAGGGGGGGGGATTTTGGTCCAAGGAACACCTGAAGAACTAACCGTTTCAGATGACCCTCTGATGCAGGCCTTCCTTCAAGAGGGCCGGGCAAGAAGGGCAGGTTAGATGTTAAGTGCTTTAGGAAGACGGGTACGGTTTAGTGGAGAGACTTTATCGGAGTTGTTCCATTCGGGATTTAACCTGACTGCGGTGATTGATCAGATCTATCGAGTGGGGGTCCATTCGATCCTGACGACTTTGGTCACTGGGCTTTTTGTGGGGGCGATTATTGCTATCCAGATCTATCTCCAGGTGAGGGATTTTGGAGCGCAGATCTTTTTAGGAGGGCTCTCCGCTTCCGTGACGATTCGGAATGTGGGGCCTGTACTCATCGCTTTCATTCTTTCCGGAAAAGTGGGTGCCTATACCGCCGCGGAATTGGGAACGATGCAGGTGACCGATCAGCTCAATGCAATCCGTTGTTTGGGAATCAATCCTATCCGCTATTTAATTGTCCCCAGAGTGATTGCAGTCACTCTCTCCAGTTTTCTTTTGCTGGTGATCGGGATGATGTGTGCGATCGGCGGTGGTATTTTCATCTCAATGGTGCAATTAGGGGTTGATCCGGCGCGCTATATTCATGAAATGCCCCAGATTGTGACAGCGACGAGTGTGATGTTGGGGTTATTGAAAAGTTTTTGTTTTGGCGTGTTGATTAGTCTCATTGCCTGTTTCCATGGTTACTATGCTGAAGGAGGATCGGCTGGAGTGGGACGGACTGTCCGGAGTGCGGCGGTAGAATGTTTGGTGGTGATTATCGGCATTGATTCACTTTTATCCTTTTTGTTTTCGAGTGTGTTCGCATGATTCGACTTTTAATTGAAGAAACTCTGCACCAGCTTTATGAGGTTGCTGTCGAAAGTGTTCCCGTTATTCTCCTTTCACTCACGGTGATTACCCTAATTACGATTGTCGAATTTTCATTTCACTTAAAAATGGTCCTGAAACAGAACTCTCTGGTTCCTTCCTTTTCAACCCTGTTAATGGTGCGGGAACTGGGGCCGGTGGTCACCTGCCTGCTGATGGCTTCACGGGTAGGGGCCGGGATGGGGGCGGAGATCGCCACCATGAAAATAACCGAACAATTGGATGCCCTGAGATTGCTTCGCATCGACCCCAGGATCTATTTGCTGGTCCCTCGAACTTTGGCCTGCCTATTGGGAGCTCCGATGTTGGTCCTGGTGGCCCTTGCCGTCGCGATTTTTTCAGGGGCCTGGATAGCGAGCTGGCAAATCGATCTCCAACCGGGTGAGTTCATGAACACGATGTTTACCTTCACCCACATGAGCGATCTGGTGGGATGCCTCATTAAAAGCGCCGTTTTTGGGGTAATTTTAGCGGTGGTGTCATGCGTTACAGGCCTTAGGAGCAGCTCCGGCAGTGCGGGGGTAGGAGAAAGTGCCACTCAATCGGTGGTGCGGAGCTCCGTTTTAATCATTCTCAGCGATTTTCTTCTGACCTACCTTCTATACACCGTATAAAAAGGGTATAATAAAGCTGTTCCCCAATCCCCTTACCAATTCCCACACCATTCGGTATAACGCATAGCATGGAAATCCAATCTAAAGGAAATAAGGCTAAAAATATTTGGGTAGGCCTTCTCTTTATTGTATCCCTTCTTTTATTAGGTGTTTTTGCCACCCTATTGGGATGGATTGGACGGTGGATCGATCAGGAGCGCTTTCATGTTTTATATAGTTTCGCGGGAGGCGTAGAAGTCGGCGCGCCGGTGAGGGTTTCGGGCGTAAAAGTTGGAAAGGTCGATGCGATCGAATTTTTGTCCCCTGAAGTCGGGATTGGAAAAGAGGGGGCTACCGTCAAGGTTGGGATCTCGGTTGCACGTCGAGCCCTTCACACGATTCGGGAAGATTCCCGATTTTTTATCAACATCGCTGGAATCATCGGGGAACGGTATGTGGAGATCAGTCCCGGTTCCGCCCAATCGCCATTATTAAAACCCGGTGCGGAGGTGAGGGGAGTGGATCCTCCTCGAATAGACCAGCTCCTTTCACAAGGTTACGGAGTTTTTGGCCGCATCCAGGATTTCTTGGATCAAAATGAAAAGGTACTGACGGAGTTTTTAACCAACACTTCACAGTTGTTGACCCAAGCCAATAGCCTCTTAAAAGGGGCGGAGAAAAAACGACTTTTCCATTTGGTCGAAAATCTGGCAGCGTTAACCGATGATTTAAGGCAGTTGAGCCATGGCCTAACAGGACAAGAGGGCCAGGCAACGATCCAGCAGTTGAGGGAGATGATCCGACGGGGATATCAGATTGATAAGCCCACGTTGAAACAGTTTCTGCAGGAAGAAGGAATTCGGGCCAAGATTTTTTAGCACTCTGTCATTGCGAGGAACGAGCGCAGCGAGTGACGCGGCAATCTCGTCTAATATAAGGAGAAATATCATGAGATACCTTATCTTTTTCTTAATCAGCAGTTGGGTATTTGCGGCAACTCAAGAATCCCAAACGTCGTCTTTTCAGAATGTAGAGGAATTGAAATCGAAGCGGCGGTTTGGAATTGGGGCCAGCGGCGGCGGACCGCTTTCAATTTTAGGGCTCGAGGCCGACGCTAATCTCACTCCTGACATAAGCCTTTCCATGGGATTGGGAACGGGCATGGACTATTCCACCTTTATGGTGAAGGCCCGATTTTTTCTGACAGGAGAATGGGTGAGTCCTTATGCCGCCTTTGGGATTGCACGGTGGTGGACATCTGGCACTTCGGCACAAAAGATTGGTCCATCGGTGTTGACGAATAAATTTTTGGGCGGGGATACCGATTACAATAAAGGCTTCAATGTGTGGATGTTCTACCCCGCTGTAGGAGTCCAGTTCATGCATGCCCTGGGTTTTTCATTTTTTGCTGAAGCCCAATACCTTTTCCGTTTCTTCAATCTCTCCAACGGCACATATGCAGGACTAGGCATGCACTGGTATTTCTAAAATAGATGAAAAAACCGATCTCCATCGCCCCCGGAACCCTGTCACTCAAGACGGTCCTATCGGTTTATTTCATTCCCATCGCGATTCTGCCTGCCATTTTTGTCGGCTTTTATTGCATGCACCTCTATGAAAAAGGCAATCGGGAGGCGCTGGAACATCGGGCCCATTCCGAACGGGATGCCATCCTTTCGTTAATCGATAATTTTGATGCGGAACTCCTTTCCACCGCGCGACTTCATAGTGGGCAAGAGGCGGTTCTAGATGGGTTCCGTGGAAAAAAAGGACTCTCTATTGGCGGGTTACGCGGCCCTCTCCACCAGATTCGTCTCTATGATCCAAGTGGTCAGTATTTGAATGGACGATTCGGACTGATGGCCGAGCGTCGGATTCCTTATCTCTCGAAATTGGGAATGAAACGGGTCAAGGAGCGTGGAGAGACGATCGATCGCTATTTCATTGAGGATGGATTTATCACCGTGGTGCGGCTTTTGGTAAAGCGAGGGGATCGGGTCTTAGGGATCTTAGAAGAGGAGAATGGTTTTGGGGGCGCCGATCTGATCGCCATTAAGAACCGTCGTGGCATTGAGGTAGCCATTTTAGATAAAGAATATACCGCTCGGGCCGCCAGCTTTGCCCTTTCCCGGGATGTGGTTGGGAAGTTCGTGATCGATGCCCTTCCACTCAAGCAATTTGGAAAACCAGGCCCCCACTCGATTGCATTGGGGGAATCGAACTATGCCGGTTTTATTTTTTCTCTTCCCTCCAATCTTTCCCGGAATCCTGATTGGGGGAGTCTGTGTATCTTTATGTCGACCGCTTTTTCCGATCGTGCTTTTGAACAGGTGAAATGGGCCGTCTTCTCACTCACTATTTTTTTGGTGTTTGTGACGAGTCTGGTAATTTTTTTAGTTTCAAATCGGATCGTGAATCCCTTGAGAACCTTAGTGAATGGCATGCAGCGGATGAAGACCGGGGTTGTAGATCAGATCCCCACCGTTGATTCTACCTATGAAGTCGAATTCTTGCTGCAAAGCTTTAATGAAATGGCGTCGAAGGTGAATGCGGCCAAACGCACCCTTGAAATGAAGTTGGATGAGTTGAGAAGTGCCAACCAAGAGATTCGACAGACCCAAACTCGTTTGGTGCAATCGGCTAAGATGATCTCCTTGGGGGAGATTGTGGCGGGTGTTGCCCATGAACTCAATAATCCAATCGCTTTTATTTACAGTAATATGCACCATCTGCAGGAATATGTGCAGAAGGTGAAAAAGCTGATCGAAAACTTCCGGCGCCTGTATCCGCAACTTTCAGAGGCCGACCGCAAAGCGATTGAACAGATCGAAAGGGAATTGGAGATCGATTTTGTCTTAAATGATATGCAGGACTTGGCAAAAAGTTCGCTTGAAGGGGCCAATCGAACCAAAGATATCGTCTTGGGACTTCGGACCTTTTCCCGTACCGATGGATCGGGATATGCCCCTTGCGATGTCCATGAGGGGATTAAGAGCACATTGAAACTCCTGCAATCGGAAATTAAAGGAAGGATCCACGTGCATGAGGATTTTGGTTTGTTACCAAAAGTGGAATGCAACCTTTCTCAGATTAACCAGGTGCTGGTGAATATTCTGTCCAATGCCTGCCAGGCGATTCGGGACAAGGGCGAAATCTGGATCCGAACCTCCGCCAATGAAGAGAAAGTGAAAATAGAAATTGAGGATAATGGGACCGGCATCCCTCCCGATATCCAAAATAAGATCTTTGATCCTTTTTTCACCACCAAAGAGATTGGGAAGGGGACCGGTCTTGGCCTTAGCATCGCCTATAACCTCATGCAACAGCATGGGGGCGACATCACCGTCGTCAGTGAAGTGGGGAAGGGAAGTCGTTTTACCTTAATCCTACCAATTCAACGAAAACTTTCAAAAGCTTCGTAATAGGGCACCTCTGGGTGTCGATGTTCGTCTAGATAATGGACATATTTAAGAGTACGGAAGGCATCAAACCAACCTTCAATTTTCCGTTTCAGGGTTTCCCGGCTCTTTGAGCCTTTTAAGAATGTACTCCAGATATTTTCGAGGTCGTAGGGAGCGAAAAACTCGGTCTCGATTCGACTTATCTTATCGATCGACTGGTGATCAAGAAAAGATTCCCATTCCTTGAGTAAAGTATGCAGCGATTGAAATATCCTGGGAGAATAGAAGTGAGGGGTTTCATCTTGTAGAAGCTGGGCGGTAATTTTTTTGACGGAAGCTCCGGTGCCGAAGGGAACCCGATCGGAGATCCGGGAACGGAGCTGGATCTTTCCTCCCCCTTCTTTCACTTTTCCCAGTTTTGCCACTTTATTCAAAAGGTAAAAATCCTCTCCCGCGTTCTTTTTGGGGAAGCCCCTGACTGCCGCGTAGCTATCGGCTCGCACGGCGATCGCGCTTCCAATCGTTTGGAAGGCATAGGGAGATTCGGCATAGGCGAGTCCCGCCACGTAATAGCGCAAAAATCGATCATAAATTTCGGTCGCTCGATTCACTTCTGGGGTCGCTTCAGTTGAACAGGGAACATGTTCGAAAGGATGAACCCAAGCCGAGGCTGAGGAGTCGCGAAGTTCAAAATAATCGGGACCGATTGTCGCATCCCCATCGGTGGTGTGAATATAGGCCGATTCGATTCGATTCAGCTTCTTTAATTGGTAAGCGATATCACAGCCTAATTTGCGAGCTAACCCAACCCCCTCTTTTTTCGGGACCTCTTTTCTAATGAAAAGAATATCCACTCCGTTCAATTGTGGGCAAAAATAGAAATCCGTGCTTGGGGGCGCATGTCGATCCCATATTTTTTTATTCAAAAGGATCTGTTCGAGGGGTGTTTCTGCGTGGTGATTGATGACCGCGATTACCAGACAGTTTCGGATCTGTTGAATGAATGAATTGAGGATCGCATCCGATTCCCCCATTAAAGGGATCACCACCACATTTCCCCAAATCTTTGTCGGCATTTTTCCAGCCAACGCACTTTCAGGCTCCATGAAATGTGAGTAATCCATTCTTATACCTCCTATCCATTGATAGGGATTCTTACAATTAAAAACACCGTTGAAAGGATTTAGGAGATCGACCCATCGTATACTGGAAGTCAACCAGGAGTAACCTCTGTGATTAAGCGCCTTAACCCATTGATTTTATGTGTGTTTTTAGCTACCAGCTGCGGCGTCGACCGAGGAACGGGCAAGGCTCCGGAAAAAAAATCGGAGGACAAGTCTCAAAGCAGTTCGACAAACCAAAGCGAGGAGCAGAAAACCAGTGAACCCAGAACGGTAGAATTAATATCGGATTCAGTTCAAGCGTACTTTCAACCCGCATATCAGAATGCATGGGGTAGCTACTCCGATTATCTCGCAATTGGAGCCTATACCTATGAAGCAAGTGGCTTATCTCATTCGCTCGTATTAGATTTGAACTTTGTCCCTGAACCGGGAACTTCCTATTCCCTTCAGCAGCATTCAGAATTTTCCTCCACGCAACTCTACTACAATACGGATGAAAAATGGCTCAGAATCGATGGCTTTTTGTGGCACGATCCTGAGAGCAATGAATTGTTTTTTGAGGAGGATATTGAAAAGGCAGAAATTACCTTCATCAAACTACCCAGCGCCGAAGGAGAGCGAACCCTATCGGTAATCGTAAATCTCTTCCTCAAGGGGGATATTAGTTTAAAGTTTACACTGGACGCGGAAGCTGAAGTCTATGTGTACACTCCTCCTCCCGAACCAGTCGAAGAAATTGTCGAATTGATTCCCAATGCGGTCTCTGCCAACTACTTCCCGGCGATTCAAGCCGATTCCGAATCCTACGGCCCGGTCTTTCGGTTTTCGATCCAAAAATATGAATTCGCTGATCCATCCGAGTACTCTTTGCTTCGATACTCGCATTCTTTATCCTTCGAAATGAACTTTATTCCTGCTATTGGCGTGACCTACGTTACTAACCAATGGAATGGTACTTATGGTTATCCCTTCTACCAAGAGGGGGAGAATAAATTGTTGGTTGATTTCTTTATAGATGGAAAAAGTTATAGTTCCTCTGATCTTGAGAAGACAGAAATTGTATTTGATCAGGTTCCAGATGCTGAGGGAAATGGCCGATTAGTCGCCTCTATCGTGATGACCTTCAAAGATAAGTACATTCTGAAAACACGTATCGATACCGAAGTCATAAAATAGGCTTCATATCTTCTCGAGTTAATGCAAGTGGTGGCTGAAGGGGATCGATTGGATCGCCTTTGCCTCGGCGATGAGCAGTTCATGCAATCGTGTCTCCACGATCTCTTTCTTGAAAAAGAGGTGGGCCATCTCCAAAAAGAGGTCGCGGTGCTGCCGTTCCGCCCTCGCCAATCGGCTGTAAAAATCTTGCAGCAGCGGTTCAGTCAATCGATTGGCTACCAATTGCAAGCGTTCAAATCCCCGAGCTTCAATCAAAGAGGAAACCAAGAGCCGATCGAGAAAACGCTCTTCCCGTCCGAAGCGGACCGATTTCATCAGTTGAGTGACGTAAGGATCCTCCTCGTCGGGAGGAAGCAATAATCCCCGCTCCTGGATCCTTTTAAAGACCTGGTGAAAATGTTCCAGTTCTTCTCGAGCAAAATGGATCATCGGTTCCAGGAGTTTGGGGCGATCGGGGTAGCGCACCACGAAGGACATTCCCACGCTGCTGGCTTTCCGTTCGCAAGAAGCATGATCGAGCAGAAATGAGCCAAAGTCCCTTAAGGCTACATCGGCCCATTCCTCCGGAGTCTGGTAAAGGAGATCCATGGGAGTGGTATAATATAAAAATGCACCGAACGCGAGGAATCAACCTTATTTCAACTAGATTTCAAAAGCCGTTGAAAAAGAAAAAGAATCCCGGCAATCGTTAAGCTGGGGTAGAAGATCAACCACCACGCCTCATTGTTTTCATAAGCATCCCGAAAAAGACTCCCAAAGGTGGCCATGGGAGGCGGGAAACCAAATCCTAAAAAATCGAGTGAAGCCAGGGAAAGAAGGATCCCAATTCCCAGCAGGGGGAGAATCGCCAGCGTGCTTCGCAGCGCATGGGGAAGAAGGTGAACGAATAAAATGCGGAGAGGCGAATTTCCCATGGTCACGGCGCTTTTGAGAAATCCTTGTTGAATCACCTGCATCGCTTCATCCCGCACCCATTTAGTAATCTGGATAGCAGTCATCAGGATCCAAATCGTCGATAAATAAAATGAAGTGATGGGAATGAGGCTCGAAACGGCAATGATGAGAATTGCCAGTGGGATGATGTAAATCACATCTTCGATAAATGAGAGAATGGGATCCAGCCGTTGATGCCAGTAGGCCTGTGAAATTCCAAGCAGGATCCCGATCAGAAGCGAAACGACTCCAATCCCTAGGGTAAACCCCAATCCATTACGGACTGCATAGAGCGTTCTAACCAAGAGATCCCGTCCCCGACTGTCGGTTCCCCACCAGTGCTGGAGAGTCGGAGAGAGGGGAGGGGGCATGGAAAGTCCCGGGATGGTGCTGTTTTCCGGAGGAAGGGGGATCACAGTGATAAAAAACCAGAGTGAAATCAGGAGAAGAAAGGGTTTCATGGATTCAACAAAAGTGGATTCGTCCAATGTGAAAACAACTTCGCGCAATTGGAAGTGAGGAGATGAATTCCACCCACCAGCAGCAAAATAGCAGCTAATACGGGATAATCCCGCGCTAAGGTTGAACGGAGGATTAAATTTCCAATGCCTGGAAGATTAAAGATCGATTCCATCACTACAGCGCCCAGTAAAATAGGGGCGAAATAGAGGGAAAAAAAGGTGAGTTGAGGGATCATGAAGACGGGGAAGAGGGTATTGAGTTGAAAGGAGAGCGGGAGCTGCAGAGTGGAGAGGTAGCGGTAGTAGGAAGAGTCTTTTATTTGTTTCAAGGAGCTGCTGGAAATTCGGAAAATAAAATCGATCAACCCTAATCCGAGAATAGCTCCCGCGAGGAAAATTCCCCCGAAAGGGAAGGAATCGATCGAGTTATAAACGGGATTAAAAGTTGTACCAGAAAAAAGACGGAGTGAGAGCAATGCAATAAAAAAACTGGGAACAGAGAAAAGGAGCATGGAGCCGATTTCCAAGCAGCTCTTGATGAGGAGAGGGGAAAGCCAGTGGAGCAAAGCAAGCAGGTTTCCCATCAATACACCACTAATGAATGCCATTGCTCCCAATAATCCCGTAACGGCAAGGGGTTTAAGGATAAGGCACTGAATCGGTTGATGGGTCACAAGAGAGGTTCCAAAGTCCAGTCTTAGGATGTTTCCCATCCAATTTAAATAAGTGTGGAAAGGGTCTTGAACAGGGATGGGTTGCGAAGGGGGGTGCCCCCCCTGCTTCCTCCACTCGGCTCGTTGGTAGAATTGGTGGTCGTCCGGAAGGAAATGAAAGAGGTAAAAACAGAAAAGGGATAGAAAGAAGAATTTAACCAAATGGTATCCCTTGTTCCTGGGCCTTTCTCAATTTTTTATCCTTTTCAGGTTGCCATTCCCAGTAATCAAAAAAGTTGTTCCAGGTGGAAAAATCCAGATAGGGGCGAGAATAGGTAAAACGGTTCCAGACTGCGATCCGAGCATATTTGGGTTGCCATCCCATGGCCATCGGTTGGGCCTCCGCAATTAAGGCATCAATCTCGGTGAGCAAAGAGAGGCGTTGCTTTTCACTCTGGGGATGTTCCAGCTTTTGAAGCAGAGTTTCCAGCGCAGGATTCTGATAACCGCTTAATTCCAATTCTCCATGGATGGTTCCAGCGGTCGGGAAAAAGGCGGGTGCATTGCTTTGTGGGACAGCATCGAAATCATGTTGGGAAAGAAGCTTCTCTTCCGTGGTCCAATCGACATTTCGGATCTTCATCTGAATTCCAGCTTTTGCCAGATCCTCTTGGTAAGCCGTTAAAATGGTATTCAGTGCCGGAGTGTCGCTTAATATTTCAAACTGAAAGGCCTTTCCTTCTTTTTGGAGTTGTCCTTGAGAGTTCAACGTCCAGCCCGCTTCTTTGAGTAAAGTTTTGGCCTTTGCCGGATCGAAGTCCATGACTTCCCGATTTCTAAACTTTGAAGGATCGAGTAGGTGAGGGAAGAGGGTATTAGCCAATTTGTATTGATTATAAAAGTAGAGGGTGAGCCAAGATTCTCGATTCATCAAGTGCGCCAAGGCTTTTCGCACCCGAATGTCTTGAAACTGTGGACGTCGTAAATTCCAAATAAAAGTAAAAAGGGGGTGGGGGTGTTTATTTTCAATGAGGAGCTTTTGAATATAACCTTTTTCGAATTCCGGACTTCCAGTTTGGGTCATCCAGGTTTTGGTGACATTCACGTAGAGAGCATCGATCTCTCCCCGCTTCAATAGTTCCATGCGTGCATTCCCTTCTGGGATGATCGGGAAGATCAATTTTTCAAAATTATAACGTCCTTTATTTTGTGGGAGTGCTGATCCCCAATAAAGGGGGGTGCGTTTGAGGATGAAATGCTGTCCGATCTTACTCTCCTCTAGAGTATAGGGACCGGACCCCATCAGAGGGAGTCCTCGCTTGGCACTCCACTCTTGAGGTGAGTTGAAAAGGTGTTGAGGTAAAACAAAGAATTGGGCCATTCGATAGAGATGGCTCAGATTTTTGGAGGCGGTCAGTATGATGAAATGATGGGAATCGATTTTTTTTATCCCTTGCCAATCCCGAAAACGTCCTTTGATTGGGGTCAGCTCGGCCAAGGGCTCTTGAAGGCAGTTCCAAGTGAAAAGGATGTCGTTGCTTGTTATTGGAGCTCCATCAGAGAAGCGAGCACTCGAGTCAAGTTCTAAAATCCATCCCTTTTTTTTCGCATTCCATTCCCATTTTTTAGCGAGTCGAGGAATAGGAATGAGAGAATCAGGACCCATTTCGATCAAGGGGTCGTGTGTCAGACGAGTCAGGGTTAATGCATATTCATTGAAACTCAAATAATGAAGAGGGTGGCTTGGACCGTCTTCCCATCCCATTTTGAATTGATTCAAAGTGATTTGAGCAGGAGCTGCAAATACGTCGTTAAAAACCAGGATGAGTAGGAATAAAATGGAGGTTGGCATGCGAGCAGAATCATCCGAAATAGGGATCTTTTCAACTGCCGTTATTGACTCGTTGCGTATAGGGAGTTTGTGAGCCGTTTGTGATCTGGGCGAAATCCCTATACAATTAAATGAGATGAAACTCAGCACAGTTGCTGTTCAAAGATCTTCACGATATAATAATTTTATCGGGTATTTGCTGCAGCTTAACGTCATCAATTTAAAAATCGTCAGTTCGATAGTCGGAGGAAGGCAACAGTCATGACGCTTAAACAAAGATTGGCTCGTGGATTTACCTTAATCGAATTGGTAATGGTGATTTTGTTGCTGGCGATATTGGCCGCAATCGCGATACCGAACTTCATCGACTTCCGAGTAGAGGCGAAAAACGGAGCGACCTACGGAGCTCTGGGGGCGCTCAGGGCGGCGGTGGCAGTGGCGACCGCATCAATCGCGTTAAAGGAAGATCCGGCGAACTACACTCCGAAGTATCCAACGGTTTTGGAGATGCAAGGGAATGCCTATGATGGTTCCCATCCAGTCTTGACCGCTTACGCAGCTCAGAACAAGAAGATATTAGACGAAGCGCAAGGGGTTCCCAGTAATCCTTGGACTCTCACTACGGTCCCCACAGCTCAATGGCGATCGATTTGGAACTGCTCCGCTTTGAGCAAATCTTTTATTCGTTCAGGAGCAGATGAACAACACCTCGGGTGGTGTTACAATGCAACCACAGGTCAGATCTGGGCGAACTCTGCTAAAAACGCGGGTTCGGCTGGAAATACAGAGAACCAATACTAAGAGTAAGGAATGATAAAAAAACTCCGCAATCTCCGTGGATTTACCTTAATCGAATTGGTAATGGTGATTTTGTTGCTGGCGATATTGGCCGCAATCGCGATACCGAACTTCATCGACTTCCGAGTAGAGGCGAAAAACGGAGCGACCTACGGAGCTCTGGGGGCGCTCAGGGCGGCGGTGGCAGTGGCGACCGCATCAATCGCGTTAAAGGAAGATCCGGCGAACTACACTCCGAAGTATCCAACGGTTTTGGAGATGCAAGGGAATGCCTATGATGGTTCCCATCCAGTCTTGACCGCTTACGCAGCTCAGAACAAGAAGATATTAGACGAAGCGCAAGGGGTTCCCAGTAATCCTTGGACTCTCACTACGGTCCCCTCAGCTCAATGGCGGTCCATTTGGAACTGCTCCTCTTTAAGCAAATCTTTTATTCGTTCAGGAGCAGATGAACAACACATCGGGTGGTGTTACAATGCAACCACAGGTCAGATTTGGGCCAACTCCGCAAAGAACTCCGGTACCTCCGGAAATTCTGAAAACGAATATTAATTCTTTGTCTGGATTTACCATCATCGAAATTGTGATGGTGATTCTGCTATTGGCGATTCTTGCCACGATATCTATTCCCAATTTTTTCGATCTCAGAGATGATGCAAAAACGGCCATTACGAAGGACGAAATGGCAGCGATTAAACGTGCTATCACCGGGGATAATAGGGTGGTCGCTGCCGGCACTTATGTTTTCCCTGGGTACGAGTCGGATGTCGGAGCTTTGCCCTCAGGTCTGACCGATTTAGTAGTGCAGCCGGCGATGGTGGCCACTTATGATGCTATTACCCGATTGGGTTGGAGAGGACCCTACCTCGATAGCGCTGCTATAAGCAGTTACCAGAAGGATGCCTGGGGTACCGATTATGTTTTTTCCACCTCTCCTCGTGAAGTAGAGAGTTATGGTCCTAATAAGGCTGATGGGGGAGGGGATGACATCGTCATCCAGTATTAGTGGGCTTTGTTGAAAAAGTGCCATCTGTTTCGTCATCGGATGGTTTTCACAAAGGTACGGCCTACCTTTGTGAATGACGCTGTCTTCACAAAGGTAGGCCGTACCTTTGTGAAAACCATCATCCCGCTTGCATTTTATAAAAAATGAATACGTCGGATCGAATCAAATTTTTCGCGAGGGATATTCTCCTTTTGGTGGGGATCCCTTCAGTCGAGATCTTCATCCTGCGAGCCGCATTTCGAGCTCAATTAGGGCCTGGGAATGTTTCTTTGGGATCGGAGGCGGTAGATTTGGTGGTGCCGGGTGTTTTGGGCACCTGCCTTTTTATCTGGCTACTGACTGAGAACCAATCTTTTCAATATGCCTTAAGAGTCCCGAACCTCATTTTAAATCTGGTTTTTTTATGCCTCCTTTTAAGCCTCCTTTCAATTAACCATAGTTCGATTGGGAAAATCGGTTATGTTTCGTATGCTTTCATGCTCTGCACTCTTTCCTTCTCGATTTTATTTTCATGTTGGTCGGTCTACATACCCTTTCAACCCTTTTCCTCGTTGATGCGGAATTCCCCCCAACTTTTTTTGGCCTTTCTGTTTTGTCTATGGCTGCTGACGGGATATGTCCATCTTGTTTATTACTTATGGCAACCCATTGTAGCAATTACCGGTCCTGCTGTTTGTTTTATCCTTTCGGGGATAGGTATGGGCGTGAAGTGCACAATCGGAAAACATTTTGGAATTAATCACCCTCAATTCTCCGCTCTCATTTCTGAGCCTTGTAGCGGCATGGAGGGCATTTTCTTTTTTCTCTTCACCTTTTCAATTCTACTCATGTTTGAAAAAGGGACACCCCGCCCCTTTCGAATGCTCAAGTATTATCTTTTAGGGGTCCTCATGATGTTTTTATTGAATATATTTCGAATCTCCCTTTTCTTCGCTGCCGCAACTCTCGCTGTGAAATATTGGGGACGAGCCCTCGCGCACAAGTATTTTATTGGTGCCTTCCATAATCATGTGGGTTGGATCCTCTATTTTATTGGGATTGGTCTCTTTATGAATTTTTATTCCAAAAGGATTTCTAGAGGAACAGTTCCTGGCGAGGTGACGCCTTAATAGCGCCCCCTCACCAGAATTTCTGTCCAGCTTCTCTCGAAGCTATTGGGGGGGTAGGGGACGAGGCAAACCAAAACTCTACTCGTACTCTCTCAACGTACCACTCAACTACAACGATACAGCGTTAAACCAACGTACTGGATTTTGCTTTCGCTCTAGTTTGCCAAGCCACGGATTCTATACTTTGCACGCGATGTGCCATAAATCGTCAGCCTAATTTATTATCCATTTGAAGGTGAAGACTGTTGTATGCCCAGACGAAGACAAACGTATTCAGTCTAAGAGGTCATTGATTTTAAGGGGTTAGAGAATTGTGATGATTGTGAAGGGTCTGTTTGATATTCTATCAGAGTACGTTGGCAGCGTATGTCGGCGGGTTCTTACCGATTGGACTTGCCTAGATAATCGCTATGAGTAGCTATGAACATCAGCAGAGCTGTAGAAACCAATTCTTCTATGGAGTGTTTCGAAAAGGTCTCCATCTGCTTTAAATCGTTGATGATATGCAAAGGCAACTTTACCGTGAAGTCGGCCAATGCTAAATCCTGGGTTAAGCCCTGGGCGTTAGTTTCTTTCTTTGCCATAAGAATTAAAGGATAGAGCAGGAATCGATGAGAGACAAGTTGCTAAGTTACTTCGAAAAGCTCCCCTTCTTTTTTCGCGGCGGGTTAAGGACCCTCTCCATTGCCCTTTTATTAGGAGCGGCAGGTTTCCTCTTCCTTGTATTCTTCTTGTTTCAGCAGGTAACCGAAGGCCTTCCCGATGTGAAGAAGCTGAAAGTCTTTCGTCACTCCCATGCCACCGAGGTTTTTGCACAAGGAGGCAAGAAGATCGGTGAATTCACCACGGAACGCCGTTATCCAGTGACCTTCGACTCCATTCCAAAACATGTCGTACAGGCCTTTATTTCGGCTGAGGATGCGAGTTTCTATCGCCATGGTGGGATTGACTACCTTGGGATGTTGCGGGCGTTGATCTCCAACTTTAACCGCGGAAAATTTGCTCAGGGGGCCAGTACCATCACACAACAGGTGGCCAGGGGCGTGGTCCTTTCCAGCCGGGAAAAGAAACTGATCCGTAAACTGCGAGAGATCGTCCTGGCAAAAAGAATTGAACGGGAACTCACGAAGAATGAGATCTTAGCACTCTATTTAAGTGACATCTATTTGGGCCATGGCTCTTATGGAATCGGGGCAGGAGCCCGCAATTATTTTAAAAAAACGGTGGGGGAATTAACGCTGGCAGAGGCGGCCATCCTAGCGGGTCTACCTCAACGCCCTTATGACTGGGATCCCTTTCATAACCCAGCCATCTCGAAACGTCGGCAGGCCTATGTTTTAAAAAGAATGGTGGATGATAAATACATCACCGAAGCGGAAGCCAAGGCCGCTTATGAAACGCCACTTCGAGTTTACGCCCTAGAAGATTTTAATCTTTCCTCCGCTCCATTTTTTACCGAATATGTCCGGCAATACCTGATGAATAAATATGGATCGGAGAAGGTCCTTTCCGAAGGCTATCGGGTTTATACCACCTTAAACTTCGATCTTCAGAAGAGTGCGGAACAAGCGGTGGGAAAAGGGCTCAGAGTAGTGGATAAGCGGTTAGGTTGGCGAGGTGTACAGAAAAATATTGCCGAGGGAGAAGAGCGGCAAAAGTTCCTCGAGGAATACCATCAAGAAATTGTCCAAAAGCTGACCAAGGCCCGCATTTTACCGGTCAATGTAGAGTCAGGAAAAAAACGGCTCGAATTTGATCTTTCGGCAATCAATCGAGATCTCTATTTTGGGGAGACGCCGGTCACCGAAGGAGAGTTTTACACCGCCGTGGTTGAAAAGGTGGATCCCACCGCCAAAGAGGTGGCGGCTACGATCGGAAAAACAGCGATCTTAATCCCTTTTTCTACCCTTGAATGGGCTTCCTTAAAGGAGTCCGCACTTATCCCATCTAAACTTTTAAAGAACGGGGATATCATCACCGTTAAACTCGATAAGATAGACCGGCGGCAGAATCGAGTGATTGCTTCACTCGAACAGGATCCCGAGATCCAAGGAGCTTTGCTCTCCTATGAATTATCCAATGGCCATGTTCGGGCTATGGTGGGAGGGACCGATTTCAATCGCAGTAAATTCAACATCGCTCTCCAGGCGAGGCGTCAGGTGGGATCGACCTTCAAGCCGGTTATCTACGCGGCTGCATTGGACAAAGGTTTTTCTCCCTCCTCCATCGTTTCCGACTCTCCCATCGTTTTTAAATTTGAAGGACAACTT
The DNA here is from genome assembly GCA_964604555.1 of uncultured Pseudobdellovibrionaceae bacterium. GTDB lineage: Bacteria > Bdellovibrionota > FAC87 > UBA2466 > UBA2466 > CAZRZK01. Next base: position 19,251 of record CAZRZK010000009.1, on the reverse strand, counting down.
GACGCCGATAACCAAGGGGAGACCTGGCGGCCCCACAATTACTCAGGGAAATTTGAAGGGGATATTCCCTTGCGGCTCGCTTTGATCCGTTCCATGAACATTCCGACAGTGAAACTGACCAATGAGCTGACGATCGATTATGTCATTCAATATGCCCGGATGTTAGGAATTACCAGCGATATGAACCGGGATCTCAGCATTGCATTGGGATCGTGGTCGAGCAGTCTCGAAGAGCTTTCGCGCGCTTATGCCGTTTTTCCGCGCCTCGGAAAACCGGTACAACTCGTCTATATCCGACGGGTTGAGGATGCCGATGGAAAACTATTAGAAGACCATGCCCAAGATCCCGTTCCCGCCGCTACCCTAAAAAATGAAACCTTGGATCCCAAGTTGGTGGAGCAGGGACTTGTGATTTCTCCGCAGACCGCCTATGTCATGACTGAAATGTTGCGGGGAGTGGTGAGGGAAGGGACGGGAACGGCGGCATCGGTAGTCCCCGCTAATATCGCCGGGAAAACGGGAACTTCTAATGACCATCGAGATGCCTGGTTCATCGGGTACACTCCCGAGCTGATGACCGGGGTGTGGATTGGCTACGAGAAAGATAAACCGCTCGATCCCGCAGAAACGGGAGGAAAGGCGGCCGCTCCCATCTGGGCCGATTATATGTTAAAAGCGGTTCCACTTTTTCCGAAGAGTGAGTTTGAGATCCCTGATGATGTTTCCTTTGCCTTCATTGACAGAGAAAGCGGAAGATTGGCCAACGCTTCGGCGGCCCGTCGAGTGAGAGTGGCCTTCAAGACCGGCACCGTCCCTTCTCCCACGGGAGAGAATATCCGACGAGTGGGAGAGCCGGGAGGCATTCGTGCTACGGCTACCGGAGAAAATTCCAATCCCATTCCTCCTGCAGATGTTGAAGATACCGGAAGTTATCTAAGAGAAGGGTATCAGTAACCACAATGAAAAAAACTCCCGCGGCGCTGGCAGTTGCCTCCGGAATCTTGCTCTCCCGTCTTTTTGGCCTTCTGCGCGAACGGATCTTTGCCTACTACCTCGGTAATAGCGACGCGGCCGGTGCTTTTCGAGCAGCGTTGCGAATTCCCAATCTCCTTCAAAACCTTTTTGGCGAAGGGGTTCTCTCCGCCTCCTTTATTCCGGTCTATTCTAAACTCCTTGCCGAAGGCAAAGAGGCTGAAGCCTCTCGTCTCGCTTCGATTCTTTTTTCTCTGCTGACCGCAGGGATCACCATCTTGGTTGCGGTGGGCATCTTTTTTTCCGATGCTTTGATTGGCATTCTTGCTCCTGGATTCCAGGGGGAGGTGAGGACGCTCACGATTCAATTGGTCCGCCTGCTTTTTCCTGGGGTGGGGTTGCTTGTTCTCTCCGCTTGGTGTTTGGGAGTTCTCAATAGCCACCATAAATTTTTTCTATCCTATTTCGCACCGGTGCTGTGGAATGGCGCGATCATCGTCGCTTTAATTGTGGGTGGCTTTCGAGGCGAAGAGAATTTGGTCGTATGGGTGGCAATCGCTGCGGGATTGGGATCTGCCCTTCAATTTTTGGTTCAGCTTCCGTTCGCCATTCGTTTAAATAATGGACTTAAACCGGAATTTAATTTTTCTTTGGAATCGGTCAAAAAGGTGACCCTCCATTTTATCCCGGCCGTCATGACCCGAGGAATCATCCAGATCTCCGCCTATCTCGATCAGATCTTTGCCAGTTTTCTAGGTCCCGCCGCCGTCTCTGCCTTTGCCTACGCGCAGACCCTTTATACGTTACCGGTATCCCTTTTCGGGATGGCAATCTCTGCCTCTGAACTCCCAGCCATGGCAAAAACTTTGGGGACGGAGGCGGAGATTAAGACCGCGCTGAATGCTCGATTGGTGGCGGGCTTGAGAAGGCTTGCTTTTTATGTCGTCCCCTCAACGGTAGCCTTTATTTTGTTAGGAGATATCGTTACCTCGACGCTATTCCAAACCGGGCGATTTGGATTGGGGGATGCCCATTATGTTTGGTTTATTTTGGCGGGCAGCGCGATCGGGCTTTTGCCTTCTACCCAATCCCGTCTCTGTGTCTCGACCTACTGGGCCTTAGGTAATGTAAAAACTCCCATGTGGATTGCCAGCATCCGAGTGGCCTTATCTGCTGGACTCAGTGCACTCCTGATCTTTTACCTGCGTGAAAAATACCAATGGGACCTCATGACCAGCTCCTATCTCTTGACCGCGTTGGCTTCCATTGTCGCCACGGCCGAATACCTTCTCTTGCAGAAGCTCCTCAAGAAAAGAGTTGGGAAATTTGGATTGGGTTGGCATTCGCTGTTGAGTTGTTGGGGAGCGGCTCTTTTATCCGGTTTGTTCGTCTATTTTTTGAAAAAACAGATCCCAATGTTTCAGGTGTCACTGCGGGGGATTTGTTTACTTGCTCTCTATGGATTAATTTACATTGCGCTCCTACTTTTAACTAAAAACGCCCAAGCCCAAGAGTTTATGGGGCGACTCACTCGACGCTCAAACAACTCCTAAGATGATCTCCTCCCCTCCGGAGCCGCTTGGCTCGATTATTGGGAGGAGCAATTAAGTCGGCTGTTCCAAAATATTCTTTCCCAACATTTGAGCCAAGCGGTCGGAAGTTTACTAGAAGCAAAGATGCATTCCGCGCGGCTCTGGAGGGGAGAAGGACTTCGTTTCTGATTTAGGTTATTTTCGAGTGGATTTCGAAGGCGGATCTAAAAAGACCTGTTGGTATTTGGCTCTGGGCCAGACCACATTATTCATTGGATCGGCGACAAGATCCAAATGCGGAACGTAGACAAAGGCATGACTCGAAAATGGGCTTTCACCATCCACCATCGCCTCTTCATAACGGGCCGGGATTTCCAACCAATTCAGCACGGCCGCTAAAATTTTAGCTTTGTGTCGGCAAACCCCGCGTGGTTGGCCATCATGAATAAAAAAGCGGCTCGCTTTGATCCCTCTGAAATAGTCGTGGGAATACCAATGCCGACTCTCTTCTGTTCCCCCATCCTCATTTCTTAACATCGAAAGATCTTCATCACCTGAAAGTTTTTCGGTGAGAAACCGGATCACAGTTTCTGCATTTTCTAGTGGATTTTTAAGTAGCTCTTTCTCGTCTTCGGAAAAGGTGGCCAGGATTCCATCCTTATCCAAATAGATGCCGTAACCGATATGCTCTTCATCTCCAAAGACTGCCGCTACATCATGATGATAGCTGAGATAAACAAAACCGGTACCTGCTGGAAATAAAACCAATCCTCCTAGAAGCGGGAGGTAAATGCGGCGAGGGATCTTTACCGTCGCCACCTTTACCAACATTTTCCAACACACCGTAGTGCGGGATTCGCTCAACCCTTCCGCCGGAATCGAATGGGTGATTCCAAATCCTAGTATCATCAAAATAATAAACCCCCGACGCATGCTTCTATCTGCACACGCCGGGGGTAACAATTCAACGCAGTGAATTATTTTGATTCACAAAATGTTTTTATTTGTTAACAGCCGCTTTGTATCAAGCGCTAGTGTGGAGACCTTCCAATTCCAGTCCACACAATTCTTTAGGAGAGTTCAATCGACCCAGAAGAGACCGATCTTAAAGATATGATCTTCCAGCTTTTCTATCCAACGGATTTCCCCTTTGAGAGGTTCCATATCTCCCACTTTAGCCCAAACAAGTTCGCCGATATTCATTCCGGAGATATGAGTGACGAGCAGACAAGAGCCTCTAAATGATTCGTTTACGCAGAGCGCATTATGGGTGGGTTTATAGGGATGGTTAAAATCCCCGACCTGAATCCCTGCTGCTGAACCGGGATCGGTTTCAAAGCGGGTCCATTTCCGTTTCGCCTTGGCGTCTTGCATACCGTGCCTATCGGAAGAACCGTCGCAAAAGATTAGGGGGCAATTTGGTCAAAGATTTGTAGCCGTCGAAAGCTCCTGTTCCACCTTTACCAATGTCTCCATCGCTGCTGCGAGCCGTTCATCAGTGATCAGTGTAGGTTCAGCGACTGCAATCGACACCACTCCCAATTCCCGCAATAATTTTTCTTCGATCATCGCCGTCTTCTCTTCATCTTGTTTTTGCTGTTTTTTCTTCCGTTTTTCCTTTTCATCCGGATCCTCCGGTTCGGTCACTGGAGCCGGGGCTTGGGTTGGGGTGAAGTTTAAATAGGCAGCCCCTCCACCGATGGCTCCATAGAGAGAAAGATTGGTGAGTGCTTTTACAATATAGTAACCCTTCCCATCCCGGTTTCGAAAACTAAATGCCCAACCATAAGCATTCACCGTATCTTGTGCTGCCTTCATTCGATCATAGAACTTGTCGTAATCCTCATTGTCCTCCGCTTTTTTCTTCATGAATTTCATCATCGGCTCCCAATGGCTACTCTTCAGCTCTTGCCAGGCTGCCATCGTCACTAAGAGTTCATCGTGGCTTCCAGGTAAGTAGGTCCGCACGGTTTGGATGAGCTCCCGCACATCCCGGTATTTTCCCCGATAGATCCGCATGATATCGAGCGCATATTTGTCCCGCAGGTGTCTGCCCGACATATCCTTAAAGAGAGATAAGAAGGTGCGCGTAACCCAAGTATGAGCCATCGTTTTTCCACTGATCGCCTTGAGAAACTTATCTGCCATTTTGATCGTTCCTTTTCCGGGGGAGTCGATGACTCTCCAGACGACTCCTAGGAATCGTCGCCAGAAGGCAGGCCGTTGAGCTTTTTTCGCGATGGGATCGAGCCGTAGAAAATCTTCGATCTCCCGCCATGTCATCCGCATGCGAGGCTCTCCTAAGAGGTTTGGATAAGCCTCATGGGTTTCAATAAAGATGCCTAAGGCAGCTTGCGCCTTTCGAGCATTGCGGACCATCTTGGCCGATTTGAGGCAGAAGGCCCTCAATTCATCCAGTTCCTTGGTGATGAGCTCCACCTCTTCCGCTTTTAATTGAGCTTTTCCGGTGAGCATCAGCACTGATAATGGAACATCCCCCTTTAGTTTGAGCAGGTCACGGGCCTTGGTTAAGGAGGCCCACTTATCGGCTCCCAGATCTTCGATGAGATCTTCCGCCTGCTTCGCCTTCTCCTCCAAATCTTTAATTCGATCTTGGATCTTTTCCTTTCGTTCCTTTAACTTTTCGAGCAGGAGATCTTTTGGCGACTTTGGAGCTGGGGCCGCGGCAAGGGATGCTTCGAATCCAACCGGCTGTTGACGAGCAAAACTTGAAATCAAATCCTCCTCTTTCCCTTCATAGGTCCAGTGATCGAGAACCTTTCTAACCTGCGATGTCGTCCATCCCAACTTCGCCATCTCCTGTCTCAGGGACGCCAATTCTGCCTCCAATTCGAGATGGTATCCATTCTCCCCGAGTTGCTTCGGTAATGTTTTAATGAGCTGTTCCGTTTGTTCGGCCCGTGCCGCGGCCACATCAAATGCAAATAGAGTAGCTTTGAATGCATTCACGACCGCCTCTGCCCCCACTGCCAATTCCGATTCCACCTGGTGGGTAATAGCCATTAATTCTGATGTCAGACCATTGTGGTTAGTCCCAGAAAGGTCGCTAACCTGTTTTCCGGCCCGCAAGACCGCCAGTTCTTCGGCCAATCCAACCATTTCCAAGCTTCTATCACGGAGGATATCATCACATTTGAGAGCCCCCTGACATTCAAGACAGAGTAATGTTATTAGAATAAGAAAAGATGCGGCCTTACCATTTTTCATGGGGTATAATGCACCGAGTTAGTCGATGAATGTCAACACTAAGATAGCCCTCACGGGGGCGGCCGGCTTTATCGGCGCGCGGATGGTGGAGCACTACCAGGCCCTAGGATGGCCGTTCGTTGCAATAGACCATCTCCCCCATTTCTCTCGTCCTGAGCACCAAACCCTCGATTTTGGGCAGCCTCTTTCCCCTGCGCAGTTCCTGCAAACTAGCCCGGAAATTGGAGGGATCATCCACCTTGGAGCCTGCACCGACACCACCTGTTTGGACACCTCTTATCTCACTCAATGGAATCTCAACTATTCCAAAGCCCTTTGGGAGCACGCCACCCGTAAGAAAATTCCTTTTATTTATGCCAGCAGCGCCGCCACTTATGGGGATGGAAGTGTTGGCTATGACGATGACGAATCGAAGCTGACACAACTCAAACCCTTGAATCCGTATGGAGAATCGAAACACCAATTTGATCTCTGGGTTTTAGAACAGGAGAAAAAGGGACTGACCCCCTCTTCCTGGGCTGGCTTTAAATTTTTTAATGTGTATGGATTTGGGGAGGCCCATAAAGAGCGCATGTCGAGTGTCGTCTACCAAGCCTTCCACCAGATCCAACAGACCGGCAAACTCAAACTTTTTAAAAGCAACCGTCCCGATCTCGCCGATGGTGATCAACGGCGTGATTTTATTTATGTTGAAGATGTGGTGAGAGTATTGACCTATGCCTGCCAAAATATTTCGCGAGGCATTTATAATTTAGGCTCCGGCCAATCAAGAAGTTTTATCGATCTTTCGGAGAGCTGTTTTGCCGCCCTCCATCGTCCAAAGCAAATTGAATTTATCGACATGCCTCCAGGATTAAGCGAACGCTATCAAAACTTTACCGAAGCCAAAATGGAAAAACTAAAAAAGGCTGGCTATCGCACCCCATTTACTGCATTAGAAGAAGGGGTCTCTCTCTACTATCGACGCCTCACTCAAACTCAATCACAATCACCCCGCGATTATTCAGCGGATAGTAGTGATAAAGCTCGAGCGATTCCGCCAACTCCTTAAAGCGAACTTGAATCTTACCTGTCCCAGTAATGAAATGGACCTCGATCAACTTCTTCTCCATTCGTGCACGGTCCAGGTATTTATCAAACACCTTCTCTGCCGCCGCTAACGTATATCCATGCAGGTCGATCGAATCCGGTTTTAAAGGCATAAGTGTGTGATAGCATGTCCCTCATGGACAAAAAAGATCGGATCATCATTTTTTGTGACGGGGCCTGCTCGGGAAATCCCGGTCCCGGAGGGTGGGGAGCCATTATCGCTGTCGTGAATAAGGAAGTTTGGGAGATTGGGGGAGGGGAGGAGCACACTACCAATAACCGCATGGAACTCCTAGCCGCAATCTCCGCTTTGGAGCTCATTGAAAAAATCCCCGGCAAAATCGAATTTCACTCCGATTCCAATTACGTCATTCAAGGAATGAAGAGCTGGATCCATGGCTGGAAACGGAATGGCTGGATGAATAAGGAGAAGAAGGCGATTGCCAATCCCGATCTCTGGCAGCGGCTGGATGAAGTGGCCCAGGGACGGGAGATTACCTGGAATCATGTCGCCGCCCATTCCGGAATTGCCCCCAACGAAAGGGTGGATCGCATTGCGGTCGCCTATTCTCAGAAGAAGGGGATTGAATTGTATCGCGGTGATTGGGGCGGCTACTCTATTCCACTTATATAAAAAAAACGGCCCCGAGTCTTTCGACTCGAGACCGTTGAATTTTTTATCTTATAACCTAGAACTCGAAGGTTATTTTAACCCTTGAAGTTGATTGCGTAAGGTTACGATTTTGTTTTGGATCCCTTTCTTCATCTCTTCCGATTCCTTAGATGTAATCGTCTTGAGAGAAGTTTCGATTTCTACGATCCGTTTTTCAATCGCTTCCACGGTTGCTTTAGCAGGCTTTCCAACAAGCAGGGTCGAAGCAATCAATTTCTTGATATCGGTTTCGACTTCAAAAAGCTTTCCAGTCACGCTGTAAGAAGTGGCGCGTTCTTGGTCGAGCTGATTGATTTGAGCTTGGAGAGTAGTCGCTGTCTCGGCGCTGCTCTTCATGACCTTAACAAGTTCAGCTTTCAGCTGAGTGATCTCAGCATTGAGCTTCTTTGCCGCTTCTGCATCTACCTTAGCAACTTGCACCAACTTGGCTTCAAGAGCGGTGATCTGAGCTTGACGTGCAGTGATCTCTTTCGCTGCATCGGCGTTGCTCTTCATGAGGTTGCCCACTTCAGATTTCAGCTTCGTAATCTCAGCTTGGAACTTCTTGGCAGCTTCGGCGTCATCCTTAGTGACTTTCGCCAGGTCAGCTTCAAGTTTAGCAATCTGAGCTAAGCGAGCGGTGATCTCTTTTGAGTTCAATTCCGCTTGAGCGGTCATCTCGTTTTTCTGATTGGCAATGGCTTGCTTTAAGGTTTCGACCACTTTCGAATTGGCTTCTTGGACTTGGATCCGTTCAGCCACTTCGTTGCGCTCGCCTTCAGGACGAATGACAACCATTTCTTTGTGGATAGCGCCTTTAACGGAAGGAGCAATCTTACAGTTGATGATATTGCGCTTATTGAACAAGCAAAGATCGGTCACAGACGCATTATAGACCGTTTTGCCAGTGTGGAACTGAGGATCGTTGCTCTCTTTATAAGAACCAACGGCCACTCCCTTCACCATCAAATCTCCATGACGGTCACGGAGTTCGCTGGCGCTCATTTCACTGCCATCGGCCTTAAAGTGAAATCCCCAGATGGAGAAAGCAGGCTTCGCAGGAATAGAAGCGGTCATATCTAAGCTGAAGACCACCTCTTCCTTTTTAGGAAGGTAGAACATCGCATCCTTATCGCCCAAGCCTTTTGGGTTATTGGCACGATAAGTGTTTTTGGTGGAGAAAGAAATAACCCGTCGTTTTTCTTTCTTCAACTCGATCACATACATATTCAAATTTACGTCATTGTAATTGAGAGGTGCTTTTCTCAGTGCACCATTTAAAGATGAGTTTACGTTAACGGCTCCAATGAGTTTCCGTTCCGCATCTTCTTGAACATAGGAATTATCAACAATAGTAGGTTGAGCTGCTTGTTTCTTACCACAATTGGTAAGAGATAATACGGCCGCAACGCCCAAAATAATTTGGGACTTTAACAGTTTCGACATCAACATATCCTCCGGTTTTATGACGCGAGCTTGATATAAAAGCCTCCAGTGGCAGGGGCGTTTCAATCGACCTTGCAGGGCTTTTAGACCAAACTCACGTTTTAGGAATTGGTACGAGCGCGGAATATACAGAAAATGACCCTATGGGTCAATAACACTAAATGTCACTTTACGGGGGGCTAAAAAAGGTAGAAATTAGGTAGGAAAAACAAGGGGTTGGCGGGGGACTTTTGAATTGCCCCCGCCCCTATTTTGTCCACGGATTTCTTAGGGCAAAATTTACTCACCTAAGTAAAATTTGAAGACCCCTGAAGGGGACTTATCTTCACGGAATTCCAAGGCAACGGGGCCGATGCCTTTGGAGTAATAGGCCTTCCATTCCGATTTCGAACGGCCGGAAACGGAATGTTTAAAGACCACTTCCAACGCTCCTTTATAGTGGACCGATTGCCCGGCAGTGCCACCCGTGAAGTCGACCAGAGCTGCTTCAGGGGCGGTGGAGTAGACATCATTAGCGGTGTGGTAGTTGGCGCTGGGGGCGGAGAAGGCCACGCGATTCACCAACTCCATATAGCTGCCGATGTCCCACATCGAATGTTCATTGTTGCTATTGATAACTTGTCCTGGGGGGAGCAACAGCTGACCGGTTGGATTAGCTTGCTGCTTAAACCAGAATCGGCCGTCCTTCTCGATCACCACTCCACGGGCTTGGCCGGCTTCTCCTTGGGTTCCATAGGAGACGGAGTACATCACCCGTTGTCCATGGCGGAGGTTGATGCCGAAGTAGTAGTTGTTGGTGCTGGCATAGGTGCGCAGTTGCCGGATGGTATTGAGGTCGATCGGCACGCGGTTCTGCACTGTCATACTAAATGGCATCATTGGGGTGTCGCCATAAGCGGTATAGAAAATATCGCTATCGGCAAAGCTGATAGTGGATAAGGTCATGAAGATTGTAAGTAGCTGTTTCATTCGGTGTCTCCTTATAGATTAATTATTTTGGGTAAGCGTGTTGCGGCGTTGTTTAAACCAAACATCGCCGATGAGATGGCTCTTGCCATCTACCCCAATATATTTGCCGGTGATGCGGACTTCGTTGTCTTCATCTAAGGCTGGATTCTCAATCACATTCGTTTCCAATGAGATCAACCGAATGTGGGTTGCGGCCGAGACCACTTCCGATTTCTGGCAGCTTCCATCTTGGTTGAGATCGCGCCAGATTTTGAGTTTCGGCTGTTTCGAAACCACCACCTTGCCGGCACGTCCATAGAGTTTGGAAAGGGCGAGGAAACCATTTTCGTATTTTGCGGTTCCATTGGTGGAATGGGTGAACTCGCCGAAGAGTTGGGTTCCGTTCTGGACGCAGCCACTGCCGTTGTCTTCAAATAGGAATCCATCTTCCGCTTTGACCCATCCGGTGCGGATCTTTTGACCATCTCCGTTGAGATCAAAAGTAACGGCCGTTTTTTCATCGTACACATTCAAGAGATTTAATTTTCCATCGTGGTTGAGATCGAGCACGAGAGGGGATTGGTAATCTTTAAAGGCCTTTCCAGGAGCGGCAAATCCATACGCAGGATGGAAAATGGCGAGGGCCAATTGTTGGGAAGTTCCACCTTCACCGGTGTTTCCTTCAAAACGGGTGATCTTGATTCCGCCGTTTTTAATTTGGAATTGAACCGGTTTGCGGATCCATTGGAAAGGTCTTTCCGGATGGATGTTTCCTGTGATGTTTTCACATTCGGTATCTTGAACCTCAGCATCGATATTTTTCGATTTGCAGATGGTTAGAGTGCCGCGGAAGTTTCCTTGCATCATGCCACTGCCGATTCCGGGATAGGAATCGGTGAGGTCGATTTTGAGGACCAATTTTCCGTAGGCGCTGCCTTGGGAGGCATCGTCGCTGTAACCCTTCATTACCGCATCCATGGTGAGGGGGCCACCCGCTAAAAATTCTCCTGCTTCACTAAAGAGCAGTGCGCGGAATCCTGGGTTGGTGGCTTGGTAACCGGATGCCATATTACTGAAAGGGGTGATGGGTAATTCCATTACCGGGTATTCGACCATGTGAATCAAGTCAGCTTTCAACCAACTTGAGATGAATAGGATACAGATTGCGAATCGGGCCATATGTATACTCTCCAGATTGTGGGTTATGTATTAGAAAAGGGTGCTGAAGATAGGATCGGGTAATTCAAGGAATAGCGTAAGTTTGACGCGGCGATGTTGTTATCGGGAGTTAAAAAAGCGGAAAGAGAAAGGTCATGATTTCGGGTCCCCAGAAGAGAAAGAGAAAAGCCCCCAAGGCCAGAAAGGGTCCGAAGGGGATTGCGGTGCGTAATTGCCCCCGCTTTGCGAGCATCATGACGACTCCTACGATGGCGCCAAAGGTGCTGGAGAGGACAATCACCGGTAGGATGCTTTTATATCCGAGCCACGCCCCAATCATTCCCAGCATTTTGACATCTCCGCCGCCGAGCCCTTCTTGCTTGGCGATTTTTTCGTAGAGGAAGGCGACTAAGAAAAAGGATCCGCCTCCGATGAGGATGCCTATCAGGGAGTCGATCCAGGAAATATTAGGAAGGAAGAAGGTAAAAAGAAAGCCCAGGACGATGCCCCCTAAACTGAGTTCATCGGGAATGATTTGGTGGTGGAAATCGATCACCGAGATCACAAAGAGGTTGCAGCAAAAAACGGTGGCCCAGAGGGCATAGAGGTTGAGCCCTAAGTAGAGATAGATGGAAACAAAAATAAGACCGGTCGCGAGTTCAATGAGGGGATATTGGATTGAAAAGGGGGCTTTGCATTGGCGGCATTTTCCTTTGAGTAAAAGGTAGCTCAACACCGGGATGTTATCGTACCAAGCGATTTTGGCTTGGCACTGGGTGCAGCTGGATCTTCCGGTGACCACCGATTTGGAGAGGGGCATGCGGTAAATGCAGACGTTGAAAAAACTTCCCCAGATAAGCCCCATCAGGAAAATAAAGAGTGTCATCATCATGGTTGAAGATCCCGTCGGTGAAAGAGTGTGATTGCGAGCAACAGATAAAAGAGGGTGCAGACCGCAGCGTAAGTGAAGAGCCAACTCAATTCAGCAGGCGTAATCATCAAGCCGTAAGAGGCCAGGGCTTTGGTGTTCAAAATACTAAAGTTGGGGACGAGAACCGAAAAAGCGGAAAGACTTTGTTTCAGTGAAGGATAGAATTTGCCTAAAAGGAAAAGGACGAAGGTGGCGAGGAAAGGAAGAATCCCACGCGAAAAAATGGAAAAACAGTAACTGATCGCCGTGAGGGTCATGGTTTGAATGGCGATGAGGCTTAAGCATTGAAGTGTCGCGCGCTTTGAAAATTCCTCCCCGAAATGGGAGCAAGAAAGGAGAAGCATGAGGTACATCATCGCCAGCATCGCCAATTGCACCGCATTTTGCCCTAAGAATTTACCGCTCAAATATTGGGTGCGGCTGATCGGTTTTGAAAGGATCAAGTAAATGGAACCGCTAGTGAGTTCTCGTTGATAAAGAAATTGGGCCATGAAAATACTGAAGAGGGCCATGGTGATCTCGATCGCTCCCAGCATGAAATCGACGGTGAGTTTCGATTGTTCGGCATAGGTCATCTGCCCCAGGAGATGGCCCAGCGCGACCAGCGCCAAGGCGAAAGCGGCGAGGAGGAAAAAGAGCTTTTCGGCAAAGAGTTCCCGGATCGTCATCCAGGCCATAATTAAAACGGGCTTCATAGGTCCACCTCTTCACTGAAGATCTGTTTGGGAAGTTGTTGAGTGGGGCCGTCATAGTAAAGGCTGCCCGATTTCAGGACAATGACCTTGTCACAAAGTGATTCCACATCTTGGTAGACATGCGAAGTGAAAAGGATGGTGGTTTCGGGGCGGGCTTTGTGAATGTCGGAGATCAAAGTTCGAACCCTTTCCCGTCCTAATGGATCAAGTCCACTCATCGGTTCATCCAAGAGGATCAGTTTCGGGTTTCCCAGGAGCGATTGAGCAATGCCAAGCCGCTGGGTCATGCCTTTGCTGAAACCCGAGATGGGACGATCGGCCGCCGACGCCAATCCAACCGATTGGAGGAGCTGGTTAATTTCTCCTTCTAAGTTGGTCTTTTTTTCACAGCGAAGCTGGGCATAGAATCGCATCAAGCTCCGGGCGGTGAGGAATCGGGGAAAACGGGGGTTTTCCGGGAGGTAACCGATCTTATCCAGCTGCGGGGTCTTCTCTTCGAAAGTAAGTACCTGTCCGCGGGTCGGCTTTAAAAATCCCAGGATCATTTTCAGCGTAGTCGATTTTCCCGAGCCGTTGTGCCCCATGAGTCCGACGATGGAGCCCGCCGGGACTTCTAAGGAAAGGGCATCGACCGCCCGTTTTTTCTTTTTGAACAGGCCCAATGAAAAAATCTTGGTGAGTTGGAGTGTTTGAATGGCGTTCATGATTCCTTGCGTCGATGGATGCCCAGCTTTTCAATCGAATAGTTTTTTGCCGGGCGGATTTTTTTGAGTTCAGTATCCCAAACAAATTGAAACAGTTGAGAAGGGGAATCTTCTGGCAAATATTTTTTTAACTCATCAATCGAAGAAGGCCAGCGTTTAAGGGTTTGATAATAGGTTTGCACAGCCTCTTTCCAGGCCAGCTCTTCAAGGTGATAACGAACACTGCGAATCCTCATTTCAAGTCGCTCTTTCGCTTCGGGATCGTGCATGGTTTTATGGAGTTCTATTGCCGTGGCAAGCGCCTGTTTCAAAGCGCCTCCCTCGCTGAGGAGACGCACTCCCAGAGCTGCTAGATGAGGAGGGGCCCCCGGCATTCGGGAGGCGATGACCATTTCTTTGGCCGCAGCAGGGTAATCATTCAATTCGGAATAGAGGTGAAAAGAGAGGAGATAATGAGGTCGCCAAATATCGTGAAATTGCCGACTCATTTTCTCGAGAATCAATTTTGCACCAAAGCGGTCTCTCCGAAATACCGAGAGGAAGGCCGAGCCAAATTTGTAGGCCTGGTAAAAGGGGCGATCGAGAGTAGTGATGCTTTCGAGCATGGCATACTCCCATGAAACCCAACCCTCTTCTAACTTCTTATGACTCGCCTTCTGAAGGAGATCGACCCAAAGACTCGCGGCGAGGAGGTTTTCAAAACCGAATGAGAATTTCTTTAAAGAGAGGGCTTGAGTGGAAGATTGAAGCGGTTTTAACGCGGGGCGCGTTGAAGGGTAATGATTGAGCTTCGATTCAAGAAAAGGTTTTAAAAAGAGAAGGCAGAGTAGGAGGAATAGACTCTGTCGGTACATGATTAAAAATTATAAGGTATGGGCTGAGACTGGGGAATGAAAATCGATTGCATTCGGCAACAGATTTTGGGGGGTTGAATGGAAATGAGTGCAACCAATCTCCACTCGACCAGTCTCAGCCAAATCGTAAGATTTGTGATGAAAGAGCCGAACCAACGTACAACTGAGCTTTGAGAGCTTTGGCTCTTTATGCGTTCCCTCATACTGCAGGGGCTATACCAAAAGTTGTTTTTATTAAATATTTGAAATTATTATGTTTTGACTTTTTTTGACTGGTTCCATAATGGAACTTAATTCCAAAAAGGCACTATGGAATGGTTCAATGCAAGCTTGGAATATGAGACTGTGGAGTCCCTTAACACCCCCAGTTGCATAAGCTGAACAGTCCTAAACATATTCCAAACACTGACAAAAATTGCCCGAATAGGTCATTAACTCCGCGTGTTATTAAAAGGCCTCTTTTGCTTTGGAGGTTGCCATGAAGATATTATTGCAGTTACTCATCGTTTTCCCTTGTTTTGCCGGAGAGGTGCTCTTCAAACTTCCAAAAGAGGCTGAACTTTTGGTGAATGGAAAGTCCGTCCAAGTCGAGCCCGATGGCGGAGAGATCCGACGGGTTCAGTTTGATGACAGTCAGTTAGTACTAGGATCGAATTACTACTATCGAATCGAAATCCGCAGTTCGAAACTCCAAGTACCTATCAAGGAGGAAATTAAACTCCAACCTTATGGAACAATAACGGCCGATTTTCGGGATCGGTTCAAAGAAAAACCAACTGGGAAAGAGTCGGTAAAAAAAGAACCCCCAAAAAAGGTTCCTCACTTCTACACTAAAAATGAGGCTTTAGAAGAGCTCTATTTAGAATACACGGCTAACGCCGTAGCCCTTAAAAAAGAAGAGCTTCGCTTAGATGACAAGGAGCAGAAATACAAATGCCAGATCTGGACTGTTCCTAAGGCCAATCATTTGGATCGTGAAGTGGTTTTGGATGGAACCAATGCAGGAGCTGGACGATTCGTTCATTTAGCAATGAACGACTTGGTAAAAGATGAGCAGGAGAAATATCTTTTAACTCGTAAAGAAAATGGTTGGCGAGGCAGTGATTCCAAGGAATCGGCAACCCTGAAGCAATCTATCTCGGCTCAATCGATCGTCAAACTGTATCGATTGAATATTGGGTTGGCAGAGCAGATAGGAGGCTCAGCATTCACAGGTCCCGTCTCTAGCACAGAGGTTCGTACCGATGGCACTCTTTGTATTAATGCTAATGGAGATAATCCTACTGAGCTCTACATTGAACTCGGAAAAAAGATGGGCATTTCCTATCTCGATAAAGGTGGAAAAGAGATTTCTCCTGAAAACCTCAAGGATGGAGTAGGCGTGTACGCTGCCTATTCCGGCGTAGTTACAATGACAAAGCAGCTTGATGCTGCTGAGCTCGCAAAAACAATCCTTTTTAACCATGACGGAAATCATAGTTTGCCCGAAAGTCATTGCTATCGGGATTTCTCCAAGGAAAGCCTAACCCTTTATCGAACCACGGCATTAGGCTTCTGTTCGTTATCCAAGGGTAAATAATTCGAGAGAAAGTCTGAAGTAGAGCAGTTTTTTGGGCGTCCCTCCGGGGAATATCCTGCCGATCTGAAAGGGTAAGTTAAATTGGTGGTGCGTCGCGTCGAGCGAAAAGCGATTGAGGAAGCGGTATTAACTACTGGAAACAATGTCACTCAGGCGGGCTCGAATTCTGAATATCAGTCGCAAGGGATTGCAGCTAAAAATGAAGGAGTCACAGCTCAGGTAACAGTTTAGGATAGGGCCGAATTTTCCGATAAGTATTCATAGGTTAACTTATGGGAAAAGGGAGCTTTCCTTCATTTTCTTCTTCGGGATTTTCTTCAAATAGAAGGTTTGTTTCCTTCCTCCTTTCGCACCTGCACTCGGGCCAAATAAAACTTCTCTTGGTGAATGGGTTCTCATTTCTTGTGATTCGCCTTTTCACAGGAACATGGCAAACCTCAGTTGGCGTGGGGTTTTATATCTTAGGAACCTATTCTTACCTCCAGTTGTTTCCTCAAGTCCAACGTTCCGATGTGCGACAGTTTCTCTATCGTTTTTATATTTTTTTGCATCTCCTTATTTTTCTTTATTTTCAAAGGCATGGTTATGTCGCAGTTTTGAATGTTGAAAACGTGATCAGTCCCCAAACTCTGGTTGGCTTGGTCGGATTTGCATTTTATATTTTGCGTTCGCTAGCCGTTTGCCGAGTGGTTTACCATAAGATACTACCCGTTCCGCCATTCCTTTCCTATGTTCTTGCGATCAGTTTTTTTGGGGTCTTTTTGGCTGGGCCAATCTTCAACGAGGAACAGTTGAAAAAATTCTATCCACTCGATATTCGCCTGCCCAGTTTGTTTCGCATTCACCGACACCTGCACCTTCTCATCGGAGGATTATGGTTCAAGCTGGTATTTGCCAATTGGCTTTCCCAATGGGTCGACGTCAAGGAGATCGCGAGTGCTTTGGGAATTTTGCGATCGGTCTTTTGTTTTGAACTGCAGGTCTATTTCGATTTCGCGGGCTACAGCCTCATCGCTCTTTTCTTTTGCCGGATATTCAACATCCCGCTCTGCTTCAATTTTCAGCAACCCTTCTCAGCAAACGACCTGCCCGAGTTCTGGCGGCGCTGGCATGTTGGGCTCGGGACTTGGTACAAAGAAACGCTTTTTTTACCGCTGAAATCTCGGTTTCCAGGTGGTCTGGGGAACGTCTTTGCCCTTTACGCCGTTTTTATCATCTCTTCCCAGTGGCATGGGGCCACCCGGAATTTCTTTCTTTGGGGCTTATTTCATGCCAGCGCCTATGTTTTATGGATAGGTCTTCTGGTTCGTTTTGCTTCCCATCGAGGGGGGGCTATTTTCTCAAAACTCTATTTGTTAATCGTTATTTTCTTCGGCCGGTTGCTTTTCATGGACAGTGATTTCCCGAGATTGGTGGAAAAGATCCGCAGGCTTGCCCATTTAGGCCAGTTGGGGGGAGAGTTATCTGGAATTATTCCCGAAAGCATCACTCACGTTAAACTACTTTGGTTTTCCTGCTGGCCGAATATTGTGGTTGCCGCGCTTATCTTGCTCACGATCGGGCATGAGATTTTTTCTCCTATGTACCAGGAGAAGAATGGGGAACCCTATCACTATTTTCGTCCAGGTCTGTTTTGTCTTCTTTTTTTTACTTTGATGCTGTTGCTCATGCAGCCCATCCGTCCAGGATTTGTATATGGAAGGTAAACGTGCCAGTTCATTCTGGGTCCTATTTGCGTTTTTGATTGGATATCTGTGTTATGGCTTTCTTTGCGGTTTGTCCAGTCGAGATGCGGGAAATATGCATTATGAAATTTTCCGGATCAAAGAACGGAAGGCCGACAGTGTGAAGTCTGCACCGAGAATCCTCTTGGCCGGTGGCTCGAACGTGGTTTGGAGTTATCGCTCACAGGTGATTGAGGAGGAGCTCAAAATTCCCACCATCAATCTCGCGATTAATAATGAAGGGGGAGATACACGAGTTTTGCAAGAGCTTGTCATTCGTGCGACTAGGCCGAATGATATCGTTCTCTATTCCTCGGTGATATTTTGGGGAGATTACCCAGTGGATCGAAAGGCTGCTCAAGCCTTTGCAGAGGCTGCGGGCCTTACCCGGACGAATCATTGGAAAGATGTTTTGAAGTGGTATTGGCAGCCCTTTCCCCAAGATCGTCCGTTGATTGAGCTGTTAGGAGGGCTTTATCAACGTTATTGGAGGCAGGCTCCTCCTCCTGATTTTTCAGCCTACTACAACTCTTACGGGGACGCGAAATGGTGTTATCCAAAAAAAATAAAGCCGGTCTCATTTGTTCGCCCGGGACACGCGGAAAAATTATATTCCATTCTCTTTCAATTCAGCGATCGCATCAAAGCAAAGAAGGCTAAGTTGATCCTTAAGTTTCCCTGGATATACATCGAAGAAGCCGAACGAGAGAAGTGGCTTGAAGCTTATCAGCCCATCTTCGATCGCTTGAATAAAGATTTTTCTCTCCAAACCCCCAGTCTCAACTATGTGCTGAGGAGCGAAAGGGAGTTTTTCTGCGATACGACTTTCCATTTAGATGAAGCAACGGCGAAAGAACGCAGCGGAATGGTAGCAGAGCGTTTGAAGGAATTTTTGATGCAGGCGAGTTTAAAGCCCTAATTCGCCACGTAAAAGTGTGTAATCTATAGGACTTATCTAGGTTGCATGGGAATTGTGCCCCTTACGCAGTCCTCAGCTGTCGCAAATCCCGGAAGAGGAAAATGACACTCGTGGACCTTTACCCATACCCTACTGCCATTCCTATTTATTCCTTCACAGCAGGTGTAATACCGTGGATCGAGCGTTAAATCACGTATCTGCACATCTGGGAGGACTGGCGTTTCTATGGGCGTTGCGACAACCGGTTCAGCAATGATGAGTGGGGGGGGAGGGGGCAACAATTCAGGAATCATCGGATCGGCATTTGGTATCATAGGAATTATCGGAGCAACGACCGGATCCGCATTAGGCACGGGCTGTAATGGAAGTGGGCCCTCTGCTGGAACACAAGAAATAGTTGAGGTAACAGAACAAGATATGCCCTCTCCATCTTCTCCGCTAAGCAAATGATTGATGTAGGGGCGCTCTATTTTTGTGTCTCCTCCAACAACGCAACCTGGTTTTTCCAAGCACCTTCTTTTTAATCCTTCTAAGGTAACGAGTGCCGCATTTTCACTTTGTACACATAACGCACGTATTTTATCAAAGAATAGGCCCCAGCTCTCAACGCAATTATAGGGTTTATCTAGAGTAAAAGATGAAACGTCTCTCTCGTTTGAGATATAGCACGGGCTGTTAAAATCAATAGGCAGGGCCCAAAGGGCTGTAAAAACAATCTGGAGAACAGGATAAAGGCTCATACCCATTATTTTCGGTAGATCGCATCAAAATATTAAGCAAAAGCAGCATGGATGGTTTTCGGTCTGAAGCCATCTGTCGA
>CAZRZK010000008.1:0-95937 GCA_964604555.1 uncultured Pseudobdellovibrionaceae bacterium | reverse complement strand
ATTGAACGAAGCGTTGCGCTCTCCGCAGATGGAAATCTTAACTTAGAAGACGTACTGCCGGAGACGAAGGAAGAGAAACTCGCTTTCCCCCAGTTTTGCCCCTTAAATCCAGTCAACACTAAGCCGGCCACCTACCAGGAAATTAGAACCTGTTGCGAGAAAAGCTACCTCACGCGGTTGCTCCAACTCTCTGAAGGCAACGTGTCCGAAGTAGCGCGTCTGTCTGGCCGCCATCGAACCGAGATCTATCGGCAGCTCGAAAAACTGGCTTTGGACCCCAAGAAATTCCAGAAGTCCTGACACAAAACCCTCCAGCTTTCTACCTGTACTGTAGGAGTGCCCAACGCGATAACACACTGTATTCATTAATGTTGTGAAATCTCTACAACTCCGTTTAGGCCTGGGTCGAGCCTATCCAACCGAATGAGGCGCCAAACGCGCGCTCCCATCTCGGATGGCCCCTCGTTTGCATTATCTAGAAGTGAGACGAAAAACAAAACAGGTTTCCCCGGAGCTAAAAGACATACATCGGGTTGGAAGTCCACGTGCTCCGCGCGCCGGGGAGCGGGAGGTACTTATGAAGAACGTAACAAGATGCATTTTTTGCATCAGCTTAGTGGCGGTGTGGTCGTTCGCAGTTTACGCGGAATCGGCCTCGGGCGAGGCATGCGATTCCGGACTCGTGAGCGAGTTAAATCAGGATCTTCGAACAGAGGCTGTAGGGCTAAAGGAGTTTCTCGAAACCCGGAAGCAGAGCAGACTAACCGGCAGGGATCGAGTGGAAGCGTGCTCTCGATGGTCGGTAATGAACTCCTACGCCAAGTCCATGGCGAAGCACTTTGAAAATGCGCCAACATCGGATTCGGCTGCAACGATGGTGGATCACTTGAGGTCAGATCTTGAGGGCAATACGGATTGTTGGACAAACGCCAATCCGCCCCTGGCCAGTATGGTGGAAGGGGTTCGCATCGTGATCTCGCGAGCTACACGGCTTGGCACCCTACTGTCCTTGCCTCCCTCGGAAAGAAAGGAGATCAGTCGAGAATTCTCATCGGAGCGTTGACAAGTTGTTTTTTTCGAGCGGTCGGGATACTTGATAGCGGATGGCCCTAGAAACTTCAGAACTTGCTCGTTATGCGCGGCACTTGTCTCTTACGGAGATTGGCGTCGAAGGACAAGAGCGCTTAAAGGCGAGTCGGGTTTTGGTAGTAGGGGCCGGAGGCTTAGGTTGCCCGGCCGCTCTTTATTTAGGTGCCGCTGGAGTCGGGACGATAGGGATTATTGATCCAGATCGAGTTGAACTCTCAAACCTGCAAAGACAGGTCCTTTACCGTGAAAGTGACATCGGCCTCCACAAAGCGGAGGTTGCCGCCAATCGTCTAAAGGAACTTAATTCCAGAATTCAAGTTCGCGCTTACTGCGAAGCCTTCCAGGCTTCGAATGCGACTGAGCTAGTCGAAGCACACGATCTCGTGCTCGATGCGACCGATAATTTTGCTACACGCTATTTGGTAAATGACGCCTGCTTCTTCCTGAAACGGCCCAACGTCTTCGCGTCCGTCACCCGTTTCGAGGGACGGCTTGGGCTCTTTTGTTCACCAGACGGTCCGTGTTACCGCTGTCTCTTCCCTCAACCACCACAGGAAGTCATCCTGAACTGCGCCGAAGAGGGAATCCTGGGGGCAGTTCCTGGAGTCTTGGGGACACTTCAAGCGCTGGCAGCCCTACGTACGATATTAGGACTGGGACAATCGCTTCATCGCACTCTGCAAATCTTCGATTTTCTAACCCTGCAGTCTCGCAATATTGCAATCGCACCGAATCCGGATTGCCCACTTTGTGGGGCGAGCCCAACGATAAAAACACTTGAACCGGTTATGGCTTCCTGTGGCAACGCGCCTGAGATCTCGGCCGACAAGCTACACGCTCTTCTTGAAGAAGAAAGCGAACGTCAGCTCATTGATGTTCGCGAAATTGCGGAATACCGACAAGGCAGTATTCCCGGAGCCATTTCAGTTCCGCTTTCCCTTATTCTCTCCGGGGAGGTGCCCCTTCCGACCGAAAAGACCTTGATTCTTTTTTGCCGAAGTGGTCAGAGAAGCCAAAAGGCCGCTCAGGCTCTCTTGGGAAGGGGGTTCTCTTCCGTCTTCAGTTTGTCCAAAGGTCTCAGTTCTTGGCCGGGTAAGTTGACGGAATCCATGAATGAGCGCGTCTAAGGTTCATTTTATTCTCTACGTTCAGGACCAAGCACGTAGTACTGTTTTCTACTCTGCAGTATTATCCTCTACTCCATCGCTCAATCCCAGGAATGACAGAGTTTATTCTAACGGATGGTTGCGTTCTCGGGTTGATGCCCATCGCCGGAATCAATCGTCTTCTTGGTGACAAGATCAAGGACCCGTCACTGGCCGGCGAAATTCCGCGTGCCGAGATATATCTCTACGTACCCGATCCCATCGCGTACATCGAGCGAGCGAAATCGGCTGGGGCTAGAGAACTTAGCGGTTTTGAGCCACGTAGTTGGGGTGATATTGCTGGATACTACGCCGATCCCGATGGCCATGTTCTTGCTTTCGCACGTCGGCAGTAATTAATCGACTCGTTATTCGTCGAGGAACTCTTTAACAAAGCTTACTCGTCCAACAGATCGCGAACCTTGATTCCCAGGACTTTGGCGATGTTTTCGAGCGTCGAGAGTTTCGGATCGTATCCAGGTTTGAAATAGCGGAAAACCGAAGCGGTTGGAACCCCTAGCATTTGAGCGAGGCGGTACTTAGAGATCTTTCTCTTCTCCATGATTTGAGCGAGCTTCAACCGCATATATATATCGTAAGAGATTATATCTAGTAAGTAATGGTTGTTTTCTTGATATACATCTCGTAGGATATTATAAGTAATAAAAAGGGAGCTTAAGAGGTGCCACTCTCAAGCCCCCAATAACAGTAACCAGGCCGGAAGCCAGGCAACCACCTTCATGTTGAGGGAGACGGTTGCCCTCGTCAACACCATGGAGGCACTCAATGTCAGCACACATCATTGCCGTCACTAATCAAAAAGGCGGAGTAGGAAAAACAACCACCACCATCAATCTCGCCCAAGCACTCGCCCTCCGCGGGGCGTCAGTGCTTGTCGTAGATACCGATCCCCAAGGGAACACCACCCAAGGGTTCGGCGTTCCGCTGGAGGCTATCGGGAAATCGGTCAGTGATCTGATTTTGAATCGCGAGCTGCCTGCCGAAGCCGCTACTTACGCCGGCGATGGGATTTCACTCATTCCCGCTACCCGCCGACTAGCCGAAGTGGAGCGCGAGATGGTGGGGATGACCAACAGCGAGTTGCGGCTCGCCCGTACCCTGAAGGCTGTTAGAAGGAAATACTCGGTCATCATCCTCGATGTTCCGCCGACCTTTGGGCCGTTGATGAACTCTGCCTTAAATGCGGCGGATTCCCTCATCATCCCTGTCGATTCTGGCTTCTACGCCATGAATGGCATCAAGGATATGCTGGCCGAGATAGAGGAGATCAAGGTCGGCACCAACCCGGAACTCAAGATACTGGGCATTCTGCTGACGCTTGCCGATCAAACGCGCATGGCGGGTGACGTGTTCGACGAACTTGTGGCGAGTTTTGGCGATAAGGTATTTGCCACAAAAATTCGACGAAATGTGAAGTTGAAAGAAGCACCGGCGTTGGGGAAAACGATTTTCCACCATGCGCCTACGAGCACGGGTGCGCAGGATTATCTAGCCCTTGCCGATGAAGTCCGCGCTCAACTTGAGCTTTCTCAAGATGAGGCAGCTAACTTCGATCAAGCTGAAGTTGCGATGGTCTCTCCGAAGGTAGTGGGAGGTGTGCAATGAGTAAGAAGCCAAACCTCCTTCGTGATGCCCTGAAGAGTATGCGGGTAAATGAGCCGGTGCGGATGTCGAAGGCCGCTCCCTGCTTCAAGCCCCCAGCGGAGCCTCAAAAGGAGGTGCCTCTATCAGAGTCACCTCCTCCTGACTCCCCTCAGAAGGAGGGCGCTCAAAGTGTGCTTGCCCAAACCGAGCCAGCCCATATTGAGCCAGCCCGGCTTGAGGTCCCTCAGATTGAAGCACCTCGCACCGAGGAACCTCAAATTGGGCTACCTCAAGTTGAGGGACCTCCAGAAAAGGAATCCGATGCTGCGTTCTTTCGCCTTTCGCATCGAGTTTTCTCGGACCCAAAGCTACAGAGCATGTCCGGCGATTGCTTCCGCTTGTTTCTTTGGCTGGCGTCTAAAGCGTGGCGGTATCCCAACTCAGATGGGAACGTCAGGGCCGCGATTACTTTCATCGAAGGGGGCACGGGAATGTCCCACGCCAATGTCTCTCGATGCCTTAAAATGCTAAGAGAGCTGGGTCTCGTCCGCTTGGTCCAAACGGATTTCAAGCGCGGGAATATCTGGTGGGTATCTCCAATGGCTTGTCCAAGCGGCGGTGGATCGGGAGGGAGGGGGCTTCCCAAAAAGGAGGCCCCTCAAATTAAGGTAACTCATGATCGAAACGGAGCCACCCCAAGAAGAGGCGAAAGCTCCCTCAAAAAGAGCACGGAGGCACCTCGAAAAGAGGGGGAAATTAAGAATTTAAGAAAAGAAATAAATATTAAAAAAGCGCAGACGGTTCTTGTTGAGGCGAGTTCGGCGAATGACTATCCGACCGACGAAGATTTCGACCAAGCTGTGAGCTTTTTTGAAACCGAGCAATCCCCCGACGGTCAGGAGCATGCCACGAAGGAGTTCATCGCCAGGGAACTCTCGCACGGATACCTACCGCCAGGTGGTGTGCTCCATCGCTTAGTCGCCTACGACTGGTTCATAAAGCAAACCCAATTAAACGCGTTCAGAAGGGCGGCAAATGGCTAACACCCTTTTTTCAAATTTTTCCACGCCAACGAAGGACTACTCTCTTTACGCGAGCGCGATCCCACGGTCCACCGCGACGGGCTGGCACTCTTTTCTCGTTCATAGTCCCCGCGATGCAGCTCAACCCTTTACCCTCGTTGGTGAGTTTCAAAATATGAAGAACGATTCGAAGATCTGTGGGATTTAGTTTCAGCTGACCATTGATGACTCTGTATCCAAATGGCGGATTCCGATAGCGGTAGTTGTCCGGTGTCCGGCCACGCCGACCATTTCGGATACCCGCATCGCGAAGCCGTCGCAAGACGGCTTGCTTAGAAAGGCCAATGCGCTCACCGATCTGTTGGGCCGAGAGACCCTCTTTTTCGTAGATTTCGGCGATAAATTCGGAGGGAGTTTTTCTAGGTAAGTTCGTACCCTCAATAAAGTCGAACACATAGAGGGGTTCGCCTGTCGTCCGGGTCGGTCCACCAACCTAACTAGTTAATATTAAAGGTACTTTTAACACCAGGACCTGATTTGGTGCGTGGGTGGTGCGTGGGAAACTTTTTTCCCTCTTCTGCACCATCCACCGCCCAACTCAAAGCATGGGCGACTTGTTTCTGAGACGAAAGGTGCGCGTAGCGCTGAGTTGTCTGAACGTCCACGTGTCCGAGGATGCCTTTCAAACTCCAAATATCCCCAACTTCGATCATGAACCAAGACGCGAACGTATGTCTGAGATCGTGGAAGCGAATTCGCGGCACTTTTGCACGCTCAACTATTAGCTGAAAGTGCCGTGCTGCTAATCGCCTTGGCCGAACTCGCTCTCCTCTAGCCGTAACGAAAATCGCCTCAGGATGAGGACTCTTTTTAACGGCCTTCGCGAGCGCGTCTTTGAGATCAGAACTTGGATGGAGATAGACGAAGCGCTCTCGCCTTCCTTTAGTAGGGCCGTAGCACTCTTCTCGATTTAGCCATTGGCGATGGATGTGAATCTGGTTCCTTTCAAAGTGAATGTCTTGTTTTGAAAGGCCAACGATTTCACCCAGCCTTAAGCCGCACTCAAGTCCAAGCTTGTAAGCGGCATAATAGCGATCGCCCTTAGCTTCGTTGAGAAAAGCCTTAATGTGTTCCTTCTTTTCCCACCAGTCGTACTTCTGTTGCGGAATCTTAAGAGAACGAAGTTTGAACGGAGACTTTTCAAACATTCCCCATTCCTCTCCTTTCCGAAACATTGAGCGTAGAAGCTCCATGCAGTTGTTAACCGATTTGGGCTGAAGACCTGCTTCCATAATCTTTCCTCGAAAGCTCTCGATCAATAGTGGAGTGATCGAGTCGAGCTGGCGATACTGGAAATATTCCCGAATTCGGAAATCGATGTCGGTGAGATACCGACGTCTTGTCTCAGCCGAAATGGTCGGCATATGAATCTTTTGGTAGTTTTCCAAGAGATCCATGAAGGTGTACTTCTTTGGTGGCTGTAACTTGTCAGCGTTAATTTTGTAATCGATGGACGTTCGATTGTGCCACGCCTTTGCGAGATCCTTGGTTTCGAAACCCGCTTTGGAAGCCAATCGGCGATCATCGATCCAAACCTCCGCCCTCCATTTTCCTTTATGTCTGTAGATGCTCATTAGGGACTCCTTTCCAGCCACTGAATGACTTCAGATCGCGGAAACCAGAGTTTTCCTCTAATGCGTTTGTGAGGCAGTCCGTACCGCTGCACCCATCGATAAACGGTGTGCACGCTGTACTGATGCTTCAGCATCGTAAGCAGCTCCTCCATAGTAATTAAATTTTCAAAGACCTGGATGGATGGTTTCATAACACACCCCCAGAAGAGTCGTCAGCCACCTCAGTTTGAGGCAGCTTTGCTTTCTTTGAAGGTGCGCGCTTCGGTTTCTCCCTTCCGATAAGTCCCTCGATCGATGGGGTTTCCCCTCGTTTTTGAGCGTCCTTCACCTCCTTGAGCAGCCATGTCGCGAAGCGCACTTCATCGAAATAGCTCTTTCGTATTTTTTGAACGTCATCCGACGAAAGCGTCTCTGCGTGATCCAGAATCAAATAGGTCACGAGATCAGTTTTCGTCAGGCGCAGTCCCTTGATCTGTGCGTTGAGTTCTTCCACCCACTTCTGCACTCGCTCGCGCGCTTCACCTTGCAGCGAAATGCGGTCCATGGGCACCATAGGCTTCTTAGTGGTTTCAGTACCCATGGTTACTTCCCCCACACGGCTTGGCGATCAATGACGTAGATGAAATGTCCTTCGATGTACTTATTCCCCTCGATCTTCTCCGGTACCCATACGCGGCGAACCTCCGGAGTAGAAATAGCGGGAACCTTATCTTTGAAGTCCTTCGTGATGACTGGGTTCATTAGCTGTCCCCGTTTTGCTTCCTGCTCTTTATGTGCTGCGAAGCCCATCACACCACCGACCAGGGCACCGATGCCTAAGCCGATCAAAGCACTGCCCGCACTTTTTTCAGCAGCAAGACCGATTCCGGTACCTACGGCTCCAAAAGTAGTGGCGCCCAAAAGCGTGCTCCTTTCGATGCTCGCGCATCCAGACATCAGCGGAAGCACTAACAGTAGATGAATAGGTTTAATGTTCATGTCTCTTTCCTCCTTGTTCCGGTCGTTTTTGAGACGGGATTGTTTGTAGGGGGTAGAGAGCGATCGGAAATCGAATTGGTATGGGGAGGGGTGATGGATTGGCGATGCCGACCCAGTGCCGAAAACGGTGAATTTGAAAAACGAGCATAAAACTCGGATATACGAGGGGATTTGCGAGTGTCTAAAACTGCAAAAGACCAAACTTTTTTAGTCGTTTGTTGGTCGCGTTCACCGAGGAGGAACGACACGGACTTACCAGCATCGGATCCAAAGCAGACGGATGCTTGCCATCCCATAGCAAGGAAGTCGTCCTTGAGAACGAAGTTATGAATTTCGATATTCTGTTGTGATCCCTTCTGGAGTCTGTCCCGTATCGTCGTCGCATTGGACGTAGAAGCCACAAGCCAGACCACCCGATAAACTTCTGGCTGATCCCGATAGAATTTAGCCACCACTTCATAGGCGCTGGATGTTTTCATCTTCAGCTCCACTTCTAAGGCGATAGCTGCCAATCCTTCCGGAAGTGAGACAAGGGAGTATCCGTCTGGACGATGGATCGTGGTCTTGGGAACCCAATCCGGGTACTGGTCAACGGCTAGGCGTCTCAGTTCCTGTTCGGTAAATAGGTCGCATTTTTCCGGAATCTGGCCGACCCAATCGCCCAAGTGAAACGCGGTAACGTAAAAATCATGGAGTGGATGTTCCGATCGGAACCCATCCTCGACGAGAGCCGGAAGATGCTCCTTCGCCTTTTTGAATCCCTTAGTCGTCAGGCCCCATAGAACCTTGGCTTCCGGTGAATTGAGATTGTACGGGTAGATTAATCCGTGCCTTTGCAGACCCAACAGGTGCCAATTCACTCCGTGGTTGGTTAAAGTGGGGAAAAATTTTGCAGCGAGGCCGGTCGAGCTGACCAACTTCCATCTCCAAAGGAAAACCAGAATGTTGTGGTCAATTATCATTCCGCTCCCTTGTCGGGTTCGGAGTGCCGTAACAATTTTGGCTTGTCGTTGCCATTGTTCGGAGAGGTAGCAACCGAACTGGATTTCTTCGGTTCGTCTTCGACTCGATGGCTCTCTAACAAAGTCTCGGCCTTCTGGACCGTCATGAATGGCGTTTGGACTTCGACCATATCCAAGCTGTTCTTCCAGATGCTCCGACCAGGGACGGGTGGCAGGTCGGTGGCGCGCCCCGTACCAAGAACAGAGATGCTGGAAACGTCGTTTACCATTTGGAAGCAGAGCACTCCGGGGAGATTCGCTTTTACTTGTGGGTCCAAGGCTCGGCTGTCTGGTCTCTGTGTGGCAATGACAAGGTGGATTCCGAGACTTCGTCCCTGTCGCGCGACCTGACTTAGGATTCGCCGTGCCCCCTGGACATCCGAAGAAGAGGCGTGGTTCCCCGCAAGAAACAATTCCGCGGCTTCATCGACGACAATGATCTGTCGGGTAAGTTTGTGATTCTTGGGAAGCGATGGCGGGACTACTCGCTTCTCCTTGGGGATTGCCATGTACCCGGCCACATCTTTTGCGCGGTTGGCTTTTAGGAAGTCCATGCGGTTTGCGATCTCCTGGGCTGTTTGCTGCAAGAGATAGACAGAACCGGAGACATCGCCGATGACCTGGACGCGAGGTAACTTCTCAAAGAGTTGAAACTCCAGGCCGCCTTTCAGATCAATGAGTGAGAATTCAAACGACTTGTTGTTCAAATATAGGCTTGTGATGAATTGGCGAAGGAAGGTGGACTTACCGCCGCCGGTTTGTCCCGCTACTAAAAGATGCGGAGTGTCTCTAAGATCGGCCACATATTGTTTTGAGCGGGTGGTGCCGACTAGAAACTGATTGGCTTTCAAGAATGAGTACGACTCAGGAGTAAATTCCCTGGGCATGGGTTCAAGTCCATATATAAAATCCATAGTTCCCTGGGCGCGATTCTCTCGGAGTTCGTCAACGTAGACATGAAGGGCGCTCGCAAGATCTTCCTTTTTCTTTTCGAACTCCATGGGTGAGATCCCTGCACGGGAAAGACGGAGTTTCCTGGTTTGCGCATCAAGAGGCTTATCGAATACAAAGTTTGGAAGCCTTCCCAATCCATTCCTAAGACCGATACTTTGGAAGGTATCGGTGAGTTTCTTTAGGAACCGTTGCTTGAGAATAGATTTGTAGATTCCCCACACCCAAAAGGGGGAAAGAATCGTCGCGAAGTAATACAGGCGAAATAATCTCTGATTGGTCGGGTAGAGCCAGTCCTGGTCCATCAATCGGAACAACGCAAAATCCCAGTGCCAGGAGATCGCGACTTGGAGCGTGATTCCCAAACCAAAGCACCAATGCCAAGGAAGGGTTCCGGATTTGGCGCCATCATAGAGCTCCCGAAACGGCCGCCCCACAGTGGTCGCGAAAACGCGGACGTTCTTTTCGAGTTCCGCGTAGTTCACGTTCCCATTTTTCGGAGTGCTCACATTCCACCCCCGAAGATGACGCAGATTGATTCGCCTGCGGGAACTTCGATGACGGGCCGCTGTTCCTTAAGATCGGACATCAGGTTTTTTGATTGCTCAAGTGCCGTCGTGGCGGTGGCGTTCAACAGCGCATTTTTCAATGATGGCGGCCGGACGGCCACTCCCTGTTGTCCTTGTGTATCTTGGAGGCCTTCCGAGAATCCTCCTACGAACCCAAGACCGATGCTGCCCGCGATGTTGACTACCTTATTTCCAACCTTCGATCCCTTGAGCCCCACGATCTTGTCGGAACTGTCACACGCCTGTGCCTGAATATTTGCAACGGTTCCATCCCGAAATACCGCCTGACTGAAGGCTACGATCAAACGGTCCTCGTTCGAGCTGCCTTGGCCGACCAGGATCGTGCCTTCCTCAAGGAGTGATTCTCCACTTTGCGAGAGTGCCTCAGTAAGTTCCGCACGTATGAGTCCGTTCGAAGCGCCACTGACAAGTTTCGCACTCACCATTGCGCCAGGAGGAATCGGTACGTTTCTAGGTCGTCCCACTAGTTGGGGGGCGGTGAATCGTTGGTTTTTCAGGCGTCCAGAAGAGGCCCTTGTTACGGGCTTCGATGAGTCGTACTTCTCAAGGTCAGAAGTGGAAGGTTGAGTAGAGGGATCGGCAGACAAGGTGGCCTTGGCTGCAACGGAAGTCGGAGCATACTTATCCTCCATGAAGAACTGAGGGAGGATCAGGGCCGTGAAAATCACAGCCGCTGTTACTCCCACAGCTTTCGTCTTTAGAGTCCACTTGCCACCCTCACGAAAGAATAGTTTGTGGCGTCCCCATTGTTCTTTTTCACCGTCATCTTGAACCGCGACAACTTGCGGTTCATCGTTTAATAGTTCCTTTGCCATTTTTCCCCCTAACCGGTTTTTCAACCCAATCCCGCACGAGAATAATTTCATCTCCCGAGCCTGATACCGTCCCCAAATCGAAGGCGAAACGTCGGCCTTCCATGTAGACGAATAGATTTCCTCTTGCCTCCCCCCGGAGCGCCGCTATGGCCAAGTCGTTTTCGACGTACTCGACAGCGAACATCCCCTGGTTTCCAAGAATCACTTTGTTGGGCTTTATCGGGAAACTTAGGATCGTGCTTCTTCCGGGCACAACACGAACCGAAGCCATATCGGTTTCAGAAAGGTAGACAGTTCGAGCTTTTGTCGCGAATGCTGAGAAACAGCAGGCGAACATTAGAAAGTAGATTAGAGCTTTCATTGTTTTTTCTCCTCAGTGGAAATGAGCGTCGCATCGCTCAGAATGAGTCCATACGGATTACCGTTGGAGCGATCAGTCATTTTGAGCTTAAGGACCAAAGGAAGTGGCAACGCAGACCGTATTTTTCCGATGGAAAGAATGCGATCGGCATCGACCGTGACGGATTTTTCACCGACTTTGACCGAGTTAACAATTACCCTCTGGGACATCCCCTTTTTTGAGAACTCTTCCACTTCCTTTTGGCGAGTAGCGTATTCGTCACCGGCAAGATAAACCTGCGCATCCAACGCGTCGGTATCGAATCGTTTGGCGAGGGCCACGCGAACGAACCGATCGACTTCCTCGTCCGTTTGCTTAGCGGAAACGGAGCTTAGCGCTTTATCGAAACAGCTTCTTTCGACAATAAGTGGCTCCTTCGTTGCCAAGGAAATTAAGCCGGTCGCCAAAGCAATTGAGATGATCGAGACGGATACAAGACCCCATTTGAGAGCGTTGTTTTGAGAGAGAATTTCTGCCCAAAATTCGGTGAATCTCATTTCTTTTTCTCCTTATCTTTCTTTTCAAAGATGGGAGGCTTCTCTGAAACACGAAAACGTGGCGTGGATTTCACGAGATCATTCGTCTTAGGAAAGTGTTTTCTGGTCAGGGAGTCAGCGGTGTTGAGAGTTCTGTTGTACATCTTCTTACCTGCCGCAATGGTCGTTCCGACGGCCGCCGTGGGAGTAAAGGTGGCGAGTCCGCCAATTGCTACACTCCCGAAGGTTCCAGTCATCGCGGAGAGACCTTTGCCCGCTAAGGAATGGATTACGAAGGGGGTAAGAATTAGAGAACCAGCAAGAATGATGTTGAAACAGATAGCCGTGAGTACGTTGGCATGCTGCGCAATATCACTCACGCCGGTACTCCAGAGAAGAGTAGCGAGCACGGCCCATACAATCTTCCATAGGCCCGCCTCTATGAGGGAGCGGTAGAGGGCTGAGGTAGCTCCTGCCGTCTGCGGTAAGGCAAATAGGGCGATGAGAAAGGGAGAAAAGACGTAGAGCAGAGTCCATGTATAGAGAAGGAACGCTTGCGCGACATGGACGGTGAAATAGAGGATGAAGAAAGTAAGGAAAGAAATCGCCATTAGAAGACTTCCCTTTACGGACATCCAAGACCAAGAGAACTCGTGTAGCCGCTCCCCCATTCGATCTAATACGAGTTTGATTTGGGTAAATTCACCTAAGTGCTTGGACACTCCGTCTGTAACATCCGCAATGAGACTTGAGACCTCGGGATAGGTATGGAGGAGAATCGCGGCAATGAAGACTCTGCCCACCAATGGTCCAACGGATGGAGTAATACCCAGCGGCAGACGAAAGTATTCGATAAGAACGCCAACGATCAGAAACACGGTCACCAACAAATAGAAGAGTGACTCAAAGTACGCGTGAATCTGAACCGCTTCTTTTGATATCCAAGCCAGATCAAGCATCTAAAACCTCGGTAAATCAAAGCGAACCTTCTCTGCTTTCATCGCAGAACGAAGGTTCTCCGTGTTTTCGACATATTGTTTTGTCTCGGCCTTCTCTTTTCGATTTTCGAGAGCAAGTTGCTGCGCCTGAAGCTTCAGCCCCGTGGATTGAGCTCGAAGGTGTTGGTTTAGTACCTGGATCACGACGCCAAGTGCTTGGGCCGTCAGTTTTTGCGCACCGCCAGGAGAGACAGAGTGCGATGAGTCCTTAATACGCTCGCCAACGACATCGTAAGCCTCGCTGTACTTGTAAAAGGAATTATTGAACGTGACGGCTTCCGCGATTCCTTGATCAGTGTCCTTTTGAACGCGAGATTCTGGGGAGTCAGGAACGACTCCATAAATGTCCGTGAGCCGTCTGAGAGAGTCGTTAACCGTAGTCCATTCCTTATAGATGCCGGGATCTAGGTTTGGATCGATCGTCTTAAGCAGGTTAAGTGAATCATTGATGCCCTGATTGATCTGGCGAATCAGATCGAGTTGGTCACTTGCCGTCGAAAGCATCTCCCGCAGCTTTGCGAGCTGCATGATGGCCTGGACAAGAATCTGGGAAAGAACCGCGACATCGCCGCCGAAAAGATCGGCTCTCGCTTGGCGCGGATTTCCGGTCATGAACGCCAAAACGAGACATAAAACAGTAATCTGCCTTTTCATTTTCACCTCGCAACGACCCCTCTCGGATATTTCTCCGAAAGAAGTTGTAGAACTTGTAGTTGGTTTAGCGCGGAGGATTCCTTTTGAATCTCCTCGAACTTCGCGAGATCGCGGGGATCGGTCGTCGCAATCCAATATTCAAGAGGGGTGGGCTCGATAGCCACAACAGCGTGTTGTTCGCCTGCCATCAGGAACGCTTGCGAATAGACTCCTCGTTCCTGATGAAGATGCGCAATCCATGAAAGCTCGTTATCATTAAGCTGCAAAACTTCTTTCAGACGAGCGGTATCCGCGCCTCTCTGGCTCAACACCCATTTGATGGAGGTATTGGGTAAAATGGCAGATGCCACCTTGCTCTTCGCAAAGTCATCGACGTTTTGAGAGATCGCGATTGCACCCGCATAGTATTTACGGAAAGTTCGAAAGACCTCTCCAATGAATGATGCGCCTGAAGCGCTCTCCAAAAGCTTCCAGCACTCGTCCAGGACGAGGAACTTCATTCGGCCCCGCTCAAGCTGGACCTCGCGCCATACATAATCAGTAATGAGATAGAGGCAGACAGCCTGAAGATCCGGATAAAGCTCCAGGCCCTTTAGGTCGAAGCACACAACCGGGCGCGTAAGCTCGATGGTCGTAGCCTTATCGACCACTTTGCCGAATGGTGTTTCTCCACACCAAGGCGCCATGATTCGACCGAATCGCTTAATGAGAGTTTCGGGATGCTTTAGGAGCACGTCCTTAAGGTCCGAGAGTCGCGGGGACTTAACGGTCTCATAGACTTTTTGAATGGCTTCCTCTATCTCAGCCCGTTCGAGCTTTCCTAGGTGGGCCATCTCGTCTTCCTTGGTCATCATCTCCACGAGGCCCACTAGAAACTTGATCTTTTGACTGGAAGGAAGCTTCTCGCCCGCATTCAGATCGAAGGGATTGAGAGAAATGCCGGTATTTAGGTGGAACGGAATGTATTGACCCGAAAGGTTGTCACAAAGCTTCTTATAGGAGCCGCCAATATCCACGATAAAGATTCGGGGATTTTCTTTGAGCATTTGAAGCAAGCAGAGGTTCGTCATGAAGCTCTTTCCGCTTCCCGATCCGCCGGTGATCATCTGGTTGTAGTTCGTCAGCTCTTTTGCAAAAGGGTCGATGCCTACCAAATCACCCTGAATCGATCGCAGCAGAATTCTCGGATCTTTGTGACCCTCCCACGGACCGTAGAGAGGCAAGAAGTCGATGAGGTTTGAGGTCTTTATCTTCTTTTGTCGTTCTTTGCTTCGCGCATGGGGGATGGAGAGCTCGCAGAAGACATCAAATGCCGCTAGCGTCTCCTCCATCCCCTCAGCGCCTCCAAGCTCACGAATCGTAGTGAGTGCTTGGGTTACGCGATCACGCAGTTCCTCTTCTGACTTCCCCCTAAGAACAATATTCAAGCTCACATGAAAAACGCGCTCTCCTTGCGCGATCATCTCACCTACCAGCTCCTCCAGATCCCGGAGCTTAGCTTCGCTTTCGATGTCCGAGACGCCGGTCTGCTTGCCGCGAGCCATAGAGAACGCCAAACGGCGACTGGTTTGAAGGCTTTCCAATTCTTTCTGCTGATCGGGAACATGAATGGAGAGAAAGAGCTGGGAGTCGAAAGGGAGCGTTCCCAAAGCTTTTGCCATCGCAGAAAACGTCTGATCGGGAAGGGTCTTTAGAGACAGAATTCGATAGTGAACGTCTGACAGCGAAAAACCTTTTTCGGAAACTGAGACATCTGTG
Source organism: uncultured Pseudobdellovibrionaceae bacterium (assembly GCA_964604555.1). Taxonomy (GTDB): domain Bacteria; phylum Bdellovibrionota; class FAC87; order UBA2466; family UBA2466; genus CAZRZK01. The sequence goes on along the minus strand of CAZRZK010000008.1, from coordinate 80,821 downwards.
AAGAGAAGCGATCCTCGAACATCTTCCGGATCGTATGTTTTCAGATCCATTGCTCTCGCCGGATTCCACTGGCTGTAAACGAGAACGGCAGTGTCTCGATCCGAAAGATGCTTCACTTCCAATCCCAGGGCGGAAAGCTGACGGGAGAGGTCGTCTCTGAGCTGACTTGTAGATGCTATTTCTCGGGCGAGCGTCGTTTCAGTAATTTGGGGGTAGAGGTTACTTTTCGAAAAAAGCCCAGCTTTAAGTCTCGAAAGGTCTGAGAAAGGTCGTCGAACAAAAATTTGGAGTCGGTGCTTGGGGACGAGTCCTTGATCCTCAAGAGCAAGGAAGCGATTCGCGCGTGTTTCCGTGAGCGATTTAACTGTAGGGTCCGTGCAAATTTCTAGCGCCTGATGCTCCTTTATACGAGAGCCATCTCCCCTACCCACGGTGAGAACAAATTGAAGGTCGATGTGGGAAGGGAGGCCGTTGAGAAAGCTCGTGAGACTGGCTCCGATGGAGTCAATTTTGGGTTCGTCCCAACAACTAACATCCAAAGCAGTTGTTTCGAGCCCGAAGCCCAGCGAACCATCAGTGAAGATGGTAAAACCAGACTCAAAGCCCCATATCTCTACTTTTTCAACGAGTGCGGCTGACATTTTCTTTCTCCATTAAGCGGGGTACCGGTTCGGGATGAAGGGCTTCAGGGAAAGCACTGTAGACGCCGGGTTTGATCTGAAAGCGAATCCAATGGACCAGATACTTATCCGGCTTTCCCCTTTTTCCCCATCGCAGAACGCAGGCCAAAGAGACCGAAGGTGCCCAGACGAAAAGCCATTTGAAGGGCAATTGTCCGAATACGAAATTCAGAACCGAAAGCAGCAGAAACACGGCAAGAAGATCGAGAACTTCAAAGCCGAACAACACTAGCTTTCGGTCCAGGCACTTACTGACGCTTGTAGTCCGCATCCCATTCCCCTAATGAACCAACGAACGAATGAACTCCATGATGCTAGGTGCGCCGAATCCGACTACCGCTCCCATGATGGCCAACATCAAACGGCCTTTCGCATTGGGCGATCCAGCGACGAAGGAAAGACCCGCGAAAACGAGTCCCAGAATCGCAGCCAGAGGCAACACCGTTGAAATGAGTCGTGTTTGAATGCTGGTTAATGTCGATTCGACGCTGCCATATCCAATCGCCGGTAAAGCGAGATAGAAAACAGCGAACATCAGAAGGTACATTTTTCTGTTAGTCATTTTTCCCCCTTATTTGAACATTCCGCCGCGATCGAAAAAGTCGCGTTCATGGCGTTCGAGCTTTCGGCTCTCCTGCTTTTGCTCTGCTTTCACCTCTGGATTTACTTCTGCATTCGCATCAGTTTTTTCCGGAGCGGTGCAAGCACCGATAACGAACAAGCAAATGAGCGACAGACTCGTGAGTGTGACTTTCTTCATTGGTTTTCTCCTTATTGAGCGTTGAATTTCTCGCAATCACCGAAAGTGGTGGTTCCGAGCTTGATACACATTGGAAGGGTATTTCCCGAGCCGCCCGGCAGACCGGGTTGCCCCTTGTCTCCGCGAACACCGTTTGGACCTTGGGCGGCGTCCCGGCAATTCCCGAAGTAATCGAGATTATGATCGCCGGGAGCGCCACCCCGTCCCCCATCCCCGCCCTGGCCGCCAGACCCTCCGGCGCCCCCCTGTCCAGGGTTGGAATAAGCCTTTATTTGGAGGGCAGAGGCGTTCTCTAGCTCGACATAGACGCGAGCTGAATCTCCGCCCCTGCCTCCATTACCACCGTTATTTCCGCTACTGCCTTGCTCTCCCGGAAGTCCGTCTCCGGTTTCGGAAATGCAACGGTGCATCATTCGCTGCATCATGAACTGCTGTTGCGCGAAGATGACCTCAAAGATCGTTCCGTGTTCGATTCGATACTTAAGATCGTGTGCGATATTTCCGCAGTTGCAGACGACATCGACTTTCTCGTGAGTTCCAAGAGCGTACTTGCCTTGTTTCCCCGGCTTTCCCATCACTCCAGGTAAACCGTTAGTTCCTGGTCCGCCGTTTTGTCCCCGCCCATATATGTAGAGCGTTCCTCGCCCGGACTTCGCTTTGATGGTGATGTTGCCTCCGCTCCTTCCTGGCATTCCAGGAAGGGCAGCCCCGTCAGCGCCAAAGGGCTCGATTACTCCATCGTCAGAGAGAATTTCGTTTGCTTCTATTCTGAGGTCCGCGCCTTCAGTAATAAGCCGACCATCGCGAGCAAATATAAGGCGATTGACCACTAGGTATTGAGAGGAAGGAAACTTCGTTGGCTCTTGGATTACTAAATCCTTAAGGCTCTCGGTCTTTTCTGGCGCCTTGTCCTGCGTCTTCTCCGCGCATCCCTGAGTTGAAAATAGAATTACGAACAATACGATCCAGACGAAAGCGACGAAATAGACTTGGAGAGTGTCCATCATGTGATGGCGCTCGAACTCATTGCTCCACTTTTTCTTCAGTAAACTAAGCATTCGCATCTTCGACCTCCGAACCCCGGCAAGAATCGCTTTCTTTCTCAGTGAGGATTTCCCGCAGCCGATCGAGAAAGCGCTGCATGCGCTCTTCGTACTTGGGTAATTGCGGATTGTTTCTCTTCTCGTTTTCCGACACTTGAGCGAGCATTCGTTCGACATGCATTTCTATGGCTTCAAACATTTCCAGTTCCTCATTCATGGGTTACTCCGTGGCGGCGAAGAGAAGACTCTCCACTTGTTCGATGGTGCAAAGCAGTTCCGGATTAGAGGAACATTCGTCCAAGCTGAGAAAGGAGCACCAATCGAAAAAAGCACATTTAAGTTTTTGATAGAGAATCTTTTCCACCGAACCTCCGATTCCGGATTGATTTGGGAGAGTGGTAATTCACTTGTTGTGCCACTTGGCACGGAGTGAATAACGGTTTGGAGTTGCTCGACTTTGCAAACGAGTGAGCAGAGAGATTTTGTTTCGTACTGTCCCGAGCGAAACAATTATTTCGGACAAGAATAAAAACTTTCGCGACTTAGATTCTGGTCGCAAAGCGGGATACTGAAACAGTGAGACAGTTGGAGGAGAAAAAATCGTTACTGTCTCGCGTGGGACAGTAGGAGAAATCTCTCGAAAAAAGGCTGGTTTATGCCGGATTCCGGCACTTTCTCACGCCTTAATTGTCCCAATCCAAATTCGAACGAGGGACAGGAAAAACCCGTCATCATTCGAGCTGTTACGAAGACGGGTTTCGTTTCAATTGTCCCAACTGGTCCGCGCGGGACAGTAGGAAGGGCCTTTTTTCGACGAAATAGACCTGGCAAACGAGTCTCCCAACCGCTCGAACTCCTTTTCGATTCAAGGGTTTGGCGAGGGCGCCCGCACTCCCAGCAAATCGCTGGATCGGTCCTTGCTCTATACGCCTTCCGCGCATGCCACTGAATGGCGTGCATGAAGGAGTTTAGATGTCGGCTCGCTTACTATTAGTTGATGACCACGCGCTTTTCTTGGAACTGACAAAGCAGTTCCTTGAAAAGGCGGGCTATCAGGTGGACACGGCGGAGTCGGGAGAGAAGGCCCGCCGTCTTCTAGCGAATCCGAAGAACCAGTACGCACTAGTCATTCTTGATTATGTCTTGGACCGCCAAGATGGGTCCGATGTCGCCAAAGAAATTCTGGGGGCTCGGCCCGACCAATTCATTATCATCTACTCGAATGACCTATCCCGCGATGCCATTGCGAATAGCTGGAAGGCGGGAGCAGTTGAGTTCGTAAATAAGGGCACCAAGGAAGCTCAGTTCTTAGAGATCGTAAAGAAGTGGTGTGACCGTTACCGCGACACCAAGCGGATGAGTGGAACGCTTACTCTGGACGAGAGCGAAAAGGAAATCGGGTCGATTGGCCTAGTTGGGTGTTCTTCCCATTTAGCTTCTGTCGCTCGTCTCGTTAAGAAGTATCGCACGGAGACCAGCACCGTATTGATTCTAGGAGAGTCTGGAACCGGAAAAGAAAAGGTTGCCCGATCACTGCACGAAGGGAACCGGTATCCATTCCGGGCAGTAAACTGCGCCAGTTACAACGGTGAAGCGACTCTCATGGAGTCAGAGCTGTTTGGAATCGAAAAGGACTCCTTCACTGGAGCTTCCAGAGACAAAAAGGGAGTATTCGAGGAAGTCGGTCGGGGAACGGTTTTCCTGGATGAAGTCCACACGCTTAGTCTTAAAGCCCAGCAAAAGCTACTTCGCGTTCTACAAGAAAAAACTGTTCGGCCAGTGGGAAGCACCAAGGAAATCCCGGTCCATTTCCGATTGGTCGTCGCAGCGAAACCCAATCTCCAAGCCCTGATCAAGAGCGGCGAATTCCTTTTAGACCTTTACTACCGTCTGAATGTTTTGAGAATCGAGATTCCTCCTCTTAGAGATCGCAAGGAAGATATTCTTCCGCTCCTGCTATATTTCGTGGCTCGAAGTACGAAGCAGGGACAAACACAAAAGGTGTTTGAATCTAAGACCATCGATTATCTGCGTAGATACCCTTGGCCGGGAAACATCAGAGAGCTCGAAAACACGGTCGAGCAGCTCTGCGCCACCGTCGCCACTGAATCGATTGCTCCCGACGACCTGGACGCGAAATTCTTCGTGAATCACACCGGATTTGGATCCCCAAGTCCCGTGTCCTATATCCGACAAAACGCCGATGAAATTACTCGCGAAGTGATCGTTAAGGCTCTTGATAGTTCCAGCTCTCAACGGCATGCGGCGCAAAAGCTCGGACTTTCACACAGCACATTCCATAGGCTTCTTAAGAAACACGACCTTTTGGGAATGGTTAAGGGACGTGGAGGCAGACGGCCAAAACTCCCTTCGCCTACGAACAATAAAAGGGGGACCAAATGAAGAAGTTTCTCTTAGTCCTCTCAGTTATGGTTTCGGCGTTCAGTCTTGCCGACACAGAGACTTTTCGTGTCGCCGCCATCTATCCAAATCACACGATTGGTCATTTCAACTGCACTTGTGGATTGGAAGGGGCCTGCATCACTGAGGCAGCGATAAAGCGCGCACGTAAAGAAGGGGTAAACATATCCTTCACGCTGGTGAATAAGGACTGGGACATCTTCAAAACCATCGAGGCAGCCGAGAAAGTGGTCAGCCAGCGATACGATGCAGCGGTTGGAACTCTTGTCTCCTCCGATGCGTTAGCTGCGGCACCCATTTTGGAGAGTGGGGGTATCCCTTTTATAGTCCCAACTGCCACCAATCCCGATATTACGAAGGGAAAAAGGCTCGTGACCCGAGTTCCGTTCAACGACGGCCGCCAAGCATTCCTTCTAGCACGACTCGCGGTTAATGAACTGTCTGCCAAGCGAGTGGTAATCGTTCGAAACACCTCCACGAAATATTCCGATTTTCTGGGAACTGAGTTTGCGAGAGTCGTTCGAAAATTAAATCCAAGAATCGAAGTACGAGATTATCCTATTGTCGAAGGCTTCACGGACTTCAAAGGCCTTGTCAGTCGTTTTTTGGCAACGACGCCTGACCTAATCTTTGTTCCTCTCCCGCAGTCCCAGCTTGCTTCCATTTACGTCGAACTTGTGAATAGGAAAGCAGCCTTGACGTTGTTAGCGAGCGACACCATTGAAGGAAGACCAAAATTTCTGGAGATGATCTCCCCGACGTCCGATCTTATTCAATTTATCTATCCGAAGCATTGGGATGGCACTTACAGCAGCCCCGAAAGCACTCGGTACTTATCTCTGCATAAGAAGTATTGCGGGAAGTATGAGCCTTCCATGACCACAATGGCGGCTTACGATGCAATTGAGCTCGTGATCCGAGCGCTAAAGACTAAGCCTGATGCCCGTGGCGAAGACCTTATTAAGGCGATCCGCTCTGAGTCGTACTGGGGAATGACCGGCCCGATCCACTATGGCACGGATGGCGATCCAGTTAAGCCCCTCGAACTATATCGAGTAAAAGGCGCGGATGTCGTACATTGGCGGAGGTACGAGTAATGAATTCAGTCTCGCTCGATACCTTAAAAAGAAGGCTTCGGCAGACTACCTGGCTTCCGCTGGGGATTATGGCCGGTTTGCTCCTCGGGGCTATGGCCTTCATCCTTTACCAGGAACGTCAGGGGCAATTAAGAAATACCGAGCACGCACTCGCCGATGTAGTTCGATCGCAAGAAACGCTAATCAGCCAAGAAGTTTACATGGGCCAGGATCAGGCCCTCAAAATCCGCATCGATTCAATTCTATCCAACTGGAGCGATAAGTATCCTGGTGGTGTTGCGTGTCTGGAGTTCCTCGTAAGGCCGCCCTCGGGTGAGCCGCGGCTCATTTCTGGTTGTTCTGGTGACACCATTGATCCTCGTTCATTGAAGTATGAGGAAAACACCGTTCGAGCTGGAAACAAAGAATTGGCCAAGATCCGGTACGCGGTAATCCGTCCCACTCGGTTTTGGGATCTGTTTCCTCCAATGCTCCTTGTAGTGCTCGTAATGGGCTCTATCGCAGCCGTTTTCACTAACTTTCTGTTGGTTTCCAGAGTGGAGATTCGAGTGTTAGGTCCGCTGCTCGCGCAATTTTCTGAGAGTGAGAGAAATGCGGCCATCGCCCAGACTGCACAGATGCTTGCTCATGACATCCGAAAGCCCTTTCGTTTAGTGCAACTTGCACTGGCGCGCCTCAAAGACGTTAAGAATCGTGAGGTCCGTGAGCTAAGCGCCAAGGTTTCGGAAGACTTTGAATCGAGCGCCCGATCGGTGGATGCCATGATTCGTGACATTTTGGACATGGGACGGGAAATGAGCCTTTCGCTGGAGCCTATCCCGGTTCCTCGTCTCGTTGAACAGCTCCATGCCACTCTGACCCGTCTATACCCCGATACTAAAGTGAAATTCTCTTTCGATATTCGGCAACGTCATCGTGTTATGGCCGATCCAGAACAGCTGATGCGCGTTCTGATGAACATAGGAGAAAACGCCATCCAAGCAGTTCAGCAAAACGGAAGTATCCGCATTGAATCTAAGCAGGCGGTATCGAACGGGCGCGCCTTCATCGATATTTCCATCTTAAATGATGGTCCTGAGATTGTTAGCGAAAATCGTGCGAAGCTCTTTAGTCCCTTCTTTTCAAAAAAGGCATCTGGCACAGGGCTCGGCCTAGCAATCGCTAAGAAAATAGTTGAGGAACATCACGGCAATATTTTACTGAGCTCTACCTCCGAGGGAACGTGCTTCACCATATCGATTCCGCAAGCCACAAAAGAAGCGGTTAGTCCGGCCAGACAAAAGGCCGATAGTGGAAGGACTCTTCAATCGATGCGCGATCAAACGATTTTCATCTTCGATGATGAGCGTTTTGTACGAGACCACTGGAGAAAATACGCAAGGGACCACGCCTTTCAAACCGTTTGGGAGTTCAGTTCCTGGGAGGATTTCGTCTCTCAGAATGGTTTTAGGGTGTCGTCAGGGGCTATCGCATTCGTTGATCTCCACTATAAAGGCTCCAAGTACGACGGCATGGAGATAGCCCGGTCCCTTCGCGACCTCGGGGTGAGAAAGATTTACGCAATTACCAATGATCCCGAAACGGCCAATTCCTCGGGAGTTTTTGATGCAGTTTTTGGAAAAGATATACCAAGGAATTTCGACTCACTTGTCGGTTAATTAACTCGCTCTTATTCCAAAGGGGGGAATAGTGAAGCACCTAGAAGATATCGATAAGCTTATTCGTTTGCTCATTCAAAGCGAAACATTTCATGCATTAATTATCGAAAGTCCTCCGGGATGGGCTAAGAGCACTACGGTGCAACGTGTTCTCGCAGAAATTGGAAAGGAATATGTATCGCTGGGCTCTTACTCAACACCTTATTTTCTCTTCAATCAGATTCGTCAAAATCGAGATTCTCTGACAGTAATTGATGATTGTGCCGGGCTCTTTAACGACCCGGTCGGAATGTCACTCCTCAAGGCAGCATGCTGGCCCAGTGCCAACACATCCCATCAGCGCGAAATTTCGTGGGGCTCGACCATTGAGCGAGAAGCTAAAGGCACGTTCGCTTTTGCTGGAAAACTAATCCTTCTTACAAACCATCTACCGAGGGGAATAGAGGGGGGAGCCCTGACGTCGCGCGTCCTTTTTCTTTCAATATCTCTGAACTCCGAGGAAGTCTTTTCGTCGCTTGAAGAAGCGGGAGCCGACGCCCAACACCTGCCCAATAAGGAAGTAGTTAGAATGGTCATTGAGCAATTGAAAGGAGCCGCAGGTTGCATAGACAACAGTCAGATTAATCTGCGGACACTGCGATTGGGCTATGAGCTTTGCCTTTCCCATCCTGAGCATTGGCGAGGGCTATTATTGCGTCTAATGCCCAAGCCGAGCCCTGGCCAGCTAGCGGAAGCTCTTAGCCGAAGTCCCGAAGCTACGAAAGAAAAGGTAGCGACATTTTGTAAGGCGACAGGACTGTCGCGAAGAACCTATTTCAATTACGTAAGTAAATCAAATACTTAAGTCTGTTTCGTTGTTTGAGGGCTAATGAAATGGTATATACCCAGCCTTATAAACAATGGATACGCCAAGCCAAATTCTTTCCAAGCTCACTCTCGGGAATGTTCACTCTCTCCCTGTGGGAAATCCAGAGCTTCTGCGCCTGAAGCAGAAGACGCTAAAAAAGAATTTATCGCCCGCACTTTCTATTTTAAACGAGGCCTCCAAGCTAGATACACTTTCTCGTTACAAAAGTGATTTTGATTATTCCGTGTATGTAGATCTTGAGAAGCGTTTTGCTTCATCGCCGATTCGCGGTGGAATTACTTTTGGGAAACCCATCCGTTTAGTAAATCACCACGCAACGTGCCAGCAATGTTTGTATTCCTTCGAAATTGATACATATGGCCGAGGGTGCGCATTCAATTGCGGATACTGCTACGCGAAGGCGCAACTCACCGTCCATGGCTACTGGAATAATCCAATTCCCGTTCCCATGGATCTCAACGAAATTAGGAAAACTTTCTACACTGTTTTTGAAACTAATCGTAAACACAAGTATCGCGAAGTATTTGAGAGACGCATCCCACTGCGAATCGGGTCAATGTCCGATTCCTTCATGCCGATGGATAAAAAGTATCGCGTAACTCTTGAGCTATTACGCATCCTTAAATTTTATGACTACCCATACATTGTATTCACCCGGTCAGATCTCGTTTCCCACGAAGAGTACTTAGAACTATTTGATCCGAAACTAGCATCTGTACAAATGAGCATTTCCTCAACAAATGATGAGATGAACAAAAAGTTGGAGCCGGGAGCCCCGTCGTCTACCCGCAGATTATTGGCCGTTCAGCGGCTTACAGAAGCAGGAATATGGAGCACGGTCAGACTCAATCCTCTCTTTCCGATCTACCCTGATGGTTATTTCTCCGATCCGAACTTTACTTGGAAGGGCGAAGTACCAAAGTTCGATTTCAGTTCCTTTGACATGGTTAAGACGTTCTCCGAATACAAAGTGCCTTCCATGTTGATTGGGTTCGCTCGATTGAGCTCGTTTGCACTCAATAACATCAAAAAGTCTCTAGGAACCGACCTCAAGACTTTCTATAGACGAGATCTGACATATAAATCTGCTCGTGATTGGCATTATACTGACGCAGAAGTCGATCACTACTATCGCACCTTTAAAAATGAATGCGATAAATACGGAATTGAGTTTACGACTTGCTATATCGGGAACGGTGAATCCCATTTCTGGAAGCACCAAGACCTTTGGAGCAACAAAAGGGATTGCTGTAATGCTAAGGGTCGCGTAGCTGGATTCAAAACTGATTGCCGATCTGTTTCGTTTGAGGAACGGCTTCGCATCTCTAATCAGAAGCGCTCGCAACCAACGTCAACCCGCCTGCATGAACAGCTAGGCAAGAACGAGGCTGGCATTTCCTTAGTGCTCAATCCGGTTGGCCCGGAGCCAACATTACGAGCATGAAAAGAACGTACAGCGGAATTAATATTCAGTATCCAATTTCCCGACTAATTCTGTCGGGGGACAAAACCGTTGAAACGCGCACTTACCGAATTCCGAGCAAATATATTGGCGTACCACTCCTCTTGGTTGAAACTCCCGGAGTTAGCGGGGAATTCAGGTCAAGGGCGATCGCTCTAATTACGTTCGACGAGAGTTTTCGTTACGCAAATAAGTCCGAATTCTACGAAGATTTTAAGCGACACCTTGTCGACCGGAATTCCCCATGGGCTTGGGTCTCCAGTAAGGGGAAGTGGGGCTGGCCTATCTTGAATGTTTCCCCGTTACGAACAAGCCTGCCGATAAAGAAACGCCTCGGCATTAAGTTCACTCGCGAGATCGAAACAACTCTTTAAACGGTCCCATTGACTACGTACCGGTAATTTCCCTTAACGGTGCGTGAGGTCGGAAAGACTATGGTGATTCCAAAAACATCGCAGTCGCATACGAGAGGCGTGAGTTTTCCAGAAATAGGAATCGAGTCAGGCTCGCTTGCCTGGGCGCTCCCCTGAATTGAAGCTGCCCCAGTATTTTCCAAAGGGTATAACAAAAGTAGCCCTCGACTAACGGGTCGCTGTAATTGTCTCAGCGAAGATGAGTTTCGTCGTTCCCCGCTACTACCCTTGAGAAAATCATCAACCGAAATGATAGATGCAGGCGCGAGATCGTCCAGATCTATAAGCTCGTCCTCAGGAGGGGAAAGCGCGGTCAGGTAAACCGCATCTCGATCCCGTTCTGATAGATTTGTCGCCAGAACGGAACGCTCGACCTTGTATACTGTTTCCCCATTGGAAAGAGTAAGTGGTATCCCGTCTCGGTTGCTCATGACTGCTACAGACCAGCTTCCCAGTTCATCGTTCTTAACTGCATCGGAAATATACTGACGCAGAAGTTCTCCAGAAAATTTTACATTGGAAGGACTAAATGAATAGGAGGAGATAAATTTCAGTATAAGCTCCGAAGGTACGTTGCGAAATAATGGAGAACTCGCAAACTCTTTGAAGCGACTCCGAGCAGACCGAATTCCGCTCTCACTCATAACTCTAACTAAAGACAACACAGCTCCGAGATTGTCGCGAAGTATGTTTTTGTCTTGCACTGTGATCGAGCGCGCTTGTAGCTTCGTGCCGGAGAATGTCAGAATCGTATCTTTAGCATGTCTGGCCTTGAGATTCGAAGTGACTGACATATTTGGATGGCATCTTATTCGTAACGCCACATCGATCGGTCTCTCCTTATTTTCAGCCATTGTTCTAATTTCGGCCCGCATCTCTTCTTCCACCGTTGAAAGATGAAAGAATTTTCGTTGCAGTACGTCCGGCATAAAAAGCCTTGTTACATCCACATAGTCAGGCCGAAATCCGAACCATCGGCCCATCTGAAGGAGAGTGTCATATCCCTTAGCGTCGCGGACATAATAACTTGTCGTTAGTCCTTCTATCGTAAGACCGCGCGAAAGCGTATTTCCACCTATTACTATCCCCCAAAGCGGAGAGTCTCTATCGAACGACAATCTTTCATCCTGCGCCGAATTAGAGTTGTCCAAAACTAGTTCCAGGCGAGAGATAAAGTGTTGGATGTTTTTTTGCACACCTGAGAAGGGAAATGTTTTCGCTGCTCGAAACACTGTAGATTTAGAAACAGGAAGGAAGTCCCTATTATACAGCTGCTCCAGATCGTCTTTCAGAGTCGGATCCATTTCGTATCGGTTCTGTACCTTCAGCTCTTCGATGAAGTCCCGTAGCAATCCAAATAGTTTTTGTTGAATGTCGGTTAAGTGGGAAGTGTGGATCAACATCGTAATATGGTCTGTATGCTGTCCTCGCGCGATTCGAATCGCGCCTGCAAGGATGAAGGAATAAACCGCTTCGATCAGATTCTCTCCCAGATCATCAAATCCAGAAGCCTTTCGCCGAGAATTGAATTTGGCCGCTTCATTAATGCTGACAGCGCGTATCACAGGAAGGCTTTTTTTGGCTCCTCTAACACCCATTGCATCGCTACCGAACAGTTCCTCCGCCCCAAAGTATGAGGGAGGTTTCGGGAGGGAAATCATAAAATCCCGTGGATAAATATCGTCCTCGGTACGTGCATCAATTAAGACATTTGCAAACGGGGTAGCAGTGTAGCCCACGTAAGTCAGATGTTCGAAGCGCCTAATAATGTCTCGGATTAGCGAATTGATGGTTGTCGGGTCGTCATCGTCCTTCGAAGTATTCACGCTGGCATGATCAGATTCATCATCGATGATTAACGTTGGGCATTTCGCGAGAGTCTCTGGTTTTGCTCCATCCAACCATGAATTCAGATTGCGAAGCACAGTTCCATTTTTTTTCAAAACAGCTAGGGAAAACCCATCGGTCTTTCCACATGCGCGTTCGGCTTTAACCGTCTGAGTCTTTTTGAAGTCTCCGTTTTCGTCTACCTCGGTGAGATTCGTCACGCTTGCTAAATCCGGCTCACATAATTCTCGAAAAAGTCTCTTTTCTGTCTGGAACCTCAAATTATTGTGGATACCCGCCAGAACAATGATCAACTTGTATCCGGCATCCACTGCTTTCGCGATTACAGCAGAGAAGTTCGCAGTCTTTCCACTTTGGACATACCCTAGTACTAACCCTTTCCGGACGCATTCTGTTGCGCCGAAGGGCATGGCTAAATTGGAAACGACGGTGCTGGACGCCGCATCTAGGCTCTCAAGCATTTCGGGAGTCCAGTGCTTTTTGTATGCCAAAACGTCCTTCAGAAGACTCCAATGGCTTCGGGGACTCGTGGATGTGGCACCAAACCAATTTTCCGACGGCGAAAGGGGATGGTCTTGTAGGACCGTAACTTGATTACTAGCTAAGGCAGACTGTTGCGCCCGAAAAAGCTGAACGGCGGATTCCACTTCGCTTTCAGGAAATCCTCGCTTCAGATTTGTTCTAGCATATTCGAGGCTACGTCCAAGATTTAGCTCGTTCTGGATTAGATCAATAATGAAGTTAAGCCTATTGAGGTCATCGCTCATGACGTTCTACGCTGCCCGTCTGCGCCGAGGAACGCGAGTGTCCTGTGAGGCAGATTGTGTATTTGCTGGTTTCGAAACGCTCATTCCGTCGTAAAGGCGATTGATAATTTCATTGAGCGCCTTATCCACTTTCTCAGCAGACTCGCCTTTATTCGCTAATAAGATTCTTTTTTCGACTAGCGCGACGATCTCATCATGAATTTTGCGTTCATCCTTCTTCGCAAAATCTACGAGGCGTAGCGGAAGTTGCTTCAGCTTTCCTAACTTAACTTGAGCGAAAGTTCGTCCCTTTTCTCTGGCTAGGTCAAAATACAGGTGGGTCATTATTTCCGAATTAAGTAGTGCGAGGAAATACTCCGGAGCATAAGGCGATTTAGGATCGACTAAGATGGCAATTACACTGCGACCAAACCAAACTCCCTGAGTATCAAGCGCCGCAATCGGTCGGTCTGCCGTCTGACGGATCAAAAGTTTGGGAACTGTCTTGTAAACTTCTTCGTTAAAATGAACGACTTCATTAGAGCGTAGCTTCTGTTTAGTTTCTGGGCGGCAAAATCGAGTGGTTTCCTTTGCCACATAGTAACGATCAATGTCAGTTCCCTTCCAGAACATCTTATGGGAGGGCTTTTCCCTTTTTCCCTCATAGAGAAGGCGATCAGCCAAATCACTGTTTCCCTTTTCTTGCTTTCCTACCGACACCCTTTGGTAGTTAATCCCCGCATCTTTGCACTTGAGTCCGGGAAAGTCGCCTAGAGGGGAGAATTTACTTAGGTCGATTTCGAGCATCGGATGGAGGCTCACGTCGTTGCGCTTACGTACTGATGCGGTACTGACGGGAGTTAAGCTCTCTCCAATATGTAATTCCTTCTCCTCATTGTCTGCTAGATTTGCGACGGAAGAGAAATTGTATGAATAATCATCCTTGGAAGGCGCTCTCTTTTTGAAGACAATGATGCAGGAAGGTACAGTCGCGTCTTCGAACACTCCCTCGCCGAGATCGGTAACGTCTACTATCTGTTGTTCCACTAGTAGGCCGCGAATATCTTTGACTCTATCCTGGGATATAACTGTGTTGGGTACCACTAATCCGATCATTCCGCCGTCTTTACAGAGTTCTAGAGAGCGTTCAATGAACACCTTATAGCTATCGGTGTGTTCCTGTGTCGAATGCGGGTATCGAGCGTGAAGAAATTCCAAAATCTTGTCTATATCAGCGCCCCACGGCGGATTCGAGGCAACGCAATCAAAGCCGGCCGCTTTGCGTGAATACACCTGCGGAAAAGCCGATGGCCAATCGAGAGACTGAGAATCTTTAGGAACTTTCCCCGTTTTTACGGCGGTTGGCTCGATTAACGAGTCACCCACCTTCAATTGATCGTCGAGTGTTTCCAGCGGGTGACTTGCATGGGCCGTAGCAAGCCACAAACCCATTTTCGCAAGCTTTACGGCCCTGGGGTTAAGATCACAACCGTACAGCGACGTTTTCAAAAGTTTAATTCGACTTTCAGTTTCATCTTCTTCTAAATCGTCTTTTAACTCTCGGATTAATGCTTCTCGATATGCGCGAGCCAAGAACTCAAGGGCACCATTTAGGAAGTGGCCCGAGCCTAAAGCGGGGTCGCAGACGGTAATTGCCGCAATTTCCTTAGATGAACGGTTTTCTACTAAAGGCAGAAGAGATTTTTTGAGTACGTGTTGTACTACGAAATCTGGTGTGTAGAAGCTTCCCGACCCCTTTCGCCGTTTGGGATCGTGATCGAAGTAGAGCTGTCCAGCCTTAACGGTGACCTTGTTCTTCGCTTCAGTTGCCGCGTAAGCACTCTTTAGGTTGATTTTTACCCATTCTTTTCCTTCCAGTACGAGGTCGTGCGGTGCCTCAAGGAGAGTGAACTCCAAGAAGCTTTCATAGATTGATCCTAATTGTCTGGGGGTAAAGTAACTATATGGGATTTGCTGGAATGCCTTGGCGTCCGTCTTTGATTTTGTATAACCGAGTTGAAAAAGGAGTCTAACCATCAAGTCGTTTGTAATTTTATGCTTTGTTGCGAATGACCACTCTTGTTTTGTAAAGACAGTCTCGCGGAAGCCATTTATTTTGAGACCGTAATTTCCATCCTGAACAACCTTGTAAAGATTGAGTAACCGATCGTATATCTCCGTTCCGTCGGGGTCGTACGAGCACCCATACCGAGCAGTGATTACTTGGGACAGCCGCTTCGAATTAAATTCTTTGTCCGCGTCCGGATTGAATGCCGGAAATTCGATCGTATCTAGGAATTTTGAAATCGAGACGTCGAAATAGGAATGCTCAATATCAGTCAAGGAGGTTTTGTAATAGTGCGGATTGCGAAGCGGAAGTACATCCCTCGTTTCGCAGGATTTAATAAATAGAATATTGAAAAGTTGGCTTTCCGATACGTTTCGCACGAGCTCGCGCTCTTCCTCTGTCAGTCCACGTCCTATTGAGTCGCGGTAACCGTTACAAATGACCGTCATTGCGCCCACAAAACTCTGGCGCAAATCTTGTTCGATCGAATCGACGTATTTTTTACTATAGTCGAGTAGTGAGTAAACGAGTGGATGACTTCCATCCTCAGTGTAAAAACCTTGCTTCCGGAAAAGGTAGTAAAAGTACTTAAGGTTCTCGGATAACGATTTCCATGCGGCACCGCTTCGGTCATTTTCAAGGCGCATTGCCGTCTGGATGACGCTACCAATTGAGAACTGGAAACACCTTTTAGTGTCGCCATTTGAAAGTTTTAGGTGGAGCAATCTCCAAGTGTGGCCATCGGTCAAAATCCCAAAATCCTTGTTCAGGATTTCCATATACTTCAGGCATTGCTCGTCAGGAGTTAAACCTCTGGTGTCATCCTCAAAATCGGGAGAACGCTTTTTTCGGTCGTTGAGGAGCTGCTCGCGTCGTTCGGCGATACTTAGAATCTGCCAGGCTTTCGCCTCGACTACCATCTTCGTATACGTTTGGCTGGCAAAACGCCGCTGCGCTTGCTCGCGAACATTTACCAGCGGCCGTTCATCTGGATCATTCAAATAGATTAGATCGGGTTTATAAGTTCTACTTTGTCCACCCTCTTCGGCGACGGTAAGAGTTAGATTATCTATCAATGGAGATTGGTGCTTTGAGCACTTGTCGTGCCAGCCCAAGATTTCCATCATCGGAATAATCCATTGGCGCACTGTTTCCGGCTCATTCCAATTATCTTTGTCCTCTTTACGAAGGGCAGCGCAAAGATCGAGAAAGGCACTTTGGAATTCCGCGTATGCTCCTACTTCATCTAGCTGCCAAAACGATTGGCGAGGAAGATCTTGCCGAAGGTAAACGTCGTTAAAAAGACTGCTACTCCAATACAGGCGATGGTCGCCAATTGTCGGGCGAGCGCTTTCCGTCTGTTTATCATGTTCACGACGTTTAGAACTCATACCTCTTTGATCCTGTCGACCTGCGAAGTAAATCCGTTCGAATAAACAGTAAACTTTACGCGTGAGTTATCGGTCGGAGCTGAGGCAGTTTTCTTGGAATGTTTCTTAGTGGTCGTAGAATTGAATGCCGCTTCATGGAGGAAGTAGGTGTTTCCTTTCTCGTCGATAACGAGTCCCTCGCCAACCACTCGATCAAACCAAAGGACCTTCCCTGCAATCCATGCGGGCATATAACGCTCCTGGTCAACAAAAAGGAATTGTGAAATAGACTTCACATTCCTATCGGTTTCTGGAGCGCGGATCTTTAGAAAGTGACGGAATTTGAGGGGTTACCGAGTACTCGCGTCGGTAATTAGAGGTGGCTGTCGATTACAAACTACTCTTTGGTACTTTGAATTTCTCTGAGGGATCTTCCGTCGCTGTTTTTCCAATCCACCAAGCCGTTCGAGCTTCGCCCCAACACTACACACGAGGCTCGTGACGGTGAGTTAAAAGTATAATTTTGGGTAAATTGGTAATGTGTACCGTTCATCGCTAGCACACCATTGTCGAGAAGAGTCTTTCTTATGTCTCGATAGAGGGGTTGCAAGGAGACTGTTTCTTCTTTTGTTGCCCAGGACCCAGAGAGCACGATGAACCCCTCTGGCCGATCATACCCTCTTGCTAAACCGTCCCCGATTCGTATTTGAAATTCCCGATCTTGTTGAACGTCTTCTTTTGCAATGGCCGAAACTTCAAAAGCGCTGACATTCAGGACCGGATAGATAACGAGCATCTCCGCTAGAAAATTTTCCATTTCTGCTGTATCTGCCTCAGAGATAGCTGGAAGAGTGGGGGCATTGCCGTTTTCGAGCTGGCAGCGCTTAGCTTCTTTGGCTAGCTGAACCAACCGGGATTCGAGATATTGAATGTGCGCCTTGTTTAGAAACTGGTCCTTGCTACTAAACAGCACGAGGTGGGTCCAAAAGTCTTTGTTTGCCAGATGTGATTCGAGTCGCGGACCAACCGGATCTCCCTCTCCAACATAGATCATGGGCAGATTTTTCGAATCATTCACGCCGACCAGCAAATAGACGCCTGGCCTTTGAAATTCCTCGCGCTTTTTTACTTGGGGGAACTGAGAGCGTGAGCAACTCACGGCTTTACCCGTCCAGTTCGATTTCTCGATAATTCGGAGACCTTCTGCCGTTCCGTTTGCGAGGAAGATGCGAATGGTTGATGCTGGTGAAGATGCCATTTTTAGCCCGCTTTCCCAATGACCCAGTCAACTAATCCGGCTCGCACGGCTAGATCACCCAGCTCGGTACCTGCAATCACGGTGATGTGTTTCGGCGCTTCAGCCGCCAATAGCTCCTCGCCTCCCGAATGCACGACATAGAAAAATCTGCTGAAGTCAGACATAGAAGAAAATCTCTGCATGTAGTCGCGAAACTCACCTAACGAGGATCTGGACTTAACTTGGATAGCAATTCGTTCCTTCGTAACCGGGGAATAAAGATAGAGGTCGATATCCTTTTCAGTGCCTCCCACTATTCCTGCTCTCTGCCAGCCACCCTGCCGAAAAATTAAGTCGATCAAAAGTTCGAAGTCTTGAGGGGAGAGACTCTGAATCACAGGAACTATAGCTTCAACCAATTCCTTCTTTGCCTGAAGTGAACGAATCACCTCTGGCATCTTTTCTCCATTGAGTCTGCGGCGAAGATATTCCACCGCCGACGGTTGACAGATCGTTCCTCGAAATCCTCTGGTTTGGAGAAGTTTCCCACTCAAATCGTCCAGCGAGATTGGATTTCCGGCTGTGTCCTGATTGCGCCAGCTTCCAATCACCCGTCGAATCTTTGTGCCATCCGGAAGCAGTTCTACCTTGGCATTTGCGGTGCACCACCAAAGGTGACCTGCATAAAACGTAAACCAAATTGTACTCTCAGGCTCTTCGTAGAAAGCTCGAATCTGATTGGAGTACTCCGTTGCCTTTCCTTTGCTGGATCCCTCAACTTCTCGGTAGTGCTTCGCAACGGCATCCCAATTTCCACCAATGCATAGGGCGTGATCAGCTTCGTTAAATCCTAAGCGGATGGTACCTTCTGATTCTATACAGGCCTTTTCCCACTCGCCTCCCTGGCCAAGCTTAATGAAAAGAAGGCTTTGGTCTGTACCAATCACGAAGTCTCCAGACTGTCGCATTGCTCGTTGCGTTGTGCTCTTCATAGTCCCTTGGGTTCTTATCGCCAGATTCGAGCCACTTCCTTATGCAAAAGTGAGGTTTTGGGCGCTATTTCCTAACAGTTAGTCCGCATTACGCCGAAGAGGAACCGAAGGAGCGTCCAAGTGCCATCGGAACCAATTCGCAAACCAAGATTTCTCACCAAATCCCGTTTTAAAATGGCCCAAGAGTGCCCTACGAAACTCGCATTCACTGGGAAGCGCGGGTACGGGAACACCATGGAAAACGATCCTTTCTTGAAAGCCCTTGCCGAAGGCGGCTTCCAGGTTGGAGCGCTCGCCAAATTGTATTTTCCGAATGGTACCGAGGTTGAGACCTTAGATTATGACAGTGCCCTCGCCGAAACTACTGACCTTCTAAAAAAGGAAAACGTAGTAATTTATGAAGCGGCATTGCGATTCGAGAGTCTGTTTGTTCGCGTTGATATCTTGGTCAAAAAGGGGAACCACGTTTCCCTATACGAAGTTAAAGCTTCCAGTTTTGATCCAGCCAATGACCGGTTCTATCAGAAAAGATCCAAGGAAAAGAAATTACTGAGCGATTGGGAACCTTACTTGTACGACATCGCATTTCAGGCATTCGTAGCAAAGAAAGCTTTGCCCAAATTTTCAATCTCCTCTTACCTATACTTGGTAAATAAGACGGTCGAAGCTTCGGTCGAGGGCTTAAACCAGAATTTCCTACTTTTGCGTTCGCCAACCGGCCGACCGCAGGTCCAAGTTAAAAAGGCGCTGACCGGCGACGAATTGGGACAAGAGCTGTTAATCAAAGTACCGGTTGATGAGGAAGTAACTTTCATTCATGGCCTAAAGTACGAGGGCAAGACCTTTGAGGAATGGGTCACTCATCTCGCCTCACACTACGAGAGCGATACGAAGATACAAGCTCCCCTTGGAAGTGCCTGCAAGAGCTGCGAGTACCGAATTGACGAAGAAGATAAAAAATCGGGTCTGAAGAGCGGGTTCGATGAGTGCTGGCAAAAGGTCCTAGGCAAAAGATTGAATGAACCGTTAGTTTTTGATCTTTGGGATAATCGCAGTGCAGAAAAGCTATTGGAAGAGGGAAAGTATTTTCTTAAGGACCTCACCCGTGAGGACATTAATCCTAAGGACCGCGAAGACGGCCCTGGGGTCTCTCGAACTGAACGCCAGTGGATTCAGGTAGAAAAGGAACTCAAGGCAGAAACGACGCCCTTCCTGGATCTGAGCGGCTTGGCAAACGAGATGTCGAATTGGAAGTATCCTCTCCATTTCATTGACTTTGAAACCGCGCAGGTTGCGATACCCTTTAATAAGGGAAAACGTCCGTATGAACAAATTGCCTTTCAGTTTTCTCACCATACCGTTCAAGAAGACGGAAAAATCGCTCATGCCGGAGAATTCATCAATCGGAAGAGAGGCATCTTTCCGAACTTCGAATTCATTCGAGCTCTAAAATCGCAACTCGATAAAGACTCGGGTACCATTTTTCGATTTGCCGCCCACGAGAATACGGTTCTCTGCCAGATTCATGAACAATTGAAAGTAAGTGATCTCCCTAAGAATGAAATCGAAGAGCTGTGTGCATGGATTAGAACAGTTACGAAGAAAAAGGACGAATCCAAAAAGAATAACCTGTGGGAAGGGCTACGAACGATGGTCGATATGAGAGACCTCGTTCTTCGGTACTACTATCACCCGCTGACAGCAGGTTCAAATTCATTGAAGTACGTACTCCCCGCCACACTTAATCAATCGTCGTACTTGAAGGACAAATACTCGAAGCCTGTTTACGGCGGAAGCGGAGAAATCCAAAGCAAAAATTACCGCAACAAACAGTGGATACAATTGACCCCCGAAGGAAAGGTTTTAGATCCCTACAAAACGCTTGAGCCTATTTTTAGCCCGGAAGAAGATCGGGTCATTGAGGCGCTCTATCCCGAAACAGCCCTTGCGGATGGCGGCGCTGCAATGATGGCGTATGCTCGCATGCAGTTCACCGAGATGGACGAACAGGAAGCGCAACGTATTTCCCAGGCTCTTCTTCGGTATTGTGAGTTGGACACCTTCGCCATGGTAATGCTTTTCGAATATTGGAAGAGTGAAGTGATTACCTTACGGAAACGGAAAGTTGCTTAAGCATCCTAAAGTCTCAAATACGGTTACTTGCTTGGAAGGAACGGTTTCACCAGACCAAAAAACTCAAGTCCAAACTTGATTAACCCGAGCAAGGCCGCGACTACCATGACTCCTCGAAGCCATTTCGGCTCCAAAAAGAAATAGCTCGGGATTTTATCGTTAGAATGTACTTTTTTTAGCGAATCAAAACTTCTCGGCTTTTCAAGCACGAACCCTTCACCAGCGTGAGGACCCGAGATCCAAATAGCCTTGATGACGTAACTCCCGCCATTTGAATCGTCGACGCTTCTAATAACGAATTTTCCCGTCCGTTTGAAATCATTTAGCCAATAGACATTGAAGCCTCGGGAGCCATCAGGTGGTTTCGGGGGGCCAAAAAGCTGAAAATTTGTTGCTTGTCCCGAAGTCTCTAAGCCATAGGCTGTTGCACCCGGTTCAACCAGAGCGAGCGCCCCTAGCCCCGAAAGTGTTTCATATATTTTTCGTATCTTCGAATGGAAATACATTAGCAATTCAAGAAGACGGAGCTTCTTTTTCGCAAAACGTTTTTCCAAATAGAGCGTTCTCTCACCTTTATTAGGGCGAGACTGATCCACTTCTAATGGAACAAGGAAGACCACCAATAGCTTGATACAAATTTTAATTGGGAACGAGAGAAGAGAACGAATGATCCAAGCAAGAGGAAGGAGTAGGCCGGATACTGCTGCTTTCGTTTCCTTTGTAATAGACATTCACGAGATCCATTTCTGCTTTCAAATCATTCGTCCAATAGATCCCGTACTTTCATTTCCAACACCTTAGCCCACTTCTCAAGAGTGGAAAGTTTTGGATCATAGTCCGGCTTGAAGTACCGGAAAATTGAAGACGTAGGAAGACCCAGCATTTGGGCGAAGCGGTACTTCGAGATCTTCTTCTTCTGCAATATGGTTTCGAGCTTCAACTTCATTCAACTGTATCCTACGCGATATAGGTCAATCAAGAAATATCACTTGAATGCTATATATCGTTTGAGGTACATATATAAAAAGGCGCCGAGGGAGTGCAATCCCTGGCGCCCGAAAACGCAGCTCCTTGCAAACGCAAGGGACTGAATCTCGAAACCAGGCCGCGAGCCCGGCTCTACCCGTGATGCTCCTTCCAGGGTGGGCCGAAGTCAATTGGAGGCATCATGAGTGCGCACATCATTGCAGTCACAAATCAGAAAGGCGGGGTGGCCAAAACCACAACCGCGATCAACCTCAGCCAGGCCCTCGTTCTAAACGGACTTACCGTTCTACTCGTTGATCTAGATCCGCAGGGTAACGCAACGCAGGGTATTGGAGTCGAGCTAGATTCCATAAAGCTTTCCGTTGCTGACCTCATTCTGAACAAAGAAGTTTCGGCAGCAGAAGTTGTTTATCAAGGAGAAGGACTTGATCTCATACCGGCGACTCCGATGCTCGCGAGAGCGGAGCGGGAAATGGTCGGTATGACAAACAGCGAGTTAAGATTGGGCCAACGCCTGAATCAGCTTCGGGAGGAGTATAACGTCGTACTCATAGACACGCCCCCCACTCTTGGCCCTCTTATGAACTCCGCTTTGAATGCTGCGGACAGCCTCATCGTTCCAGTTGATTCAAGCTACTTCGCGATGATGGGAATCAAGGAACTGCTGTCGGAGGTAGGGGAAATTCGGCAGGGCACCAACCAGCGCCTGCGAATCCTTGGGTACCTCCTCACCATGTCCGATCAGACACGAATCTCCGCTGAAACCTGGGATGGGCTCATCGCCGGATTTGGAGAGGCAGTCTTTGAAACCAGAATTCGCAGGTCCGTGAAGCTGAAGGAAGCACCAGCATACGGCAGGACTGTCTTCCACCATGCACCGGAAAGCGCTGGAGCAGAAGACTACCTGGCCCTAGCCAACGAGGTAGTTCTAAGGATGCGGGTCGATCTGCCGATTATCGAGGCCCCTCTCGAAAAGGAAATCGAGGCGTCCTTTGGAGGTGCCAGATGACCAAACGACGAGACAACGACCTAAAGGAAAGGCTTAAGGCATTGCGAGTAAATGAGCCACTGAAGCTGAATAGAGATGGGGTCTCGATGAGGCCTCCTCAAGAGAGAAAGGAGGTGCCTCAAATTGAGGTACCTCCCCACCGAATCCCTCGAAATGAGCATCCTCATAACGAGCAACCTCAGACTGAGACGCTTCAGCCTAAGTTACCGCCCCGATTTGAGCGTGCTCAAAATGAGGAACCCCAAATCGAGAAAGCTCGCACGGAAGTGGCTCAAATCGACCCACCTCAGAAAGAGGCACCTCAAAAAGAAGCGCACTTGATCCCGCAAGTTGAGCAACCTCAAATTGAGGAACCTCAACGTGAGATAGGAACGCCTCAAGGTTTTTTCAAGCTATCTCACGGCGTATTTTCAGAGCCATTACTCAAGGATCTTTCGGGTGACTGTTTTCGTTTGTTCCTCTGGCTATCTAGCCGGGCGTGGCGGTTCCCAAGTTCCGGTGGTGTGGTCCGAGCATCGGTTGGGTATATCGAGATGCAGGCCGGGATGTCGCACGCAACTATCTCTCGCGGCCTCAAAACCCTAAAAGAGAGGGGGCTAATCTCAATCGTAGAAGTGGATTTCAAGATTGGAAATCTGTGGCAAGTGTCATCGCTCGCTTGCGGAAATCCAAGTCACGACGATAAGCCGCCTCGTGATAAGGCACCTCAAAACGAGGCGGCTCGAATTGTTGTCGGAGGTGCCTCAAAAAATGGAACCCAGTCTCTCAAAATGAGGGCGCACCCACCTCAAAACGAGCAAGATCTAAGAAGCCTTAAGAAGAATAAAAATTTAAAAGATGTGCCGAAAAACAAAATGCAGCTCGCGATCGAATTGCCACAGGTCGCCGAAGCCAGTGAACTCAAATCCGAGGAAGTCTTGATGTCATTCGAAGAGCAGCTGCCATCAACAGAGCGGTCCAAAATAATAAACGACTTTATGGCTCGCGAATTTCCCCATGGCTTCTTTCCTCCAATGAGGGTGGTAAAGGTTCTGGCCGCAAAAGATTGGTTTCAGGCCAGCGGAGAGGTTCGCCAGTTGCACGCATTGGGTTAGTTGTGAAAAACTGTTAAGATAACGAGCATTCACTATGAAAATTCACCGTGGCGAATCGATTAGAAATGGACGAGAGCAAAGGCTTCAAACACTTCGAACCGTTCTTCGAGGCGGCTTTCCGGCTGATTTCATCAACGGTGGAAACCCCTACCTAATTTCGCAGTTGGGGGTATTTGATGCGGTAACCGCCCATGTAGCAACCGACTTCGCTTTTGGGGGGCGGCTGCAGAAAAAGCACTTTATTTCATTCTCGGCAGATAGGAACGTGGCGGAAAAATATGCTCGAACCCAAACTCCGTCCCCTGATCCAGACGCAGATGCCCGAATTTATCACGACTATACTTCGAGTATTGTTTCTGGAAACTATGATCCAACGATATTTGATCATTCAGAACACTTAATCGCGACCTTGGACTTGGAGTCCATGGTTCCAATACAAAAGGGTTTCGATTACGGATTCATAGTTACTCAGGACAATGGGTCAAAATACCTCGCTTTAGACGCGGAAAAGTATTTCAAACTCCAGATTGGACGCTTAGGCCCCAAGTATCTCCAGCAGCTGCCAAACCTGACAACCGCTTACAACTACGCTCAAGCTGACAAAGAGTGGCTCGTCTTGAGTCTTGATTTGATTCCTCCGCAGAAGGACGTCCCTGCGTCTTCCAGTGGCCTCATAAAGCATGGAAATACTCTATCAGTCGAATTTTACGTTAATCACGAGTGGCTGGAGAGCACGTCGACCGCCACGTTCATGGCTTAGAACGCGAAGGAGAGGGCAATTGCACCTCTTTTGGTTTGGTGCGTGGTATCACCTAAACTATTAGGGTGGTTCTCACCGAACTATCGATGCTGTAACATTTTTTGTAACCGTGTTTTCAGCGTGGGCACGTCCGGGAGATCGAGTGAGCAGCCACCGTCTGTCCCGGTGGCCGCCCCGAAGACAATCGCTTCACCCAGAAGAAGAGTCGGAGACGAGTATTTTTTGTACGGGCTGTCTTGCGCTAGGGAATCCTGGCATATTCTCTCGAACTCGATACCAGCTTGGTTTAAGCGTGTCTCAGCCAGTTTTGCGTTTGGACACCCTTCAAAATAGACCAGCTTCAATGAGACTTTACTCATATAACACTTATCCCTTCGGACACTCTTTAACGGAAGCTTGGTATCCGGTGCTATTGATTTGGTTTTGTATGGCCCCTGCATTTGTCTTATCGCGAAGAAATTCGACAACTGCTTCGTGCTCTTTGGGCGACGCGGAAACGGAGATAATTCCATCGAGTTTCATTACCGCTGCCTTGAGCGTGATTGAGCAAGCAGCGCAAGTCATGCCTTCTACCTTGAAACAGGCTTTCGCTGTCTCCGCAGCGTATATATTTCCCATGATAGCGAACAAAGTTATTACAATGAGTTTCATACTTTCTCCGACACCTCAAAATACCCAGGCGATCCATTCCGTTGAGGTAATCGCCAGCGCTGCAAGCGCGAGTCCCAACCAATAGGCGATGACCATCCTTCGAAAGCGTTTAGGATCGGCGCATAAGGATCCTGGCTCACAACTGCCGCGTTTTCGAAACAAACTGATTCCGGCGACGGCGAACAAGGCCGCCACCAAAAGGATCATCGGGATTCTTAGGAATTCTAGTCTGGCCAGAACAGCTGCTCCCGAAACCCCGAGAAGGGTCAAAATCAGAGGTCCGATGCAACACACGGAGGCCATTAGCGCGGCGAGCACGCCCCCACCGACCATCCATCCCGATTTATTTTCAAGCTTCCCAAGCCCCATGCGAAAACCTCCTACCTGATCTTTCAATTCCAGTATAAACTATGTAGCATAGTACCAGCTCAAGCACTTATATTTATCTGATATTATTAGTTATTATATGCAGGTTAAAGAGATAATTGAACGCGCCGGGATCGATCGGGAGACCCTGCGGTTTTATGAGTCCAAGGGCCTGCTGCCCAAAGCGGCGCGCACTTCCTCAAACTACCGGGAGTTTCCGGGGGATATTCTCAACCGTCTCCATTTCATAAAAACGGCCCAAGGAGCCGGATTTACGCTTTCAGAAATACGGGAGCTCATTGATCTTCGTCAGAATGGTGTGAGCTGCCGGAAGGGTCGTGACATAGCCGTAGAGAAGCGACAGGAACTAGCGGACAAAATGAAATCCCTGCGGGAAATGAAACGAATTCTCGATTGCTTTATCGGAGCCTGCGAATCCAACGGCGAAGCTGGGCTCAGTCAGAAGTGCCATCTCTCTTTTGATGTCCTGGCGTCCCCCCGTCCAAAGCGACCTGTGAAACGCCGAATTGCTTAGCCCCAACTTCACCGAATCTTTTGGCCCTATGGCCCTGGCAAGACCGTCATTACGATCATCGCCATCACTCCCCATCCTTAGCCTCAAATCAAAATTTGGTGCGTGGCAGGAGCGTGGGAAGGATGGAGAAGGCTGCTTAACGTTGCTCACTAGCGCTCAGAGAAAACCAATGGTTTATCGTCGACAAAATCATCCGGTGGTTGATTTTATTGTTGTTTCTCGTCGATAGAAGGTGGGCCCCACCTCCAATTTACTTCCAATCATTCCAATAGTTTGCGATACAAAACCCCGTCCGATTCGGACGGGGTGGACGTGCTTTTGCGTCGATAACTATTGGAGGTCGTCTGTGGGCTACTACGTTAGGTTTTTGCCGGTAAAAAAGAGCGCTCCTCAATGGAAATTGCAGTTCGTATCCTACCGAAAGCGGGATTCCGCGAACAAAACATCGAAACGGCCTAAGAAGGAATGTGATGTTGGAAAAGAGCGTTGGCGAGACCTTGGGTTTCGGCCGGCGATGTCGCTCGAAGAGGCTCGCGCTCGCCAACGGCAGTTGAATAGTTCGCTTCGTCTGCGGCGCCTGAGTGATCGTCACTTAGAAATAGAATTGAGCCGAAACCGTTCAAACCAAATCAATGCCGCTACTTTTCCTGAACCATTTCTCGCTGAATTTGAACGACGATTTTTGATGCGGCGGAGATTCACGGATTCCGATCGACGTCCCACTGCTGCATGCTGGTCCACGGCGAAGAAGATCATTATCGAACTCAATCTTGAGCCGCGTGAGTGGTTTGACTCGGTCGACAGATTTTACGACTGCTTTCACGAGAAGGCCTGGAGCCTTTCGTATATCCGAAAAATTCTACGATTCATTAATCATTGGGGCTACTTCATCTCTCGCAAAACGGGAATGGCATTTCTCCCCGTTCCTTCCCCGCGCGGTCACGAACGCAGCAGGCTTTCTGAAGCGTACTACAAAAAGATTACCGACAAGCGACGCAAATCCGATCCGATCTCCGCCGACCGACTTGAAGAGATGCGGAATAAGCTGCACGAACGCCATTACAATTGGCTACTGCTTTCGGTCTGGGCCGGCCTGCGCCCGTCGGAAATTGACCGATTAAAGCAGGCCGGGAATTTTCACATTAAACGTGTCCCAAAAGGCCCGGCAGTTCTTTGGGTTTATCAGGAGAAGCTCGTGGCGCTACCGCCTTGGGAGAGGTGGAAACTCATTCCCCTGATTTCAAAACAGCAGAAGCGTATCTCCAAGATCGTTCGGTCCGGCGAATTCGCAAGGCCATGTGTCAAAACAATCAGAAAACATTTCGGCATTAGCGTCGGTCTTTATGGAGGCAGGAAAGGGTTTACTGACCTAATGCTCAATCGAGGTTTTCGCCTCGAAGAGGTCTCAGCGTGGATGGGACACACCTCAATCGAAAGAACCTGGCGAAGCTACCGCAATCGCTTGGAAGCACGTTATCTTGGGCACTGATCGATTATTTTTTGCATTTTTCGGTTACGTTTCCCCGCAAACTAAACACGAAAAAAACCAAAGCAATGGCGCCGAGGGCAAAGATTGAATCTCCCGGAACTCTAGCCCATCGGAGAGTTTGCATCAGCGGAGTATCTAAAAACTCGGAGCTTCTTGCATACCAGTAACCATGTTCCACCGAGGCCCACGTTTGGAGGAGGCCGACGGGAAGAAGACTTCCCACACACATCAGAAACAAGCCCAAGTTCGTTGCCCAAAATGAAAATCGAATCCAGGACTCTTTCCATATTGCATTGGGCATGAGCGCTCTAAGGCAGGTAAGCATGAGACCAATACCCAGCATTCCATAGACGCCAAAGAGTGCTGCATGACCGTGCACGGCGGTGGTATTGAGACCCTGCATGTAATATAGCGCGATCGGGGGATTTATCATGAAACCGAAAAGCCCGGCACCAACCATATTCCAAAACGCTACGGCGACGAAAAAATAAATGGGCCACTTATATTTTCGTACCCAGGGACCGCTCTTCGAGAGCCGGAAGTCATGGACGGCGGCGTACGCGATTAATACAAGCGGCACAACTTCCAGTGCGCTAAAGACCGAGCCCCAAGCCAAAGCTACGGTCGGTGTTCCCGAAAAATACAAATGATGGCAAGTCCCGATGACTCCGCCCGATAAGTAAATAGTGGCAGAGAGAAGCGCTGCCTCCGCGGCGAGTTTGGCATTGATGAGACCAAGTCGGGTGAAGAAAAAAGCGATGACCGTAGTCGCGAAGACTTCAAAAAATCCTTCCACCCAGAGATGAACGACCCACCAACGCCAATACTCGACAATGGTAAGGTGAGTGTGTTGTCCCCAGGTCAGACCTGCCCCGTAAAACAGTCCAATCGCCGCAGCTGAAATCAGAAACAGCCAAAGCAAATGTTTTTGATCGCCGGGGACTTTAAGCGCGGGCCAAACCGCTCGAACGACTAGGAACAGCCAGAGAATCAAACCAAAGAAGAGACCGATTTGCCAGACTCTCCCTAGGTCAATGTATTCGTACCCTTGATGACCGAAGTAAAAAGAAATCGTGTCGGACATTTTGTGATGAATACTCATCCATTCACCGGTCAACGAACCAACGACTACGAGAAGGAGCGCCAAGAATAAAATGTTCACTCCAAGGCGTTGTCCCTTTGGCTCCACGCCGCTTACTAGCGGACCGATGAAAAGTCCCGCCGCAAGCCATGACGTCGCAATCCAAAAGAGCCCTAACTGAACGTGCCAGGTTCGGGTCACGCTATAGGGAAGTATTTCGGAGAGAGGGATGCCGTAAAGCCCGCCACCCTCGACTCCATAATGTGCCGTGATCATACCGACTACGATTTGCACGAGAATAAGGGCTGATACGATCCAGAAATACTTAAGGGTGGCGCGCTGAGAGGGAGTGGCTTTCCAACCTGCCAAAGGATCAACCTCCGGCACCGGCTGGTGAGTGTTTTTTTCCGGCCGTGAGGCGTACCACCAAACCAACGCACAAATCCC
Organism: uncultured Pseudobdellovibrionaceae bacterium; assembly: GCA_964604555.1. Lineage (GTDB taxonomy): Bacteria > Bdellovibrionota > FAC87 > UBA2466 > UBA2466 > CAZRZK01. Next base: position 51,606 of record CAZRZK010000008.1, on the reverse strand, counting down.
GCCCAGAAGCATGAGAATGCTCACGCCCGTCCATACGATTGACTCACTCGACGGTCGATTTCCCACCAACGGCTCATGGGGCCAGTTGTGCGTGTAGGAAATATGATCTCCCGGCCTATTCGTGGAAGCGGCCCAGGATGTCCAAAAGAAAAAGGAGCCGAGCGCTTTTAGTTTCTTCGGGTCGGAAAGGGCCCCTTTGGGAATCGCGTAGGCCGTGTTGCCGTTTGCGAAGACGCTAGAAAAATATTTTACATTGTCCTCAAACGCTTCGGCTCGAATCGGCTCAATCGTGAGGGTTCGGGAATTCGGATCAAAACGATTAGTGCGGATAATCTGCTGGAGGCGCCCCTCCAAGCCAAGCTGTTCTTCCCGATTCAGCTCGCTAAAAGACCTCTGGTATTTTTCGTTTGACCACCGGCCGAGGATGAAGGTGGCTTCCCGGTGCAACCAATCCGCGGTCCAATCCGGAGCAAGGTAACTTCCGTGCCCCCATATCGATCCCACTTCCATGCCACCCATGGCTTGCCAAACATTTTGACCATAGGAAATTTCGCCAGGAGCGACGATGACCGCTCCCGTATCGCTGACGACCGTTTCCGGCAGAGGTGGTGCTTCCTGATAAACACGGGAGCCAATCCATCCCAAGACTCCGAAAGAAAATACCAAGACCACTGCGAAACCAATCCAAAGCCGTTTCAATTCTTACTCCTATTAGCAAGGCGACCTGCGCTCTTATCTCCCATCTCACCGATACAGGCAAAGGCTTTGGATTATTTGCGTTTTTGGCTACGAACTAGCGAAGTCTCGGGAACGGGAATTTGGTTTCTTTCTTTTGTTCGGAAGATAGTTTTCCGGAGTGCGCGCGCAGAAGATCACTGCGGGTGAGTATACCGACGAGCCCACCGTGTTTGGGATGGGTGATAAGCAATCGTCCGATCTTTTCGCGTACCATTAAGTCTCTTGCTTCATTCAATGAGGCTGCCGCTGACACGGTAAAGGGCGGTCGCTTTATTATTTCACCCAAGATTTTTCCGTTCTCTACGGTCATCAAATCTTTATGGGTAAACACCCCAAGCGGAACTCCCTCGCTATTTATTATGGGATAACCTTGGTGATGAAAACGCGGGGCTTTTGAGGAAAGTAACGCTCGTACCTCCTCGATAGAGTCAGTCGCCGGAAAACTAACCACCGCTTTCGTGGCAATCTCTCCGGCGGTAAATTGGGCCAGTGGGTCTGCACTATATTCGACAGGTACGGTAACCCCCCGCCGTGCGATTTTTTCCGTCATAATCGTGTGACGCATACGTAAGCAGGACACGATGTACGAAGCCGTGCATCCAGCAAGCAGTGGGAGCAATGTCCATGGTTGCCTCGTCGTCTCAAATGCAAAGACGACGGAAGTCATCATCGCTCTCGAAGCGCCAGCAAAAATTGCAGCCATCCCTACCAACGCTGCAACACTAAGATCAATCGATGAAGGAGGTAACCATTGCGAAAGCCACTCGCCGTAGAGAAGCCCGCGCCCCCCCCCAATCGGAAACAACGGCGCTAGAGGTCCCCCCGAGGTTCCCGTGCCCAATGATACCGACCACGATACGAGCTTCATAAAGCAGAAGAGTGCGACAGCACCCATGGGAAGCGTGCCCGATAAAATTCTGTCGATGTTGTCGTAGCCGACTCCCATGGTATGGGGAAACCAGTACCCCACGACGCCTACTACCAATCCACCCATGGCGGGCCACCACATCCAATGGATAGGAAGTTTCTCGAATTGATCTTCGATCCAATAGACAAGCTTCGTGACGATCACACTGGCGATGCCGATGAGAGCGCCCTCGCCTAGATAGCCAATCATTCCCGTGAGAGTGGGAGGTTCAATCACCGGCATGCTGAACGCAGGTGCCGCTCCGAAAAGCATTAAGCGAAGCGTGCCGGCCGCTGCTGCCGCAATCGAAATGGGAACAAATGAGCGCGGGCGGTACTCAAACACAAGAAGTTCAATCGCTAAAATAACAGCGGAGATAGGCGCTCCAAAAATTGCCGTCATTCCGGCGGCAGCACCCGCAGCGAGCAGGGTCTTTCGTTCCTGTGCAGTCGTTTTTATGATCTGACCTATGACGGAGCCAAAGGCTCCCCCGGACGCAATGATTGGCCCCTCGGCACCGAAGGGCCCTCCGGTACCGATAGAAATTGCGGCGGAGATGGGTTTGAGAAAAGTGAGGCGCGCCGGAATCACACTCTCATTGGAAAGGACTTGCTCCATCGCCTCGGGAATTCCATGGCCGCGAATAGCTTTCGATCCATAGCGCGCCATTAGCCCCACAATAACGCCTCCTAAAACCGGAACCAAAATCACGACAAGGCCCAATTGATGTCCGGCGGGTCCCACGGACTCGAAGGAGGCTCGTTGGTAAAAGGCGACGTTGGTGATAAATGAGATGAGGTTCACGAGCAGCAACGCAATCAAGCTGGTGACGGCGGCGATACCGAGTGAAATCGCACAAATGACGAGCAAACGTTGATCCACTAAAGGCCGTGTGTGGCGTATGTGCCCCTCCGAAAGGGTTGGCCCCAGAGAAGGAGCCAGAGGAATCGCATCGGTAGTGGAAGATTCTTTGAGTTCGGTCGGCGGTTTTAAATCCATCCGTTGAGCATGGATTTATTAGTGTGTCGCGTCAAAGCACAGCGCATCGAAACGGCGCGTCAAGTAGATGGGATAGCAGCTGTTTTCCTGGGAGGGAAAGACGCTTTCCCAAGCAAGGCCCTGCGGAGGTAGCTCTCATCTTTGATGACGTCACTGAGCGAGTATTTTTCGAGCGTAGACAGAAATGCCTTCGTCGCTTCTTGTAACGCGTCCTTAAGGCCACAGCCAGGTACGATTCGGCAGGTATTGGTGGCCCGGTTAAAACATTCAACCATATCGAAAGACGGCTCCATTTCCCGCACGACATCCGCCAAACCTATTTCTTCAGCAGGTCGGGCGAGCTCAATGCCGCCCCCTTTTCCTCGGGTCGTTTTTACGTAGCCCGCTTGCCCCAATCGGTGAACCACCTTTACCAGGTGATTGTTGGAAATTCCGTATGCTTTGGAAATCTGAGGAATTGAGGCGCGCGGACTGATGGCTAAGTAGATCAATGTTCGACATGCATAATCTGCATGTAAAGAAAGTTGCACGGCTTCTTACCTTCACTCCATAAAACAGCGATTCATTTCAAATTGACAATAGCACCGTTTAAAGGTGTATTACAAATACATCTTTAAGACTTGGAAAAGGAGCCCTCCAGTGACGACTCTGTTTGAACGCATCTCTAGTAAAGCCACGGTAGACAACCTAGTGGAATCTTTTTACCGAAAGGTGCTCACCGATGAGCGCATCTCTCGGTTCTTCGACGATACCGACATGGAACGGCAAATGATCAAACAGAAGGCCTTTCTTACCATGGCTTTCGGAGGTCCCAACGAATACACGGGGAAAGATATGCGCCTTGGTCATGCGCATCTTTTGAAACTCGGTTTAAACGACTCTCATGTCGACGCCGTCATTGAGCTTCTTGGGAAAACTTTGCGGGAGCATGAGGTGGCCGAGGCGGACATTGCCCAAGTAGCAGGGATTGCCGAGTCAGTGCGCAACGATGTTCTAAGCCGGTAGCCGCGATGGAAACCATCGACATCAATTTTGAGGACAACCTTTACCGTGTTCCGCGAGGGGTTTCCCTGTTGGATTCGCTACAGGAGGCAGGAGCAAAAATTCCCGCCTCATGTCGGGCAGGAGTTTGCCAAAGCTGCCTAATGCAATCGATCGATCTTGCTCCTCCTCCCCATTCTCAAAAGGACTTAAGCCACGAAAAGAAGAAGCAGGGCTACTTTCTCGCTTGCCAGTGCCTTCCCATCGAACCCATGAAAGTTCGGCTTGCGGATGAAGCCGTTCCGAGTTTTGACGCCGTGGTAGTGGAGCGTAGCCACCTCTCCTCTGACATCCTTCTGGTCCGGTTTCGCCGCCCACCCGCTTTTGAATTTTATGCGGGTCAATACGTTAACTTTTTTGGTCCACATGATTTAGTTCGGAGCTATTCCATTGCAAGCCTTCCCGGCGAGCGGGACTTTTTTGACATTCATGTCCGCCAGATTCCTGGTGGTAAAATGACCGGCTGGTTCTTCAATGAATGTGTGCCGGGCGCCCGATTGAGGATGACTGCTCCCCGAGGGGATTGTTGTTACTTACCTGACTCTGAAGATCCCCCCTTTCTACTCGTGGGCATTGGGACCGGTGTGGCTCCCCTTCAAGCGATAGCAAGAGAGGCCTTAATGGTTGGAAAACAGAGTGCCATCTACTTCTATCAGGGAGCTTTAAACCCGGAACGCCTCTACTATCGCCAAGAACTCAGGTCTCTCGCCAGTACCTCCACTCAGTTTTTCTATGACGAGGTGGTCCTGAATGGAACCTCTGGTGGTTGCCGAAACGGCCATGTCACAGAGGTTCTGATGCAGGATTTTGAAAAGATAAAACGTTGCAAAGTGTATCTCTGCGGAGATGCAGGCGTGGTAGGAACCATTCGAAAGAAGCTTTTTCTCGCGGGGATCAGCATGAACCGCATCAAGGCGGATGCCTTTGTCAGCGCTCCTCCACAAAAAGAAAGGGATTCCAATGAACGTAGAACCTGAATCTTCCTTAGGACAACTCGTTGCCGCAAATTATCGAGCGGGTGCGGTACTTTCCTCCTTCGGGCTGGACTACTGCTGCCACGGAGACCGGACACTTAAGCAAGCGTGTGAGCAGCAAGGAGTCGCGTTCGAGGAGGTACGAAACGCTGTGCTCTCCGTCTCCAACCAAAGCGAGGGCGTAAACCAGCTCAGTCGTTTCACGCAATGGCCCATCGGATTTCTGGTCGATTATATTTACACGAACCATCACGCCTTCCTCCATAAGATGCTGCCGATCGCCAAAGCAGGCCTTGAGAAAATCGCACGGGTTCACGCGAAGAAACATCCCGAGCTTGCCGAGTGTTCCCGGGTATTCAATGAAATCGTGGAAGATCTGCACCAGCATCTTTGGAAGGAAGAGAATGTCCTGTTTCCGTACATCAGGGCGCTAGACAGTGAGGGCAATCTCCCATGGCCGAAGGTGCCGTTTGCTTCCGTGACCACGCCGATTCAAGCCATGCGAACTGAACATGAACGAGAAGGCGGCCATCTATTTCGCCTGCGCGAGCTGAGCGGGAATTATCAAATTCCAACCGATGCCTGCAATACGTATAAGGCAACCTTTGCTCAGCTGGCTGAGTTAGACGCGGATCTCATCCAGCACATCCATTTAGAAAACAATATTCTATTCCCTAAAACTGTTGAAAGGGAGACTCAGAGGAACTTGAGTAAACCAAAGTAAAGGAGACGGTGTTACATGGAGGCATCCACAGACATTTTACTGTCGGAGGATCATCAGGCCATAGACAAACTCTATGATGAATTTCTCAACGTAAAGCGCACGAAGCCCCAGGAAGCGTTAGACTCCTTTCGAAAGTACAAGCTCTCCCTTCTACGCCACATAAAATGCGAGGAGGATCTGATTTTTCCGGTTTTACTCAAATCCCCCAAAGAAACTGCTTCGGAGGAAGTGTTTACTCTCCGGGAGGAGCACCAAATCATCATCCCGTTGTTGATGGAGGTGGAAAATCAGCTGAAGCAGGGCATCGACACAACCGCATCTGAGCGGAGCCTTTTCGAAGAACTTCACGAGCACAATGCCCGCGAGGAAATGCGTGTTTATGCGGCCGTGGATCGGTTGCTCAACGAACCAGAAAAGCGAGCGGTGGCGGAGGCGCTAAAATCGATGCGATTGTTTTCTTCTGGTCCGCAAGGTTAACCACAAATCAAAGTCTGGTGCGTGGCAGGAGCGTGGGAAGGATGGAGAACGCTGCTTTACGATGCTTACTGACGCTTAAAGAAGATCACTCAGTTATCGTCGACAGAATCAATCGGTGGTTGATTTTATTATTGTTTCTCGTCGAAGGAAGGTGAGTTCGATTCCCCCCACCTCCAATTTACTTCCAATCATTCCAATAGTTTGCGATACAAAACCCCGTCCGAATCGGACGGGGTGGACGTTCTTTTACGTCGATAACTATTGGAGGTGGCTGTGGGTTACTACGTTCGGTTTTTGCGGGAAAAGAAGAAGGCTCCTTACTGGAAATTGCAGTTCGTTTCCTATCGCAAACGCGATGCCCCTTCCGGAAGGGCCAAAAGACCAAAGAAGGAATGCGATATCGCAAAAGAGCGCTATCAAGACCTTGGGTTCAGGCGAGCGATGTCGATTGATGAAGCCCGTGCTCGCCAACGACAGCTGAATAGTCATCTTCGATTGCGACGACTCGCTGACCGTCACTTAGAAACAGAACTGAAAGCAAAGCAGTCAGACCTCGCGAGCTCTGCAACATTTCCTGAACCGTTTCTCGCCGAGTTCGAACGACGCTTTCTTTTGCGTAGAAATTTTAACGATTCCGATCGCCGTCCATCCGCCGCGTGCTGGTCCACCGCGAAAAAGATCATAGTTGAACTTCAACTTGAGCCACGTGAGTGGTTTGATTCCGTGGATAAGTTTTATGACTGCTTCTACGAAAAAGCCTGGAGTTTGTCTTACATTCGAAAAATTTTGCGCCTGATTAATCATTGGGGTTATTTCATCTCTCGCAAAATGGGAATGGCCTTTCTTCCGGTTCCCTCTCCGCGCGGTCATGAGCGCAGCCGACTCTCGGAAGCGTACTACAAGAAAATCGCAGACAGACGCCGGAAATCCGATCCGATTTCGGCAGTCCAACTTGAAGCCGTAAGGGCCGACCTTCATGAACGCCATTATAATTGGCTCCTCCTTTCTGTTTGGGCGGGGCTGCGGCCTTCAGAAATCGATCGATTGAAACAGCCGGGAAATTTTCATATCAAACGAATTCCAAAAGGCCCTTCTGTCCTTTGGATCTATCAAGAAAAACTAGTGGCGTTGCCGCCTTGGGAGCGATGGAAACTCATTCCTCTGATTTCAAAACAGCAAAAAGGAATCTCTAAGATCGTTCGGTCGGGCGAATTTGCGAGGCCGTGCGTGAAAACACTTAGGCGGCATTTTGGAGACGGCGTTGGTCTATATGGAGGTAGGAAGGGTTTTACGGATCTAATGTTAAACCGGGGGTTTCGGCTCGAAGAAGTGTCTGCATGGATGGGACACACCTCAATTGAGAGAACCTGGCGAAGTTATAGGAACCGGCTAGAGGCGCGATACCTCGTTTCCAACTGACTTTTAAGAGCTGTAAATCCGCCGAATCGATCCATGAGCTCAGCTATACTGATCGTCCGCTAGGGCTTGTTTCGAGACAGTTTTTCCAGAGTGAGGTAACCAGCGCCGCAGGTGGTAGGAGCTAGGCTGTTACTGTCGGTTGTTTGTTTCGGGGGACTTTGTGACCCGCCGCAACCGGTTATGTCTCACGAGCACCGCATGCATCATTGGTCCTCTCGAAAATTCACGCCCCAATGCCTTGCTACGTTCGTCGGTCAGATTGGCCTAGAGATTGCTTAGATTGCGGTTCAAGAAGAAGACATGTTCATTGATGCCGGTCGTTCGCGCGTTTCCGGTTATGGAGAACTTTTATGAGACAACAGATTGGTGCAATTAGCTTCAAAGCAATGATTTTTGCTTTCCTCATCGGCCCATTGTGTGGAGAGGCCCATGCAGGACAGTATAAAATGACCACGGAAACCCCGCCCGGAATAGAAACCCCAGATCGGGTGGACACACGGTTGGGTACGCTCCGGTTCTTCGACGGGTTTCCGGAAAAAGACACCGTCGACAAGCTGTACGACAACCTCGACTTCCAGCGAGCGGTTCAAGCTTACTTATTGGCACTCCCGGCAGTGAGCCAAGTCGCCAACCGCAAGAGCATACTGGAGCTCGGGCCGGCGAATTACACGGTACCCATCTTCGAGCGCTTGATGGACTCGAAATCGATCTTTCTCACCGCGAATACCAATACTGTTTACAGCTGGATGTGGATGGATCTTCGCAAAGGTCCGATGGTCTTAGAAGTGCCTCCGAAAGTTCTAGGCACAGTTAACGATGTCTGGTTTCGCTGGGTAGCCGAAATTGGGATTACCGGACCAGACAAAGGAGAAGGTGGGAAGTATCTCATCCTTCCCCCTGGTTACAAGGGTCAGGTGCCGCAGGGGTACTTCGTCATTCGCTCGAAGACGTTCAGCATCTGGACTCCATGGCGAAGCTTTCTTGTGAACGGGGATCCAAAACCCGGAGTTGACCTCGTCAAAAAACTCACCCGCGTCTATCCGCTTTCGCATCCCGAACAGGCCCAGCCGATGAAGTTCGTCGATGTCTCTGGGCGCGACTTCAGCACCGTTGCCCCGGGTGACTACTCATTCTGGAGCTATCTCAATCAGGTCGTACAAGAAGAGCCCAGTGATTCCCTCGACCCTATCAGCTTAGGTTTTTTCGCCTCCATCGGTATCGAAAAGGGTAAAGCATTTGCGCCAGACGAACGGATGAAGAAGATCCTAACGGAAGCTGCCACCGTAGGGGATGCGACGGCTCGCGCCGTCTCTTTCAAGATTCGGCAGAAGGGCGATTTCTACTACGCTAATAGCGCCTGGCGGCTCCCGTTCCTAGGCGGCTACAAATTCGAGGAGCAGCCGGGCGTGCTCAGTCTCGATGGTTATATTATGTACTATTATATTGCGACCGGCGTAACCCCCGCCATGGAAGAAAAGATGGTTGGCGAGGGATCGCAATACGCATGGGCTTGCTTAGATGTGAAGGGCAACCCGTTGGACGGCGGAAAAACTTATAGGCTTCATCTGCCTCCCAATATCCCGGTGAAGAATTTCTGGTCAGTCATTGTTTACAGTAATCAAACTCGCTCGATGATTCAGACTGACCAACAGTTCCCAACCGTAGGCAGCCAAACCAAGGGCCTTCTGGTCAACAAAGACGGTTCGGTGGATGTTTTCTTCGGACCGAAATCCCCCGCCGGAAAAGAGAACAATTGGATCCAAACAATTCCTGGCAAGAGTTGGAATACCATTTTGAGATTGTACGGACCGCTTGAGCCCTGGTTCGCAAAAAGCTGGCGGCCAGGAGAGATCGAGCCGCTGAACTAATTGGAGAATCCCGTGTCCCCGACGATTGGGCGTCCTAATCGTCGGGAGGGCCTCAATGTGCGGTGCGTGGCAGGAGCGTGGGAAGGATGGAGAAGGCTGCTTAACGATGCTCACTGACGCTTAATGAAGATCACTCGGATATCGTCGACAGAATCACTCTATGGTTGATTTTATTGTTGTTTATCGTCGATAGAAGGTGAGTTCGATTCCCCCCCACCTCCAAAATTTTCGCCTGCCGGCGAAAATTAGTTGTTTGTTGTTGGTTGGTAGTTGTTAGGCAATACAGAAGACCCACTTAACAAGGGCGAAAATTTTCCTCTAACAACAAACAACCAACAACTCGAACGTTAATATTGGCTAGAACCGAGTTTCGAAGGTCAAAATCCCGACCGAACGCTCCCCTCTCCCCCTTTTCTTTCCCAACCCCATTCCCTGGGGAAGTAAGTACCTTTTTTACGGTATCCCCACCGGAGCGCAAACCAGTGAATCTGAAAATAGCTCAAGAAAGTGCGGCGCATGCGATTCGTTCATTCGGAATAGAGACGACGCTCCGAAAACAACGGGCTGGAAGACTCTTTTTTCTTAATCATCGTTATTTCTCATACCTGATGTGAGTTAGCGTCGGAGTAAAAAAATAATCTCGCTCCCAATACTGATTTCCATTACTCGGAAGTGAAACCGCTACTTTTTCCGCTGATAAGGTACCTACTCCTAATTCTTTTGCGTAATCATGGAACTTCAAACCAAAGCCATCTGGAGAGTCCATGTAAAAGGTAATCAGCCCCGAGTTTTCGCGAACCGCTCTCAATTTGATTACTTCCTCCAGGAATGGAACGAAGTCTCGATGGAGTTCCTGCTCTTCAAGAGGAAAGGCGTCGTAAGCGATCGCATCAAACAAGGTTCCTTTTTCAACAAGCTCTTTCAATACTTCATTCCATTCTCCATTGTGGATGAAGATTTGATCACGATTGGGTTGCTTCTCACGCCACTCGATAGCGCGTTTAGCAACGTCTGCGTTTAATTCGATAATGTGGTGTTCTGTAATCGGATAATCCTGGCGCAATCTCTCAATCTCTCGATCGATGAAGCCAATGCCATAGCCGACGTTAAGTACCTTGCCTCCTCTCGAAACCGCTGTTCGAGCTATCGAATCCATGTAGGGCTTTTCGAAACCACGCATTACCTCCAAACCCCTAATCATCAAAATCTCTTCCCCTTCTTGGGTCGTGACGAATTCGGCTTTAGCCTCTTTCCATTCCCCTCGAAGACCGGGGGTGTAGAGCGCCTTTCGACTCTCTATCGTGCGTTGAAGTTCCTCGGGGTGGTCCGTTAGATAAACGAGCACATCCGCGCAATTTGGATTGCGGAGTTTGTTTTCCGCTCCATCGGCATTGAAGAAGGCGCACGTCAGCCCTAGGGCTATAAGCCACTGAAAATACATGATTTTTCCGCCCTTAAAGGTTGTTTGGATTTCTGGCTGCGAGTAGGAAGCTTTTATCTGGAATTGAAACGAGTGTACAATTTATAGTATATATAAACCTATAAACTACATTTATGACACTAAACGAACATGGGCTCCGCGCCTTCACTCAACTCGCTAAGACGGGTAGCTTTTCGAAGGCCGCGATAGCAATTGGTGTAACGCAGCCAGCTCTCTCTATCCGTATTAGGGAACTAGAACGCGAGTTGGGGACGATTTTGGTTAAGCGGATGAGAGGTGGAATTTCTCTGACCGAAGCAGGGCAGGAATTATTGAGGTACTGTCAGGTAAAGGCGGAGCTGGAGAGAGAGTTGTTCGGCAAAATCTCCACCAAAGACTCTTCCGCCTTCGGCGGATCAGTCCGAGTTGCTGGCTCTTCTTCCGTAATGAGACCCGTTGTATTTAAGGCGCTCGGTCAATTTATTCGAAAGCATCCTAAGGTGGACGTCGAGTTCTACGTTCGCGAAATAGTCGACCTTGAGCCGATGTTGCACCGGGGAGAGACCGACTTCATTTTGGTTAACTCTGAGGTAGGTAATCAAAAACAAGAAACCATACTTTTGGGCTACGAGAACATTGTCGTGATCGAGCATTCAAAATTTCGTGAACGGGACGACGTTTTTTTGGATGCGGACCCCAAGGATCTTTTCACGGAGAAGTTCTTTCAGGCGCAAGGTAAGCCTCTGGCATACCGCCGTGCCTTTCTCCAAGACGAATTCGGAATTCACGAAGGAGTAGGGCTGGGAATTGGCAGGGCAGTCGTTCACGCTCACATGATCCCGAGCGAGCTACCCATTAGGGTCGCGACCGGCTTTAAGCCCTATCGAGAGCCCGTGGTTCTTCACTTCGTAAAGCAGCCCTATTACTCAGAACTTCACAAAGCAGTCGTGAAAGAACTGGAAAAGAACGTCAAAAAGCTTCTCGAAAGATAGTTCTGGAGCGTGGCGAGAGCGTGGGAAGAATGGAGAGGAATGCTTAACGATGCTCACTGACGCTTAAAAAATCTCACTCGGTTATCGACGATAAAATCGTTCGTGTACTGATTTTATTGGTTTTTCTGAATTGGCTTTTGTGGGTTCGATTCCCCCCACCTCCAATTTATTCCACTAAAGTGTAATAAATTCAACTACTTACCTGTTTCTAATTTCTTCCTGCAAGCAATTGCAGGCAGTGATTTGCGTCCGTCACCCAGCGACACCCGCTGCAAGCAGTTGCAGGCACCGCACTCTAGCTTTGCAAGCACCTGCAGGCAGCAATCCCTAGAAAACCTTCAGGCTATAGCCTTAAAAAGGTCATCTAAATTTAAGGTTATAGCCTTATTTTCCGATTCATATTTTAAGGTTATAGCCTTAAAATAATACCATGGCCAAAAAGACTGGAAATCACCGACTCCTGCGCTCCCAACTCGACAAAAGACTCGCCCCCTTGCGTAAGGCGAACATATCGAGTCCGAAATCGGGTTGGATTCGCACAATTCGAACCTCCCTGGGAATGACGGCAACGCAACTTGCGAAGCGTGTCGGCGTCACACCTCAAAGCATCAAAGACTACGAAGAGGCGGAAGAATCCGGATCCATTTCTGTGGCTACGCTTAAGAAGATCGCAGCTGCATTGGAATGTGAACCACACGTTGTACTGGTGCCACGCGAATCACTGGAAGCCATCGTCAAAAAACAGGCCCTTAAATCAGCAACGAAGATAGTGAGTCACGCAGACACTCAAATGAAACTCGAAGCACAGGGAACCGGAAAGGGATTCAAGAAAAGGCAAATCCAGGAATTAGCAGACGAGATCGCAAAAGAGATGAGCCGAGAACTCTGGGAAGAATGACATGCCTAAACATTTCACCGGCTATATCGCGGGACAGACTCCCCTAGATCCCAACGAGATTAACGGCCTCATTCCGGAGCACATCACTCTATTGAGCGAACTTAACGAACTTGAGCAAGCGAATATAACCAAGGCCATTCGCAAATACCTTATGGGCAGGACCAAGAATTGGGACATCGGCGATCCGTTGGTCTTAAGAAAGATCCACACCGACATGTTCTCCGATGTTTGGGAATGGGCTGGTAGGTTCCGAAAATCCGACAAGAATATCGGTGTTGGCCGTGAGCAAATTGCTTCGGAGATCAAAAAGGCCTGCGACGATCTGCGATTCTGGGAAAAAGAGAAGACCTTTTCGACTGAGGAGATAGCCGTTCGGTATCACCATCGGTTGGTTTCAATACATCCATTTGCAAATGGGAACGGTCGTTTCTCACGAATTGTGGCCGATATTTTCCTGAGGAAAAATGGGCGCAACTTCTTCAATTGGGGAGGAGATGTTACTCATGGCGGAGAAAACAGAAATCGATATCTTGCCGCCCTGCGCCAAGCGGACAAATTGAATTACCTTCCACTAATTGAAGCTGCAAGAAGCTAAACTAGGCCATTGCCGCATCCCCCACAACTCAAGATATTCCCGCAAACCTCCGAAAAATATTAGGAAAGTGCACTTACGGGGGCCCCTGTGTCGTCACCCAAAAAAAGAACCTTCCTAGATCCCATCCATGGCGCCATCGTTGTGCGAGGGACTGAGCTCGATGTCATTGATTCTGCTATCTTCCAGCGACTCAGGAAAATAAAGCAGCTTGGGAACGTGCATTTCGTCTACCCAGGAGCAACTCATACAAGATTCACCCACTCCCTGGGAGTTATGCATGTGGCCGGACAGATATGCACGGCGCTCTTTAACGGCAAGTTAACAAAGGCAACGGGATCGACGAAGGAAGCATTTGACTACGTAGTTGGGACGATTCGGCTCGCCGGCCTACTCCACGATTTAGGACACGGACCATTCAGCCACTTGTTCGAGAGCTGCTTGAAACACCTAAATCTAAAAGTAGGAGATCTAGCCACTGAGCTAAAGATACCTGCCAAATGGCTTACGAGAGACGCGAAGTCTGCTTACTACGATGCGAGACTGAAACATGAGCATTTCTCATTTGCCCTTACAAAGATTCTCGCAAAGGACTGTCGTTTCGATGCCCAGGACGTCTGCAGCATGCTTAGCGATGACTTTCGTCCAAGCAATACGATGGCTAAACATCTTGGGACTATCGCCAAGCTCTTTTCAAAGACAGTCGAACCAGAATCGCTAAAACAATGCCTAAAGCAGGTGCTCTCCGGTGAAATCGATGCAGATCGCCTAGATTACCTGCGAAGAGATTCTCATTTTTGTGGAATTAGAATTGCCGGCATCGACCTCGACCACATCCTTGCTTCCATCTCGCTTGCAGTAAACGGTTCATTTTACATTCAGCTGAAACGGAACGCGGTTCCCGCGATTGAACAAGTACTGGTTTCCCGTAAACAGATGTTCAACCAAGTCTACAATCACCGAATCAATGCCTCATACGATGAAGTATTGCTTGGGGTTCTTTATGAACTATTTGATGACAAAAAACTGAAACCGCCAAAAACATACTCGGATTTTATGGTCTTGACCGACGAATATATTGACCAAATCCTCGTCAATGAGGGCGTCAATTCTAAAAAGTTTAAGAATGGTAATCTTACGGAATTACGAAAAGCTTTTTACCTGACGCGAACTACCCTTGAACGCGTTCACGAAGTAACCGTTCCGGCCCATAGAAAGGTTGTTGAAACTAAGAAACTGAGTCTGATGTTCAACACAAAGAAGACAGCGAGGATTCTTCATCAGATAGAGCTTAAAGAATTTACGAAGCTAACAAGGTGGGGCGGAAAGGGAAACAACTCCGCAATCCGAGTTCCTTCAGAGATTCCCGATTGTCCGGCGATGCCTATCAATCAAGAATCGGAAGTAATAAATAGCTCTCTGTGGCAGACGAATTCAGTGAAAATCGTTGTCTTTGAAGGATATAAAAAGAGCGCAGCCAATCGGAAGCTCAAACAAAAATCGGGACGCCTTTCCAACCCATCCTTCCAGAAGAACCTACTTCAATTGCAGAAAAGGGCTCGTGGTTTGACGAACGAAATCAAAGCGGCGGTTCGTGTAACCGAAGCGTTGCTCCGTGATTCTGTCGTCAATTTAGTTTTAGATAAAGCAAAGGAGTCTGCAGATTCAACTGACGTGCACCAGTTCTTGAAGTCGATTCCCCCTAAGGCCAAAGGAGGAATTCTTACAGTTTATATTTCGGATTCCGACCGAACCCAATTGGCGGACAAATGGCAGAAAAAAGAATCATGGGTAACGCGGGAAAAGCTTCTTAAGCAGTACCTTAAAGTAGCGTAAGCGGTGAACGGAGTTCGAAACTACCCGACTCCAACAAAACTAAGCGCGGAGGGTTCGAATCCGAATTTCTCCAACAAAACGACGGTTCGATTCGTTTCTTCTCCAACCCTTCGAAAAATTTGCAGGCAGTTGCAAGCAGTGATTGTGGATCTCCATGAACATCTGTGAAGCTGGATGGAAGTTCGCGGCTTAGCCCCGGTTTTTTAGTTTAGTTTCTGTCTTTGAGTTTCATTACTTAGAAAGTAGGGAGTCGACACCCCCCACCTCCACCATTCGATTAAGTAGTCGAACCCCCTTTTCAAAAGGGGAAGAGAACGCTCCCCTTAAGGGGGCAGTAGGCGGCTGTACCAGCCGTCGACAATAATGTAAGTTGTTGGCGTTCTTAGTGAAATGGGTGAAATCAAATTCCTGCATGCTCACCAACGTTGATGAGCTGTTGACAGGCGGTAGATGAACCAAAGGGAAAGGGTAGTTAAACATATGGCGCGAGTTACTGGCATTGGTGGCGTGTTTTTCAAGTCATCTGGCGATCACAAAAGAACAGCGGCTTGGTACGAGAAGAACCTTGGGATTCCCATTGAGTCATGGGGAGGAGCTGTTCTCAAATGGACTGACGATCGCGCTGAAGATAGAGGCCTTACCGTTTGGCATATCGCTGAAAGAGAAACCAAATGGTTTAGCCCGAGCAGCTCGAGTTTCATGATTAACTACAGAGTGGATAACCTAGGCGAAATGATTGAACACCTAAAGAAAAACGGTGTTGAAATCTGGAAAGGTCCAGAGTCTCACGAAAATGGCAAGTTCGCATGGATCATGGATCCGGACGGCAATAAAGTAGAACTTTGGGAGCCGCTAATCTGGGACGAAAAGAACAAGGGCCTCTGATTTCGATTTTCTATCGGCGGGTGTTCGACTACTTGCGCACTACCTCCACTCGCTCAATCATTAGACGAACCCATGAACGAATTATCTACTTTAACCATATAATTCAACATCTTAACCAATATAAGTCCTTTACCTATTAATTAGGTACTGATATATAGTATAATACCTAAATAGGAAAGAGATGAAATCTTTTACCAGCAAATTTCTTGAGCATATTCAAATCAGCAACGAACTTCTGAAAACAGTTCGCGAGCTAGGCGAATACCGTGGAAAGGAGGCTCTGTTTAGACAACAGTCTCCTCAAACACTTGAGACGCTTCTTCAAAATGCCATGATTCAAAGTACTGAATCTTCAAACCGAATTGAAGGAGTCACGGTTGAAAGTCCCGAGCGATTAAAGGCGCTCATGAAGAAAAAAACCCGCCCTAGGAATAGACCTGAACAGGAGATCGCAGGCTATCGCGATGTATTAAGCACAATCCACCATTCACATGAGCATATTCGCCTTACTCCAAACATAGTTCGTCAGTTTCATAAAGATCTTTTTAAGTTTGCAACAAGTAGCGGAGGAAATTGGAAGTCGACTGACAATGATATTGTAGAAATAAATCCAGACGGAACGAAAGTTGTTCGTTTTAAACCAGTACCCGCATGGCAAACGGAAGACAGCATGAGCATTCTGCATAAGGAGTTTGAGCAATCGCTTTTGCCTCCCGTTGGTCTCGAACCCTTACTTGCAATTGCAAGCTATGTTTTAGATTTTCTTTGCATCCACCCATTTAACGATGGCAATGGGCGTATGGCTAGACTTTTAAGCCTTTTGCTACTCTATCGATTTGGGTATGGCGTGGGAAAATTTATCAGCCTTGAACGCATCATAGAGGAAACCAAAGAGGGCTATTACGATAGCCTTTATAAATCGTCCCAAGGCTGGCACGAAGGCAAACATGATATCCGCCCTTGGTGGGAATATTTTCTAGGAGTCATGTTACGAACTGCATATAGAGAATTTGACGAACGCGTTGGGCAAATGGAGACAGCTCATGGTGCAAAAGGCGCATTAATTATCGCGGCAATCGAAAAACTTCCAAAGAAATTTACGGTTTCGGAGCTGGTTGAAAAGTGTCCAACTGTTGGAATTGACTATATTCGTAAGATTTTGAGAGAACAAAGGTTGGCTGGAAATTTGAAAAGCACGGGACGAGGGCCGGACGCGGCTTGGATTAAAATAACGTGAGAATCAAACCATGAAAATTCTCGTTCTTGGTGGCACGCTCTATTACTGTGATTGCCAATGGCAGGGTGAGATGTAGTATGCAGGGCGTTTCGATCCCATTCATTAATTTTCCAGATGACCATGGTCGAGAAGGTGAAGGGCCATTTTTTTCATTTGGCATTTTTGAGGATGGAATTCGTCGAAAACCAGAACGAGCGAATATTCACAGACACGATTTTTTTGAAATATTTTTCTTTAAGTCTGGTAGTGGCGAGTTTTTCTCCGACTTCAACAGATTTTCTCTTTCTGCAGGTTCTGCTGTTTTCGTTTCTCCCGGCCAGGTACATGGTTGGCCGACACTAAAAAAGCTATCAGGATACATTATTTGCTTCTCGACATCCTTCTACGCCCAGCGCGGTCGGAAGCCAGACGAGCTTTTTGACTATCCTTTCTTCTTCACGCCAAAAGGAAAAGCTCCGACTGTGAAAATTGATAGCGTCACAAGAGGCGAGCTTTTCTCTATCTTCAGTCTTATTGAAAATGAGTGGTCACAAAAACGGTCGCGCAAGCATGATGTAATACACTCACTGCTTGACGCGATTCTGGTCAAATTTGAAAGGCATTTTGTATCGGACGACACCAACAAGACTGAATCCCAGAATCTGGCCAAGGCCTTTGTGATTCTGGTCGAAAGAAATTATCGTTTTCGCCATACCATTGAAGACCATGCGGCAACACTTAACACCACTCCACCTACTCTAATAAAAGCCGTCAAAAATCATCTGGGTCAAACGCCTCATGAGCTGATATCGGATCGAATTGTTCTGGAAGCGAGACGACTCCTACTTGATCCCACCAAAAAGGTTTATGATGTTGCGCATTACCTGGGCTTTGACGATGCGTCAAATTTTGCGAAATTTCTGAAAAAAGCGTGCGGGCAATTGCCCGTCGATTTGCGAAACCCTGTGCTTTTTTGAGCATGTACCTTTCCGCCTTTAGGGAAATACCTTCCTTTTAAGAGTTCTACTCTACCCGTCCGCCACGTTATTAATTAGAAGTACTTATGTCGGCTAGTGACATTTGGGCCGACTGAATTGGAGTAAAAAGGTGGTTCAAGACCAACAAAATAGAGTGGCAATTGTGACTGGGGCCTCACGAGGAATCGGTCGGGCTATAGCGCTAAGGCTCGGTGAAGAGAATTTCAGCGTTGCTGTAGTCTTTAATCATAATGGCGATAAGGCGGAGGATATTGCGGCTCAAATCGTTGCCAGAGGCGGAAAAGCATCAGCATTCCAAGCTGATGTGAGTAATAGTTCCGAGGTTACCAATCTCTTCGCCCGTGTCATGGAGAAATTTAGGCGTGTGGATGTCGTTGTGAACAACGCTGGCGTTAACACAGAAAAGCCGATTGCTGTCACCGAAACAACAGATGAGGAGTTTGACCGTATATTTAACACAAATGCTCGCGGTGCATTTTATGTAATGCGCGAAGCCGCAAAGGTCGTTGCCGAAGGAGGCCGGATAATTAATTTATCCACTTCCGTGACATCTCTCGCGCTCCCAGGCTACAGCGTGTACGCAGGAAGCAAGGCTTCGATTGAATTATTTACAAAAATTCTATCCAAGGAGCTTCGAGGACGAAGCATCTCCGTCAATGCGATCGCTCCTGGTCCAACAGATACAGAGCTGTTTCGGCAAGGGAAATCGGCCGAGGCTTTGAAAAGATTTGCTGAAATGTCTCCGCTTGAGCGATTGGGGCAACCCCAAGACATCGCCAGCATGGTTTCATTTCTATCTGGCAACGACGGTGCTTGGATTAATGGTCAAGTTATCAAGGTAAATGGGGGCATCGCCTAGTCCTGAAGTAACGGAAGTGCATTTATTGTTTTCGATGGGCTAACGCAGCCGATGGTCGACAGCGTAAAAATATCAATACTTAGAAGGAGTCAAAAATATGAAAAACTTTATTGGAGCATTTGTAGTAATGATGATTTCTTTTGAATCATCGAATACGGCGCTTGGTGCTGAGCAACAATGGTGTTACGGCGATAATCAGTGTCCAAAAGACTATGTTTGCGAAGGTGGTGGTGGCTGGTCAGGGACACCCGGTAAGTGCTATCCGAAAGAACAACACTCCTGTTGGGAGACTTCAGAGTGTTCGGCTGGATATTATTGCATCGGAGCGGAGAGCTATAAGCGGGGGCGATGCACTGTTTGGCCTCCCGTCGAAAAGACGAAAACTGATGGAGACTTGCAACCAAATTGCGCTTTTTTTCCGGAACTTTGTAGTGCAATAGAAAGTGCAGAACGTTGCTGGTATGACCACGAT
This sequence comes from uncultured Pseudobdellovibrionaceae bacterium, assembly GCA_964604555.1. Lineage (GTDB taxonomy): Bacteria > Bdellovibrionota > FAC87 > UBA2466 > UBA2466 > CAZRZK01. Next base: position 32,291 of record CAZRZK010000008.1, on the reverse strand, counting down.
TGCGCATATCCAAAACGTTGTGATCGAAAATCTGAATATATACCTGGGTATTGCGTGTAAACGGCATCCAAGTTACGGCATGATTGCTTGCCCCCACCTCGAAGCCTGCGAATCCTTCAATAGGTGCAATTGAGCAACCCGAACCTCTTTCAGGATTGTCGGTAGTTTTCCAGACGAAACCGCTAGTACCACTAATGTCGCGGCGATTTGGATGAGTGCTTTGATTCCCATGATTGTTCCTCCTCATAACGTTTAAGAATTCGTGCAATAACGCTTTTGCCCCATCGTTTGCCCATTCGGGTCGGCGTCTTTTGGTTGTTCAAAACTGTTGCAATGGCCGAGCAGCTTTTGCCTGACTTCCAGAGCTTTTGGATCTGAAGGACGGTCTTGTATTCCTTGGGATCCTTAACGAGCTTTCCTTCAAGGTAAGCGAATCCATATGGAATGGTTCCGGGACGCATGACCTTTGGATCTTTTTCCTTAGGCTTCCGGCGACTATGGTAATTCCGCAGTGTCAGCCCACGAGAGTTGAGTGTCTTTTTGATAGTGGTCTTAACAAAGCCAGTTTGACGTTCAATCTCTCGTAAAGAGAGCCCTTGAGCGTAAAGTGGGGCGCAAACCTCGAAAATGCGGTCTTTCGTGTTTGGGAAAAATCCTATAATATCGTGGGACTTAGGTGGTCTTTTCGCCGGTGCGTCTGTTGTCGGCCCGAGGCCAAAAATAAGGTTCGCAAAATTTAGAATGAGAATGAGAATGAGATCGAGAATGAGACGATAGTGAAAATCGGATTAGGGCAAGTGAGCAATTTTTTTGCACTCATTCTCGAGCTCATTCTTTCCTAGGGTGGAGCCTAACCTTTAGCGACGTAGTCGCTCTGGTGTTTTTGACGCTTTTTACTTAAGTATGCTAATCACCTCGAATGCTTTTTATCATTCAATACAAACCTAGGCGCCCCCATTTCTTTAAAACGATTACTCAAGAGGAAGAAAAATCGATTGGAGAGCACTTCGATTACCTTCAAGGGTTATTTGCAGAAGGAAAGGCTCGGCTCATCGGGCGCAGAGAGGATGGTGATTTTGGAATTGCTATCCTAGACCTCCCATCGCTTACTGAGGCCACCGCAATTATTAATAACGACCCTGTCGTAAAAACTGGTGTTTTCCAAGCGACCGTTGGAGAGTTTAAAATCGTTATGGGTGCCATTTCCCATTAAGGGGGTATACTTAAGCCTGCAGGATTAATCCTTAACCCTAATATGAATCTCATTCTTAATAAACTTACCTCTGAACTCGTGACCAAACACAAGTGTCACACAGTGATTTTATATGGCTCACATGCTCAAGGTACAGCAACCAGAGAAAGTGATTATGACTTAATGGGTGTGCGTAAATCAGGAACCAAATACCGCATCGCTCGAAAAGAGAATGGGATCTACATAGACATGTTCGTCTACCCTGAGAAAATGCTGCAGAAAGTAGGAGAAAAGCATCTTTATATGCGGCGGGGAAAAGTGCTCTTCCAAAGAACCTGTTTTGGAACCCGGTTTCTAGACAAGCTAGAGAAGGTAGCGCGTAAACCTGCAACTCGCCTTCCGAAGGATGAGATTGCTGTCAGGAAAGTATGGGCGCACAAGATGTGGGAAAGGGCCCAGAAGGGGGATGTCGAGGGAAACTACCGTCGCTCATGGTTGCAGATGTCTTTGCTGGAGGATTATTTCCTTCTAAGAGGAAAGAGATACTCAGGTTCGAAGGCGAGTTTTGCCTGGCTTAAGGACAATGATACTCGTACGTTCAAACTATTTGATAAGGTCCTTAAACACCCCACTGACATGAAAGCCTTAAAGGATTTGGCTGTCCGAGTAACTAAGACTGAGTAAGGGGGCTTTGTTGGAAACATCCACTTCAGCGGTTTTTTGTTTGCTAGTATGTTTTGCCAAATCGGCTTGGGAAACGATTCCGAAATTGCTTCTCGGTAAAAGCCGCCGGTAAAGGGGAGGCTACTACCGGCAGCATTTTTATTCAGAGCTTATTGATTGTGTTGAGCTTGTTTTCCGGCCTCGCCCTGTCCCTGCTGAGAGCCTTCCTTTTTGGCGCCGCCGCTCTGCTGGCTGCCATTCTGTTGGTTGTCTCCTCTTTTCTCTGTCGATGAATCGTTATCAGAGCTCTTGCTGCCTTGTTCGCGTGGGTTTGCTTCAAACATAAATACCTCCTAAGGTAAAAAACATCTTAACTTACTCCCAATGAGTTTGTCTGATGTAGCCGTTTTGTTCTGCAACATGCGTACCAAAGAGGTGTTTATTGAAAGCAATTAAATTGAAAAAAATCTTTCTTGTTTCTGGCATCCCTTTTGCTGGTAAATCCTAAGTAATGAAAGGAACTAATATGAAAAACTTTAAAAAACTTTTAATGGGCTTATTAATCAGTGGCTTTGCGATGGCAGAAGGCAATTCAATTGGGGGTGGGATTCAAGGTACGCCTAATACGGCAACAACTCCGGAAGCAAACTCATTGGATACCGACAACCCGCAGGTAAGAGCAAATTACACTCAAACCGCAGATAATGCTTCGAAACGTCTGAGAAGAGAGCAAACCATCGAGAGGCAAAGAAACTTAAAAACCAGCCCTGATGATAAAGGATCTATTGAAAAATCTGAGTAGAGGGAAGGACCTCCTAATGTTATAGGAGGTCCCCTCGACGATTTGTAAGGAGGAGAAAGGCCACTATTACCACCAAAAATAATCCCCCGCTGGGGTAGTAACCCCATCCCGCGCTGTAGGGCCAAGCGGGCAATAGGCCGATAAGTAAGAGAACTGCAAGTACCACTAATAAGGTTCGTAACATGTTGTTCCTCCTGTTTTATGCTGCTTCTTTTCGGGAAGCGGCTCCGTTTTCTGCCTTGATTTGTTGGAATCCTTGAGCAAAAAAAGTGAGTTCTTCGGAAGAAAATGCCTTCTTCATTTTGGGGAACATTTCCGTTTCTTCCTCTTCAACGTGGTGTTCTATTATTTCCTTAAGGGCGGTGATTTGGGCGGTCCACTCCTTCGAGTCGCAAGAGGTGTTATCCAGCTTTTGTAACAAATATTTTACCAGTGCATGTTCCTCAATGCTTTCAAAGCCTAGATCTTCGGTTTTTTCATTCTGTTTCAAGAACGGATAGAGTGCTCTTTCTTCTGCTTCTGTGTGCAGCATCAATTCTTCCCTTAATTCGGTATAGAGTTGACGACGAGTCTGAACAGCTTTTTCGGTGGTTTTATCCAATTTGGAAAAAATCGATTCTACTTTTCGGTGATCCGCTTTGATAAGTGAGAAAATGTCCTGTTTTTTCTGCATGTTAAGCTCCTTCTTTGTCTGATTTAGCATGCAATTGAGGTGCCATGAGCGGTCTTTGGGGTAATCTAATCTAAGAAGATCGTTTTAGGGTTTCCTACGGATTTTCTCCCTATCCGTAAAATAATTTTTCCCGAATTCATCCTGCATGGCGAGAAAAGCTTGCAAGTATCTATTTAGTCGCTGTCGGGAAATGTAAAAAAACAGCCCCGAAGGGGCTCACTTTAATGTTTTCCCGAAAGCGGCGTATCCCGAGCGCATGCGAGGGATCTCGTCTTAAATACTTGAATTTACGAGATCCTTCGGGTCCAAAGACCCTCAGGACACGTTTCTGTCGGGGAAAATTGAGGACCGGCCTTCGGCCGGCCATCTCATTTCCCGACAAAAACTATTTATCTTTGGCTTCTCCCACAATCCACAGAAGATCCCCTGCCTCTAAAACAAGATGAGGAGGTGGATTGATTGTGCGAAGCTCGCCTCGTTGGAGCCCAACAACCAATCCTTTCAATTTGGCCCGAATACCTGAGTCGAGGATCGTTTTTCCAATCCAAGGAGAGCTGAGCGAAATGAGGTGTCTTTTTAAAACATAGTCATTCAGATCTTGGAGATCTCGGGACCGATCCGCTGGTTCGCTAAGGGCGGAGTTGAACTTATCGATATGATTTTCATCTTCAGAGCCTAAGACAAGAAGTTCGTCTCCCGGGAGGAGGCGATCCGAAGCGGTTGGAGAGACAAGGGTGCGGCTGCCACGGCTGATCACCACGATATTCAACCCAAACTGTTCGCGGATATTGGCTTCTTTGAGAGTAAGGCCAGCCATGGCGGAATCGGAATTGACGACAATTCGGACCAGGTGCAGATCCCAAGGCAGCATCGAATTAAAGTGTTGGGGGTTTTGGGCTGTATTTTGTTTGCCAATATTAGAAAGGAAGTGGGTTTCGAACCAGTGGTAGGAGCCTTCCAATCTTCGATAAAAGAAAGCAAAGAGAAAAGCGGCAGATCCCAGTGTAATGATGAAACTCACTCCCGTCGGGAAAAATTGGAGGCTCATGACTCCGAGCAAGATCACCGCCGAGAGTTGCCCAATGAAATGGTGACCGGAAAAATGTTGAAGATTATGGTGGGGGCGGAAAGCAAAAAACATTCCCCAAACGAATGGGGCTCCCAAGAGCATCGCCGATGTCCAAGCTGCGATTCTCATAATAAGAGGATCAGAGAAATATCGACCCAAGATAGGGGCTCCATAATGGGCCATAGCCTGAATGATGGCCGTAACCAAAATGGCATTGAGGGCAAAACGGAGGGAACTTTTACGGAGCCGTATCGTGAGCTCTGGATCTTGGGAGGGGCGTTGAAGCCACTTTGAATAATTAAAGAGCATGTCTTGGAGGGTGCTGGGGAGTTTTTTTTCAATTTCAAGTGAAAATTTTTCGGAAAATTGGATGAGGAAAGGGGTCATGAAGGTGGTGAGTACCGACACTGAGACCGCAATCGGATAGAGAAAGTCATGGGTGGCATTGAGAGTGATTCCCAGTGTGGCGATCATGAAGGAGAATTCACCAATTTGAGCCAAGCTGAAACCAATTCGAATCGAGCGCCTTAGCGTTTGCCCTGTCAGCAGGGCTCCCAGGGTTGAGAGGGTAATCTTTCCGAAAATAAGGCAGAGAGTAATAATGGAAATAGTATGCCAATGGGTAATAATGGCGTGGGGATCGATCAGCATGCCAACTGAGACGAAAAAGATAGCGGCAAACAGATCTTTAAGAGGGCGGATAAGCGATTCTATCCGCCGGGCCTCATGGGTTTCTGCCAATATCGAGCCCATAATAAAGGCCCCTAATGCAGGAGAGTAGTGGAAGCGATTCGCAAGGACCACTAAAAGCAGACAGAGGCCAATGGCGATAATCGTCAAGGTTTCATCATCGACCCATTTCCCAGCATACTTGAGGAAGCTCGGAATAAAAAAATAGCCAATCAAAAACCAAGCGCCTACTAAAAGGATGAGCTTTAAGACCGAAAAAAGTAATTCGGTACCAATAATAGTGTGGCTTGCGGCCATAGTAGAAAGGGCAACTAACAATAAAATGGCGCAGAGATCCTCTACAATGAGAACTCCCAACACCAATTCTGAAAATCGACGGGTCCGTAGATTGAGTGTTTCAAACGCTTTGATGATAATCGTGGTGGAGGAGATGGCGATGATTCCGCCTAAAAAGATCGAATCGGTGAAGCTCCACCCGAACCCTTTTCCGACCAAGTACCCAATACCAACCATCCCCAATACTTCAAATAGAGCGGTACCTACGGCCGCAGTTCCTACACGCGTCAATTTATGAAAGGTAAACTCCAAACCAAGAGAGAACATCAGGAATATAACTCCAAGTTCCGCCCATATTTTAATATTGGGAAGATCGCTGACAAGGGGGAGTGGTGGTGTATGGGGGCCTACTATCATGCCCGCGACGAGGTAACCTAAAACTACCGGTTGCTTAATTTTTTTAAAGACGAGAGTGACGACGCCCGCAACTCCGAGAATAATAGCTAAATCACGGATGAGGGGTGCAAGGTGCATTTCAAGATACTTTACACACGTTAGAATGAGGAATCGATGAAAATTATCTGTATTCTAATATTCGGACTCTTCGGAGTCTTATCGAGGTTTTTGATCCATGAATGGAGTCGGAAATACGGGGAGCTAGGCTTTCCATACCCAACTCTGGCAATCAATTTATTAGGATCCTTTTTAATTGGATTGTTTTTTGAGAAGGTTTTACTTCCTGAATCACTACGAATGGGACTCATGGTTGGGTTTTTAGGTGGATTCACCACATTCTCTGCTTATTCACTGGAAACTCTGCAGTTATTACAATCTTCACGGTATCTACTCGCTCTTCTTTATGGTGGGTTGAGTCCAGTTTTAGGGGTCGGCATGGCTTTTTTAGGTGTTTGGTGTGGGAAGCTGTGACCGTAGTTGTCGTTGCGAGGAGCGAGCAAAGCGAGCGACGCGGCAATCTTGTCAAGCTGGCTTCCAATGACAAATAGGGTTTTCTATTTTATGAAGGGATCATGAATTTTTTAGTTTCTGGGGCGACGGGGTTTATCGGTAAGCGGCTGGTCACTGAACTTTTAAAAGAGGGCCATTCCGTTCGCGTGTTTGGGCGAAATCAAAGCAAAGTAGAAAGCTGTTTTGGGAATGCAGTTTCATTTGCGCAGTGGGAACCGGCAATCCAAGCTCCACCCGCCACCGCTTTCCAAGGAATTGATGCCATTATTCATCTTGCGGGGGAAGGAATTGCCGATAAGCGGTGGTCAAAAACCCAGAAACAACGGATTTATGATTCCCGGATTTTAGGGACGCGTCATTTAGTTGAAGCGGTCAATGCATTACCCACTCAACCTCAATCGATCGTCTTTGGTTCTGCAATAGGTTTTTATGGAGATCGGAAAGCAGAGATTTTAAGTGAAACCTCATCGGGAGGTACCGGTTTTTTGGCCGATGTCTGTCGAGATTGGGAGCTCGAATCGCAAAAGCTTTCCCCTCAGATTCGGCGAGTGAATATCCGTACCGGTATTGTTTTAGGAAAAGAAGGTGGTGCCCTGAAAAAACTCCTTCCCATTTTTAAAATGGGAATGGGCGGGCCGGTGGGAAACGGAGAGCAATGGATGAGTTGGATCCATATCGATGATTTGGTGAGGCTTTTCATTGAGGCGGCCTCAAACTCTTCCTATCAAGGCCCAGTCAATGGAGTGGCTCCCAATCCTGTTACGAATAAGGATTTTTCGAAGGCTTTGGGAAAAGCCCTGCACCGACCGGCGATTTTGCCGGCACCAGCCATTGCCTTAAAGATTGCGATGGGGGAACTTTCTTCTTTAGTATTGGAAAGCCAGCGGGTTTTGCCGAAAGTTGCTTTGGACCATCAGTTTCAATTTCGCTTTTCTCAAGTCGACGTGGCATTAGACGAGATTGCTAAAAAAAAAGCCTGAAGAGTCATACCTACTATCAATTCATTCCCCGATCGGTCGATGAGGTTTTTTCTTTTTTTTCGACTGAAAAAAACCTGGAAAAGATCACTCCTCCTTCTTTGAATTTCCATATAGTGGGAAAAAACACTCCCGAGCTCCAAAAAGGCACCCGGATCAACTACCGTTTGAAGCTTTATGGGATGCCGATTCGGTGGGAATCGTTGATCGAAGATTGGCAACCAGGGAAATTTTTCTCAGACAGGCAAACCAAAGGGCCTTATCGCTATTGGCTTCACACCCATTTTTTCATTCCAATGCAAAATGGAACTCTAATGGTCGATCAGATCGACTATCAAGTGCCTGGAGGAATTTTAGGAGATAAAGTAGTGGGGCCGTTGGTGACGAGAGATGTGGAAAAAATATTTGCCTACCGAAAAAAGGTAATCAAGGAAACATTCCGTGAGTAAGCCTTACGGAATCCATTGGTTTCGGAGGGATCTTCGCATTGAGGACAATCCTGCTTTAAGCTGGAATTGGAAAGAGAATCAAGGTCGAGTCATTGGCTTTTTTTGCTTTGATAAAAAGTTTCTATCGAGGCCCGATTTCTCCGTGAATCGATTCCAATTTTTCATTGAAACTCTCAAGGATTTAAAATCCCAGCTGATTGAAAGAGGGGGGGAGCTTTGGGTAATGGACGAAGGCCCCTTTGATGCCTTTCCCAAATTATTAAAGGCGTTACCCACTCCATCTGTGATTTCCTGGAATCGTGACTATGAGCCCTTTGCACGGGAACGGGACAACAAAATGGAGTTTTGGTGCAAGGATCGTGGGATCTCCTTCCATACTGAACGAGATCACTTGTTGATTGAGCCTCATGAATTATTGAAGGGGTATCAAGTCTTCACCCCATTTTCACGGAAGTGGCTGGAACTTTATCGGAGTGAGGAGGTTCGGAAGCGGGTCTCGTTTCGGTGGAAAGGGGGAGCCTTTCAAAGTCTTAAAATTCCACAGAATCGAATTTTAGAATCTTATGATGAACAGAATCGAAAGAGAGTCACGATTCCCATACCTGAAGCAGGGTGTCTAGCAGCTAAGAAGGCACTGACTGGTTTTTCGAAGCAAATAGCCAACTATGAAAAAAAGAGGGATTTCCCATCCATCAATGGGACTTCCCACTTTTCCATTTTTTTTAAGAATGGCTCTTTAACGGTTCCTCGAGTTTGTGATGCCTATGAATTAAAAAAGGGAAAATTCCTGACGGAACTCATCTGGAGGGAGTTCTATTACCATATTCTCCATCGGAATCCTGAAGTCGAAACAAGCACCTATCGTACAAAATATAATGCTCTGAAGTGGGAGGATCGAGAAGACTGGTTCGAAAAATGGAAAGTGGGCATGACTGGATTTCCCATCGTGGATGCGGGAATGCGCCAATTGAAACAAACTGGCTGGATGCACAACCGGGTTCGGATGATTGTAGCGTCTTTTTTGACGAAAGACCTCGGAATCGACTGGCGTTGGGGAGAACGTTATTTTATGGAGCAGCTTCTCGATGGGGATCTGGCACCCAACAATGGAGGGTGGCAGTGGGCGGCATCGACCGGATGTGATCCGCAACCCTACTTCCGGATCTTTAATCCATCTCTGCAGAGTAAAAAATTTGATCCCAATGGGGATTATATTCGGGAGTATATTCCAGAATTGAAAGGGCTTAAGAATAGAGAAATCCACGATCCGCCATTGCCTCTTCGAAAGCACTACCCGTCTCCCATGGTGGATCGACATGAACGTCGTATCCTTGCCCTGCAACGCTACCGTCATTGCGAGGAGCTCGCGAAGCGAGCGACACGGTAATCTCCTTCTTAAGGTTCTAGCACGGCAAAACGACTTTGAGGTGGTGGGGTAGGGGGAGCTTGTTCGGCTGCCGGAATGGGCGTTTCAACGACTCGAACAGGTGACTCGTTTGACTGATTGAGAAATTCGCAGTCTTCGGAAAAGTGACACCCGCTTTCCCTTAATATAGCCATCATCTCAGGCCTCATATTGAGAAAGAGGCAATGATGGAATTCGACCTTTGAAAAGGTGGTTGCCTCAAAATGCAAATTGTTAAAAATGGAACTTTCAAACTTACAATTCTGTAAATGCGAATCAATAAGCATGCAGTTGAATAAAAACAGGCCTTCAAATTTGCAATTGGCTGCAGTGAATAGGTGGAATTGAGATTCTTTCCAGGTCCAATGAGCAAGTGTTTCATCCAATAGTTGGGCTCGCTTTAAAGTTGTTACTTGAATGAGGCGACGATCTCGCTGTTCGATAGTTAATTGCTCAAGAAGATTGTAGTTGGAATTCACTGAAAGGGACTCAGGTTGCCATGGGTAAGACTGATTCATGCTCGGGTTCCTTTCAATATAAGTTGGGGTCTTGCATTGTTGATTTGGTAATGGACAGCGGTCGTGAGATAAGCTCCTTCGAATGAAGTATTCATCAACGGTTCGCTTAGCTGTAATTTATCTCCCGGAAGTAAGCCCATTCGATAGCTTTTCAATGCCACCTGTTCTTGATTGAGGATCTGCTTAGAAAGTTGATGGCCTATCATCGGAAGAGCTCCTTCAAAGTGATGGCGGTCTGTAATGTGGGTATCGACGCTGCCTTGGGCCGTCTTCCAAGAGAGTTTATCTCGATAGCTGGAATGTCCAGTAAAATTTGAAATCGATTGATAAAGTTGATGCGCGTTCACCTGTTGTTGGCTTGATTCATTGTTTTTAGAGTCGAAATACCGGTATTGGACTCGTTGGGTCATATATTCGGCAGAGGAATTGAAATGCTGCACTTGTAGGCAATCTTTTTTGTTCAATTGAATCGCCTGGAAGCTTTGCCCGACTTTGGCAAAGTAAACCTTTTTCTGATCGGCCCGGTAAGAGAAATAGAACCCATATTTATTGGAAAGATGGGTAATGAGTTGAAGCTTCGATCCGCTCTCCCCCTGTTGAAAGCCGGCCAGCCTTTCTGAGAAATCTCCCTTAAATTCGGCTTGCAGTCCTTGGCTACGGAGCAGCTCATCCAAGCAGTCCCGTAAAGATTGTTGTTTGATAAACTGATTTTGGTTTTGCTTTGAAAGTAGAAAAAGCGGATCCACATAGGTCAGTAAACATTGATGGGAATTTGGGAAGGAAAAACGAAGCACGGTTCCACTAAACACTTCGCGAGAGTTGAGGGTGAGAGAAGCCTGCTGAGGAAGTTGAGAAACAGCGCAATTTTGGGCCAAAAGGACCTTTAATTCTCCGATCTGATTCAGGTCCTGGTTAAAAGTGATTCCCACCACTTTTTTTTCGAGTTGAGGATTGGAAAGGTTTAATTGATAGGGAGAGTTAGCTAACATATCGTCTCCTCTGGGGCACATTCCCATCGACTAAAAGTTGAATCGATGAACTGGCCGCTAATTGGGTAAGCAACTCGATTTGTGCCAAGGGCGGACTAATCAAGGTGTGTTGGATCGGATCGAGATAGCGGGTCATTAGATTTAGAATTCCACTGAATCGAATCCCAGCCAGGGTTTCTAAAATTTGGAGTGAATCGGAAAAATGGCCAGGGAGCATCAGGTGACGGACCACCACTCCCCGATAAAGATGGCCTGAAGTGGAAAATTGAGGGGTGCCATAGATACGTTCCATCTGTTCGATAGCAGTGAGTGCAACCTGTCCATAATTGTTAGGCAGGTTTTCTCTCTTTGCATATTGCGAGTTGGCCACTTTGAAATCGGGGACTAAGACATCGGCAAGGGCCGCCATTTGGGCGATCATGCCACAACGTTCGTAGCCACTGATCTTTAGGATAAGGGGACCTGGAAGGCGATTCTGTTTCCTGAGATCCGTTAGAATGGGCTCCAATAAGGTCCATTCATGGGTGGGGGAAATCAAATTTAGGTTTTTTGCCCCTTCCATTGTTAACTTATCGACCGTAGCGGCAAACTGCTCAGCAGAGCAATCCTCACCATAGCGATGCATCGAGGTTTCGGGAGTGTAGCAGGAACGGCAGCTTAAATGGCAGCCGGAGAAATTAATCATTCCGGAGCGATCGTTTCCTTGAATGACCGGTTCCTCTCCTTGATGAATACCTGCTTTATAGATCCTCATTTGTCTGGTGTTTGTCTCCATGTTCTAGCCCCTTTCTCAATTCTCTGGCTTTATTGAAAATGTGCCATCTGCTTCGTCATCGGATGAGTTTCACAAAGGTACGGCCTACCTTTGTGAAGACGGAAGTGTCATTCACAAAGGTAGGCCGTACCTTTGTGAAACTCATTTTTTGCTTCCTCGCATCTGGCACTTTTTGAACAAAGCCATTGTCAATAATATTTTCAACAGGGTTCAATGCTTTCCCAAGTTCTTCCCAAAGATCGGTTACGATCAAGTTGCCATCTTCCTGAATAAAAATTCGGCTCAAAATGCGTTTGTGAATAACGTCGCTCTCTGCGCGCAAGGGAATTGTTTCATTCATACAGATTCCTTTCCAAATTGAGTTCCGATTCTGCACTGTTGTAGTAACTCGACTTCAGCTCTTTTTTCGAAACCATTCCTAATGCAGCCTCGAAGGGTGCAGTAAACTCTTCGCAATTGGATCCCACAGCACCCAATACCTCCATCTGAATTTCCCCGTTTTTGTCGATTGAAATTTTGATTTTACGTTTCATTCCGTCACCACCATTTCCAGAGCTCCTGCGGTCTCGATGCATTCAATCGAATAGCCTTGCTGCTTAGCCATATCGATGACCGTATTCTTCGCATAGTTGCGTTTGATTTGGTTAATTAATGCATTTTGATCTTGTCCGATAATTTTGGGTAATATTTCCCAGTCTCCTACCATTTCATAGTTGCCACTTTCATTCCTCCGAAAGCCGATATCGTAGTGGGTGTCGGTAAGGACCTTGAATTCAGCGTCGTAAGTGGCTCCTAGATAACCTCTTACTTTTACCCCATTGGGTGAAGTCTCAAGGGCCCATCCCAATTCGGTGAGGGAATCCTTAAGCAGCTCGCGGTTTTTAATTTGAGTTTTTATTTCACTAAAGTGGGACATTACAGTCTCCTTTCGGCGAGAGGAATGGGGTTTTCCAGTCGATAGTTCTTTGAAAATGAATTCTTGGTATGCAAGGGTGGAGCGATTAATATTTTCATGTCATCCGGAATAAAATGACGACAACTATTTAAAAATGCGGTGCTCCGATCTATTTCAGGCGTGTATTCACAGCGAACAAAAATCGTCTGTTCTCCGGCGCGAGTATCCCACAATCGAAATTGAGTGGCTCCTGCCTTAGGCAACGGAGAAGGGGCTTCTCCGCGCCCTTTGGAAATCGTGTGGGGTCCCAGGAAAAAATGGGCGAGTGTTTCTACGGCAGATAGAAAGCCCATGGAATGGATGAATTCGTTTCGGCGTCGGAAGAGCGCTGCAATTTCCGTTTCATCACAGGGAGAGAGGTCTAATCCCAATATCTCTAATTCGCGGCGCATCCGATAGATGGGTTGCCAGTCGACTTGTAAGGAAAGCCCTTGTTGAAGGGCGTGGTGATTATAGGAGTTGCTCATCTCATCGATCGCAAGGGTCCAGGGTTCGGCCACGCTCATTCCGATTCCAAGATCGGATTTCAAAAAATCTGGCAGGAATTGAGTGAGGTTAGGCATACCACACCGCCTTCTTCTCTACCTCCACATTCATCTGGAGTTTTACCTTTGGCACGTAATATTCTCCTGGAACGCGATGGAGCTGGGTGAGATAACCCAGTTGGGGGTGATTCATCATCATTTCGAGGGAAAGGAGTTCCCCTTCTGCTAAATAGACTTGAAGGGTCGCTCTTATTTTGTCTAAAACGTTCTTTTCCTCGATTGGGCTTCCATAATCCCACACCCCATCGGGTGGGGGGGAGAGAAGGGAAGAGAGTTCGTTTTGAATCACCGTTACTATTTTGGATTCTTCGATCGCGGGGAGTCGACTTTCAGAGGTCGCTATTTTCACGGCTAAATGCAACTCGATTTCTACTGAAGAGAAAGGGCGGCATATCACCGTGGTAGTGAGAGGAACTTTCTTCGTAACCTCCTGTTTGATTTGATGAGTCTTCTCTCGAGAGATCGGCATCAAATAGAGGGTCAACGTTCGGGAGTGATGGTCGTGAATCGCTTCCGCCGCCTGGAGTGTGGGATGGGAACGGAGCAAGGTTTGCTCCAATTCTTTGACATGGAAAAGCCGTTCTGTAGAGGGAATTCGGTGGATATCACGGACCAGGGAATAAAATCTTTTTAGATAGGCGGAAGCATTTTCTCTTGGAAGAGCAGGGGTTCGTGCAGAAAGTGAACCGATGCTTTCAATGTACCTTGCGAATTCACCGAAATTGGGTTGCAAAGAATCGGTACTCCAATTTGAAACCAGGCCTTCATACTCTTTGAGTTTGACCTCGACCGCTCCTCCAAATTCTCCCATGAGCTTATCGGCTCCAGGTAAAAGAAGGCTATGGTGTACTGGATTATAGATAAAGCTCTGTTCCCATTGTCTTGGATCTTCTAAGTGCAAAGAGAGAGGCGCTTCAACTTGTCGGGTTAAACTGCATACCTTCCCATTCGGATATTCTAAATAGAGCTTATTGGGAACTTTTAAGCAGGGCTCGGATAAGGAAATTTCCTCCCAGGGAATGCCCTTTAAGTAGGATAAGTGGAGTGACTCTTTCCACTCACAAAGGCTGAATGGAATCGTATTCAATTGAAGAGTATCTTTCCCATTTACTCTCTGAAAAGAGAGTTCAAATTCTCCCGCCTCTTTCATGAGAGGGGCGCGATCGACTCGGGAACACTCAATGGAACCATCCGAATTTTGCAAAAGGGCGTGAATTTGTGGATCCAACATCAGAATGGAATTTTTATTTGTCGAATAAAGTGTGAGGGAAGCGAGTGGGCTCCGTGTGTGGAATCGAAGGGTCGTGATCCCGTCTGCAATGGTTTCAGAAAGAAGCGTGACGGGGTAAATGGGGGTGCTGCTGAGGGGCCTTAAATGGAAGAATTGCTGATCCCGCTGAAGCTTTAGGCAATAATCAGCTGGAAAGGACTTTGGCTGCATCAATTTTGAAGAAGGGTTTAATGAAACCAATAAGGTCGGAAACTGGCCTGTTTTTGGTTCGATTCCCAAAAGAGCAGGCAATCCCGTGAGGATCCGATTGAGAGTGGCGTTTTGGGCTTTTGCGCTTTCCTCAAGGGTACGAGCCACCGCTTCTGCCACCATTTTAGTGGGATCTAATGGCGATATCGATTCCCAGCCCGGGATTTGTTGCCCAAAGGTAGAATCGACCAAAAAGCCAGAACTAAAGTTAGAGTTGAAACTGGACATAATCCCGCCTCCTGGTTTCAAGGATCTGGTAACCGATTTGAACTTTTGCTTTTGAGGGATCTTGAAGATCCTGCTCAATTTGAACCTGCTCCATGGCGACTCTCGGTTCATTCTTTAAGATCGCTTGCCGTATCTGGGCCTCTAACTCCATTCGCAAGTTGGGAGTGAGGGGGGAGAAGAGGAGATCTCGGATCGGATCATGGGTGAGCACAGCAGCGCGAAGACAATATTTAATATGGTTATCCATGGAGCTGCGTTGGAGTTGATTTTTGGAGATTAAAAAGAATGACAGCGGCATGGCACTACTCTTTTCCATCTTCGAACTCCCCATTTGAAATGAGCGCTAAACTTAAAACGGCGTGGGTGACTTCCCCTCGTGCATTAAAACGACTGGCATGAAAACCGTAGCTTTTTACATAACCTTTAAAATTAAAATTACCCATCACATACTCTAAAACAGGTGTAGACCGTGTTTCAGAATCGATCTTGTTGAGGTTTTTAACGAAGTTTTTCAATTTTTGGATATCGGTGTTGGGATTGGCATCGGTATCAAAAATAAGGTGAGAGGTCAGTTCACTCGCTCCTCCTTCTCGATAGGAAACGACCGGTGCTGGCTGTCCCAAGCAGGAATCGACGTCAAAATTAAAGGTACGGGTGAGTCGATAATCGGTCGGGTTGACACAGAAAGGGAGTTCTTCCCCACTCACTCTGTTTTTCAATTTTCCCAGTACCGGATCCATGTTTATTTTTTCCTTTCAATGCCTTCATGGGCAAAGCTGATATATTCCACCGTGAGTTGATTGCTATCGGTTCCCATCGTCGGAGAGACCCACCGACAGGGCCAGGCATTTAAGATCCGCCATTCCGCCAATTCCCTTCCTTCAGCATCGGTCACAATGATGGAGAGGGTTTTTTTCTGAAGAGCTTTACCCGAATCACAGACCTCCATGAGCCAATCAAACATCGATCGTCCCCCTGATCCGGCAGAGCTACTTCCTTGTCCAAAGGAGATTCTGCCCACTCGCTGCATCCCACGTGCAGTCCGAGGAGCACCCATCCTGCCTCCCTCAGGAAGACTCACGACTTCCATGTCCATTTCCATTCCTTCGCAGCTGCGAAAAACATGATCCCGCATTCCAGGGATGACCACTTTAAAGCGTGTCGTGAGCCCTTCGTGTTCGTCTTTTGCAAGCCCTATGCTTGGAACAGGTAATGCCATGGTATTCATAAAATCCTCACGCGGCGGCTATGTTGAAAAATTCCCATCTGCTTCGTCATCGGGTTCGGCTTCGCTACTGCGTACAAGTTGAGTACGCCTCCGCTCATTCTCACCCTGCTTCCTCGCATCTGGAAATTTTTGAACAAAGCCGGAGGCAACCAATTTTTGAAATTCAATTTCATGCGGCTAACCCTAGAGAAAACTGCACTTCCCCCAACACATAGGGAATGTGACAAGCTACCTGCACATTCACGACCGGATCCTTTGGAGTGGAATCGATGGTGACTTGGGTCATGAAGGCATCAGAGACCTCTTGATTAAAAAGTTTTTTGAGCGGTTGAAAGGCCGATTGAAGAGCGACATCGATCGCCTTCTCTAATCCGGTTGCAATCGGTTCTAAAACAAAAGGCTCACAAACTTGATGCACGACCTCTTGGATGGCAAGCAGTGTCCGTCGAGTGGCAATGAAACGGTGATCGGAATCATACCGTGCTGCTAAGGTAGATCCCCCCCATAGCTTAAGACCAGAAGATGAAAAGTGATGGAGGGTATTGATGCGGTTTTGCAACATCTCCTCCAATTGAGCCGGGGTTTGTTTAATGAGCGGTGCAAACGAGGTTGAAAGATTTTGATTCGTAGGGAGTTGCTGTACTCCAAATTGTTCATCACTCAATTGGATCGCTGCTGCCACTAAGGGGGTGACTGGATAGATCTCATTCTGGGAAACGATCCAGGGAGAATAGGCTGCCATGTCGGGACATTCCAGTGTCCGCACCGATTCAAAGATCTGCGCCCGAGTGAGAATCCTTGGGAAGTCGACCAGAAACAAAAAATGGGGTTCTTGGATTAAAAATTTTGCTAAACGATGCAAAAAACGAGTGTGTTGTTCTGGATTGAGTAAAGTGGAGAGTTGAGGAATGAAAGCGACATCGGCCTTTCGTCGATAGTTTTTAAGACTGTGAACTCCACTTCGATTTCCAATCCCTTTTTCCTTTCCCATGAGGTCTTCCATTTTCGGAAAGGCGACCACAAACATTCTTTTCCCGAGCGCATCAAAGAAGGGAAGAAGCGATCTCCAGGCCTGCTTATCTTCATAAGATCTTACCTGGTGGCATTGCATCTCCACCTCTTGGGAGGAGAAGAGCTCCCACCGTTGCTCTTCTTGAATGCTATCCAAGAAGAGCAACGCCACTGGGACCCCCGTCCGCTCCTCCAGTAGCCCTA
Organism: uncultured Pseudobdellovibrionaceae bacterium; assembly: GCA_964604555.1. GTDB lineage: Bacteria > Bdellovibrionota > FAC87 > UBA2466 > UBA2466 > CAZRZK01. The sequence continues at coordinate 15,196 of CAZRZK010000008.1, read as the reverse complement.
CCGATCTCGATTTCTCGAGAGGTTGTGAGGACTCGACTGAGAGGTTATAGATCCCATGTTGGTGCATGATTATGCCATCTCCACATCCTGAACACTGAGCACGACCTCTTCCTTTAAGATGTCGTTGCCAGCGCGGTCTTTCGATAATGAAGGCCCACTCCAGCTCTTGGGCCAGGCCTCAAAGAAGTTGAAACGAACCACTTCCTTATTGGCATCATCCATGAGGATGATGGAGCCCGATTTGCGGGTTTGCTTGCCGCCTTTAATCTCCTTCACCCAATTGTAGAGTTCCTTGTCCTTTTTGAACCTCCGCACGAGACGGATGTCGCGGGCATTGAATCGGCCAGGACGGTTGAGCATCTGGTTTTTGTCGGACTGGAAGGAAATATCTTCCAAATCGACGCCAACTCCGCTGACGCTTTCGTAGGTTTGCCAATTGGTGCCGTCGATGGTCACCTTGAAACTACTGACATTGATATATTCTTCTGACGCTGCCATTTTTTAACTTCTCCTTAAACCGTTTGGGTTATTCATCTTTCTCTATCTTTTGTTGAATATTGATCTGCACAAACTCGGCCGGTTTTACCGGAGCTATGCCGATCTCGATGGTGACAATTCCTCGATCGATATTCTCCTGAGGATTGGTGGTGGCGTTGCAATTGACATAGAACGCCTCCTCCGGGGTTTTCCCTTGCAGTGCATTCGAGGCCCACAGGATTTTCAGATAGGCTCGGATGTTCCGCTCGATATTTCCCCAAAGCTGTTCATTGTTAGGTTCGAAAACCACCCACTCGGTCCCTTTGGTCACACTCTGTTTCACCACCTGGAAGAGGCGGCGCACGTTGAGGTATTTCCATTCGGGATCGGTTGAAAGGGTTCGAGCTCCGTAAACCCGAATTCCCATATCATCGAGATCTCGGATCACGTTAATCCCACGCGGATTGAGCAGAGCCTGCTCATTACGAGTGAGGGTGTATTTTAAACCAAGAGCTCCGCGCAGGATCTCATTTGCGGGCGCTTTGTGAACACCTCTCTCGGCATCGACACGCGCCGTGGCTCCCATGATGTGACCACTGGGTGGAACGTAGACCATCTTCTTGGTGGCCTCGTCGAAAACGGAGATCCAGGGCCAGTAAAGAGCCGCTTCGGAACAGTCTCCGATCCGCTCAAATTCATGGAGTTGAGTTTCTCCTAACTCCTCATCCCCATCCAATACCGCGATCCGGTCGCCACATTCCGAAGCATGATCGGCCAGCAGTTGGTGAACCGTTTGCGAGGTCATGCCTGGCGCCGCCACCAGTGAGATGTCTTCAATGGCTCGAAAAAGGCAAAGTCCGGCTCGGCTTGCAGGCCCTTTATCAAATCCTTTTACCATCGCCGCCAAATCTTCCTGTGTTTGACCTTCTTTTGCGGGACCCAGATTGTTGATGTAGCAACGGGCGCCGCCATTCAGGAAAAATCCATAAACGGCATGGCCTAGGTTTCCCGATTCAGCCACTCCACCAAACACCTTTTGGTATTGGGGCCAGCTGGTAATTAGGATGGCCTTATTCACCGGGCCTTGGGTGCTTTGACCCAAAAATCCGGCGGTAGAACTTCCCACCGATTCGATCGGCTTGTTTCCGCTCGAAACGATATTGGAATAGACTCCAGGTGCCTCATAGGCTCGACTCATAGTGCGTTCCTTTCGTAATTATCATTCATTTCAATGACTCTGGTTTTTACTCTCTGTTCCTCTCTCATTGGATTACCGCTGTGGTAGAGAGCGAGGTAATCAAATCCAAACGAGAAATTCTGGCGGGGATCAAAGTTTTTCTCCTGACCCCGAAACTTCAATTCGGCCTTGCGGCTTTTTAATTTTTCAAAAAGAGAACTGTATTTTGCGTAGGATGTCGGCAAAAACGGCTCAATCGACCTGTTATCGAAGAAAAAGCTGGTGAGCCGATCATAGGCCCCTAAACTTTGCATGCGATTCAGGCCCATTCCCACCAATTGGAAGGAGACCCGCATCTCTACGGGATTTCTAAAGACCAAATATCTATCTGGGGGAAGAGCACAGTTAAAACTTCCCTTATCATCTTCAACCAAGGCCCGTTCAATTACACAAAGGTGGAGATCGGGGCTTTTGTCGGATGGGGTTGTGAGCACCACCTGGGGAGTGGATCTCAAAAAGGGGAAGGAACGCTCTGCAACCACTCCGTTCAGAAGTTCTGCCATCGATTCACAAAGGTGATTTAAAAAACTGTTGTGTTCTAGTGCCATTTGCATCCTCGATCCCAATGCAAAGCAAGCGCTGTGCCAGCGAAAATTCGTGCCTAAAAACTAATTTCTCAGGTTTTAAAATCAAGTTTGAAAATCAATACTGATAAACGGTAACGCGTCCGGCATTGAATCTTCTTTCTCTCATTAAGATAATTTCCACTGTTGTAATAAGAAGTATTCACATCAGAAAGGAAAACAGCATGAAATCTATTAAAATCTCACTTCTATCGATCTTCTTGATTACCGTAGTCGCGCAAGCCGCGGCCTTTCTTTTAAAAGAAGGGCTTTATAAGCCCGCCGATGAATCCTGGCCCGATTCCAGGGTGAAGATCACGGCCACTGAAGGAAAGATCACGGGACTCGTAGAGACCGTCGATCCGGATGGCGATAGTTACGATGTTACTTATAAATGCGAGGAAAACGCGTGTAAAAGCGAGGAAGGTGATCTCGTCACTATCCTGTCTGAAACCCAATATAAGTATGAGTATGATGGAGATACGTCTATCTATACTTATCAGATGGATCGGTAATCTTAATTTCAGGCCCATTACCCAACTTTAGCTCGGGGAGTGGGCCTGCCAGGCCGATAAAATCAGGTTTGAAAATCAAAACTGATAAAAACTTCTAATTTTTCTTCCTTTTAGGCACAAAAAACGGTGGCACGGCAGTTGCTTTAGTGACTGTCTGATGGAACCACTCACGACAAGAAACTCCCTGGAAAAATTCACCGAGGAGTTGTCCTTTCTCATCCGGGCCCGTTACCCCTTGCTCTATCTCGTGACCTATGAAGAGCGTCGAACTCTGGGCGTGATTGAGGAACTGGGAAAAAGAAGACCCTGTCAGACATACCAATGGTCCCGGACCGAAGGGACTAAGCGAGGGAGTGAAACGGTCAATGATGTTAAGGACCCGGCCGCGATTTTAAAGTGGTATGAAGACACACCCGCTAATGAAAAATCGGTTTTGGTTTTAAAAGATTTCCATCCCTATTTTAAAGAGCCGGTCATTACCCGCAAACTTCGTGATCTATCTGCTCAGCTCAAGGAACGGCCAAAGAATATTATCTTCCTCTCCCCTGTTTCCCAGCTCCCAATAGAGTTGCAAAAAGAGGTCACCATTTTAGAGGTTCCCCTTCCCTCTCGGGTCGAGATTTCGACTCTGGTGAACAAGGCAACCGGAATGGTCGATGGGAGAGTCGACACCGAAGCCCTGATCGATGCTTCAACAGGCCTTACTTATGACGAGATCGAAAATGTATTTGCGAAAAGCCTGGTTTCAACCGGTAAACTGGAACGCAAACTGATCCATGATGAAAAGAAACAGATCGTAAAACGTTCCGGGCTTTTAGAGTTTATTGAATCAGGTCAATCGAGCAGCTCCAAAATTGGGGGCTTAGGAATTTTGAAAGACTGGCTCAATAGTCGCAAGTCGGGATTTTCTAAGGAGGCCCGAGAGATTGGCCTTCCTCTTCCTAAAGGGCTTTTGCTTGTCGGTGTGCCTGGTTGCGGGAAGTCGCTCACTGCCATGACGGTTGGGCAGGAGTGGGGAATCCCAGTGTTGCGCCTTGATCTCGGCCGCATTTTTAGCGGGATTGTGGGTTCAAGCGAAGGAAACATCCGATCCGCAATTGCGACCTGTGAATCGGTGGCTCCCTGTGTCCTTTGGGTCGATGAGATCGAAAAGGGGCTGTCCGGAGTGAAAGGGGGAGGGCAGGGGGATTCGGGAACCAGTAGCCGCGTTTTTGGAACTCTGCTCACTTGGATGCAGGACAAGAAAAGCAGTGTTTTTGTCGTCGCGACGGCGAATGATATTTCCCAATTGCCCCCCGAATTTTTACGCAAAGGAAGATTTGACGAGATCTTCTTTGTGGACCTTCCAACCACAGAGGAAAGAGAGGCGATCTTCCAGATCCACTTCAAAAATTTTGGATGGGAACTTCCCGATCTGAATCTCAAGGTCCTTTCAGAACACACCGAAGGCTTTAGCGGAGCGGAGATTGAGCAGGCGGTCGTGGCGGCTCGTTACCTTGCCTTCGGGAAAAAGGAACCCTTTTTACAGGAGCACCTTGTTGCTGCAGTCGCGGAAACGGTTCCTCTCTCAAAAACGATGGGCGATCGCCTCGATCATTTGCGGGAATGGGCAAAACATCGGGCCCGTGCCGCTTCCCATAAAGAAGGAAACCCGAACGATGGGGAAGATTCTCTCCTCTCCCGTTCCAGGCGATTGGAGATGATTGTAAAATGATTGATACATTAATGCCAAAAGCGATTTCGCGCCCCCATTTCTTTCCCGGTCAGTTGATCGACTACCGCGATTTCAACCGGCTTTCACAGCAATCGGATCACACGGCGCGCTTGCTGTGCCAATACCTCTACCAAGGAGGCGGAATCGTCGTTGATGCGCTCGGTGAATTTGCTCCCACTCTTTTAGACGGACTGAAAATTGAGGTGGCTCCGGGAATTGCGCTGCTCCCGAATGGCCAGGCTATCTGTTCGGTCGATCCCAAGATTGTGGACCTCACTCCTTTCAGTGCCTTGGCAAATGGCTCTCCGGTGATTGTGAGCATCGGTGACACCATTCAAGGTGAGGAACGCTTTGTCGATGAAATAGACCCTTCGATCAGTGGATTTAAGGCGGAAACGATCTTGCCCCAATTCCAATTTTCAATGGGAGAGGTTCCCGTCGGGAAGATAGAACTCTTCCGCGTTCACCTCCCAATCAAAGCGAAACAACTTCGCAAAGCCTCCTCTACGGAAGGATGGAATCCTCAGGATCTGAAAGGGGATGTGGGAGTGGTGGATATCGCCTTCCGAAAAGCCATCGTCCCGCAAACCTATTTTCCCTTTTCTCAGGAACAGTTTATCGAATTAAGGAGTGCTCTCTATCGTCTGGAGGACACCATCCAGAAAATTGAATCGGTTTATCAGGTCCCCGACCCCTTACACTGCCGAGAGTATCTCGCGCAATTGCATGCGGAGATGCTCACCCGCCCCTTCCAACCTGCCAAATCCTCCTTTTTATCCTGCGAATTCGGGGACCGCTTTTCGAGATATTTGGAGCAGCTTTCCACCAAAATGGGACAGAGCGATCGGGCCTTTGATAGGGAAACCCTTTTTAACCTGATCGGAATGTTGGAGCCCTTTCGCAAACGGGAGACGGTTCCTGTTTTGCCCCCTTTTGAAAAACTGGTTGAAGCTTCGAAGACCGCAGTCCAATTCCTAAACTTTGCGATCCAAAACTACAGCCTTGCCAGTCGCGTCGAACAAGCCGTCGCCACTCTTAAAAATAGGGGGCTAGAAGATATCGAGCGAATCCTCTTGGGCGGATTTCGGTTTGCACGGGTCGATTCCATTGCCCATGCTGAAAAGGGAAGGTGGAATCTGGTCAGCCCCAAGGTCCATAAACGGGTCGTGGTCACCGCCTTTCAAGGCAAAGAAAAGGAATCGATGCAGGGAAGTTTCTTTAGCGACGGCACTCTCTCCCTTGAATTCAATGTGGAGAACCCCAATCGGATGGCAACGCTCCTGATTCGAAACTACTACCGACGAGGATTTTCGGAAGCTACTTACGAAATCAATGGGAAGCCGATTGAACCTATGCAAGGGGTGGAATCCCCCGTTCCCAATAGCTGGGTTCTTGAAGGGTTTGTCATTCCTTCGGAAAACCTGATTGAGGGTAAAAACAGTTTCCGAATCCAGGTCAAAGGCAGCCAGGAAGAGGTCGGGTTCTTTGAAGCCAATCTTTATCAGCCCTTATCAGAGGAGGTGCAGCTATGAGAAGAGCCTGGAATTTCCTTAAAGCTCATTTCTTCGCATTTTTTTCCAGCCTGGCCGCATTTTTTCAGCGCAGAGAACCAGTGCGGGAAGAATTTACGACGCAAGCTTCGAAAGATCCGAAAGAGCTGAAAGGGCTTTTCTACTGTTATCAAGGGGCTCACCAAGGCGAGCTATTTGAGATGAAGGAGGCATGTGAAACCTTAGGATCCGCCGTTGATAACTCTCAAGTCATCAGCAGTGGAAACAGCAAAGAAAGGTTTCAAGTCCTCACCGACAACGGGGTGCAGTTGATTGCCCCTCCGGGTTCGGTTTTTAACTTAAACGGGGAGGAAAGGGTTCAATCGTATTTGTATGACTTTGATCCGATCGATTTGTTGAAAAACCGCTTTCTTTTCTTGGACACCTCCCTCTCTCAAAACGAACCTCTCATGTTAGGAGGTGAAGCATGATCGGGATATCACTACCTACGATTTCCCAGCCGACAATGGAGTTTTTTGCCCGCGTCGGCAATGAACTCTCCTATCGGTTTGAGAGAGCGGTGTTGGCATACAATGCCCGGCTGCAATGGCAGTTTGAAAATGCGACACCTGTTTCGGATGTAAATCCATTAAAAATGAAGTTGGTCGGATTTTTGCTTCCTTCAGACCAATCCCCCATTCCACTTTATCAAGGAGCTTTCATTTTAAATTGGAATGAAAACCAAAAGTTCTCCCTTCTTCCACGTCCTAGTGCCCCCGTACCTCCCGAAGTGATCTGCGTGGAGAGCGATGGGAGATCGCTCAAGTTTTCGAAACAAGGGCGGCCTTTAGGTGAGGAGTTAACTTCAAATGATTGCTTCCAATTCGGTAAACAACCATTTCTGGTCAAAATATTTGATCCCACCTATCACACGCTCATTGAGATTTCAGAGGACCATTATGAGAGCTAATTTGATTCGAGCTTTTCTAATTCTGTTAGCGACCGAATCCACTGCCTACGCACTTGAGGCGAATCTGGTGACCCCGTCGGTGATCTCGGGCAACGTTAAATTTGAAGGACGTCTCTTTCAAGTCCCAACTTCGGCTAAGCAGTTTTATTTGGGAGAGAAGGGATCTAAAGAGATCGTATCTCTTAAAGGGGAAGTTCTTCCAGTAGAACTCTGGATATTGGTCGATTCCTCTAGCTTCTGCCAAGCCAATCGAGTGGACAGTGCCATTGTTCAACTGATCGAGCAGTTGAAATACCGCCTTCACCCCGATTCGGTTCTTTCGGTGGGACGTTATCACAGTCAATCGAACGAACTCCTTCTCCATCGACGTCGCGTCACTGAGCTGGGAGATTTCAAAATCGAATGCCAGACCCAACCCTATTCCAGTAGCTACCAAACCCCACTTCTCAATCTGATTGAGCAGGCTCAAAAAAATAAGGGGAATCTTCCAATTGTGACCTGGGTCTTTACTGCTGGAAATGTGGAGTTAAATGCGGCTACCACCAAATTGTTGGGACTGCATAATATTGAATTGGATCTCATCCTCTATAATGACTTTATTGAAAAGGCGATTCGTCCTGCCGTTTTATCGACAGAAAATGCACTGGGCAGCCAGATGTTTCGTTTCATGACCGCCAATGCCACTCAACCCTTTCAAATCCCCTCCTTAAGGTATCGATTTGAGGGGAGTGTGCCAGCAAAGTGGGAAGGCAGAACCCTGACTTTAGAGCTGAGTGCTAAAGGCGCCGATGGGAATCTCTTAACGGCTGCGCAATCTCAAGTTGTATTGTCACTTCCGATGAGCCGTCCCGTCCATTTCTGGAGAGCTTATGGAGGATGGATTATTTTCTTTACGGGACTTCTTCTCTTAGGAATTGGAATCTATCGCGCCATCGAATTTTATCGGCCCCGTTATTGTGGCCACTGCCAACGAGAAATTCCCTATTATCACCAAGTCTGCCTCAAGTGCGAAGGACTAAAACACGGCGGATTGGTTGGCGATTTCCATCTGCGTAAAGCGGGATTTGGAAGCCACTATCAACACGAAGTGAAGAATAAGGTTCTTCCGCTGCTTTCCTCCAAGATTGAGTTGGGGACTCACCGTAAAAGCCCCATTCGATTCCAAGGACTCAAAGCGAAAGGGTGCTTAGCCACTCTCATTCGTACTTGGGATGCCTCTGGAATATTAAGCTTCATTTTAGAGCCCAGGAAGGAAGCCATTCGAGTCAACGGAAAGATTTTAAAAGGTCCGAGGAATTTAGCCTCAGGCGATCGCATTGAATTGGGAAAGACCCAATTCACTTTTATCTGTCAGCAAAAGGAGATCAAATGAAATACACAACACATTGTCATTGCGAGGCCAGTGGATGCTGGCCGCGGCAATCGCGTCTTTTAGGTACTGTCCTCTTAGGATTATTCCTAATCGGTTGTTCCAGCACCAGCTCCCTCAAAGCACCGCAAGTGTTGGAGCAGGTTCCTGACGATACCGAACTCCAGCTTGAAAGCTTAGCCAGGATCTTAGTCTTCCAAGGACTTGCAAAAGGAGTCGATTGTCAAAAGGCGAAGAGCAGCCTTCCGGTCACGATTAAAGGAGGCAAAAAAGGGGGCTCCGTTGCTGTCGAGGCCAATTGCACTCTCGTGCCGGGAACCTTAGTGATGCAATCAAAAGGCTATTTAGAAAAAGGGAAGTACCAAGTAAAAGTCGGTCGACCCAAAGATCGCAAGTATTTTATTGGGCAATCTACGGTTACAACAGACTGTAAAGATCCCGATGCCAATGTGGGGCCGGAACAGGATTACGTCGGCGCGGAAATGCTTGGTGCCAATCAGGTCGTCAAATCGAAAGTGGATTTCGCGAATGGCTATGCCACCCACTGGTACCATGTGGGTGAAAAGAAGGGGAACACTACTCTACATCTCTTGTCGGATGCCCCTAAAGAAATTCGCGCTCAACTCTTTGTTTTGAAAAATGGCACCCAACATCCCTTTCCCATCGATGCCCTACAACCGAAAGTCAAAAAAACAATCGGTCCAATAGACGGACAGCTCTTTATCCGCGTCAGTGGCGTTCGTTACAAAGGGGAAGCCAGCTTCTCCATCGCCCGAAAGGATAATGCCGTTGCGAAAAGCGTGAATGTTCCGGTGATCGATTGCTATGCTGTTGGAGGAGAGTCATCGGTCGTGCTTTTAAAACCGAATGATAGTCTCAAAGTGAACGATCGCCTGAATGTTTCAGCGAGAAAATCGAAAGGTGGGAATATTTTCTTGGGTGCCTGCACCGTTACCTCGGTTTCCGACTCCCAAGTCAGTTGCCACTTGCCAATGGCACTAGCGAAGGATCTCAGTCACTATCGCGCAGAGGTGGTCAAAGTGAGCCAGGAGACCCAAATATGATGTTTCAGGCCCTCTCCCAAGCCACCTCCTCTTCATGTGGAATGGCCCGTGCGATTGTGCGGGCCAACAATGATCCCGAAAAGCGGGGAAGATTGAAAGTGGAATACCCCTGGTTCTCGGGGGAAAGTGCACAACTGCCGTCGGAGTGGGCCCGCATCTGCCTTCCTTACGCCTCCGCCAATAGTGGCACCTGGCTCATCCCTGAAATTGGCGACGAGGTGGTGGTGATGTTTGAGAATGGGAACCTCGACAGTCCCATCATCCTCGGTGCGCTTTATAGTGGAAAGAACAGCCCTCCCGCTTCGGGTAAGGCAGGTGATTTTAATAGCGACAACAAAAATAACCTCAAATTTATCCGCACCCGATCGGGCCATCAGATCTGTTTTGATGATTCCGGACAAGGAGGGATCTCAATCCAGGATGCTTTTGGAAATTCGATTGTTTTAAAAAATGGCGAAGTGGTGATTCAGAGTGCTAGCAAAATTTCGATCGGGGAAGGGGCTTCCCATGCTTTGGTCCTAGGAGATCTCTTCCAGCAGCTTTTTAACACCCACACCCACCCCATCCCAACCGGTAGTTCAGGTCCTCCCTCTGCACCCATGCAACCCACTATGTTGAGCCAGAAGGTAAAAACCGTATAAGGCACTGGTACCAATATTGCTTATAAGCGCAGCGGATGAGAGCGCCTTTCTACATCTTATGCCTATTAGCATTGAGCACCATCACAACTTATTCAAAGGATAGGTACATCGTGGTGAGGCAAAGCTCAGGAAAGAGCCAAAGTCAGGTCGAATATCTCCCGGTGAAATATGCACAAAAAAATTACGAGTTCGGCTTTTCCGTGGGAACCCCGAGCCTTGTGAATTTGACCGTGGGTTATTGGGAGCCTGGGGACTATCCCTTTGTTTTTAGGGTAATGGGGATGTACTGGCTCAATAAAGTTCGGGGCTTTGAAACACATGCAGGCTGGCTTTTTGATTCCACCGGATATGTGCGGCAGTATTTAGGCGTCGGTTATTCCTGGAGCGACTTGGCGATCTTAGTGCATAAAGACAACTCGCTAAAGACCACGGGAATAGGTCCGTTTTATGGAGTGGATTGGGCAGGCCTTTCCTTTTCGTTGGGAGTGGTGTTTGGCCCTTCGGATACTTTTAAGGTTGGGAATGCAACCAATGGTTATATCTCTTCCCCCTTTCCCCGGTTTTCCATCGGCTACAGCTTCTTTCAATAATGACAATTTGCGCCCCAATGTCATCCAAGTTTCATGTTTTGGAATACACCTTTAGCAGAAGACAGACTGGCTTCAATTTTGCTTTATGCCTAGTTGTTGAGGGGTCGAGAAGTAGGAGTCCTGTCCGTGTTTAAAAAAGCAGTTGTTCAGATTTTATTTTTTATCCCATTTTCATTGCTGGCCGAGCAGGTTCATACGACAATGGCCCCCGCTCCCAGGGAAAAAGCAGTCAAATTTGAGGCGATCAAAGCTTTTCTGGCCAACCCTGAAAAATTCATCAATGAAGAAAAAGACCGATTCATCGAAAAACTGGAAAAAGAGGATGCGGAAAAGGCTCGCACCGTAAAAGCCATCTTTGAGAAGTATGAACAAAAGTTAAAGGATCTCAAAGCTGAGCTCGATAAAAACAACGCAAATAAAACCATCGACGACCTCATTAAAGAATCGAAACTCAGAAATGAGCTTTCACAGCTAGAGACTGAATTGGCCTTTATCTTTTCTCATCGGCCCGATTTGAGCAAAATAATTGAACTTTTGAAACAAAGAGCCTCATGGGCTCAGATTAAATCGGAATGGATGAAACTGATCGACAATCTGGAAGATGAGAAACTAAAAGAAGAGCTCCGTCAGTTAATCGCTGGAATGGATAAGCTCAACAAGGATTTCGATGACTTAAAAAAGGAAATACAAAATAAAACATCGGCCCAGGTGACGAAAGAAAAATTAAAAGAGCTGTCGGATAAGTCGGCTGAGATCCGAAATTGGGAAGGCAGGCTTCGGAATGAGATCACCCGAATTGAAAAAGATCTCCGTGAAAGAGGCGTTATCCATGACGTCCAGGTAGAGTTTAAGAAGGTCGAGTTAAAATTCAATCAAAATAAAAATGAGGCTCAGCAGGAATTAGATAGAATTAAGGCCGAAGCAGAAAAGAAGCGCAAGCAACTTAAAGGAATTTTTGAAAAGAAATAGTGAGCCATCGATGAAATACATTCTTTTTATTATTTCGATATCAATCGTAGGTTGCAATATTAAACTCGACACCCAAGTCCCTATCCTGCCTAACCTAAAAGGGGAACTTCCTAAGAGCTCTGGAATCGATATTAAAGGCACAAGCACCGTGGGCGGCCCAACCGACAAATCGAAAACCGAGGGACAACAGGGGACCAAAACGGCCGTGATGAACCTCAAGGTGGATGAGTACATTGAAAAAGATACTGGAATGCGAGCCTCCATGAACTGCATTCAGATGGTGCAACTTGAAAATGGAACGGTGCTAGTCGACTTCAGCAATCAACCCTGTCCTGCCTCAACTCAGCAGACGGTCGATCCCAATTCGATTAAATTTACCGCAATCTATAATCAGGTCCGTGAGGGGGAGTATGAATTGGCAGCCAAAGGGGTCAAGATCGGGTTGATGTACATCGATTTCGATGGCCCTTCTGTCACGCTTAGGAATCTATGCAATGGGGGCTATAACACCGCCTGTTTCTTGTTTACCGATTCCTTGGGTCGGATCGATAACGTCTCCGGCCTGTAAAATAAGTGGACATATTATATGACTAGTTATGCAATATGACCATGAAATCAATTTCTGCAGCTGAATTTAAATCTAAATGCCTAAAAATCCTGGACAATGTCAGTCAGGAAGGAATTGTGATTACAAAACATGGAAAACCAGTCGCTAAATTGATTCCCTGTTCCTCGGAGCATGGAGCGTTGATTGGTTCTCTTAAGGGAAAAATTAAAATTAAAGGTGATATTCTTTCTACCGGGATAAAATGGAATGTTAAACCTTGATACCCATATTTTGCTCCGATCTCTAAACGATGAGCTTACTTCAACTGAAAGGAAGCTGCTTTCGGAGGACAGTTGGAGTATCTCAGATATTGTTTTATGGGAGATTACTAAACTTTCCCAACTTAAAAGAATAGAATTAGACATTAACAGCCCTGACTATTTCAAAACAATGGCCAGAATTCATGTTTGGCCTATTACTATAGAAGTCTGTCGTTCTTTGTTAGAACTGGATTTTGAATCGGATCTAGCAGATGAGATTATTGCTGCAACTAGCATTGCCTACCATGTTCCATTAGTGACAAGAGATAAAAAATTCTCAAATCAAAAATTGTTCCTTTGGCTTAATGCATTTCCAGTAAAGGAATATTATACCGTTTTAATCGTCTATACAGAGTCGGTTTCGATGTCTTTAGACGCGCGATCATCGGGTCGGTCACCCCACCAAATTCCTTGATGTAATGTTCGAGAATCACCTTCTCGACGTTGTTCAGACAGTTCTCCAAACCATACTCCGCAGCATCGTGAATCCAATCGGCTTTGAGCTCCGTTGGTTTTTCGGAAAACTCCTGAACCATCTGAATGGGATGCAACCGATCGGGTAGGTGTTCTATTGTTAAGCAGGATTCAGTTCGACCCATAATACAAAGATATTCGGCTGTATCCCGCAGCTCGCGAACATTTCCCTCTTCCCAGGTATACCGTTGTAACAACGAAAGTAGCTCTGGCGTATAGGGCTTATCAAACCCACTAAAAAGATGAATGAAATGGCGTAACAGCTCTTCAATATCAGAGGGGCGATTCCTCAAGGGAGGAATATCGACCACCACCTGCGAAATCCGGGAATAGAGATCCTTCCGAAAAGAACCATCGGCAACCATCTTTTTCAGATCGCGATTGGTTGCGCAAAGAATCCGGACATCGGCTTTCCGTTTTTGATCATCCCCCAGGCGATAATATTCCTGGGAATCGATAAAGGTGAGAAACAGCGCTTGGGTGTCGAGTGGCATCTCTCCAATCTCGTCGAGGAACAGATCTCCACCACTGGCCAACTCCACTAGTCCCTTTTTGTCGGAAACCGCACCGGTGAAGCCCCCTTTTTTGTGACCAAATAACTGATCCTGAAAATGTTCCTTATTCAGACCGGCACAGTTGATCTGCTCAAAGGCTCGGGGCTGCCGCTCTTCTTTCGCAACGAGCTGATTGGAATACCAAGCGAAAGGAGTTTTTCCGACTCCAGTTTCACCGTGAAAAAGGATCCGCATCTTGCCGGCCCGTTCCACCATACTTCTGGCTCGCTCGATTCCGGGACCACTTCCAATAATGGGATGTTGGGAACGGGAAAGATCGAAGGCCCGTCGAAGCACCCTGGACCGTCGACTCTCAACAAAAGCCTTTTTTAAACGTAGCCTTAGGGTCTCCCCTTCGAAGGGCTTTTCAATAAAATCATTCGCCCCCATCTGGATGCATTCCACGATAATCTGGGAGCTATTTTCCCCGGAAATCATGACCACCGGAAGATCTGGAAATCGTTCGCGAATCCACTTGAGCAGGTCGATTCCGGTCTTGGAATCCCCTTTAAAATTGATGTCGATGAGAGCCCCTTCGATCTCGGCCTCATCAAAGGCTTTAACGGCATCGTTGTAATTGAGAGCAGGAGTGAGGGAATAGGACTCTTTTAGGCACTCTTTAAGCACCCTTTGGATAAGCACATCATCATCAACCACTAGGATATTCATTGACACCACCTCTACTTGCGCCAGGGAGGCAATCTAGCTGAAATGGGCACTGGACACAAGCAGTCTACTTTTCAATAAGGGCTGGCCTTTTAATTGCAATATCTATAAATGTGGTAGTTGTGATGCGGTTGTGGTTAGTCGTATTCCTGCTGTTTTCAACTTCAGGATATTCATACTCTGAAAAAATCTCCCGATGGGATCGTATTTGTGAATTTGTTTTAGCCCGAGTGAACAGGGAACCCAAAAACCCGAAATGGTTAACCCCCCTTAATATCGTATGGAATGAGATCACGATTCCTGCGGCTCCTGTTTCGATTAAGCCTGGTGGATATACCGTAACTAGGGAAAAATTTCTCAGAGAATTAGAACAAAGCAAATCAACAACGAGAACAGATATTTTTGGAGATTTAACAACCGACCGGGAAGTTTTTCGATTTACCGACTTTAGCCCTGAAGTCTTACTGAAAACAGGTGGATTTTTTCCAGATCGTAGTAAATCAGCCAACGACGTCGCAGGGCATGTTCTAGGGGATGACTTTGCGGCTGCTCACTATGCTGCATCTATCACGCGTGTCTATAACCCTTTGCATGTCGATACCACTGGAGGAAGTGGTTCCTATGTTTCATTTTCATTCAGTTCAAGTGTTCCACATTCCCTAAAAACTCTGGCGGAAGCAATGTTTGAGTCAAAGACACCAAATCGGATCGTGATTGGGGGAAAATTAGGGGAGAAAATGATCGATTTCAATGAATGGATGGAACTTGCTAATCGTCGCTGGCAGCCAGGGGAAGAGAAGCCGACCGAAATTGTTTTTCAGCGGTACCAATACAGAGCGACAGATGTAGAGGGTGCACCGGTAATCCGAGGACCCTTCGCTTCAGAGAAGGAACTCACCACGCGGGGGGTTCCAAACAAGAATATCAAGGAGTGGCGAGTCGTTCTCATTCGAATTCCACTCACCTATAACCATTATACCCGACTGGATGGCTCACAATACTCGTATATTGCCCCTATAAAACCGGACAAATTGAT
>CAZRZK010000007.1:14323-96750 GCA_964604555.1 uncultured Pseudobdellovibrionaceae bacterium | reverse complement strand
ACATTAAAGTGAGCCCCTTCGGGGCTGTTTTTTTGCATTTCCCGACAGCGACTAACTATTCAATAAACCCAGATGTTTTAATGGACAAAAAGAATTGCCCTTAGATTGCCTTTACAGACCGACTTATCATGAGTGAGTACACGAGTTAATGTTGTATAAACGCCTCATTATTAAGGGAGGAATATGCGGTTATTAGAGTTAGTTATTTTAGTGGGGTTAGTTGTATTGGGATGCGGAAAGAATCAGAGTGCCCCAGCTCCAGCGACAACTCAAACAGGGCCGGTCTTCAAAAATGCTACCTGTAGAGCAGCAAACCTGAGTTTGGATGGAGTTGAGGTGAAATACCCTTACACGGTAAAAGTCGATTTTTCCAAATCAACCGTAACACTGATTCCTATAGATAAAGTTCTTCCAGGCTCCTTTTACACCAAGGGCTCATTCGGGTCCAAAACCAAAGATGCCAATAATCTTATCACTTTAAAAGGGGCTGTTAATAACGACCTTATCGATATGACTTATACTATCGGAGGCTCAGGTGATTTACGGTTTACGGTGAAGGATGGGTATCCTCCCGGTGTCGCTGCATCAGAGCCATGGGCCCTCACAAATTGCAAAGAAGAGTAGTCGATTCTGGCATTGTGAGCATTAAATCACCTTGAACTGCAATCCGTAATTAGACAGATAAGCTTTCGCTCGAATTGGGTTGTTGTCGCCGAAAGAGAAAAGACTGCCGCAGGCAAGAGCGTTGACCTGGGTTTCCAGAAAGGCCTCTTTTAGATGTGCAAACTGCCCGGCTCCGCCACAACCAATGACCGGCAATGAGGTTGCTTTCACGACCCGTGCAATCAATTCCAGGTCATAGCCGGTCATGGTTCCATCCTGTTCGATGGAGTTGATGAAAATCTCTCCCGCTCCATGCTGAACGACGTTGGCGATGTGAGTTTCAATTGGGATGGCCTGCTTTTCGCGCCCGCAATTGGAGTAGAGCTCATAATCCTGCTCCCCTTTTTTGGCGTCGATTGAGATCACCACCGCCTGTTTGCCAAATTTAGAAGAGATGGCAGTAATCAATTTGAGGTCTTGATAGGCAATGCTGTTTAAGACCACCTTATCGGCTCCACCCCGAATGAGCTGTTCGGCATGTTCAAAGGTGGTGATTCCACCGCCCACCGCCAGGGGCATAAAGCACTGTTCAGAGACCTCTTTCAGCAACGGAAGCAGTGAGGTTGGATTTCTGTTTGTTCGGTCAATATTGAGAAAAATCAATTCATCGGCATCTTGATCGGAGTAGACCTTGGAACTGGTGACCGGATTGCCGACGTCACGATAGGAGTCAAACTGTTTGGTTTTTACCAATCGGTTGTTCATCAGCAATTGGATGGGAATGATCCGCTTTTTCAGCATGTTCCCTTCCAATGGCAGAAGTTTTCCAGGAGTTGAAGGCCGTGAGTTTGGCTTTTTTCCGGATGGAATTGAAACCCCAGGATGTTTCGTTGAAAAACCACCGAATCAAAAACGGTTGAATGCTCGGTTGTTCCCAACACGCATTCTTTGTCACGCGCGAGGAATCGGTAGGTATGGACAAAGTAGAAATCACATTCCGATTTTATCTTTTTTAAGACGGGATGGGGATGGAGAAACTGGACGGTATTCCAGCCACAATGGGGGATGGTAAACCCCTCGCGTGTAGGGAGTGCACGCACCTCTCCCGGGATGAGGCCTAAGCCTTTCGCGCCGGTGGTCTCTTCGCCGAAGTCGGCCAGGAGTTGCATTCCCAGGCAGATTCCTAAGGTGGGTTTTCCTTCGCGGGCAAATTCCAGGACCGGTTCCACGAGGCCGCGGGCGTGCATCTCATTCATGGCGCTATCAAAGGCGCCCACTCCAGGGATGATCAGGTGGGAAATATTTGAAAACCGTTCTGATTTTTTAACGATTTCTACGTCAAAACCAAGATTATAGACGGCATTCCACACCGAAGCGAGGTTGCCAAAGCCATAATCTAGAATCCCGATCATACTTCCCGGTACCACCGATCAAAATCCTTCGTGCGAGGAGCGGTCTCCAGTTTGTCAAAATCGGGCTTGTGGGGCGGAACGACCGTTTTCAAAATGATGTCATTGAACTCGCTTTCGGTCATTTCCAGGTATTCCAAAAAGAGTTGTAGCGAGGGCGGTTTTTTCCCCTCAAACTCTTCCACTAAACGATCCGCTTCTGCTTTCGTGATCCGATCGGCACGGAGATCGAGCGCCGTCATCTGGCTCACGCGGGAATAACCGCGTTTCAAAAATTTAATGTAATCCCGCATTCCCTGCATGTAGCATTCGATCTTTTCGTAGGGATATTGCTCAAAGGGCATTCCCTCCACTTCATCCCCTTGCCAGCCGAGTTCCTTCTCAATGAGCGCCACGTTCGCCTTCACATCCCATGGGATGTAGGAACCTAGGCAGACGCTCCGATAGCCTAATTTTTTCAGGTCTCGCAGTTTTGGGTAGGTATAAGGGAGGAGATCGCGGGGATCGAGATCGAAATCATTTTTGATCATTCCCTCCATGTCTTGTGCTGTGATGCCCAGGTTTACAAAACGGTTGAAGCGGGTTTCATCCACCTCTTCGATCTGGTTATTTTTATAATCGTAATAGGCGGTATATTCCGAAGAGGGTTCTCCCCAGAAGATCAAGGGTATCTGGTATTTGACCGCGACATGCATGGGGTAGGCAAAAATTCCGGTGTGGCAATGCCAGCAGAAATCCCCTTTGCGGATGAGGGTCTCTTTCATGAGCCGCTTCACCACTTTCCAATTGGGGGTGAAACTCAAAACATCGACGCCCAACTTTTTGAATGTGCGTTCATTGTTTTTTAAAAGGGTATCGCGCATGAAACCATGGTTGAATTGCACCACCAATGGCTTGATCTTAAATTTTTTGACGAGGTAATAGAGCGTAAAGGTGGAGTCTTTGCCTCCTGAAAACGGGATGAGACAATCGTATTCAAAACGGTTTCGGTATTCTCCGATCAAGCCTTCCAGTTCATGGCCCCGTTGGGTCCAATCGATCTGCTTGTCTTTAAACTCACGCTGCAAACAGATGTTGCAGATCCCTTCGGAGTTGAATTCAATCGTTTCGTAGGTTTCGGGAAGTCCGCAGCGGACACATTTTTTAAGCATGGGTACTCCAAAGAGAGGGATTGGTCACTTGGGGATTGTCACAATTAAGAGGGAGATAATCCCAGTCTATAATAGGTTGGGCATTCCAAGCTTTGAGGATCCCCTTAAATTCGGTTAATGAATTACAGCCTAAAATCACTGCGTCGATTTCTTTTGTCTGTTTCAAGAAATTGAGCGCCCCTTCTATCCGTTCTACTCCGTGTTGATGACAGGCTTCGTGAAATCGGTTCACCCAGGGTGAAGCAATGGCCTGGATTGCTTTAGGAATGGCTTCTACATCCATCAGGAGCAGCCCTTGAAGGAAGGCCGATCGCACATGGATCTCTACCTTTGCTTCTTTTAGCGTAGAGAGCAATCCCGATCGCAATAGGTTTTGATCCAGTACATTAAAGGGAAGCTGGATAATATCAGGTGTAAAAAATTCCAAAAGCTGTTCAATCTCCTCCACTCGATAGGCTGAAACCCCGATTTTATCGACAGTTGCCGCAATTTTTTGTTCTCCCAGCCATGTGATTAAATGAGACCGGTGGGTAGGTTCCAGGAGGTGTTGAATATCGTGGATCAGAAGGCCGTAAACTTTTGGCACTCGGAGCGCTTGAAGAGAGCGTTCAAATTGTCGAGGAATCTCCGATGCCACTTTCGCCGTCTTGGTGAGGAGCTGAAAATGGGAACCGGCCGAATTTTCACCTAAGATCGCCTCAGAGGTGCCGTAAGCAGGGGAGGTGTCGAGAAGGGCGACTCCGTTTTCGGCCGCATATTGGAGGAGCTCCTGCACCCGCTGGGCAGAGGGTTGTCCTTCACAATTTGAAATTCCGTAGGCCATTCCAAATTGCACTGTGCCCATTCCCAGTTTCAATGCAGGGCCTCTTTCAAAGTGGAGACAATAAAGTCCTGCTGTTTGAGAGTGAGCGTGGGGAAGAGAGGAAGTGTGATCGCCTCTCGGTAATAGGCCTCTGCTTCCGGGAAATCGCCGGGTTTGAAACCCAATTGTCGGTAATAGGGCTGTAAATGGACCGGAATGTAATGGACGTTGACCTCGATCCCCGCTTTTTGGAGATGATCGTAAACTTGTTTTCTCATCCCTTTCCTCGATGGGATGCGAATGACGTAAAGGTGCCAGGCAGAAACGGCCTCCGCCGAGACCGAAGGGAGTTGAAGGGCCAAATCTGCAGACAGGTCAGCTAACAGTTCGCTATAACGTTTTGCTAAAACCTGACGTTGCTGAATAAAGCTATCGAGCCGTTCTAGCTGGCTTTCCCCGAGGGCGGCTTGGATATCGGTGATCCGGTAATTGAATCCCAGCTCCAGCTGTTCGTAGTACCAGCCTCCCTCGCCTTCCTGCTGCATGAGCTTGGGATTTCGAGTCATTCCATGGCTGCGCAAGCGGGCCATGCGCTCGTAGGCGGCGGTGTTATGGGTGAGGATCGCTCCCCCTTCTCCCGTTGTGATAATTTTAACGGGATGAAAACTGAAAACGGTAAAGTCTGAGTAGTGGCTCGAACCGATTGGGTGATTTTGATAGCGGGCACCGACGGCATGGGAGGCATCTTCTACGACTTGGAAGTTGTATTTGCGGGCAAGTCCTGCAATCGCTTCCATTTCACAGGGATTCCCGCCGAAGTGAACGGGGGCCAGGACGTCGGGAAGTTGCCCCGTTTTTTCAGCCTGGGAGAGGCGAAGCACCAACTGCTCAACCGAAAGATTCCAACTTTTGGGATCGATATCGACAAAATCGACATCTGCCCCGCAAAACCGGGCCGCGTTGGCAGTGGCGAGAAAGGTGTTGGGAGAGGTCCAAAGTTTTTTTCCGGGTCCTAATCCCGCGGCGAGGTAAGCCAAATGCAGGGCGGCCGTAGCATTGCAGACGGCGAGGGCATGGGGAGATTCGAAACGCTTCGCCAACTTCTGTTCAAAGTGTTCAATCGCCGGCCCTTGAGTGATCCAGTCCGATTTTAAAACCTGCATGACCGCTTCGATGTCGGAGGCTTGGATCGTTTGTCTTCCGTAAGGAATTTTCGTCATGGAAAGCCGACCGTCCGAATCTGTTCAATAGAGAGGTAATCGGGATTCCTGAGGGAATCATATTCAAAATTGTCGGCCACCGGTGTGCCCTTTTCGCTAATCTTGTTTTGATGGTAGTCCACCTCAAATCCAAAGTTGATCGTGGGGGTGATGACGAAGTGGTCTTGGAATTCGAGTGTATGGAAACAGTTGTCGCGGGGAACCATCACCTCGTGCAACTTTTCTCCAGGCCGAATGCCGATGATCTTAGTTTTCACATCGGGTGCCATCGCGAGGGCAAGATCCACCACCCGAATCGAGGGTATTTTGGGGACAAATAATTCTCCCCCGTGCATGCGTCGGAAAGATTGGGAGACAAAATCGACCCCTTTCGGAAGGGTGATCCAGAATCGGGTCATTTCCGGGTGGGTGATGGGAAGAGTCTGGGCCCCTTCGGCTAAGAGTTTTTTGAAGAAAGGCACGACCGAGCCCCGGGATCCCACGACGTTTCCATAACGAACGACCGAGAAACGGGTCCGGTGGCCGCCGGTAATATTGTTAGCAGCGACAAAAAGTTTGTCGGAAGCTAATTTGGTGGCGCCATAAAGATTGATGGGGTTTGCCGCCTTATCGGTTGAAAGGGCAATGACCTTTTCCACTTCATTGGCCACGGCGGCAGCGATCACATTTTCTGCGCCATGAATATTGGTGCGGATACATTCCATCGGATTATACTCCGCAGCGGGAACCTGCTTCAGGGCAGCGGCATGGATCACGTAATCCACCCCTTTAAAGGCTTGGGTGAGGCGATCCTTGTCCCGAACATCGCCGATAAAAAACCGTAGCAGCGGATTTCGGAAGCTTTGCTCCATTTCAAATTGCTTCAACTCATCCCGAGAAAAAATAATGATTTTCTTGGGTTTGTAATTTTCGAGCAACATCTGGGTATAGGCTTTTCCAAAGGATCCGGTGCCTCCCGTGATTAAGAGGGTTTTGCCATTAAACATAGGTTTGCTCCTTTTTATACTGAACCACTGGATCAGGGGTTACAGCCGAAAATGAAATCGCTCCCGTTGCTTTCAGCTTGGAGAGATAATGGTGAACCTCCGGAAAGGGAAGCCGATGGCGTTCCGCAATCTCAAGAAGGCTGATATTTTTTTCAAAGTCCCGAAACATATCGATCATTAAGTAATGCCAATCGGTCTGCTCTCCCCGCTTGGGGCCGGCCTTTTCCGCCGGATTCCAATAGGGTTGATAAAGGTTGTAGCGAGGATTGCTTAACGCTAACAGCCCTTTAAAGTGGCGTTGCAATAGGACATTTTCCTCCATACAAAACACTATTTGTCGGAGGATGGCTACCGTTTCTTCCAGGGTCGATTCCTCGATGGTATCGGGGGTGTCGAGCGAGGTGTGATATTCCGGAAAAGGGTAACGGGTCAGGGAGATCGTGGGGATTTCGTAACCGGGAGCCTCAAAGAGGGTCTCATCATTCCCGTAGACGCGTCGGAAAGCTCCTTCGGTAAATTGGGGGCAATGGGTGCGGACCGCATTTCGGGCCGCCAGATCGATGAAGGTGTCCCCAAAATAGGAATGCTGGAGTTTGATATCGGCCTTATTCCCCACCGACTTTAACATCACTGCATATTTTAAGGTCTGGACCGTCTTCTCCGAGAGGGAGTCTAACCAATAAAAAGTTCCAAAAAGTTCCGGGGAGATCAGCAGAGTATAGGTAAATCGTCGATTAGGAAGGTCGGAAAGTTGTTTGAGCAATTCAATTCCCACGGCACAGCCAGAAAGATCGTCATTCGCCTGCCCGGGGTGGCAGTTATGGCCGTGAAACAGGATCGTATCGGTTGAGGTCCCCTTGAGAGTGTATTCCAACACCTTCATCGTGCCCGGTTTCGATTCCGCTTCGATTACCACTTCGTAATGGCCGTCCAGGAGGTTGTCATAGAAGGATTTCGGAACGCAGAAACCCCAATCCCTTTCTAAAGGGCGGAAAAAATGGGTGCAGTGAAACACCAAGGCTTCCGGTTGTTCCTGGCTGAAGTAGAGGTGTTTCCGGAGCTCCTCCCGATCGACGACTCCCTTAAAAGGAGGCGAATAACCGACCACCCCCATCGGATGATGGCGACCATTGTAAATCGTCTTTCCATCCCGCAAGATTTCGGCCCGGGTATAATTCCAACTCTCAGGGATGAGCCAGCCATTTTTCTCAAGCCCACTGGGAAACTGATGCACCTTAAAATCGAGCTCCTGCCGAAACCTTTCGACCGCTTGATCGGCCCCCGGGGAAACGGGGGCGAAATCGGTGAGATAAAGATCCTCAATTATCTTTTTGATGCTCATGCAATCCCTTCGCGAAACTTTGCCATGAGAACATGATCGCTCCATTCCCCGTTGGTATAAAAATGGCGTTTGAGTGTTGCTTCAATCTGGAAGCCTGCTTTTTCAAACGCTTTTTGGGATCCGACATTGGTGTGGTAGCAGCCGGCACATACTTTAAAGAGGTTCAAAACACGGAAAGCATGCTCACTGATCGCTTGGATCGATTCGGTGGCGTATCCCTTTCCCCACTGGGTTTTTTCACCCAGGATCAGACCGATATCGGCTCGGCGATGGATCCAATCGATGGGGCCCAATTTGATATTCCCGATATGGGTCTGTTTTCCGTCTTTGAGGCAGATGGCCAACATCAAGTTTTTTCCGTCCCGCATGCCTTCAATGAATTGAAGCAGTGATTCACTGGTATGGGGGAAAAAACGGGATTCGAGATATTGGGTCACTTCGGGATCGTTCATCCACTGGAGATAAGGCCCTTCAGCATCTTTTTTTTCCATCCCTCGCAAGATTAAATTTTTCGTTTCGATCCAATGGCTCATTTTTTCAAACCCTTTCCTGAATAGCTTGCGTGGTACAATCGTGCCTCTTCCAGTTGCGATTGGGGAGTATAGAAGCGCATCCCCTTTTTAATCTGTTCATAGGAAACTGTAGATCCTTGCTCATCTAAAAATTCTTGAACGATGACCGTCCCGTTAGGCGCCGCGATGGAGATACCGTTTTCCGTTTTTCTGAAAACCATTCCATTCTGAAAAGGATGGAAATGGCTCTCTTCCAGTTCCAAGTGCGCTCGATGCAAAAAGAGCCGCTGTCCATCCAGCTGGGTTGAAGCTCCTCGATAAGGTTTTCCGAAGGCGTTGATAAACAAGCTTATCTGTCGGGCCGACCAGGACCAATCGATCCAACCCTGTTTTTCCGAGTTGAGGGCAGGGTAATAGGTTTCAAGCGCCTTATCTAAACTGCGAAGTTCGAAAGGTTCTTGCCGTTCGATTTTACCGAGGAGTAATTGAATTGCCTTCATCTCCTCCCGCTCGGCAACCCGAAAGAAATCGAGTGGAATCGTGCAATTTTCAAAAAAATATTCCTGGGTAAAAAGAAGAGGCCCCGTATTGACCGTCTTTTCGATGAGTTGAAAGTTACAGGCCCCTAAACGGTTTTCCGATAGAATTTGCCAAGTATAATGGGCTCCACCCAAGTAGTGGGGCATTCGGATGCCCATTAGATTGATGAAGCGCTCCCCAAATGCATCGCAAATGCGCGGTCCAAAAACCCAGGCCGGGCCAAATCCAAATCCAAGCGATTCTCGATTTATCCAATCTAAGACCGGCGACTCATTCACATCTTCGGCTTCGAGAACGGGAATTCCCAGCTCTGTTAAACACAAGGCAAGGGGTTTTTGCAGAGTCGGCGGGACCTCCTGCAGGTGCCGAGGGGCGCTGCAAACATAAACCTCTTTTCCGGAGTTTTTGAGTTGGCGAGCGGTGTGAAAAAGCTGATTGCCTCCTCCAAAAAGGATGAAACGTGAAATTTTTCCCAGATTCAATTTCAAGTTTACTCCACCAAATCCCACTGGGCGGGCGTCCCCTTGCGAATATCTACTTTCGCCTTCAAACCGCAGAGGAGATCATAATTTTTCACGGGAAGTCCATAGCCGGGACGGATCGCCCGGACATTTTGGGGCCCTAATGTTTCCCCTGCTTTCACGTCACGAGTGATGTAGAGCGACCGGCGAAACCGCATCGAACTCTTTTCGCTTTCTACCGGACCAAAACTAACCTTTCCAATGGCCTCTGAGGCCCGCTTGCTCTCCTCCACCAACATTTTCATTTCATCGGGTTCCAGCGAAAAAGGGGCGTCGACCCCGCCCTGTGCCCGGCTTAAAGTAAAATGGCGTTCAATGACGGTGGCCCCCAGGGCGACACTCGCGATACTGACTCCAATTCCCAAAGTGTGATCCGAAAGCCCCACCTCGCAATTAAAAAGCTGCTTCATTTGAGGGATGGTGGAAAGGTGGGAGTAGCAAGGAGAGGCGGGGTAGGTACTGGTGCATTTCAAAAGGACCAGATCCCGGCAACCGGCTTCCCGGGCCGTTTTCACCATTTCATCCAGTTCACTCAGGGTGGCCATTCCGGTGGAAATAATCAACGGTTTGCCGGTCGCTGCGACTTTGCGAATCAAGGGAAGATCGGTGTTTTCAAAAGAGGCGATTTTATAGGCGGGAACTTTCAATTCCTCCAAGAAATCGACCGCCGTTTCATCGAAGGGGGTGCTGAAGGCAATGAGCCCAAGTTCCGCGCAACGTTTAAAAATAATCGGATGCCATTCCCAAGGCGTGTGGGCCTCTTCGTAAAGTCGATGGAGGGAATAGCCTCGCCACAAGCTCTTTTCATCATTGATGACGAAATCAGGAAGATCGACATCGATGGTCATGGTATCGGCGGTGTAAGTTTGCAGTTTCACGGCGTGGGCCTTTGCTTTAGCCGCCGCCTCCACAATCTGCAGGGCATTTTCAATCGAATGGTTATGGTTTGCCGACATTTCAGCGATGATGAAAGGTTCGTGCCCAGTTCCAATCGTCCGGTTTCCTATCTGAATCGATGCGCTCATGGTTGAATTCCCTTTCCAATCAGGCGCTCAATCGGGGTGTTCCATCCATCCGTCAGGAGATGTTCAAAAGGAATTTTGTCTTTCAATCGGTGCACACTGCCGGCGCCCACTTGGGGCTGGAGCGGGAGTTGACGATCTCGAAGTGCCGGCCAGTTTTCCTTAAACAATTTCTGTATCTCCAAATGAAGCTTTTCGTAACTCGACGCGAGTGATTCATTTTTAGAAAACTCCAGGTGCTTTTGCAACAAAATAGCTCCGGTATCGAGCCCCTCATCGATTTGGTGAATGGTCACCCCTTTGGGGGAATTCTCCAGGAAACTCCATAGATTAGGGTCGGCACCGCGATTCCAAGGAAGATAAGAGATGTGAAGGTTGATGGGGGGATGGGAGAAGAAGGCAAGATGATGGGGTCGCACTAAATAGCGGTAGCCATAAGAAACCAGGAAATCTTCGGGATGGAGTTGGGATAATAGGGCGTCGAGCGGCTCTTCAGAGTGAAAAGTCTGTTCGCCGGAGGATTCTAAAAAATCCTTTAGCTCAACCGCCTGACGTCCTAATAAAAGCACCCGCATCAGTTGAGCCCTTTCATCATTTCCACCACCCGTTTCGTCCCTTTTCCATCCACCAATTTCTGACTGGCTTGGGCCATCGATTGAAGCAAGAGGGGGGTGGCTAAGATCTGAGCCACGCATTCCTGAATTCTAAGAGGAGTTTGGTTATTCCAGCTGCCCACATTAAAACAGGTGCCTGCCTCGGCAAGTGCGCGTGCGATCTCGATTTGATTTTCGGCAATCGTGGTGAGGATGGCCGGAGTTCCTATGAAACACCGTTCCCAATTGGTGGATCCGCCCGCTCCGATGACGAGATCGGTAGTTGAAATGAGTTGCGCCATGTTCAACGCGTTTTTAGGAGCAGAGATCTGGAGCTGCGTTTTTTGTGAGAGGGCGTCCAAGATTTTTTCCGTTTTTTCTCCCTGATTGCTACCTCCCAGAGTTACTAAGATGGAGTTGAGTTGAGAGGGGGGAAGTTTCCTTTTGAAATCGGCAAACTCTTTTCGAATGAGCGCGAATTGGGGGCCCAATGCGAATTGGGTAAAGGGGGCACATTTTCCTTCATAGCGAGAGAGAGGGTTGGAATAAAGATTTTGATCCATCAGGAGATGGCAGTAGTGTTGGCGACCGATATCGTCGATGGCCAAAATTTTTTTTCCGGTATTGGCAATCGCTCTTTCTTCTTCGGCGGAAAATTGGTAGTGGTCCACCACGAGCCATTCACAGTCTCTGAATGAGGTTGAATCATGAAGAGAGTTGAGCTTTTGGATCGGCACCGCCCTCCGATTCAATTGGTCTTCGGTAAAGGGGGTGAGTTCATAGCAATGAAATGAAACCGAGCAGCCCTGGGAGAGGAATTCTTCCGCTAATGCCAGGCAACGCATCACGTGCCCGGAACCGATCTGGTTTGAGCTATCAACTCGAAAGGCGATGTGATTCATTTTGATCTTTTAAAAGAGAGCGTTCGTAACCCTCATTTCGTTTGTAGCCTGAATTGATGGATTGCAATTCGGGCCTCTGTCGGAGCAATTCGAGGATCGCGGGCGTGTCAAAAGAGGGATTGGCGGGGTAGAGCGCCTCATAAATGGCGGTGACAAATTCAAGATCGCTAGGCTCATCCACCACCCACCTAAAAGGGGAGAGATCGGGGCCGGGAGAGAGGTACGAAAACAATTTAAAGTTGCCTCCCTTTCGATAAATATACGGAGTCACATGTTCTCTTTCTGAAGGGAGTTGGGCCTGCTCATGGGCCGTCTTCAATGTTTCCAGAGTCATGACCTCAATATCTAATCCGTCAGGATAGGTAGGAGTGAGGGTATTGCTCGTATAGTCGGCATTTTTTTCAATATGGGTCGAGATGATGGCGTCGGCGAGTTGGGGATCAAAAAGAGGGCAATCGCCTGTCAGGCGGACCACATGCCGGCTTTTAGGATCTCCTGGAGCAGATAAAGCTGCCTGGTAGAAGCGTTCCAGCACATTCTCGAGACTTCCGCGGTAGTAGGGGATTTGCTGGGATTGGCAGAGGTCAGCGATGGGGTCATCGGAGGGGTCTTGACTAGTTGCAACAATGATTGAATCGATCTTTTTAGCCCTCTGGATTCGACGTATTTGGTGCAAAAGCATGGGAATTCCAAGGATAGGTTTGAGGACCTTTCCGGGGAGTCGATTTGAGGAGAGTCGAGCCTGGAGAACAGCGATTACATTCATCCATTCTAGGTATAACAAATGGGGTTCAATCAGCAACTTCTGAGTTTGCTTTGTGTCCTCCATACCCTATAACAAGGCATGCGTCCTATTTGGATCTATGGAGGAAATGGCTACCTCGGACGAGCAACTGCGCTCTATCTAGCGGCGCAAGGGATCCCAACTTTATTATTCGATAATTTCAGCGCCAGCCGAAAAGACACCTCCTTTCCATTGCCAATTTTCGAAAAAGATTTGGCAGAATCGATTGTGGTTCTTCCTCCTTCAAGTGCTGCTCCCAGGGCTATTTTTCTCTTTGCGGCCTCTGCATTGGTGTCGGAATCCTGTGAAAAACCGCTCGATTATTTCAAGAACAATCTCAATATTGCGATCCATACAGCCACTTCCGCCCTAGCCTATGGGTGTCCCATTATCCATTCCTCCACTTGTGCCGTTTATGGGATTCCAGAAAAGCTTCCTCTGACTGAGTCGCACCCCTGTCGTCCAGAAAGCCCTTATGGAGAATCGAAATGGATGGTAGAAAAGATTTTCTTTCAGTTGAAACGGTGGAAAGGATTGAGGTCTCTTCAATTGCGTTATTTTAATCCAGGTGGCCAGATTGCCTATCAAGGAAAGAGATGGGGAGAGTGCCACGAGCCTGAAACCCACCTGATCCCGAATTTGGTCCATGCGCTTTTAGAAGGTAAGCCGATTTCAATTTATGGGGATCATCATCCCACCCCGGATGGGACCTGCATCCGGGATTTTCTGCATGTAGAAGATTTAGCTCGGGCTCACCTGCTTGCACTTCGTTACTTAGAAGGAGAAGCCAATCCGGTCGAGGCGATTAACTTGGGAAGTGGAACGGGGGCGAGTGTGCGGGAGGTGATTGCGGTCGCCGAAAAAGTATTTCGAAAAAAGGCGGTGGTCCAGGTGGCCCCACCTCGTTCGGGAGATCCTGCCGAGTTACGGGCTTCGATTGAAAGGGCCCAACAGATTTTGGACTGGACTCCCCGCTTCACCTTAACCGATATTTTCCAATCTTATGGAGGCGGTGAGTAGATCGTGAATTTGAATCGACTCAAAGAGATTTTGAAGATTGAGGCCGAAGCGATCCAATTGGCTGCCGATCGATTCGATTCCCTTCAAGGGGAAAAGGCCCTCGAGTTTCTCTTTTCTTGCCGGGGAAAGGTGATCGTGACGGGAGTGGGAAAATCGGGGCTCATCGCGAAGAAAATTGCAGCCACCATGACCAGCACCGGCACTCTGGCTCTTTTCATGCATCCGGTGGAAGCCCGTCACGGAGACTTAGGGATGGTCTCGCCGGGAGATGTGGCGATTTTAATCAGTAATAGTGGAGAGACTGATGAGCTTTTAACCCTTCTACCGAGTTTGAAGGGAAGGCAGATCCCAGTCATCGCTATCGTCGGTAATATTCAATCGACCTTAGGTCGGAATGCCAATGCCACGTTGGATGCTTCGGTGGAAAAGGAGGCCTGTCCACTCAACTTGGCGCCGACCTCGAGCACTATCCTCGCCATGGCGATAGGCGATGCCCTTGCGATGGTGTTGATGGAGATGAAGAACCTCACCCCAAATGATTTTGCGATGAACCACCCTGCTGGACGATTGGGAAAACGACTCATTTTGAGTGTGGCCGATTTAATGCACGCCGGAAAAGCAAATCCCGTGATCGGTCCGACGGGAAGTTGGTTCGATATTTTAAATGCAATCACCCAGGGCGGATTAGGAGCGGTGTCGGTGGTGAATGCAAAAGGGCAGCTTTTGGGAGTGATTTCCGATGGCGATCTTCGCCGGGTATTGCAAAAAAACCAGCCGGCCGATTTGAATCAACTGACTGCAGAAAAAATCATGACCCGGACTCCGATCACGGTGAAACCTGAAACTCTGGCTTATGAAGCGCTTCAAATAATGGAGGGGCGGGCCTCAGCGATTTCAGTATTGCCGGTGATCGATGAGCACCGGGTCTGTTTAGGACTTATCCGTTTGCACGATATTGTGCGATCGGGATTGGAATAGTAAGGTAACAAAACTATGGAAAATGAAAAAGTTGTTCTGTTTCACCCTTATGTGAGCCAAAGAGGTATTGATGGGGTGGTTGATACCTTAAACACACGTTGGATTGGGCAAGGGCCCAAGGTTGATCTCTTTGAACAGAAATTTTCTGCCCGTTTTGGAGATGGACGACCCGCCATTGCAGTTGGGTCGGGCACCGATGCGGTTCACCTTTCCTACCTGCTTGCGGGAGTTCAGCCTGGAGATGAGGTGATTACCAGCGTTTTTACCTGTACCGCCACCAATATTCCCCTCCTTTATATTGGCGCCAAGCCAGTTTTCGCTGATATCCAACCCGACACTTTAAATATCGATCCTAACCATGTTCGGGACCTGATTACGCCACAAACGAGGGCGATCATGTGCGTCCATTATGGAGGACTTCCCTGTGACATGAAGGAGCTCACCGCCATTGCCGCGGAACACAAAATTCCATTGATTGAAGATGCCGCCAGTGCCATGGGAGCTACCTATCGGGGCATTCCGGTGGGAGGACTTTCTGACTTCACCGCTTTTTCATTTCAAGGGGTCAAACATTTTACGACCGGAGATGGCGGAATGGTAACTCTGAAGAATGCCAGCTTAGTCGATAAGGGGAAACGGCTCCGTTGGTTTGGTATTGATCGCAACGCGAAACTGAATGGAAATTGGGAAAATGATGTCCGGGAGATTGGATACAAATACCAGATGACCGACATCGCGGCCGCCTTGGGACTTGCGGGACTTGAAGAGTTTGAGGAGATCCTGAAACTGCGGCGACAGCTTTTTGCTACCTATGAAAAGGGATTAAAAGATATTCCTGGCGTTCAGTTCATTGGTGGAGGCGCTAAGGATCGCGAACACAGTGCCTGGGCCGTCACTATCAGCGTAGAAAGAGGACGGGTTGATCTCGAGCGCAAACTTCGGGAGAAAAATATTGAATCGAGCCAGGTCCATTATCGGAACGATCGTTACACCACCTTTGGGGGCCGCCGCAAAAACCTCCCCAATATGGATGCCATGGAAGAGCGTTATTTAGTGCTTCCCCTCCACCATAAGGTGAAGGTGGAGGATGTGACCCGCATCTGCGATACGATTAGAACAGGTTGGTAATTGACTTGGGGGTTGCTTCGCTACTTTTTAATAAGGGCTTTAATAAACTCGGTAATCGTAGATAAAGGCGTGCCCGAAGTGAAAAGCTCCTTCACTCCCTGTTTTTTAAGAGCCTCGATATCCTCTTCAGGAATGATGCCGCCCCCTAGCACTGGAATCTCCGCGGCCCCTTTGGCTTTGAGCCCTTTCAGAATTTCAGGAAAGACCTGATTATGAGCACCCGAAAGAATGGAAACGCAGATCACATCCACATCCTCTTGGATGGCGCTGTTGATGATCATCTCCGGTGTTTGGTGGAGGCCGGTATAAATAACCTCCATGCCGGCATCGCGCAGGGCTGCGGTCAGAACTTTTGCGCCGCGATCATGGCCATCCAGGCCGGGCTTTGCGATGAGAACTCGAATCGGGATACTTGAGCTCAATTCAATCGACTCCACTTCTTGGGAAAGATGGAAAGTACCTTTCTTTTGTTCTCAAGGAAAGTCTGGAAGTGTTTTTGTACTTCTTGGATGTTTTCTGGTGTGGCCGGTTTCGCCACCAGGTCCAGAAAGCGGATCGCAAATTGGTAGTTTTCCTGGACTACCTTCCTTACAAAACGACGCCAAGGGAGAATCGGGTATTTGTGGATCCGTTGGTCGCTATAGGCGGTCCACCACTCTCGAAACCATTTGAGTTCACTCTTCGCTTCCGCTTCAAGGGCTGTAATAAAAGTCTGGGGCACCCAGTCTCCACAGAGTTCAAGTACATTGTGGAGTAAAAGCTGATCCCAATTTCTTAAGAAGGTAAAAATCGCCTGAATCTCTTCATCTTCGATCGGATCGTTGGGATCATCGCTTTTGTGGATGAGCAAAATGGTCGAGATATTGGCTGAGCGGAAGGTCATGAGGGCCGATAAAATGCGGTCGAAATCGTCTACCGAAGCATTCAGCGTCACGACCGCGGTGTCCTCAGCCTCCAGTTGTTTGATATTTTCCGCTAACTCCCCTTGTTCCACCTTATCGAGTTGAATCTCAGCCAAAGGCTCAATAGACATAGACTCCTCTACCCATTTTTTTACCAAACCAACCCGCTTCGACATATTTCCTCATCAGAGGCGCAGGTCGGTATTTGGAATCCCCCAGATCACGGTGGAGCACCTCCATCACCGCTAAACAGACATCCAACCCCACAAAATCGGCCAGCTCCAATGGGCCCATGGGAAATCCACAGCCCAATTTTAAAGCTTGATCGATATCCTTCGGAGAGGCAAGTCCCTCTTGCAAAGCCACAAAGGCCTCATTGATCATCGGCATCAAAATGCGATTCACTGCAAAACCAGGCGCATCTTTGGCTTCGATAAAGACCTTTCCCATCGTTTCGGCCACTTTGCGAGTGGTGGCGAAGGTCGCATCGCTGGTTTGCATGCCGCGGATCCCTTCACACAAAGTCATGAGAGGAACGGGATTCATAAAGTGCATCCCCGCTACTTTCTCAGGACGTGAGGTTTGCCGCGCGATTTCGGTAATGGAAATCGAAGAGGTGTTGGTCAAAAGGAGCGACTCTTTGGGTAACAGTTTGTCGAGATCCCGAAAGAGTTTAAATTTAATCTCGCGATTTTCAGAAGCCGCCTCAATCACGAACTCCGCTGTCTTAAGATCGTCGAATTGGGTGGTGAATTTCAATTTTTCTAAGATGGCGGAAGGAGATTCCTTGAGCTTCCCTTTTTCGGAGAGCTTCGCGAGGCTCTTTTCCATCGTGGCTTTAGCTTTGGCTAATTGTTCTTGGGAGATATCGAACAGAGTGACTTGGTAACCTGACTGTGCAGCTACTTGGGCGATGCCATTGCCCATGTTTCCTGAACCAATGACACCGATACGGGACAAACTCATAAGGCTCCTTTTTAATTCACAAAGGTACGGCCTACCTTTGTGAATTGAAAAAGGCAATTCACAAAGGTAGGCCGTACCTTTGTGAATTAAAGTATCAATAATTTTTAGAAAGTGCCAGTGCTTGAGGGATTGCTTCCGAAGTGGGTGCTGCCGGTTGAAGGGCTAGCTCCACGGGCGAAGCTGCTGGCGCCAGGAGTACCAGGACGTCCGCCACGAGCGACTGCCGATCCGCCAGGTCCACCTTGCTGTCCAGGGGCTCCATTTTGTCCGCCACCTAAGTTAGCAATGAACTCTTGAATCTCTTCTTTTTTCTTGCTCGCCTTTTCACAAGCCACAAGCGATTTTTCGATCGCTTTACCGGCGTTGGTTGCTCCTTGAGCAAGCTTCTCGGTCGCTTGACGGGTAGCATTGATCATCTCTTCAACAGTTTGTGCCGCTCCTAATTGGCTAACTGCATCTTCAATTCCTGAAGCACTGCCTAAAGCCGAGCTGGCTTTGGAGGAGTTGCTTTCGCAAGAGACCTTCTTCAACTCTTTCAGAGCCGAAGGGGCCCATACTTGACGAACATAAGATTCATCACCCTGTTGTTGCTGAACGTGGGCGGTAAAGGCTTCTTGGTAAAGTTTTGGAAGCTCTTTTTTGTGTTTATTGCAAGCCTCTCTCATCTTCTTCTCTTCTTTTTTCGCTTCGGCCTTTAAAACGTTGGCGATATCTAACACCTTCGCTCCCAGGGCGATGAAGGTAGGACGGGCTTTCTCAACCGATTCCTTTGCATCATCAATTGCTTTCTGTTGTTCTTTATCGAAATCGAAGAGGAAGAGAGCCACCGCTTTTTTGGTCTCATTATCCAACTTCTGTGCCTGCTCTTTTAAGGATTCGATGGTGATAGGAGAAGGAGTTGTTTCTCCGGCTTTTTTCACCTCTTCTTTGTCCTTCGCGAGCTTCTCATCTCCTTGGAGATAGGCGAGAAATGCTTTGTATTTTTTCTTTTGTTCCTCTTCCTTAGCTTGCTTGGCATCTTTCCCATTATTGATGAGGCTCATGATTCCGCCTTGCATATCTCTATTGGGTTGATTCACCTTAGCGCCGGTCGTGTCTTCAAAGTTAGAAGAAGGGCATCCCTCTTGTTTGGAAGACAGATTGGGCACCGCCGCTTGTGAACCTTTGGTGCTGGCTAGAGCCACCAAGGAGGCCTTAGTCTTTTCGGCCGTCTCTTTTTGAGCCTTATCAAAAGCCTCTTTTTGCTTCATGGCATAATCTTGAAACTGTTTGCTCCGCTTCATCTTCGTGAGCACTTGATCGACCCATTTCTGCTGCTTTTCATTCAGGTCAACCTTCTTCGCGAGCTCTTTCAGCTTTTCTAAGGTAACCTGCACATCCTTATTATTCGGATTGGTTGTGGTAGGAAGATCGTAAGCCGAAGCCACCGCTTCACTCACTCCACTGGTTCCGCCAGTTCCTGAGTAAGAATAGGCTTTCCCGATTTGGGGTACGATTAAAACCGTTAACGCTGCTACTGCCGCATTCTTCATCCACATCCGCTTCATCGTCTACTCCACAAAAACTTTTCGTCTCCCTGCAAACCCAACCAGTCACATACTGACTGAGTGCAGAGGGGCCCCAATACGCATGGGGACTCTGAGGGCTTTATGTGCAAGGGCCAGGCCAGCGACCTCGTTGTGCCTAAACCGACCCCGTTGGCCGGGGGTGTCCAGGAACAGTGACATTTTAGGCTGAGGGTTGTTTTACAAAGTCTTTTAATTTCAATGAGTTACTTTTTTGCGTAGGTTTTAGAGCAGCTGTTTTATTCTTAGACACCTTGCATTTCGTGCCTGGTGGAGTTAGTTTTTTTCTCTTAACTAACAACAATAGCGCTATTAAGCGTGTGAAAGGATGAACGTATATGAAGTCATTGTTAATCGTTGCTGCGTTGGCACTTGTGGGAAGCTACGGATTCGCGAACCCAACAACCGCGCCTACAACCACCACTGAAGCTCCAGCTGCGACCGCGCCCACTACGACAGCCACCACTGAAACCACTACTACCACTGAAGTGAAAAAGGTTGAAAAGCATGCCAAGAAGGCAAAAAAAGCTGCTGAGAAGACCGAAGAAAAAGCCAGCAACTAAGCTGACATCTTCTTAAGTTACTCAAAAAAAGCCCAGCTTCGAACCTATGTTCGGGTTGGGCTTTTTTATTAGCCTTGCAGAAAGCGATCGATCCCAATCTTCCAATAAGGAGGAATCTTAAAGTTAGGCTGTTCCTTGGCAATTTTCTGAGCCAGATCCCGTGCCTTTAGTAACAATCCCGCATCCCGCATCACATCCGCGACCTTGAAACCAGTCAGTCCACTCTGGCGAATCCCTAAGAATTCTCCCGGCCCGCGGATCTTCAGATCCTCTTCCGCAATCACAAACCCATCTTCGGTCTTTTCCATCACCCGCAAGCGTCGGGTCGCCTTTCGCTCGGCAATGAGCAGGCACTGGCTCGCTTTCGTGCCTCTTCCCACTCTCCCTCTTAATTGATGGAGTTGGGAAAGGCCCAGCCGCTCGGGATGTTCGATCACCATCAGAGTGGCATTGGGAACATCCACTCCCACCTCCACCACGGTAGTGGAAACCAAAAGCTGAGTTCGTCCTGCTTTAAATTCCTGAAAGACATATTCTTTGACGTCCGGTTTCATGCGGCCATGAAGCAGGGCTAAGCGATGGTTTGGGAAAACCTCTTTCTGGAGTTTTTCAAACATTTCGGTGGCCGATTTCAGGTTCAGCTTGTCCGAGTTTTCAATGAGAGGATAGATCACATAGGCCTGATCGCCTCTATCTAGAGTACTTCGAATAATGTCATAAGCCTGGGTTCTTTGGTTTTCCAAAATAACTTGGGTCTTGATGGGCTGTCTTCCCGCCGGTTTCTGTCTGAGAATAGTAATATCGAGATCCCCGAAAGCAGTAAGACCCAGCGTTCGAGGGATGGGGGTAGCGGTCATCATCAAAAGATGTGGAACCTTTTCATTTCCCTTTTGGAGGAGCTGATTGCGCTGTTCCACTCCGAAACGGTGTTGTTCATCTACTATCACCACCCCCAGTTTTTTAAACTGTACAGAGTCTTGAATAATGGCATGGGTTCCAATAACCAGATCCTTCTCACTTGTATCTTCTTTTCGCTTCGAAGTGAGTAAAGAAACTCGAATCCCAAGCGGAGCCAAGAATTTAAGAGCCGTTTGATAGTGCTGTTCCGCTAAAATTTCTGTTGGTGCAAGCAGAGCGCTTTGAAGTCCTGCCTGAGAAGCCATGTAGGCGATGGCAAAGGCCACCACCGTTTTTCCTGCACCTACATCCCCTTGGAGAAGACGAGCCATCGGCGTAGTGGTGGCCATATCCTTAGAAATTTCTGTGATGGCATTTAATTGATCGTCAGTTGCGTGAAATGGCAGGCTCTTCAGGAACAGTCCTGGACTTGTTGTAATCGAATAGCCGGTGGAGGTCTGGAGCCGTTTTTTCTTAAGGAGCAAAGACCATTGCAGCACAAAGAGCTCCTCAAAGGAGAGTCGTGCAACCGCCGACGCAGGTGGAACCACTAAAGAGGTGGTGGGATTATGGATGGCTTGCAAGGCTTCCTTTAAGGTGGGAAGTCCCAAATCTTTAAAGGGTTCCTCTAAAGTGGGGAGAAGTTCCTTGAGAGCTCCTTTCACCACTTTACGGATCAATTTTTGTGAAATTCCCTCCGTCTCACTATAGACGGGAAAGATGCGACCGAAGTTTTCACTCGGCTTGTCCGATTTTTTTTCAAATTCCGGATGGTTGATCTGAAGGCAACCTCCATAATATTTAGGCTGACCATAAATAAGCAGCGGTTGTCCGGGAATAAAGTTCTGTTCGAGTCCAGGGAAGGTCTTGAACCAATTGAGCTTGAGAAGCCCCGTTCGGTCCTCGACAGTGACTTCGAACCTCCGATTTCCGCCCCATCCTTTTTTAAGTACTCGGGCATAGATTACCGCCCCTTTACCCGGTTCTAATTCGTTGATGGGGATAATTCGGCTTCGGTCTTCATAAGTTCGAGGCAAAAGAAAGAGAATATCGTGGAGTTCGGAGAGCCCCTTTTTGGAAAGTCGCTGGGCTGTGATTTTTCCTACGCCCTTGATTGTCTCAAGTGATGTCATAGTAAAAAGGTAACGGATACCTTTTTGCTTTGCTATTCAAATCGGATTTCGAGGATCTCGTACTCCATCTCCCCTTTAGGGACCTTCACCACCACTACATCCCCGACTTTTTTGTTGAGCAATTGGCGCGCGATAGGAGATTCGATCGAAAGTTTTCCCGCCTTGATGTCCACTTCATCCACTCCAACGATTTGGTAACTCTTTTCCTCTTCTGTGTCGGCATCTTTCAACAGCATGGTGGCGCCAAAGACGATGCGATCGCTCTTGATACTTTTGGGATCGACCACCTGGGCACGTGCTAGCTTGTCATCGATTTCGGAGATCCGTCCTTCAATGAAGGACTGTTTTTCCTTGGCGGCGTCATATTCGGCATTTTCAGAAAGGTCACCATGGGCCCGTGCGGTGGCGATCTCCTGGATCACCTTCGGGCGTTCCACGGTTTTGAGTTGTTTCAATTCCTCTTCTAATTTCTTTTTACCCAAAACGGTAATCGGTACTGAGCTCATTTCCTGTCCTGCAAACAATGGGTCTCAATCGGGACCCGCTTCAATTCAGCAATCGCGGCAACCCCTGCCTTCGCTGCGGTTAAGGTGGTAAAATAGCATACTTTTTTCATCAGAGTAGTTCTTCTGAGTTCATAGGCCGCTCCCACCTCATGAACCCCTAAAGTGGAGGTGTTGATGACCAGTTGAACCTGATCGCTTTTCAGAATATCGACGATATGGGGCCGCCCTTCATTCACCTTATTCACCTGGGTGGCAGGAAGTCCCTTTTCATTCAAAAATGCGGCGGTTCCACGGGTGGCGCATAGGTTAAAGCCCAGATCCCGCAGCTGTTTCGCGATGGGAAGGAGCCCTTCTTTGTCCCCATCCTTCACGCTTAAGAAGGCATTGCCTTCTTTAGGCATTGGGTAGCCCGATCCCAGGGTCGCCTTTCCAAAGGCCTCGGCAAAAGTTTTTCCCACTCCCATCACTTCACCCGTCGAGCGCATTTCCGGCCCTAAAATGATGTCGGTGCCGGGGAATTTATTGAAGGGAAAGACCGCCTCTTTGACATAACAGAAGGTAAAAGGTTTTCGGGAGATGTTAAAGTCTTTGATCTTTTTCCCGAGCATGACCTTCGCCGCCATCTTGGAAAAATCGATGCCGCGGGCTTTGCTCGCGAAAGGAATGGTCCGTGAAGCACGGGGATTGACTTCAAGAATGACCGCCTTGCCCTCTTCAATGGCAAATTGGATGTTGAGAAGCCCGACCACTTTCATTTCAAGCGCAATTTGGGTTGTAATGCGAGCAAGATCCTTTTGAAGTGCTTCGCTCAAACTCATCGGAGGGAGAGAGCAGGCGGAGTCGCCCGAATGGACCCCAGCTTCCTGGATCTGTTCCATCATGCCGATGATTTCGACCTCGGTGCCGTCACAAATAGCGTCGACATCCACTTCGATGGCACTGTTTAGAAAACGATCGATTAAGAGAGGTGATTCAATGGAGATCTCGTGTCCACGGGTGAGCCATTTCTGGAAATCACGGCTGTTATAGAGGATCTCCATGCCTCTTCCACCTAAGACGAAAGAGGGGCGTACTAAAACGGGGAAGCCCAAACTCTCGGCGGCGGTTTCGGCCAGTTCCGCATTGGAAACGGTCACACTTTGGGGCTGCAGAATATTCAAGCGTTTGCAAAGGGCATGGAACTGTTCCCGATCTTCGGCCAGTTCGATGGCTTGAGCGGAAGTCCCAATGATGGGGGCTCCAATTTTGGCCAGTTTGCGACTTAAGTTGAGTGGAGTCTGGCCGCCGAAATGGACGATAATGCCATCCGGCTTTTCAAATTCCAGAATATTGAGAATGTCCTCTAAGAAGAGGGGCTCAAAGAAGAGTTTGTCGCTGACATCATAGTCGGTGCTGACCGTCTCGGGGTTGCAGTTCACCATGATGGTTTCATATCCCTCTTCACGGGCTGCTAGAGCTGCCTTCACGCAACAGTAATCGAATTCAATTCCTTGCCCGATGCGGTTGGGGCCGCCTCCCAGGATCATGATCTTCTTTTTGCCGCTCGATGGAATGGGATCAGAAACTTTTTCGTAGGTGGAATAGAGATAAGGAGTTTTCGATTCAAATTCAGCGGCGCAGGTATCGACCATCTTATAGCTAGGAACAATGCCCAGCTCTTTTCGGTAACTACGCACTTCCATCTCGGTGGAATGGAGCCAGTGGGCGATGCCTTCATCGGAAAAGCCCATCCGTTTCCAGTTTCGGAGTTTTTGTTCGGGAACGCTGGTTAGCTTCCCGGAGTATTGGGTGATTTCCCGTTCCGTTTTGGTGATGTCGGCGATTTGTCGCAGGAACCACGGGTCTATCTGAGTGAGCGTATGGAGCTCTTCGATGGTTACCCCTTCACGAATGGCCTGGGCCACCCAAAGGAGCCGGTCGGCCTTGGCGTTTTTAATGTAATTGCAAATGCCTTCGACCCAGTTTTGTCCGGACCTCAGGCGACGTCGTTCCGCTAAAGGATTGAAGCCAAACAGTTTTGTTTCAAGGGATCGCAACGCTTTTTG
Organism: uncultured Pseudobdellovibrionaceae bacterium; assembly: GCA_964604555.1. GTDB lineage: Bacteria > Bdellovibrionota > FAC87 > UBA2466 > UBA2466 > CAZRZK01. Next base: position 72,660 of record CAZRZK010000007.1, on the reverse strand, counting down.
CACCGATTCCTTGAAAGTGCGCCCCATCGCCATCGCCTCTCCCACCGATTTCATCTGTGGAGTCAGCCGCGCATCAGAGCGTGGAAACTTTTCGAAGGCAAAACGGGGGATTTTGGTGACGACATAATCGATACTCGGTTCAAAGCAGGATTTGGTCATCTTCGTGATGTCGTTTGGGATTTCATCCAGGCTATAACCAATTGCGAGTTTGGTGGCGATCTTGGCAATCGGAAATCCGGTCGCTTTGCTGGCAAGGGCCGAGCTTCTCGAAACCCGAGGGTTCATTTCAATCGCAACGACTCTCCCATTCTCGGGATTCACCGCAAATTGAATATTGGAACCTCCCGTATCCACACCCACCGCACGGATGATGCGAAGGGAGGCGTCTCGTAAATATTGATATTCCCGATCGGTGAGGGTTTGGGCAGGCGCCACGGTGATGCTATCACCGGTGTGCACTCCCATCGGATCGATGTTTTCAATGGAGCAGATAATGACCACATTATCTTTTACGTCGCGCATCACTTCCAGTTCATACTCTTTCCAACCGAGTACCGATTCTTCCACCAATACTTCGTGGGTGGGGCTGGCCTCTAGTCCACGCTGGCATTCGATCAAAAACTCCTCGGCGTTGTAGGCAACGCTCGCACCCGTGCCCCCAAGTGTAAATGAGGGGCGGATGATGCAGGGGAATCCGATTTTATCGACGATAGATTTCGCCTCATCCAAGGAACGGGCATAACCGCTCTTGGGGCAGTCCACTTTCACGCTCTCGAGTACCTGTTTGAAGAGCTCGCGGTTTTCGGCTAGCTGAATCGCCTTTTCCTTGGCCCCAATCAATTCGACGTTAAATTCCTTTAAAACCCCTTTTTCACTGAGTGCCAAAGCCAAGTTGAGCGCCGTTTGTCCTCCCATCGTGGGAAGGATGGCGTTGGGACGCTCTTTTTTTATGATGTCAGTTAAATAGTCGACCGTTAGGGGCTCGATGTAGGTCCGATTGGCTAATTCGGGATCGGTCATGATGGTGGCCGGGTTGCTATTCACCAGAATGACTTCGTAACCCTCTTCTCTTAATGCCTTGCATGCTTGCGTACCGGAATAATCAAACTCACAAGCTTGACCAATCACGATTGGGCCTGAGCCTAAGAGGAGGATTCGTTTTAAATCACTGCGTTTGGGCACTACTATATCCTACTGTTATCGTCGTAAATCTTTTCGATCGGCATGTGGTTGTAGATTCGGTGTTTGAGGTACATGCCAACCAAGAGCCATAACCAGTTTCCATAGGTGATGGCGTCTTTTTCTTTCTTAAACTGCTTCACCTTCTTCTTGATGTAGGGGTGCACATCTAAGGGGTGATATGAAGGGCGCCGCGCAAATTGAAAGTGGGATTTTTTGTCAGTTGAACCATCCGTCGGTAGAAGCCTACCTTCGATGATGTCTCCCTTTTCCATGCCCAGGAATTCATTGGTGTCTTTGGGATCGACCGTGATCGCAGCCCCTGAAAAAAGTTCTTTCAGTTTGAGTTCTTTGGGGGAAATTTTGGTGATGGTATAGAGCCCGCGTTGGGCTTTTCCTTTTACCGTTTCCCATTCCTGCAACGCTGCCTTTGTCTCTATCTGATTTTTGGGGGGAACACTCTCTTCAAAGATGCACCAGTCATAGAAAAAATCCCAGAGATCGTCGACAAGGTTGGGGCTGTCGGGTTGAGAGAGAGTAATCCTTAAACGCGTATGGAAATCTTTGCGCAATTCCCCCAGCTGTTCCTTGCCTAGCCCTTTGACGATGCCTTGGACTATCCGGTCGAAATCGGGATGGCTGATTGGGTTACTCATGAAATCTTCCCCCCAGAAAATGTCGGAAAGGTAATGTCGGAAAGGAATCGTCGGAACAGACTCTTCGCATCGTTCGGTCCCGGGCAAGCCTCGGGATGGAATTGGATGCTTTGAAAGCGCATTTTTTTGGAACCGAATCCTTCCAAGGTCCCGTCATTCAAACTGGTGTGGGTAATGGTGACGTCTTCGATTTTCAAATCCTTCTCGTTGACGCAGAACCCGTGGTTTTGCGAAGTGATCAAGATTTGTCCCGTTAGAAGATCTTTTACCGGATGGTTCACGCCATGGTGTCCAAATTTCAGCTTATAGGTGCCGGCATTGAGAGCGCGACCCAACAATTGATGGCCCATGCAGATGGCAAAGAGGGGAATCTTGCCGATAATTTTTTGAATTTGAGGGACAGCCTCTTGAACCGTCGCTGGATCTCCTGGCCCATTCGAGAGCACCACACATTTTGGTTTCCATTTTCCGAGCTCTTCGGCCGGGAAGTTATAAGGGACCACTTGCACCTTAAGGCCATGTTCCTTGAAACTTCGGAGGATATTTCGTTTCACTCCGTAATCGTAGACGACAATATTTTCACTGCCGGTGCCGGGTTCAAATTCATAAGGAGCTTTGATGCTCACCTGGCTAACCAGTTCCAAACCCTCCATCGAGGCTATTTTTTGGAGGCATTCTTTACCCTGGGTGATCGGGTCTTTAGAAGTCCTGGCAAAGATCACCCCCCGTTGAGCCCCTTCACTGCGCAGGATGCGGGTTAGCTCACGGGTGTCGACATCACTGATCGCCGGAATTCCTTTTTCGGTCAAAAATTGGGAAAGGGTCGTGCGGGAGCGCCAGTTGGAAGGATGGTCCACATATTCCCTCACTACCACTCCCGAGAGGGGGAGTAAGGAGGATTCATGATCCTCGAAATTGATGCCGGTATTCCCAATGTGAGGGTAGGTCATGACAATAATCTGTTCGGCGTAAGAGGGATCGGTGAAGATCTCCTCATAACCGGTCATTCCGGTGTTAAAGACAACTTCTCCACCGCATATTCGATCGGCTCGGTTGGCACCAAACCCCTGTCCCTCAAACAGGTGCCCATTTTCTAAATAGAGGCATGCGTCAAACATGGCTATATACCACCTTGCCGGCCAGTATAGTCATCTCCACCCGTCCCGTCACATCCCATCCATGGAACGGAGTGTTTTGGCTTTTCGACTTAAATCGGGTTTTGTCAATTTTGTAGCTGGCCTTGGGATCAAAGATCGTGATATCGGCCACTTTTCCTACCGCGAGTGTCCCTCGATCCACATTTAAGAGTTGAGCCGGCTTAATCGTCATCGCTTCAATAATTCGATTGAGATCGGTCACTCGGGATTGCACCAGCCTATTGTAAATTGGGAAGGCAATCTCTAGCCCTACCATTCCAAAGGCCGCTTGGTCATATTCAATATCCTTTTCGAGCAGTGAGTGGGGAGCGTGATCGGTTGCTAAAATATCGACGGTACCATCGGCCACTGCTTCGGCCAGGGCTTCGACATCGGCCTTTTCCCGAAGAGGGGGTGCTACTTTTGTCGACGTATCATAGCTTCCCACCGATTCATCGGTCAGGGTTAAATGGTGAGGGGTGGCTTCCGCGGTCACTTGCAATCCACGTCGTTTTGCCTCGCGGATGAGGGTAACACTTCCTAAAGTGCTGACATGGGCAATGTGTAGCTTTGCGCCGGTCAGTTCTGCAAGGACTAGATCGCGGGCGACGATGATCTCTTCCGAGGCCTTGGGGATTCCGCGCAGCCCGAAGCGCATCGAATTAAACCCCTCATTCATCACTCCACGTCCTTTGAGGTAACAATCTTCACAATGGGTGATGACCGGGAGATCAAATCTTCTCGAATAGTCCATCGCTTTGCGCATGAGGTAGCTATTCATGACCGTCATGCCGTCATCGGAAATGCCGATAATGCCTGCTTCGGTCATGTTCCCTATTTCGGCGAGCTGTTCCCCTTCTAAGCCCTTAGTAATGGCACCGATACAGTGGACATTCACCACCGCCTCTTTTTTAATCCGATCCTGCAGATAGGTAGTGACTAGGGCATTGTCATTGACCGGCAGGGTGTTGGCCATGCAGGCAATTGTCGTAAATCCTCCAGCTGCGGCCGATTCCGATCCCGAGCGTATCGTCTCTTTATGGGGGGCACCGGGTTCTCTTAAATGGGTGTGGGCGTCAATCCATCCCGGGGTGACCACTTTTCCATTGGCATCAATGGTGCGGCAATTTTCTTTAGGGGCCTCTAAGTTTTTTCCGACCGCGGCGATTTTTCCGTCGATAACGAGAATGTCGGCTGGGCCATTTAAACGGGAGGCGGGATCGATTACGTGTCCGCCCTGAATCAATAGGCTAGCCACGCAGTACCTCCCCACCGGTTAAAAGGTGAAGCACTGCCATGCGCACCAAAACTCCGTTAGCCACTTGGTTTAAAATCAAGCTCCGTTTTCCATCGGCGATATCAGGGCTGATTTCCACTCCTCGATTCATGGGGCCTGGATGCATAATTAAAACATCGGAACGGCACCATTTGAGTTTAGCTTCCGATAGGCCATAAAACTTTGCATATTCACCCGTGGAGGGGAGTTGCCCGGCATTCATCCGTTCCAACTGGATCCGCAACATCATGATCACATCCTGCTCCGCCACCGCTTCATGGAGGTCGTAGGAGACATGGACCCCTAACTCCTCTATTCTAGGCGGAAGGAGGGTGGGAGGACCACAAACGGTAACCTTCGCCCCCATGGTTTTTAAAGCATAAATATTAGAACGGGCCACTCGGCTATGGGCAATATCTCCAACAATCAGAACGCGTAAGTTATTGAGGGTTGGTTTAAATTCCAGAATGGTCATCAAATCTAAAAGCGCTTGCGTTGGGTGCTCATGAAAGCCATCTCCGGCATTCACGACCGGAATATTCAGGATACGATCGAGATTTTCGGCCGTTCCTGCACAAGGGTGGCGCAGTACCAATAACTCTGGCGCCATTGCTTCGATCGTTTTGGCCGTATCAAAGAGGGTTTCCCCCTTTTCGGTCGAGCTGAACTGTTTTGTCAGCACGATACTATTGCCACCTAAGCGTTTAATGGCGATCTCAAAGGAGGAACGGGTACGGGTGCTGGCCTCAAAAAAAAGAAGGCTAATGGTTTTGCCAGATAACAAGGGAGGAAAAGGGCGTTTTGTCTGTTGGAGCTTTTTAAAAAAAGAGGCTGTGGTTAAGATAGTTTCGATCTGGGACCGATTCAGGGTCTCGGTAGCCAGCAGGGACTTGATTCCAAGGGGCGGGTTAGGCATATGCTGTTGGAAATGGGAATGTAGGCGAAATCGTTATAAAAAGCAAGGAAGCTGAATGGATAAAAAAAACGCCAAAAAAGTGCAAAGAAAAGTACGGTGTCCGCGGTGCCATCAGGAGTCGTTGTGGGCGGAGAACCCTCATCGCCCCTTTTGCAGTAAGGAGTGTAAGGACAGGGATCTAGGCAGCTGGGCTACGGAAAGCTACAAGATTCCGGTTAAGAATGAAGAAGGAGAATGAGGTTTAATTGTGTCAGTTCTTCAGTCGATTCTCTATTCGGCCTGATAGCCATCAGGTTGGAAGCTGTTGTAAATATAGGGAGAGGTCTCGGTTGGAGACAAAGTAGGGCTGGCATTGTTGGACATTGGGTCAGTATCAGAGGATGAAGGTGAGGTTGGGCTGGTTTCCATGGAAGTTGAGTTGGTGCTGACGGGTGTCGAATCGGGAGAGGTGGAAAGGGTAGAGGGGGCGGGGGTGCTCAGGGTTTGATCGGTGCTCGATGGCGAGGGATCGGAATAAGGCAATAGAGGCGTTACTGCGTCGGTCGGGGTTGAGGTAGGACTAGGACTTGGAGTGGGACTTGTCGGGTAGGATGTAGTTTCAGGGAAGCTGGTGTAAGGCATCGCAGGAGGAGGGGAGATTGTGGGGGTGGAGATAGTACTGTCGGATGTGCTTGTTTTACTGATCATGCAGATGGGACACGCCGAACATCCATTTGGAATAATCCCACAAGAATTAACGTTGGTGCAATGAGCACAGGGGTCTGAAATATCATCAAAAACGATCGTCAGATCAGGACAGGCCACATTGGTATTGAAGGCCTGAACACTTAACGTGATTTGCTTTGGGTTGGGTTCCCATTGTACTTGAAGAGGACGCGAGAAGTGGCCTGAGTTCGCATTGTTATCTCTAAACTGAGTGAGGGCAGCCCCCATTTCATTTGGGAATTGGAGGAATCCGAAGTTGGTAATACTCTCCGATGTCATCGAGCTACTGATGACTCCTCCGATGTGACCATTTATCACAAACATTGGTAGGGACTGATTTACATCTTTGCGAGTGAGGTACCAAGTTCCATTTTGTTGGGAGACGTTAAAGTCATTGCTAGAAATGGTAAAATTGCAAGTTCCACTCAAGGTGCCTTGAGTAAGGTAGTTATTAATCTCCTCCATGAGCGAGGGATTATTGCTCTTCCACGGGTTCCCTTCGCCGCAGATATTGGGATCTTGGAATTTTTGAAGGGCCGGTGCGACTAAAGCATCATAGACAAGTTGGATGTCAGCATTTGTTAACCCAGGTATTGCTGCTATGGCTTTGAAGTTATTCCATGCTTGAACTAACTCCATGTAGGCTAAGTAACAGGGATGCTGGGCGAGCTTTCTCTCGTGGTCAATTTGAAGCTGCTGAAGGAATTGTAAAGCAAGCAGATCTGCCGTGCTCAGCTGCTCGGATGTTGGGTAGGTCATGTTTAAGCCAGGTGGAGGGGATCCCCCGCAGGATGAAATATTAAAGGCAGTATAAGGTAAATACTGACTCGGGAGGTATCCCTTTTGGGCAAGGCTCAACCACAATTGTGCCAAGGTGGTGTTGTTACCAATAGGGATGACAACGATTCCACCATCTGGGACTCCATTGGGTCCAATGGGATTAATTTTTCCGGTCGTTTTATCAAAGCGAATAAAGACCATATTTTGCGAGAGATCAATGTGCTGTAGTGAGATCTGTTCGCATAGATTAATTTCAGCTGGAGTTGGAATCGGTTTAGTGTTTGGGATGCAGTAAGGTTTGCAGGTGTGTTCGAGATTTCCAGCGGCGATTTCACCGGTATCTAGATACAAAAAGAGCCTAGGAAACTTTTTCATTCCTGAAGGATTGGCCAGCCAGATGCAACTGTTAGGGGGGAATTTAGATTTATCGATATTAATCGTACGCAACTCTTGAATCGTCGGAATATGTCCCCTATTCTGAGCGGCGCAGAAACTACTCACCTCGGAATAAACAAGATCAGGAATTGGATTCCATTTACAACTTGCTCTGCCGATTGTGGAGTTAATGCTCTGACAATGGGTCATTAAACTTCTCATATAGGTGCTATTTGCGTTGCACTCTCCAGGATAATCCATGATGGCATGCACATAGTTAGTGTGCCATTGTCCTGCACAGGTGTATGAACATTTGCAGTAAGCATGTCCATGAGTGGATCCTGCGTAGGGAGTAAATGAAAGCGTAGAGGGAAGTAGGGTGTCCTTGGCCTTAGCGGTTGTAAATGCACAGGGGATTTGGATTGCACTCGCTCCGCGATGATGTTCAAGCACTCCGCCAAAGCCGGGCTGAATAATGGCACTTCCCTGAGGTTTACGAACTGCTTGACCGGTAGCGGTGTCAATTCCGAACTGCAACCTGCCTCCCCCTTCGATATCACCAGCGGCTAACATGAGATCACAAGTCGCGATGACATCACTATCGGAGGGGGCTCCTAAGTTGCCATTTGGAATTCCTCCATTAATTAGGTTTTGATCGGTTTTGCTTCCTGGTTTTGCATACATCATGAAGTTAAAAACACCGGGGTAGGTAATGTCATTTAAAGGATCGCTTTTTGCGATGCCATAAATACTTGTTTTGCCGGCTTTTTGGTAAAGACGGCGCGGAATGCAAAGATCCCTATTTTGGGGAATCTTTACAATACCGGTATATTCGTGAGTGTCTCTCGCGTTATGAATAAGAGCAGGAGAAAAAACGGTGAAAATATAATCGGGCATGCACTCCTGCTTTTTTCGGATGATCCAGTTCATGGTGGTGTCGGCTAACACTCCACAAGTAAATCCAGAATTAAACGTGTGGGCTCCTTGACCAAAATCAGGGCATTGTTGCAGCAAGGCCTGATTTGCTGCTTGTAAAAAACCATAGGATAGAACCAGATCTTGATAGGCGATTGGATCCCCAGCAGCCACTATTTGAAAATGGGCGGCCATATCTGGTGGCGGCTGTGGTAAATCGCAGCCATCCGCGAATAGACGAGTAGTGATTAAAAATACAATGGCTAAAATTTTTTTATGTAACCCCAACACCCAGACCCCCTATAGATTATTTAATTTTAAGACAGTGCTATTGAGTAAATATGGAATAGGGATGTGAAAAAGGCAGAAATTGAATCGATCCCCTCATACGTGCTCCTTATTTCTTATAAATTAAGTGAAAATTGTGAAGGAATTATGTAGATGGTACGGCGGTTGCAATTTTCATCGTCGAGTCTGGTGGGCCGTGCGTGGATAGCTGTTCAAAAACGTATACTGTCATAAGGGCTGTACTCTTCGTGTGCGTATTCTGGTTTTCAGCCAGTCTACAGGCGGAGCCCACGATTCAGGACAACCCCGAAGTCGTCGATTTCATTCAAACCCTTTATTATCGAGATACCCAGCTTTTTCGCCAGTCTATCCAACCCGAGTTTCAGGAGCGTTTTCAGTGGTTTCTTGAGCTAGCCGAGAGAATCAAGCGGGATCGACTCAAGCACTTCATTCGCTTTCCACGTTTAGGTCCTTCCAAAGAGATTCACACCCTTACCTATCTCGATTGGAGGGATAAAAAGGGTTTGGAACAGGTTTCCCTTCAAGAGGTTCACATCGGAGAAGCTCTTTTGGATTGGCGTGTTTCCACTGAAAGTTTGCGTCGATTGCCTCCCCTTGAATATTTTATGACCCCCGGGGCAAAGCTTTATCGGGTTCAGCATGCACGATCCCAGCCGCCCATTTATATTGGGACTACTCCTTCTGGGAATAAATCGACGCCGCTCATTTTTTGCGGGGAGGCAGAGCTTCGACCTGCCACTCTCCACGCCATTCTGCGTTTGGTCGCTAAAGATCAAAAAGCCGAGGAGGTCCTTTTGCCCCCCTCACTTGCAAATCGACTGCTTGCTCCGCCGAAAGATCCGGTTTCCAACCTGCAGAGTGAGGCTCAAATGGCAGGACGAGTGCAGATGTTAGCAGCTGAACAAGGGAAAAAAAGCAAATTAGATTTGAGCAGTGGTTGGCTGGCGGTGGAATCGGCACTGTCCGACTTTGAGGGTGAAGCTCGGCAATCTGCCATGAAAGTGTCGGTTGAGGCGATCCATCAAGCTTCGCTTTTTCCGACGCAAATGAAGCGATCCTATCCTGTTCCGCCGCCGACTCTATTGGATGCCTTTGTCTTGAGCCAAGGTGCGAACGGAATCCGTTACTATCTGCTGGGCTATATGAGACATCTCCTTCGAGATGCGCCTTTGCTCAATCAGTGGACTCACCATTGGAAGCTGAATCCTGAGTTGATGAATCGCATGGAAGGGGAGTTGATCGGGGTGAAGAGATTGAGTGATTCGTTATCGATGCTGGAAGTGATGGGAAGGCCGCTAGAGAATATCAAAGAGCGAATCGAATCCGCCTTGCGGGAGCTTCCCGAGTCTACCCGCATCTGGTTTTTCCAATGGGCCAAAGATCAGGCGCATAAACCGGCACTCAGGCCGTTTCTGCTCGAGCTTTTATGGAAGTACGTGGCGAATGACAATGGGAAAATGCAGCATACTTTCGCGAAGTGGGTCAAAAACAAAAAAGGTCGAGAAGCTTTGCTGGAAAGCAAGGATTTCCCACTTTTACAGTCGGTATTTCAGTTCTTAGATCCAAAAAACGCAGAAGATAGAGAGATGGCCAGGAAAGTGATTCATTCCATCCAAGGGCTTGATCTCGATCCCCACTCTCCGCTGATGTCCCTTTTTCTCAATGACATGGTTCCGAAACCCTTTCTGGATTTATGTCCTGAAGTCCATTCACTGACTCCAGAACAGATTCTCCAGTTAATGCGGGGGCCTGAATCTCCTATCTATCGATTTGCTATCAGCTCTAATGGCCGAATGCGACGACTCTTGCCATTATTAGTTAACAATCCTGTAGGAGATGAACGTGTGCGTGTTGGTCTTGCGCAGTGGCTCAGTTCGCTCAATGAACTGGATCCTGCATTGGCCAGTGCGGTCTATGAGGCCTACCGACGTCATTATGCAGAAAAATCCCCTTTCGGATTTTTCTATCGTCAGAGCCTGCATCGACTCGATCCCGACAATTTGTTTCCCAGGCCGAAGTTGACCTGTGGAATGGTAGCGCGGAGAGCGGCGGTGTTGGCTTTGGGGCTTACAAGCCTTGCATCAGGAGTCTATTCATTGATCCCCGGAGACAAGCAAGAGGTTCCGCTTCCCCCCGATGAATTAAGGCCTTGGCCGAAAAAGCAGGTGCCGGAAGAAAATTCTCCGGAGAAGAATCCCTATGCAAAGCCGATTCAAACCATTCGAAAGAATCTAGAGGAGTTGAAAGACGAAGCGAGTTCAACAGCAAGCTGGGACAGGATCAATGATTTAGAACGCCATCTCCAATTTCTGGGTGATTTTGAAAAACGAACCTTACAGGAAAAAGGGGTCGATCAGAAGGTGCTGGAGCAGCATTGGCAAATATATCTGAAAATCCTTAAATCAGCAGTGGACGCAAAGCAATTGCCTGCTGGCCGCTTCCCATCTGAGCTCTTTAAATCCTTGAAGTAGACCCCCAAACGTTTGGGGCTCGGATACGTTGAGGACGCCATAATTGTATGTTATGCAGGGGGCTTAGGAGATTCTTAATGGAAATTCAAGCGGACACAAATCAGATGGGCATGAGGTTGAAAACGGGCTTAGCAGAGATGCTAAAAGGCGGGGTGATCATGGATGTCACCACGAAGGAACAGGCCGTAATCGCTGAAAAGGCAGGCGCAGTGGCGGTAATGGCGTTGGAACGGGTCCCAGCCGATATCCGCAAAGAGGGTGGGGTGGCTCGGATGGCCCCTCCCGAAAAGATTGTTGAAATCATGGATGCTGTCTCCATTCCGGTGATGGCTAAGGCCCGGATTGGCCACTTTGCAGAGGCGATTGTGCTTCAGGAATTAGGGGTCGATTATGTGGATGAGAGCGAAGTGCTCACCCCAGCCGATGAACAGTACCATATCGATAAATTTCAATTTAAGGTTCCCTTTGTTTGTGGTGCCCGCAACCTCGGGGAGGCGCTCCGTCGGATTGGAGAAGGGGCTGCCATGATCCGCACCAAGGGGGAAGCGGGATCGGGAAATATCGTTGAAGCGGTAAGGCACCTCCGGGCGATTCGTTCTCAAATGAGGCGATTGACCACCTTGGGACATGAAGAGTTGATTAATGAATCGAAAGAGTTAGGGGCTCCGTTGCCACTAGTGGAATGGGTCAAAAAAAATGGAAAACTCCCCGTACCTAATTTTGCAGCCGGTGGAATAGCGACTCCAGCTGATGCCGCCCTTTGCATGTGGTTAGGGGCCGAAACGGTGTTTGTGGGATCGGGTATTTTTAAATCGGAATCTCCCGAGAAGTTGGCCCACGCCATTGTGGAAGCAGTTGCAAATTACGAAGATGCAGCCGTATTGGCTCGGGTCTCCAAGGGGCTTGGCCTTCCGATGCGAGGCTTGGACATCCACCAAATCAAGCCTGAAGATCGTTTGCAAGAACGAGGCTGGTAAGTCTTTTGAAAATAGGAATTTTGGCACTTCAGGGGGCGGTTGAACCCCACGAAAAGCACCTGTCTCAATTAGGGGTGGAGACTGTTCGAGTCCGAAAGGAAGATCACCTCAAAGGTCTGCATGGGATGATTCTCCCGGGGGGGGAGAGCACAACGATGCTTCACCTACTTGAGCTCAACCAACTTTTTCAGCCCTTGCAACGATTTGTGATGGAATACCCGACTTGGGGTATTTGTGCTGGAGCTATTTTACTGGCCAAGAGGGTTCGAGCTCCGGAGCAAAAATCGCTGAATGTCTTGGACATTACGATTGAGCGCAATAGTTATGGTCGTCAGAAGGACAGTTTTATTTCGCCCATTGAATCTCACGATCCGACACTGGATAAATTTGAAGCGGTCTTTATTCGCGCCCCTCGAATACTTGAGCTAGGCCCCAAAGTGGAAGTAAGGGCTTTGTGGAAAGGGGAGGTGGTGTGTGTTGAACAGAACCATTTACTCTGCACCACTTTTCATCCAGAATTAACGGTATCAACGCGGTTTCATGAATATTTTTTAAAAAAGCTCCAATGAACGACACCATTCCCAAATACCTACGGTGGATTTTAAAGCACACTCAGTTTATCGCGATTCCCAATCTAGGATTCCTGATTGCCGCGTTGGCGGTGTTGGCCTTTGTGGGGACTCACATGTTAGGGGCTCAACTCCACCAATTTACTTTTGTTCCCGAAGCGGTTCGAGCGGGGCAATGGTGGCGTCTCTTTGCCTTTCCCATTTCACAAGATCTCACCAACCCGATCTGGCTTCTTTTTTATGTGATGTACATCTATTTTGTTTTTAATTCCCTGGAAAATTTCTGGGGGACCCCTTCACTCACCTTTTTCACTCTCTTTAGTTATGTCTGTACGATTGCAGCCGCTACGCTAGTGAATATCAGCACTAATATCTGGTATCATGTCATCGCAAATATCAGTCTTGCCTTTGGTACTTTATTCCCTGAAGTGGAGTTTTATCTCTTTTTTATCCTCCCTGTGAGAGCGAAGTGGCTTACCCTCTTTGCGGGGGCGATGATTTTATTGCAATTCATTGTGGCTCCTCTTCCCTACAAACTCTTTTTGGCTATCTGCATGTTGCCTTATCTGCTCTTCTTTAGCCCAATGTTGTTGGGATATATCAAGATGTGGAAATACCGACGTCAAAATCGGAACCGCATCGACAAAGATATGTGGCGTTAGTTGCCTTTCCGTCGTTTCTTGTTCGCCTGTGATTTTTTGTATTGGCGGTAGATTCGGAAAGCGACGATTGCCAAAATGGTGAAGATCACCACCGTCAGGATGTTTTTAAACCGTTTTACCTGGAGCAGGATAACGGTGATCTCATCTCCGAAGTAATAACCAAGGCCATAGCCAATCGCGATCCAGATAGGCACGCTCAAAAGTGCCGCGATTCCGTCCAATAACAGAAATCGACGGTATTTTACCTTCATCGCTCCAGCTAAAAAGAAGGCGGCCGCCCTGAAGCCAGCGACAAACCGTGCAAAGAAGATGATTTTATCCCCGTATTTGCGGAAATAGGCCTGAGCACGGCGGATCTTCTTGGGTTTGATAAGCCGGCTACCCACCCCCCCTTTATGAAGGAATTTCATCCCGAGCGTACGGCCAATATAAAAGAGGATCGTGTCTCCAATCAGCACGCCTGACAGGGTCATTCCCAAAGCAGGGAGCCACCTCATCGTTCCATCCCACACCAAATAGCCGCTCGCAATAAGGGGAATATCCTCGGGAAGGGGGAAACCAAGCCCACAGGCGACTAAAATGCCAAAGATGATGGCATAAGAGACTCCACTAGAGAGATCGGTGAGGTATTCGAAAATACTATCCATACGTGTTGGCCATAAATGAGGTTCCTACCTTGCCTGGATCCTAGGAGATGGTCAAATCGCTCTTCCTATTCTATAACGTTATAGGTTCCATGGAAAAGAATAAGGAAAAAAAGCCCCGTAGCCGTAAATTGGTGACCAAAAAGCTGCCGTCGGTCGCGAAATCGGCCTCCGTCGTGCCGGTTGCGGGCGATCCGCTGCTCCAGGCCTATTTAAAGGAGGTTCACCGCTACCAAGTGCTCTCCCGCGAGGATGAGCATGATTTGGCGGTGAAATATTATGAAACGGGCGATCGGGCGCTGCTCCATCAGCTCGTGACGAGTAACCTCCGATTTGTCGTCAAAATTGCCTTTGAATATGTGCATTACCGGACGAAGCTTTTAGATCTCATCCAAGAGGGGAACATGGGGCTAGTGAAGGCGGTGCAGGAGTTTAATCCCTATAAAAATGTGAGGCTCACCACCTATGCTGTTTGGTGGATTCGCAGTTATATCCAAGACGCCATCTTAAGGAACCATTCTTTGGTAAAGGTGGGCACCACCCAGGCTCAAAAGCGTCTTTTTTATCGGCTTCGGCAGGAGCAGAAAAAGATGGAGCAGATGGGCATGATTCCTCAGGAGAATGTGAAACTCTTGGCGGAAAAGTTAGAGGTCCGAGAAAAAGATATCAAGGAGATGGACCAGCGTCTTTCTCAAGATACCCTTTCACTGAATGCGCCAGTGATGGGTGAAGATAGAAAAGAGCATATTCAAAATCTGGTGGATCCCGCCCCCGCCATCGATGAAGCTCTTGGCGATAACGAACAGCGGGAACTCTTTGTGGAGCTGCTAAAAGGATTCGGAGAAACATTAGAAGGCAGGGAGAAGGTGGTTTTCCAAGAGCGGTTGATCTCGGAGAATCCAAAAACTCTCCAAGAGATCGGGGATCAATACGGGATTACCAAGGAGCGGGCCCGACAGATTGAAGAACAGATTAAGAATAAATTACGGGAATATGTAAAGGCGAAGTTCCCCGATTTCGATCTCCTCGCCAAAGGCCCCTTTTAAAGTTTAATTTCAGTGCAATGGGCGGTGCGGTGGCGTTGAACAGGCAGATGCGCATCCCAACATTCCACGCTACAGAAGAGAAGTTGCAGTCGAGCCCGATTGCAAGTTGAGACAGAGCATTTATATGCCTTGCCGCCCTTCGGCATCTCTTTTTTGCAGCTATTGCATTTGATCGGTCCGGTGGGTGGATTCATTTTAATAAGATTACCAATCTAAATGGAATTCGTCACCCAAAGGCACGTTTGGTCAATAGGTGTCGTATGAATTGATGATTGTTGGGGGAGTCAGCGTTTTAGGCGTCATGTCGATCGGGCTGATCGTTGTTGCTTGATCATATGTGGGGTAGGTATTGGTGGGTCCTGTGCTTGATGGCATTGGAGAAGTGAGGGTTGGACTAGGAGTAATAGAAATGAGTGTGTTATCAGGGCTCGTTTGAGTGGGTGTAATAGAGATCGGTGAGGTGTCGGTACCAGTTCCAGGGGGTTTGATAGCAAAGGGATCCTCGGAGAAGAGAGTAGCAAAAAAGTTCATAGCCTCTCTATTGTTATTTGCAGCTACCCCAATGTTTCCGCAATTACTGGTACGAACGATGATTTGTCCCTTTCCCGACTGGGGATCAAGATCGAGCTGCTCTCCATTAGGTCCATCACATCGGGTAATGACATGTCCCATTCCCAAAAGCGGCCGATGCGCGACCTGAGTGCACTCCCACCCAGCTCGCTTTTCACCACAGAATTCGACCATGCAGGATATTTCTTTACAGTTATTGCCTCCGTCATTGTAAGCATCTTTGGCTAAACGAGCGATACATTTAAAGTATCCTAAGTCTGTCATTTCGTTTTCACATGCTTTGCATGTATCGTTTTTAAAGGCTGCTGGGGTATAAGCCGTACAAAAACCTCGAGCCACTGTGGTAAAAGGAGCGCTGTAACCTCCAAATTTGTTACTGAGCCAGGTATCCCACTGAATGCAGGATTCTACATCTTTTGCCTCTCCATCTCCTTTTGCTGCAAAGGTATTAAATAATAAGAGGTGAGAAATGGATAATAGAACGATGTATCTGATCTGCATGGTTCCCCCTGCTTTAAGTGAGATGCGCTATGGTTAAGGGTAAAGAATCTCTTTGAAGGAATTGTGATGAAACTAAGGAGTAGTTGAGCTTTTTTGTGATTAAAAATCGAAGTAAATGAATTCTTCGTTACGGGAGGCACCAAAGATGAGGGAAAGGAGCCAGAGGGCCATTAGGATAGGCCAAAGCAGGGCGGTTGGAGTCCGGCGATAAAATCGAAAAATCTGTTCCACCGAATCGATGGGGTGAATGGCTGCCGCAACTCCCAGGGCCAAACAAGGAAAAATGAGGGTGCTGTCAACAATGAATAAATTTACCGCGATGAGGTTTTTAAAAAACATCACCGCAGTTTCGATGGAAGGAGCTCTAAAGATTACCCAAGCGGCCGTTACAAAGTGGAAGGTGAGCAGGAGAGAGAGCCACTTTGGTACAGAAAAGAATCGGATTCGATCCCAAAGGTGAGAAAAAACAATTCCAATGCCATGGAACGCGCCCCAGATCACAAATGTCCAATTGGCGCCGTGCCAAAGGCCACCCAACAACATAGTAATGAGAATATTCGATATCTGGCGTGAAGTACCGTTTCGATTTCCACCTAAGGGAATGTAGAGATAATCCCGCAGCCACAATGAAAGGGTGATATGCCAGCGGGACCAGAAATCCTTTATGTTGAGCGCGATATAGGGCATTCGAAAATTGATCGGGAGTCGAACGCCTAGCATGCGAGCGGTTCCCATGGCCATATCGGTATAGCCGCTGAAATCACAATAGATTTGAAAAGCAAAGCCATAAAAGGCGAACCAATACTTCCATGCCGGCAGATTGGGATGAAATAGATAAGCCTCATTCACGATGGGACTGATGGAATCGGCAAGGATGACTTTCTTGAACATTCCCCAGGAAAAAAGAGTCAGACCTAAAAGGATTTTCTTGAAACGCAGGGGAAGTTTTTTTTCAAATTGGGGAATTAGGAGTTGAACGCGAACAATGGGGCCAGCGATTAAATGTGGGAAAAAGAGGATTGCGCTGGCGACCGATTTCCAGTCCTGGGCCATGACAAGTCGGCCGTTATAAATATCGATGACGTAGGCAATGAGAGTGAATGTAATAAAAGAGATCCCTAAGGGGAGTTGCAAATCCCATAGTTTAGCTTGGGTTGAGACTGTAGAGTAAAAGAAGTTGGCGTATTTAAAGGTGATTAAAGGAATGAAAAGAGCGATTAAGATGAGAATCAACCTTCTGCGACGGATTGAGCTCTGATTTGATCGATTCATCCACTGCGCGCCCCAATAGGCGATTAAAATAAGGGCATGAGGAAGCCAAATAAAATAGGGGTTCCAATAGCCATAAAAGAAGGTGCTTCCAACGATGATCCATCCCATCCGGTTCTTTAAGGGGAGCAGGAAAAAAAGAGTCGTGAAGCACAGGAAAAAGATGAAAAATGGGAAGGTTTGAAAAAGCATTCAATCAGGGGTTTCGAGCTGTTATTTTTCCAGGAATCTGTTGTATGGTTTCGGCAATTTGCTTGGCCATGACTCCATGGGCTGTTGGACCGGGATGTGGATCTCCATCCATCACCCAAACTTCATTCGGATTCAAATTCTGAAGGGCAGGGAGCAAATCGACGAATGTAATGCCTAATTCGTTCGATAATTTTTTCATTTTTTCATGGATAATGCCAAAGGGGTAGTTTTTGAGATCATGGACATCGGGAATCATCGCAAGATAGACGGGGCGTTTTTTTGCCTTAGCATCATCAGCAAGGCGAGTAAGGGCGTTTTTCATGGCTTGGAATCCAGGACGGGCCTCATCATAGACACTCAAATAATGATCTTGGAGGGTTCCTTTTGGGGCAAAATGCCGATGCAAGAGATTCCAAAGAGTCACTGCCAGTTGACTGTTTTTTAAGAACCAATTCCCGCCGCCCGCCTCCAGCGATTCCGCATCTCGCAAAAAATAGTGAACCACAATTTCATCCGGATCGAGACTTTGGAGTCTGGAGAAGAAGAGCTCCACATATCGAGCGGCATTATAGTTTCCCACCCCCGCATTGAGTATCTCGATCGATTCCCCTTGATTCCGTAAAAGGGTCTCCAATTGAGCGGGAGTCGTTTGGTTTTCGGCGACTCCCCATCCTAGCGTAATGGAAGATCCTAAAAAAAGAATGCGGCGGGCGTCACTTTTTTTGGGTTCCACATTCTCCCCTCGCATCCCCAGTTGATTGGTGCGAATTTCTACCGATTGCAGACGTGCCTTTCGAGACGGAATATGTTCATGGCCTAGGATTGGATTTTTGCTCTGAAACTTGAGCTCCTTTGCATAGCGCCACATTTCGATTTCATATTGTTTCATGTCCAGGTTTTTGAGGCGAATCACTCCTTCTGCAAGCAACAGTGCGAATGAACAGGAGACAATGGATAGGAAGGTAAAAAAAAACGGTTTCTTAGGCATTTCCACTTTTATTACTATAACGGGGTGGGGCGGGAGTGGGTAGCTCACCGCCCCTCAAACTGCCGTAGGGGGTAAAAAGGGAGTCAGTCTCACGGCAGAAACTTTTTAAATTCTTATAGCCGTATCTTATAATCCGGCAATTTCTAAGCTGTAGCTCGAATTCATTGACTGTAACCAAGCACGGTTCGTGCTGTTGGTGGCGATGTTCACTTGCTCCGAGTAAATTGCATTGCTGTCCTGTCCACCGGCATGGATCACTCCAACCAATCGATTATCGGAGTTCATGAGAGGCCCACCCGAGTCACCATTGCAAGAAGCAGCGGTATCATCATAGCTTGTGATTCCGCGAGAGATGATGGCATGTCCCGATCCGGCTGGCGAGAGGATTTCGATAAAGTCACTGACTGAATCGATTTGATTCGTTCCATGACGCTTTACACCCACTCCGGCTTTGGTCGTTAAGTTATTGCAACCATATCCCACCATCGTCACGGTTTGTCCGGCAGAAACGCTATCGGCAATTCCATAGATCGCATCGGAATCGCTGCTATCGGCAATATCTGAGCTAAAAATTAAGAGAGCGATATCATCGGTCGAGCTCACCACCCCTTCACCTAAGTATTCAACGGTATAGGTGCTATAGCTCGATCCATCTGATTTCGTAATCTGGTAACGACCCGATTCAAGGGTGCAATGAGCTGCGGTTAAAACAGCGCGCTGGCTCACTACCGTTCCGGTGCAAACACCGGAATATTCTGGGAGGATCACCATTACCACTGCGGCATAGTTAGTAGTAGTCGATACGAATCGACCTGAACCACTTGCACTTTGTGAGGTTTTTCCACCGCATCCGATGAGGACCATCTGAATGCAAAAAAGAGTGATTAAATTCTTGATTCCGCCAACGTACCGTTTCATTTTTTTTACCCCGTTTAATTAAGGCTCCTACCCAGAACCTTTGATTTAACGATTTCAGGGGATTAAAGTTGCAACGGCTTTGCCATGAAATGTGGAGATTTATAAGGGGTTGAAACGAAAGGGCGATTTGGTGATTTTGTAGAGGTTTCTGACAGATGGATAGATTGTGTTCTCTTGCAAAACTTTTTTACATAGATCCTTCACAATTTAAATAGCGCATCGATTTCAATGGTTTTGAATAGATAGTTCTTACACACCCCAACCGATTTTTTATGGAGAATGCACTAAGTGCTTATTCCTGAAGACGAAATGGAATTGTGAAGGCCTCTTCTGTCTAAATACCGGCGGTCCTTTTGCCACGAGATTGCCGTGTTTGGACTCGCCTATCTAATTTCGTAGAAATGGAGTCGGCCTGCGGGCAGTTTCACAAAGGTACGGCCTACCTTTGTGAAGATGCAAATGAGCTCTTCACAAAGGTAGGCCGTACCTTTGTGAAACTGCCCAAGACTTCAAGCCAGCCCGATATCCGATACAATCGATTACGGAGAGCCGTAAGGTTGGGTAATGATTTCTAGAACGTGACCGGAGGGATAGTTGAACGCTCATATGTCATCAATATAAGAGTCCGGTTTCTGTAATGGTAGCTCTTTCCTGGTAAGAATTATAATCGGTGTTGATCTCCCAGAGCTCGGTCTTTTTTCCCGTCAGGATCTTTTCCGCAGCCAGGATCCCCATCAAAATGCTGTGATCCTGATTGTTGTATTTAAAAGCTCCATACCGACCAATGGGAATGAGCCCGGGAATAGAATCGAGATAATCGGTCACGATTTTCAAATGCTCTTTGTAATTGATTTCGTAAACGGGATAGCAGTTTGGAATTCGAATTACTTCAGTTCCCAGTATTTTACGATTTTTCAAAAGACCAGTGGCATTCAGTTCGAGCATTGCTGTTTCAATGAGCTCAGGAGAATCTTGCAGCCAGAGGGCATCGGTTGAATTGCACCAATACTCGGCCGCCAAAATGGTATGAGAAGAACTGCCATAAAGACTGGGGACCCAATTTCTGAAATTGGTAATCCTTCCCATCTTTAATTCAGGGGATTGAATATAAAGCCATTGATCAGAAAAAATCTCCGAACCTTCGATGAGAAAATAGATAATAATAGTGTTTCTGAATTTTAGATGGCCGGCGGCATTTTGCACCTTCATAGGAACCTCGGGGAGAGCCTTGAGCAGAGCGGTGATGGGCATCGTGGAGATTACCCAATTTCCAGTTTTTTGGGGGATGACCTCCGACACTCTCGACTGGAATTTTACCTGGCAGCCCGGAGTTTCATTGATTTTTTTGACCATCCGTTCGTACACCATTCCCGATCCATATTTAGGGTAGGCAAAGGTGTCCACGAGGCTTTTATGTTGATTGTTTTTTCCTTTGGAAAGGGCATTGAGGAGCACTTCCCATAGGGAAAGTTTTTTAATCCTTTGGGCCGCAAAATCGGAATCGAGTTGACTGCAAGGAATCCCCCAGAGCTTCT
Source organism: uncultured Pseudobdellovibrionaceae bacterium (assembly GCA_964604555.1). Lineage (GTDB taxonomy): Bacteria > Bdellovibrionota > FAC87 > UBA2466 > UBA2466 > CAZRZK01. The sequence goes on along the minus strand of CAZRZK010000007.1, from coordinate 52,071 downwards.
CGCTGTAGGGTTTAAAAAAAATCTCAAACAATCTTTTTCCGAAACGAGAAACCACCCAATCTTCAAATGAGATGGAAGAGTGCGTGCGTGAACTCATCCGGGTCTTAAGATAGCTCAAAGCGCAATGGATTGATTCTTTGCCACCCAGTTTCAGAAAGGCATCCAGAGGTTCTAAAGGATAGGAAAAAAGCTGGTTGCGGTAAAAAATGCGGGTTTTTCTTTCGACCATCGAATAATCATTTTTAACAATCTCTAACCAGAGCTTGTTTACCCGAAGATTGTCACTGAAAAATCGATGGGGGCCCAGATCTACCCTCTGTCCCCAAAGAGAAAGAGATTTCGACATTCCGCCGGCTGCATTTGAAGCCTCATGCACCTCGACAGAAGCACCTGCCTTGGCAAGTTGGTAAGCGGCCGTGAGCCCTGCCGGTCCGGCACCAATGACAGTTACCTTTTTAGGTTGTTGAGTTGCCATCTGGAATCAGTAAACGATTGTATTTTAACCCGAAGCCCCTTATTGGCAAAAGTCTTATGGCGGCGATGAATAAAGGAAGCCACATGATGAGGATAAGAAATTTCCATGGAGAAGAGGTGCGCTCTAAAATCAATGTTCGCTCTTTTCCAAATTCGCTGATGGGAATCAAGAGCAAGTGCAGGGGCTCAGGAGTCGTTTTAAATTTCCACTGTCCATCGTTATATTGCATGAGGAGCACGGCGTTAGCTAAGGAAGGCACCTCTAATAGCGATAACTTAATGTTTCCATTTTCTTCATTTAACGTCACTTGTGAGGGGGTGATCTTATCCAAGCGACTTTCTCTAGCCCACCAAAGCCCTGAATGTTGTGTCAGTTTGCGAATGGAAGAAAGGTTCGTCCCCAAGGGAATAATATAAGGGTGTCGGTATTTCCAAGTTGGATTTTTTCCGAAGAGGAGCACCCTTAAATATCTTTCATTATTCATTTGATTAAAAGGAAGAGGCATTGATCGGTGAACCTCTTTGTTTGTCGCAAACATTCGCGTTCGATAGGTGTTCAACGTTCGAACTGCCCAAGGAAGGCTAGTAAGAAAGATTAAAATTGCCAGCCCTTTGGCATAACGAATGGGCAACTGCTTAAGAGTAAGAAAAAGAAAAAGGAGAAGATGGAGATTGAAAAAGGAGATGAAGAAATACCATTGGCGAAAGATCCGAATCCCCGGAACCACATACCAAAGCAATCTCGGGAGAGGGCCATAAATTCCAATCGATAACAGTAAAAGCACTGCCATAATTCCGAGATGGTAGTTTCGTTTAGGTATTTTTAAAAAGCATGAGAGCAGTAACAAAAGCCCTACGAAGGGAGAGGCATAGAGTGCTTTGCGATCGAGGGAATCGATCCAGGGTTGATCTTTATCTTCTAAGGTCACATAGAACCGCAAATAGGCGGGATAGACGCCAGCGGTTTGGAGTGCCGCTTGGAAATAGTCCTCGTAACTATTGGCCTCAATGGTGCCGGCTTGCATCCGAGCAGGCGAAGAAAGTTTATCGTGGTATTTAAAGTAGGAATAGAAAAGGGGACTGCATGAGATCAATAGCGCTATCCCCATCCCCATCCATGCCGCGGGGACTTTTTTCATTCGTATTAGAAAAAGACCGTTCATCACCCAATAAATTCCCACTAACTGGGGATAATGATTGTTCAGGCTCAATCCGAGCAGTGCGGCAGCCACAACAAGGTAACGAGAATTCTGACGACTTCTAAATAAGCACTCCCAGATAAATGGAATGTAAAAAAGCGTCGATAGGGCCTGTTCTTGGTGTAAGAAACTGATCCCGCCACCGGTGACCAAAAAAGTGAGGATAAGAAAACTGGCAAGAAAAGCCGAATCTAGAATCCTACGCGCAATCCAATAAATCCCCAGTAGAAACAATCCTTGGCCAAGAATGAGAAAACAAAACTTATAGACTCCGTTCGGATGGAGATCCGTCAGCGCAACGATGGCGTATCCCACAATATGATGTGGCAATAAAAGATGAAGGTTATTGGTAATCGGAGCAAGCCATACTCCTCCTTCTCCGGAATAGAACCAATCCGGAATGGAATGGAGATATTTTAAATAGAGGGAGACATAATAAAAAAGAAAGAAGCTATCTTTATTATCCCGCGGAAGGAAATGATCGGGGTCCAAATAAAGATCGTAATGGAGCGTGAGCCAAATAGAGACAAAAAACGTGACGCAAAAGAATGGCAGGATTCTTCTGAAGGGCATCACATGCTAATCAGCGGCTTGAAACCTCCCCAAAACATCCGCTTGCCATCAAAGGGCATATTTTCCATCGAGCATTCGAGCCGGGGATCGGCCATTACTTTTTTGAGCACCTTGTCGCGATGGGAACGGGAGCGATAGGTTATCCAAGAAAAGAAGACCACCTCCCCCTTTTTTAACTTTACACTCTGAGGAAACGAAGTGTGTTTTCCTTTTTTGACATCATCCGCGATGCACTCGACATAATTGACGGCACCGTGCTCCAGCCAAACTTTTGCCGCCACCTTGGCTATTTTGAGATAGGCAGCAACCTTTTTTCGGGGAACGGGTAGAACGAATCCATCGACATATTTTGCCTGTTTTTTCATAAAGCATCCTTTCTAAAAAATTCCATTCTCGTTGGGAGAATCTGGATCGATCATTTGAGGGTCGTTGCCGCTTCCTTATTCATCGATTCTTTCAATGCATTTCCCTCGAAACTTGGGAAGTTTGTCCTCAATCTTAAACCAATTCACCCGTTCTTCATAGCTCACATGACCCGCCACTTCACGATCCAATGCATCGATTAGACTACCTGCAGAAATATACATTCGATCGGGCTTGGGAGATTCGGGGTGTCCCTCTTTTTTAGCTTCATAAAGGAGCGAACTCCCACATTGGGGGCAAAAGCCCCATTGAATCCATTCCGAGGAGGCATACCAGCGAATCGACTCTTTCCCTTTAATGAATCGAAAGCGATCTTTTGGAACCGAAGTCCAGGTTACAAAGGCGGCGCCATGGGAAAGCCGACAGGATTCACAGTGGCAGTTGCTGAGGAAATCGGTGGGAGGAGTCAGGCCAAACTCAATCGCACCACAAAAACAGCGTCCTTTGATTTCATTGTTAGACATGGGTAAAGATCAAAAAACATTTTATAAGGTCCGTCAAACTGCCGTCTTATTGTGTCACTACTCATCCCGAGGGGCTAGGACAACTAGAAGATGTCATTGCGAGGAGGCCGAAGGGCGACGAGGCAATCGCGTAGAAGATTTGCCATTTCTTTGAGCCCCCACTATTAATTCCTCTTATGATTACAGGGATTGTTCATACCGCACTCATCATCGATGAATACGATCAAGCTAAAGATTTCTACTGCAACATTTTAGGATTCAAAGCAATTGAAGACAGAGTTTTGCCTTCAGGGAAACGATGGGTGCGTTTGCAAGCACCTGGTGGCGGGGGCTCCGATATTCTTCTATCTCGAGCAGCCGATGATAAACAGCGAGCGGCAATTGGCAATCAAACGGGCGGCAGGGTGTTGTTCTTTCTGCATACCAATGACTTTGAATCCGATTACTCCCTATTTAAATCAAAAGGGGTTGAGTTTGTAGAGGGGCCTTTCGATCAACCTCATGGAAAGGTAGCGGTCTTTAAGGATCTCTATGGAAATCGAATTGATTTGATTCAGCCGCATTGATTAGTGCTCCCCATCGGCTAATTTCATCTTTTCAATAACGACAGCGATGGTGCCGGCATCAATTTTAGCGGCCTTCATGAGTGAGATGGCACGTTGGAAGTTATCGGAATCGATCGCTTCAAAAAAATCATCCAATCTGTCGATCTCTGCCATTTTTTCTAGGACTAGAGTCCCCTCAAAATCATCTGGGTTCATTGACAACAAGAAGTAGTGGAGACTGGGGTTCGGGTCAACAGGGTTTAACGCATAGAACCTAGAGGAATGTAGGCATTGGATTAAAGTACAGTCGAAAAAGGAGTCGCCATGAAGCAATTGATTACCACCTGCCTATTGATTGGATTATCTCAAGCAACTTTTGCAGGAGTTTACGATCTGGAATTCCAGCGAGTAGCATCCTATTCCGATCGGGAGAATTGCCAAAAATTCGCCGAAAGAACTGCGCGCGAATTGGCGAGTCAGAGTGGAGTCAAGATTATCGATTATGGCTGCCAAGCGGATGAATATAGTAATAAGGGACTCGATGCCATCCTTACTTACCAAGCTCCTACTCGGTTAAAGGTAACATCAAACTACGTAGGCTTATCTGTTTATTCGGGTGCCTTCTATGCAAATTACGATGAGTGCAATAAGCAGCTGGAATTGCAAAAAGAATTATTTAACAAAGCGACCGGTCTCAAACCCCTTGCGGCCTATTGCATGCTCGATGTCAGCTATCTAACCCAATTCTGGAAAACCCGGGTCGATGGATTGGGGGAAACTCAATCAAAACCAGGTATTGCCGGATTGACGTTTTGGGGAATGTTGCCGGATGAGAAATTGGTCATTGCCAGTTACCAGGCTGCGACTGGAAGTTATGGTGTCTCCTTCTTTGAGGCCGGCGTTTCGCGCGATGGCCTTGGAAAATCACTTGTGGTTCGTTACTACTCTAAAGAACCCTACAGTTTAGATGACTATGCGATGGCCTACGAAAAGTTAAGTGATTGTACCTTGGCCTCATCAATGGTTAAGACAATATTGCAATCCACAGACAAACAGGCTGTCATTTTTTGCGAGAAGGATCTTCATAGCGATAGAGCTACCTTACATGCCTCGACCTTTGTAGAAACGCTCAAGCCAACGAAATTATTTCATGCAAAGGCGCTGACAGAACAATTTACTACTCTGAGTGCCTGTCAACAGAGCTCGAAAAATATTGAAGCTTCTTCCGATATTTTCGGAGCGATTTGCGCGGGCGCTGACAATGATTTTCGAATTCATTTGTTTAGCCGTCCCTAAGTTTCGGGAGGATTTTAAACATCACCTTCTTCTTGTTTTCAACGGTCTCAGTTTGTAAGAATGCTAGTCCGCCTTCTTACTCGATTTGCTTTGAATAAGTTCTAACTCTCTCAAGGTCAATTTGTCTTTATCTCTGCCCATTGCCTTTTTAGCAGTGATGAGATCATCTATAGAAATTACTTTGCAGGGGTATCCAAAGAGAATGATTTCTTGAGCGCGTTTGACCAGTTCTGTAAAACTCCCAACTCCCTTTACTTCAGTAAGGATATCTAAAATGCCTAGATCTGTTTCCAGGTAGACATTATTCAGAGCCTCTTTACCTAAAGGAATTTCTAGGAAGGATAGTTTTTGTGGGGTCATTCTATGTTTAGGGTGTAGAGATGCTAGGCTCTTCCGTAATTTAGCGATGTGTTCTGGAGAGAGAGGCGCACATATATCTAAATCTTTGGTAACCACAGAGGAACCATGAACGATTCCGGCGAATCCACCAATCAAGACAAAGTCAATTTCGTGTTCCAAAAGATACTTTAATAAGTTACCTAAATTGTTCATTTAGCTCCAATTGTTTTCTCATCTTTTGACCTGCTCTTTCAAGTTCGAGATAAGTTGCTAGAGCTCGTTCATGTTGGAGTATGCGGGCTTCATAAGAGAGTGTTAAATTATAATCAATGAGAGCTTCATCTATTTCAGTATTTGTGGTTAAAGCAGGACCCTCTTTCCTGGCCGCCTGCAGATCTTCGATGAGTTCTAGAGCAGATTGGTGTGTATCAATTCTCTCTTCATAAGACATACTGAGCGTGTGACCGATGAGGGACGTGTCAATTTGAGTCGTCGGATTGGCAGCTCGCGGAGCTGGAATTTGAGGTAGTTCATCGCTGATATCGTAATAATCACCCTTGTCACCAGTGAAAATATGCATCTTGAGTTTGGTGTTTGTAGGCTTATCAAATGCACCCATAGCCACTGCAGTCCAGTCTTTTTGGATGGGATCCCAAAACAGGGATGAACCACAGGTAGAACAGAAGCCTCGTCGTACTTTCTCGGAGGATTGATACCAGGTAACATTTTCAGAACCGTGGATAGTCAATGATGAACGTGGAATATCGGTAGATGCCTCGAAATGGCCGGAATGTTTACGGCATTGGGTGCAATGGCAGGCGCTGGGGGCAGGGAGAGGGCCATTCACCTCGAAAGTGACTGCTCCGCAAAGGCAAGATCCTGTATGCATAATTCGCCAAAGATAAGCTCAGGTGAGGCATTCCAACAAGCTAAATCGATTCAAACTTCAAATGGTTAAAGACTCATTGAAGGTTAAATTCTTTTACGCAGGTTTCGATGAAAGCGGATTGGTTACCCGTAAGTATATATGCGGGATTACGTCTTGTGATCCGTTCTTTTAAGTGATCAATATGATGCCCCAGGGCCAAATGACTAGCCAAAAGCATGGTAGATGTCCTTCCTATGCCCGCGAGACAATGAACCGCAGTTGCCCCCGGTTGATTTTGAGTCATTTTAAGTATCTCAGCCATTTGCAGGACCTGTTCTTTGGTGGGTGAATTTAAATCCCTGATGGGTAGGTGATGCATTTTAAAGTGTTCCTGCAGGAATTCTTTATCGTGGTGATCTTCTGTAAGAGATACGATCCGTTCGATGTTTTGCGCTTTTAAAAAGGAAATCTCTTCCTGGAGCCTGGTCTGGTTAAATTCAAATTGAATAGCAGTGTCGACAAGCTCGAATTTCTCTAAAATTTTTGTTCTATCGGAAAGACGCCTTAACACTTCTAACAAATCCGATTTTTTATTTAGCTTCTGAATGAAGGTTTGTGTAGTTGTCTCATTTAATTGGTAAAACTTGGCGATCTTGATTCCATAATTTTGAAGATGACAATTGAAATCGTCTAAATTGCCAGTTCCGGAAGAGTGTAATCCCAGCCATCCTAGGAGGACAGCTTCATCGTAAGGGAGATCAAACCAACGACTGCGATTAAATCCGGGTCGTGCCATGCCTGCTAGTTTTTTATCTTCAAACCACCAGAATGCATTCATATTAGAACAATAATCATCAACTTTTCCTTTAAGAACCCCTTGATCGAATGATCCACCATGAAGTAGGAGATCCGTGGCGTCCCCTAAGGAAGTACCATAGAACCCTAGTTCCCCGACGTTTTAAGCCTATTTCAGCTCCAATACTTTCATGAGATCCCAGGTTCGGTCTTCGATCGTCTTTCCCTTTACCATAAAGCAAATGCGCCCCCGACTAACTCTCTCGGGAAGTCGAATAAGGTGCTTAACGAGAATCGGCTTTTCAGCATTTGATGTGTCAGTTTGTTTAACGATAGGAAGAATAACGACACAATCCCTGTAGACAAGGACTTTCACGTGATCTGCGGTTAGCCCGCTATTTCCTCGCCACTTGAGCGAAATCGCATAGGAACCGTCCTTGTTGACGAGCTCATAGTCTACTATCTCAGGGAAAATGAAATCATCCGGAGCGCGATTGGTAGACCGGGCAATTCGGAGCTCTCCCAGGTCAACGCTGTTATAAAGACGAATCCTCCCGGATAGTTGATCTTCTATGGAAAGCTCCTTAACGTCAGGAATACGGCCATCGGAAGTACGTATCAGATACGCACCTGCTTCCAGTTTTCCAATGGTGAAAATAACGGTTTCAAGATTAAGCTGACGAAATCCGTTGGTGCCTTTTTTGTAAATGGGTCGCAGGCGAATTTCCTTTCGCTTATCGTCTATCGCGACCGTCATCCGATCAAAGCGGTATTCGGCGTCAGTTTTCGCGGGCGGCAGGATCTCAGCTGCCATTTGTACGATGTCATTGCTATCGTAACCGTCCAATATAAATGAGCGAACCACGTGCCCGATTTCATTGGCATGACAGGTCGAAACTAACATGAACAATAAGAGGACAAACGCACTTTTCATGCGGGTTGATTTAACATAATTTTCCGATTGGTGCTATGGTTCTACAGCGAGTTTAATGGCGTCCCCAACGGGATTCGAACCCGTGTCTTCACCGTGAAAGGGTGACGTGCTAGGCCTCTACACAATGGGGACGCAATATTTAGTGGCTAGTTGTCCCATATAGGTGAGTGATTTTGCAAGGGTAATTTGGGTCATTAAACACCTGTCATGGCCGGCCTCTCCCAAATTCTTGAAGATGATTTGCGATCTGGCCAGGCCATCCCGTCAGGCAAGATCGGATGGGTAGAATTCTCAGGTTATCCCAGACTATGCAACGGGATGGCCACGCCTGCACGTACTGTATCCTCAAGTTATTACCAGTGGCTGGCCATGACAGTTTCTTTTGGAGGATTTGCTTGGGACGGGCCGAAGGGGTTATGGACGCGGGAGGGTTTTGAAGCGGCTCTTTTCGATGCGGAGGACCTCGAGTCGGAAGTTTTCCAAAACTTCAGCGGCAAATGGCGCGGGGGAAATGCCCATTTCGGTGAGTGAGCTGGTAGGGACAGGGGTGCCCTCTGTCTTAAGATTGAGTCCCGTATGCATCAGGCAGGAGCTGGTGCTTTTGGTGCAAATGGAGACGGACAGTTTTCGGTCCTGATAATAGAGATCATTGCCCTGTTTTCTAAGGCCAGTAACCCCCTTTTGGATGAGGGTTTGGTAGATCTGGAAAATAAAAAGGTGCTGGTAAAGGATCGCCTCTCTAAAAGAATCAATAAACCATTCACCAATAAAGTGGAGCATTAGGGGGCTATAGATGGGGGCGTTGGCCTTCACGTCTTCCAGGTCCACCATGTGGGAAATATCCACATTGGCCGATCCTTGGAAGGCGACGATGCTGTTTCCTAAAAGATTAAATTGTCGGTAGATCCAATGAGGGGCGAGTTGGGTTCCGTCGTAAGAGATTTTTACTTCAGTGGAGTTCAGGGTGTTGAAAGTAGTCTGCATCCTTGACTCCTTGAGAGGCTAGAGCTCGTTTGAATCGTTGGCAGGATTCGCACCTTCCGCACATCGCTGCTCCTCCTTCATAGCAACTCCAAAGGATTTCCAAGGGGAAATTTCTCGCAATGGCTTCAGCGACGATTTCGGCCTTATTCATTCTCAATGTGGGGCTTAAAACCTGGACCCGATTGGAAGTGGAAAAGGAGAGGGCATGGGTAATGGCAACGAGGTACGCCTGGCTGTTGTCAGGAAAGGTGGCGGCCTCTTCTCGATTGAAGCCGACAATGATCTGTTTCGCTTGTCTCTGTTCCGCAAAGAGGGCGGCAATTTCGATAAACAGCCCATTTCGATTCGGAACCCAGACCGATTTCGCACTCTCTTTGGTTTTTTCTGTATTATCGAGGTCAACGAGCGAAAGTTTGGGCAAAGTTTGGGATGAATCGAGCAGGGATCCAGAGTTTTCTTTATACCAGGGAACCTCAATCGTTTGGTGGGGCGCTTTTAGGTATTCTGCAATTTTCTTCGCCGATTCGATCTCCCGTTGGGCGGCCCGTTGTCCATAGTCTAAGGTGATGAGGAGTTCAAAATCGCAATCGGTGTCTTGGGCAAGAAGGCAGGCGATGGCGGAATCGAGTCCTCCGGAAAGCAAACCTATAGCTTTGGGTACCTGTAAGGGCATGGCATAGGGTTAGCACAGGATAGATTTAGAGTCTCTTAGAATCGAGAAGAGAGTGCATCAATCCGTTGGTGGATCTGTTCCAGCTGTTTTACTAGTTTTTTGAGTCTTTCTTCCGTGCTGGGAGAGGCGACGATGATAGAGCTGTCGGTGGGTCCAAAGTCGAGTAAGGAGCTTAAGATGGGGTTGGTATTTGGATTCTTTGCCTTGTTCTGACTATCGCCCATTCAAAACTCCTTGAAAAAGATGCCTCTCAAATACTAACGGTATAGTAGCGATTTTCTTTAATGATCTGCCACACCGAGCGTTGAACTCCCTGCGGCAGTTCCCCTTCCAGGCCATGGGTAGCGATGTGTCGTCGTATTTCGGTCGAAGAATAAGGGGCTGTTTTGATAGGTAAAAAAGTGAGTGTGCGACCGTTAGCATATTCCCATTTGTTTTTTTGAGTCGATTGGAAAGGGATTTGAAGCGCTGTAAAGACAGGCACGGGATCAAACTCAGTTTTTTGTTCCCGCGGGATTATGAAGAAATCTCCATATTTTAAAAGTGTGCCTGGGGAGTACCATTCGGGGATTCTTTGAAAAGCCTCCGCTCCTAAAACGACGGAAATGGAAGGTCGATTGAGTTTTTGAAGGGTCTGCAGTGTTTTTGAGGGCTCGGAGTCATAAGCTTCAACCTCTGAGACTTCCACTCGAGGGTCCTTCAGCTCTGCTATTGCCGCTTTAGCCATTGCGAGTCTTCCCTGAGGGGGAGCACTGGTTTTCTGTTTGAGCGGGTTTTGTGCACAGGGGACGACGAGGATTTTTACGGGATTGACCGCCTTTAAAAGTTTTTCGATCAGATCAATGTGCCCTAAGTGGATGGGATCAAAGGAGCCGCCCAAAAAAAGTTCCATCTTTAATGCATCCAATGGGTCGATTGTGTCGTCAACCGATCCAAAAGGTCCGGGATTCCATAGCCTGATTGGCTGCTAATAATAGTTCCTTTGAATCCCAGTTGCGTGAGCTCTTTCTCTTTCATTTTGAGATCTTCGCTCGATAGGAGATCGGCTTTGGTAAAAATCAATTCGGTGGGCCGCTTCAGGAGATCGGGATCAAAGCTTTTCAGTTCTTTACGGATCACTTTGATCTGCTTTGCGATCTCTTCCACGGGAGTAGTGATATCGACCAGGTGAAGGAGCATGCGATTGCGCGAGACGTGCTTTAAAAATTGAATGCCTAAGCCTGCTCCCTGGGAGGCCCCTTCAATGAGCCCAGGAAGATCCGCAACAACAAAAGAGCGCCCCTTATTTTCAACCACACCTAAGTGGGGTTGGAGTGTCGTGAAGGGGTAATCAGCTACTTTGGGTCTTGCATGGGAAACACGGCTCAAGAAACTGGATTTACCTGCATTGGGAAGTCCTAAGAGCCCCACATCGGCCATGAGCCGTAATTCCAGCTTTAGGGTTTTGATCTCTCCTGTTTCCCCTGGGGTGGCGGTGCGAGGAGCTCGGTTTCGAGAGCTCACAAAGGACAAATTGCCTCGTCCCCCTTTGCCTCCCTTTGCAGCGAGGAAAGTCTGCCCGTCTTGAGCGAGGTCACAAATGAGATCTCCGGTCTCTCCATCATAGACAAGAGTTCCTACTGGCAGGAGGAGTTTGAGGTCCTCTCCCCCACGGCCATACATATCTTTTCCCATTCCATGTTGGCCCCGATCGGCTTCGTAGCGAGGTTGGTATTTAAAGTCGAGTAGGCTCGATTTATCATGAGTTGCCACGAGCCAAACATCCCCCCCTTTTCCGCCGTCGCCCCCGTTGGGGCCGCCATAAGGGACGTACTTCTCCCTACGAAAGCTAACGCATCCATTGCCGCCAGAGCCGGCCTGGAGAGATAATGTGACTTCATCGATAAAAGCCATAAAGAGGCCCTCTCTTTACCACACTTAGAATGTTTTGGAGTTTTATTAATTAAGCGGCAGTAGCAGTAGCGGCAGCTGCAATGGGATATACGCTTACCCGGCTGCGCTTCTTATTATGCCGTTCAAACTTAACTTGACCATCGATGAGGGCAAAGAGGGTCCAGTCCCGTCCCGTCCCCACATTCAATCCGGGGTGCACGCGAGTGCCCCGTTGCCGCACGATAATATTGCCAGCGAGAACTTTTTCCCCGCCATAAACCTTCACTCCAAGGCGCTGTCCCTGACTATCTCGACCGTTTCTAGAGCTTCCGCCCGCTTTTTTATGTGCCATGGTTAGTTTCCTTTGGTTTCAAATCGTTCAATCACCAGGCGTGTGTAATCCTGACGGTGGCCATAGGTGCGACGATAGTTGTGACGCCGTCGGTATTTGATAGTCCGGAGTTTTTCCCCTTTTTCATGTCCTAAGCAGGTTGCATGGACCGTTACGGGAACCACCGGCTTACCTACCGAAAGGCTGGTGCCATCGCTATAAAGCAACACATCGGTCAATTGAACTGGCTGACCGGCTTCAACATCCAGTTTTTCAACCAGCAATTCCACTCCCGATTCCACTCGATATTGTTTGCTTCCTGTGCGGATGACTGCGTACACGGTTACTCCTAAAAGGAATGTTTGTATTTCTAAAGTCTTATCTAGTCAAGAAAGTCGTCATTTGGCGCTGAAGTTTTTTCTCTAATAGACGATAAGTAATTAGTCCCGCAGGGACGTATCCCGAGCGAATGCGAGGGATCGCGTCAATAATAGTAGAGACGATATGACACCACCCCTAAAGCTCGTAAAAGCCGGCAATACCCAAGAGATCGAACGGGATATCCATGAACACCTCCCCGCCTTTGAAAAATTTCGGGAAGAGTTAACCGACTTTATTCGGGGCAAAGATGCCCTCGTTGAATCGGTTCTGTGCGCCATTCTCTCCTCAGGCCATGTGCTGATTGAGGATGTGCCAGGAGTGGGTAAAACCACTGTAATTAAAGGGATTTCCAGACTTTTGGGGCTTGAGATGCGCAGGGTTCAGTGCACCAGTGATCTTCTTCCCTCCGATATTATTGGGGTTGAGGTCTTTAGCACCACCACCCAGCAATTTGAGTTTCATAAAGGGCCGGTCTTTTCCAATATTGTGTTGGCCGATGAGCTCAACCGGGCCTCGCCCCGTACCCAATCGGCCCTGTTAGAAGCCATGGGCGAAGGATTTGTGACGGTTGACCGCCAGACCTATGAGCTTCCCAAGCCCTTTATTCTTTTTGCGGCCCAAAACCCCAGCGATCATATCGGAACCTATCCTTTGCCAGAATCTCAGCTCGATCGGTTTTCGGTGAAGTTACGGCTCGATTATCCGGCTCCTGATAAAGAGACCGAGATTTTTCAACGTTCCGAAATTGATCCCCTTTTGCATTTAACGCCAAACGTCATTACCAAGGAGGCGTTGGAGAAGGTTCAATACGATATTGAATCGGTTTTTATCTCTCCGCGCGTGGCGTCCTATGTGGAACGGTTTGTCCAGGCGACCCGTCAGAATCCATCTTTGAAACGGGGAGTGTCTACTCGCGGCGGAGTGACTTGGTTAAGAGTCGCCCGTGCACGTGCCATGTTGAACAGTCGGACTTATGTGATTCCAGATGACCTTTTAGCGATGGGCTCCGCCAGTCTGAGCCACCGTGTGATTCCACAAACGGGTAATGATCCCAAACATGTGATCGAACACCTGCTCAACACCGTCGAGATCGAATAAATCCTATGTACTATAAGGGCGTCAATCGAGGCCTCTTCCTCACCACTCCCGGGTGGTACACCATCTTTCTGGTATTGGCTTTGGGTTTCATTGCCATTGCTTCCAGTTATAACGGAATTTATCTAGCGGTGAGTCTCGGTCTGTCTATTTTAATTGTGTCTGGAATTCTTTCAGAGAAGGTGATGGCCTATTACGAACTGGCCGAGATCCAATCGACGACTGCTGAACCCAACACGCCCTTCTCGGTCCGTTTAAGGGCGAGCAATGAAAATGCAAAACTCCATCTTTATGGCGTCGAGAATCAAATCTTTTTGGCCAGTGGTGCGATGCCTAAAATCACCGACAAGATGATTCCGCTCATGCGCAGCGTTTCGGTGACGATACCACCGAAACAGACGGTGCAGATTTCAGCCAGTTGCCAAGGGTTCAAGCGGGGGATCTACCGCGATTTCTTTGCGGTGCAACGCACTCTTTATCCCTTTGGGCTGTTGGCAAAATTCAAAGTTTCGCAATTGCATACGCTGATTCGGGTCTTGCCGAAGTTTGATTCGGAGTTTGGGGATCTGCTCCGTCAGCAAATGAAGCCGCGCCTTCAAGGCATGGGCACCGACCTCCAATTCCATTCTCATCGCAGCTTCACTTCTCGGGACTCTTTGAAAGCGGTCGATTGGAAAAAAAGCGCCGGCAGGGACAGTGAACATTGGATTTTGAAAACCTACGAATCTTTTATCGAGGATTTCGGAATTTTGATCGAAATCAATCCCGGCTACCTGAAACACCAACCTAATGAAGAGAGCTATGAAAAACATTTGAGTTACTTGCGAACCACCTGCGACGTGGTGCGGGAGATGGGGCGTCGCTTCGCTCTCTGCGTGGGAACAGAACGCTTTTGGTTTGGATATGAGTCGGTGCTGACGGTCCTCTCGGAATATCCGAATTTTCAACAGAAAGAAAAGGAAATTCCCACTCCTTCGACCAGTCTCTTAAATGGAAATTATCTGAAGCTGGATATCACTCGTGGAAATATCCGCTGGGCGAAACAGCCGGTGGTGATCTACTTATGAGAATCTCCACCTATTATCTCTTCACCTGGGTCGGGCTCCTTGTCGGAGCCTTTTCACTTTCGGTGACCTCTCACGTTGTCCCGGTTTGGATTGGAATCCTTTCATTCCTGTTGAGCATCGGCACTTTTACCCAGCACCGTTTGACTGGATTGTCCCTCTCCCTTCCTTTGTGGCTGTACGCAATTGTAGTTTGGACCTTCGCGGCGCTGACCTACTCAGGCCATAAAGACATTTTCATGATTGTGGGTGAGTTCTTGTCTGGGATTCTGCCCCTGTTTTTATCCCGTAAACACCAAACTTTCGGACACTGGATTGGATTGATGACCGTCGCTCTCTTGTCATTAGTCGGCGTAATCGGAACCAGTGGATTGTCCGAATATGTCCTCTTGATCATTTTGCTCCTCTTTTTAGTATTAAATTTAAATGCAGCGAATCTCCTGCATTTGGCTGGCCCCACGGCCGCTACGCAACAACGGCTTCCCAAATATTATTTCAAGCAATTTGTACCCGCTTTTTCGGTGGGGATTGCCTTTGGGGTGGTGATTTTCTACTTCTTTCCCCGAACCGCTCGTTTGTGGAATCCATTCAATTTGAGGAGCCGGGGCGCTACTGTTACCTCTTATACGGGCACTGTTTCTCTTAAACCGACTCAAAACATCGAAGAGTCGGCCCATATGTCGATGCAGGTAGAATCGACCGATGTGAAATGGCTCAGTGAAGAGGGGCCAGAACTCTATTTCCGCGGAAATACCGTCGATTTTTTTGATGGAACCAACTGGTCGCAATCGAGTCGGCCCACTTGGAGATATTTTCATGACGCCGATTTGCGTTATACGCTCTCTTCGAAACTGCCGGCCCGTCATTTGAAGATCTACCGTGAATTGAATGGCACCCAGGCGATTCTTTACCCTCAAGTGTTGATGAGCATTACGCTCCCGGTGAATATGATGGGGGATGTCTCCTTTGATTCGACGGCGACTTTACTGCGCGGGACACGAGAAGAGATGCAGTATAACTATGAAGTAGTGGTCTCTAATCCCACACTTGATGATGAAGCGAGGGTGGTTCCAATCAAGGAGTTTCTCCCTAAGATTGGTCACGAAGAACGGGAATTCCGAATGGCCTCTAATATCTTGCAGGGGAATCTGCCCATTCTGCTGACCGTTCCCAATACGGTGAAGAAAGAGAGCTATTTTACCAACTGGATCCAAGAAATCGGGGGGGATGTCCCGAACATGACCCTCTACAAACTATTCCTGACTTTGGACGAGCATTTCCGGGAAAAGTTCAAGCTGACCCTCAAGCGAAATCAAAAAGACGGCAATGCCTTTAAATCTTTTATTTCCGAAGAGAGGGCAGGTCACAGCGAATTTTTTGCCACCGCCGCCGCGATGTATTTTCGATACTTCGGAATTCCGGCGAGGCTCGTATTGGGGTATCGGGGAGGGACTTTCAACCAGGTTTCCCGCGTCCTCGAGGTTAGGGAACTCAACTCCCATGCATGGGTCGAGGTCTATTTTCCTAACAGTGGCTGGATCACCTATGATCCCACTCCCTTGTTGAAGGAAAAAAAGGAGATGAAGTGGTCGTTCTACGCGAGCGTTTATTTCAATGCCGCTAAATTTTGGTTTAACCGATACGTCGTCAACTACAATCAACAGTCCCAAAGAGATTTTATGCGTACCTTGGCCGCTTTAGGCGCCAATGGAGAAGGGTTTTCATTGGGTATTAACTTGAACCGAAGGAATCTCCAGCTCATTTTAGTGATTATTACGTTAGTCACCTATCTGATTTGGGTGAAAAACCGCAAACGGATCTCTTTAGAGAAGGCCTTGGCCCTTCCTGATTATTATCTCCTTTTTGTTAAAAAACTTCGTCGCATGGGAGTTCATCGCGAGGAGGCGGAAACGTATCGCCATTTTCACCGTCGACTGCAGGGGTTGGTGAAAGGGGTTTTCGTGAAACAACTAGGAGATGCGATCGAAAGAGATCTCTACTCTTCCGATAAAAACGTAGAAAAAAGAGGCAAGGAGCTCAAGTCTCAGGTAAGCTCTTGGAAACCACCGAAGCGCCGGTAAAGTCCTGAAAACCACATCGAAATTTCTTGATTTTTCCATAATTATGATATAATTATAACGTAGTGGAAATTTCATTTGAATGGGATCCCAGTAAAAATACCGGTAACATCAAGAAACATGGCATCTCATTTGATGAAGCTAAAAGCACGTTTCATGATGTGCATGCGCGATTGATTGCCGATCCCGATCATTCTGATGAGGAAGAAAGATTCATTTTGCTTGGCTTCAGCGAGCGCCTTCGAATTTTGGTGGTGAGCCATTGCTATCGAAAAGGTTCGTCTACTATTCGAATTATTTCTGCCCGGAAAGCAAATAAGAATGAAAAAAAGTTATATAAGGAGCGAATAAGATGAGAAAGGAATATGATTTTTCAAAATCGGTCAGGAACCCCTATGCAAAGCACTTGAAGCAGCAGGTCACTATACGTCTTGATAAGGATACTGTTGTTTACTTCAAGAAGTTAGCGGAAGAGACGGGCATAGCCTACCAGGTTCTTATCAACCTATTTTTAAAGGATTGTGCAGCATCGAAAAAGAAACCAGAGTTTAAATGGAAGGATGCAGCGTAAGGGGCTATGAAAGCAACTTTGCTCATTTTTTCTATCCTCGTCGCCCTCTATTCCACCGTGGTTCTGTTGGCTTATGTCTCCCAGAGGCGGCTCCAGTATTTTCCTGAAGCCTTGGATCCCGATGGGAAGGGGACAAGACTCCTTAAACCTTGGCAAGAATCGAATGATAATTTCTTGGGGTATGTTTACGAGCCGGAGAAAATTGTCGAGGTTTTGATCCATTTCCATGGGAATGGGGGAGCGGCGATCGCCCATGAGTGGATGGCGGAAATTGTCCGAGGCCATTCGGTCGCACTCGTTTTGGCCGAATATCCTGGTTATGGAGCGAAAGAAGGGATTCCCTCTGAGGCTAAAATCTTTGAAGCGGCTGAGCATATCTACAATAAGGCAAAGGAGAGATGGCAAGTTCCGATCCGCCTCAGCGGAGAGAGTTTGGGAACAGCAGTCGCGACCTATCTAGCTTCGCGCTACCCAGTGACCCGAATTGCACTCATCTCCGCTTTTCCATCGACGGTAGAAGTAGCTAAGAAGGTGTATTGGTATCTACCGGTTGCTTTGTTAATGAAGGACCGTTTTGAATCAGCTCAATACCTTTCTCAAGTGCAAGTGCCCCTCTATTCCATCCATGCTTCCGATGATACGATGGTCGCCGCTTCGATGGGAAAAAAACTTTTTGATGGTTATCCTGGCAAGGAAAAAAAGATCACCCTACTTAAGGGATATGATCATAATACCATTCCCGAGGGGCTATTAAATGACGCCGAGGCTAAAGCCTTCCGTGATTTTTTAAGGGACTAAAGTGTAGAAAGGCGATTCTCAATGGGTTGTCGTGGGGTTGCCAGGAGAATGCCGAATAAACTGGGGCGGCTCCTCCTTTTTTTCTTCCGACCCGTCGATTTTTGGGGTTTTAAACTCGTGCTTTTCTGGGATGACTTTTGCATGTTTAAGGAGTTTTTGGATGCTTTCCACTTTTTGCGGATCGGCGCCGATAAGAGGAAGTCCTTTTAGATAGCCCAACATTCGAGCCAGTTTTTCCCCAGTCGAATCATCGATATCTTTGGTAAGTTCTTTCATGGCCTTTTCTCGGATGATAAAGCGTTGATGATCTAAAGCAGTAACGTTTTTCTTGAACTTTTCATCCACTTCTTGGATAGAGTCTTTGCTCACACAAACAATTTCACCAAAACAGACCTCTGCTTCCTTCGATTTTTTTAGGATTGTTTCTAGGGTGGGGCGCTTCGGTATCGTCAGTTTCTTGAAGCAATTGGAAAACAATTCCAAGGATGAAGTGTCTTTCTTTTCTTTCGGCAAGGGGAAAATGTGTTCAATGCAGGCAGTCTCTTGTCGAACATTAAAGGCAAGCCCATCCTTGCCGATTGAAATCCAAGTTTCAGGCATTCCCTCATCTTTATCGGGCCAATTCCCCTCTTTAAGACTCTCGGCAACACTCTGAACAGCCGATAGAAGACTTGCTCTCGTTTGTTCGCAGGCCTTCGTAACAAAAAGAGATTCGGGCCCTATTTTCTCCTCCACTCGGCAGATGCCCAGTGCTGGAGCAGGTAAAAAAATAAGAGAGAGGGATACGAAAAGGGAAAATTTGGTAACCATTATTTGATCATAATAGCACTGTTTTTAGATGCAATAGGCTCGCCAAAAGACAACTTTGGCGTGGTCTATTTCTTAGTTTCTTTTTTGAGCTCTTCTTGCAGGGCTTTGATCTTTTTTATCCTTTCTTCTTTGGAATCAGATTTAAATTTGGATACAAAATCCGGATAGGATAATTGAAATTTTTCTTTCACGATGGGGGTTAACTGGTTTTTGAATCGCATGTCTTTTTCCAATATGATTTCAAACAGGCGCTCCATATCTTCAGCTTTTGAATTTATAAAGGCCTCTTTCAAATCGATTACTTTATGTTGCTGTACGTAAACTCCACCTTTTATTTCCCTCATTTCTTCTCTTATCCCGCCCTTTAGCTTAGTCGGATCATTAAGAGTAATGATAGAGCGCTTGAAACTATATTCCTTGTTTCCAGGGGTGCTTTTAATGACCGCCACCATCGGTGCCAGCTCTTTCACTCCGGCCTCATTCAGCGCTTTTTGAAACTGTTCTGGGGTGGGAAGTTGAGCGGGGCGAGGACTTTGCTCGGAGAGCCAGCTCACCATACTTTTCGAATAATCCTCCACATTTCGAACGTGAATGCCATAACCTAAATGTTCCATCGGATCTTCTTCATAGGAGACTTCAACCTGGCCATTCGGTCGGATCTTGTTTGTCAGCATGTTGCTAAAAAGGGGCTCCCCGTTTTTATCGATTCCAAACTGGCTATAGACAATCATTTCCCCCTTCTCATCTAGGTTCGAGACCGCTTGGCGCATGAGCAGTTCAGTAACGGCCAATCCATCAGGTCCCCCGTAGCCATATTTGGTAAAATCCTTTCCCAGGCTTTCTGGCACCAAGTTAAAGGGAGGATTGCTAACGGCGATGGAAAGTTTTCTTCCATTCAGTTCTTTTTTTAGAGCGTCACTTTTTCCATCGATGGAGGAGTCTTGATTATTGATAGCAGTAAAGTTGTCGGAAACTCCATTTAAAGCAGCATTTAAGAGGGAAAGTTGGATGGAATGGGGTTCAATTTCAACCCCAATCATTTTCAGTTTTGGATTCATTCGGAGTAAGGCAAGTGCCTGGATTCCCCCTCCAGAACCTAAATCGGCCCCGACCCCTTCGATTGCGCCCCGTTCTCCCTGCCGCTTCTCAATGGCTTTCAGCAAAGAAAGACTCGTTACCGTAATTCGATCAGTTGGTTCCTTTTCGCTATGGGACCATTTCTTAGAAATATCAGAAAAAAGATAAAGAGGACCTTCCGGTTTAGAATGCTTGAGTGGATAGGAGTCCAAGCAAAGATCATTCATGTGGTATTTTCCCTCTTTTTCCACCAGAAGTTTTTGCTGGAGCAGAGCGTTTAGAAGTTCTTTTCCTTGCTCTCCTAAGAGGGCCTCGATGTTCCCCTTATCCAACTCATCTCCAACATAAAAGAGCCGGAGGGCTAATCTTTGTTGCGCCGATATTTTAAATTCATTGATGGCATCGACTACGTCCGCTCGTGAACGATGGGAATATTTGTTTGCATCGCACACATTCTCCCCGTAACCCTTGCCAAAGAACTCCTTCATCCCACCTGCATAGTCGAGTCCATCCAACAGTTTTTTAAGTTTACCCATCACCTCTTGGACTGGTTTGAGGTTTGGAGGCAAGTTAGAAGGCGAGGGGACTGGTGCGGGACTAGAGGCATGAGGAGGAGTGGTCTGGGCAATTGCGATTAGACTTAAAGTTAATAAAATAACCGATTGGATGGGTAGCATGGGCATCGCTCCTTAAATTTAAGATTCGGACTATTATCTCAAATCGACATAAAAGGGGCGATTTTTTATTGGTGAGACTGGCTTTAGTAAAAAACAGTTTAGAATTGACCACCTGTATCGGTGCCGCTACCTTCTGCCCCATATGAAAACAAGAGCAGCGGTCGCCTGGGCAAAGGGGCAACCCTTAGAAATCGAAGAGATTGAATTGGAAGGGCCAAAGGCCGGTGAGGTTTTGGTCCGAATCGTGGCTACGGGGGTCTGTCATACCGACGCCTTCACCCTTTCAGGTGCCGATCCCGAAGGGCTTTTCCCAACGGTATTGGGGCATGAAGGTGGCGGAGTGGTCGAAGAGGTCGGGTCTGGGGTCACCTCTTTAAAGGTAGGGGACCACGTCATCCCGCTTTACACGCCTGAATGCGGAGCCTGTAAGTTTTGTACTTCGGGGCGAACCAACCTTTGCCAAGCGATTAGGGCCACGCAAGGGAAGGGACTTATGCCCGATGGGACCTCCCGATTTTCTAAAAGCGGGAAGATGATCCACCATTATATGGGGACCTCTACCTTTTCTGAATATACGGTGTTGCCCGAAATTGCGGTGGCGAAGATCAATTCGAAAGCGCCATTGGATAAAGTTTGCTTGCTTGGATGTGGGGTCACGACCGGAATCGGTGCGGTTTTAAATACGGCTAAAGTTCGTCCGGGATCGACCGTGGCGGTGTTTGGTCTGGGCGGTATCGGACTGAGCGTGATCCAAGGTGCGGTCATGGCGAAGGCGAGCCGGATCTTGGCGGTCGATATTAATGATTCAAAAGAAGAGATGGCGAAAAGTCTGGGAGCGACCGATTTCGTCAACCCCAAGAAATATGATCAGCCGATTCAGAATGTGATTGTGGATTTGACCGAGGGCGGGGTCGACTATTCTTTCGAATGCGTCGGCAACGTGAACCTCATGCGCTCAGCCCTTGAGTGCTGCCATAAAGGATGGGGAGAGAGCATCATCATCGGTGTCGCTGGTGCGGGCCAGGAGATCTCAACGCGACCCTTTCAATTAGTAACGGGTCGAGTGTGGCGAGGGACCGCCTTTGGCGGGGTGAAGGGGCGATCGCAGTTGCCAGGTTACGTCGATAAATATCTGGCGGGCGAGATCAAGGTAGATGAGATGGTCACCCATACCATGCCACTGCGCGAGATCAATCGGGCCTTTGATCTGATGCACGAAGGGAAAAGCATTCGGTCGGTGATTACTTTTTAGGAGATGTGATGGCGGAACTTAAAGCTCTTTCAACCTCGAAATCCTTTGGTGGAACTTGGGAAGTCTATTCCCATCCTTCTACCTCCACAAACACTCCGATGCGCTTTGCCCTTTTTCGTCCTCCACAAACGGAGAAAAGAAAGGTGCCGGTCCTTTATTGGCTGTCGGGCCTCACCTGCACCGAAGAGAATTTTATGGCGAAGGCGGGAGCTGCGCGGAAGGCGGCTGAATTGGGTCTCATGATTGTAGCGCCCGATACCAGCCCTCGCGGTGAAGGGGTAGCAACGAGTGAAAATGGAAATTGGGCCTTAGGATTGGGTGCGAGCTATTACGTGAATGCCACTCAGGCCCCGTGGTCAAAGCATTATCAGATGTATGACTACATCACGAAGGAGCTTCCCAAATTTGTGCTCGACCACTTCCCGGCTATGCCTGATTGTGAATCGATCTTTGGCCATTCGATGGGAGGACATGGAGCTCTGGTAGCTGCTTTAAGACAACCCGGTCGTTACCGTTCCGTTTCTGCCTTTGCGCCGGTGAGTGCTCCTTCGGTGAGTGAATGGGGGCGAAACGCCTTTACTGCTTATTTGGGTGCGGATCAAAGCAAGTGGAGTGATTACGACACCTGCCAATTGATTTCAAAAGCCACGACGAAGCAGGAGATCTTTGTCGATCAAGGGACCCAGGATCAGTTTCTGCTCACCGGTATGAAGATCGATCTCTTGAAAGAGGCCTGTGAAAAGGCGAGCTACCCGCTGAACTTGCGGATGCAGGAGGGGTACGATCATAGCTACTACTTCATAGCTACCTTTATCGATGACCACATAAACTACCACGCCAAGGCCTTGAATCGGTTTTGAAAACTCTTGTAATCATATTGTTTTTTCTTCCTATTTGTTGCTTGGGAAAACCCAAAGTAGGTGAGATGAAAAAATTTGATATTGATGCGCTCTATCTCGTCCAATTTAATTTGGGATTCCTGGAAGTTGATTACCGCACAGGAAGAGTTTTAGAGGAAAAACAAAAAGGGAAAGAGGAATTTAAAAAATATAAGAAGGATAATCCGGGTGAAGTGGTGATTGGCCCTGGAGGGAAAGTTTATCTTGTGAATGGGAATCATTTTGCGGTCGCCCTGAAGCGTAATGACTCGAGCAAGATGTGGGCCATGGTCGTCGCCGATTTTTCCAACCTGGAAGAAGAGCAATTCTGGACAGAAATGAACCGCCCTGGAAATAAGTTTTGTCACCTGAAGGATAGAGGAAAGGTTCGTCCTGCTTCGGAGTTGCCTAAAAAGAGCGATGAAATGACCGATGATCCCTACCGAAGTTTAGCCTGGCTGTTGGAGAAGACGGGAGCGTATGTGGATGCCAATCGTCGATTTGCGGAATTTGAATGGGCCGATTTTCTGCGTGAATCGATTCCTGACTGGCCGAATGATGATAAAGGCTGGAAAGAGGCGATGGCTCAGGGAGCCGTTTTAGCAAAATCGAAGAAAACGCAGCACCTTCCTGGATGGATAGGTAAAGAGGGGAAATGCGAATGGCTCCTCAATCGTATCGCATTCTTAGAGAAAGCACTGAAGTTTTAAGTACACTGTGCCGTAGTGTCATGGCCAGCCGCTACCAACCTCTAGAAAATAAATTACGTTCAGGCGTGGCCATCCCGTCAATCAAGATCTGATAGAGAGAGGTTTCGACTGTTGCCTAATCAGCTCTTGCCTGACGGGATGACCACGCCTGAAGGGAGTCTATCCTCAAGTAGTTGGTTGCGGCTGGTCATGACAGCTAGTATTACGGTTTATTTTTGTAAGTGTTTTGCCAAAAGCTCGATTACTTCCGAATGCTCTATCGTGGTTAATATAATGATGGGAATCGTGGGATTCTCGTTGTGGAACTTTGAAAGCAATTCAAGAAATTGGATTACGTTGGGTTGTTCCAACAATTTTTCCATATAATATCTTTGTTGTGATCGATCCTGACTGACGATATTTCCCAACCGGATGGCTAAAACCTTTACGAGTATTTTTTTATCGACTGCATGGATGAGGGGCACGATCATCAATTTTTCATCGACCTCTTTAGTCACCGGGATTTCCAATACTCCTTCAACTTTTCCTCCGGCGAGAGTCTTTGGCAGGGATTTAAAATCGCCCATTGTGCGCACGATAAAGGGCGATCCTAATTTGTGGTACAGGTTTAATAGGAGTGCAGAGCAGGGTTGCTCAGCCCAAAATTTGCCCCGTTTAAAACTAGGGCGTGAGGCTTGAATAGAAGATGCATACGCAACCCACATCAATAAAATAATAGGACATTTTCTCAACTCCTCACTCCTTGCGGAGTCTATCTATCACATTTTTAGGGATACCGATCCGAGAAAGTTCTTCTTCACTAGCTGAGCGAATGGCTCTTAAGTTACCGAATTTCATGAGTAATTTCTGTTGTAATTTTTCACCGATGCCTTCAATCTGAAGGAGTTCGCTGTCTTCAAAAGCTTTTTTCCGCCTGCGGGTTTGGTGTCCTCGCACCGAAAAACGATGCGCCTCATCCCGCACTCTTTGAAGCAGAGCCAGAGCAGGGTTTCCTTCCCTTAAAAGGATCGGGTTTTTTCGGTTCGGAATAAAGATCCGCTCTTCGCTCTTTTCGACCTCTTTGCGGGTAAAGCCTGACTCCGTTCGGGCTTTTGCCAGGGAGCAGATCGGGATCGATTTCCCCACCTCTTTCATTGCAGCAAGGGCGGCGTTCAGTTGCCCTTTCCCTCCATCGATCATGAAGAGATCGGGAGGCGGTGGATCGGGTTTGGAGAGCCGTCGGCTCAGGGTTTCGTGGATCATTCCAAAATCGTCCTGTCCTTCAATGGTTTTGGGATAGTAGATCCGATAACGGGATTTTAATGGACGCTCATCGGCAAAGTGGACCAGGGCGACCGCTGGATTGGTCCCTTGAATGTTGGAGACATCAATCCCTTCGATGGTGTGGGGACATTCAGCAAGACCAAGAGCTTCCTGCAACATCTCGGAAGCCGATTGAGCATTGGAGCGGGCCCGCTCCTGATAGAGTAGTTTCGCGTTTTCGTGGGCCATGCCCAAGAGTCGCAGCGGCTTTTCTCCCCTCTTCACCTGTACTTGCACTTTTTTTCCCGAGCGTTCCATCAAGTAGGTCTGAATCAGTTCGCGTTCTGGAAAGTCAGAGGCCAGCCAAACCTCATCGGGAATGAGCGAAACTTGGTAGAATTGTTCTAAGAAACTGCGCTGGGTTTCTTCGAAGGAATCAAATTGCAGTGGGGTTCGTTCCGCTCTTCTGCCAATTAAAAATCCGCCCCGAATGAAAAGGACAACCCACTGGACCGTATCTTTTTCGATGTAGGAACCGATGATGTCGATATCTTTCAGTCGTTCGGTGAGAACCGCATCCTGTTTTTCAGTGAGAGTGAGGACGGTCCTGATTTTATCCCGGATCAATCCCGCCTTTTCGTATTTCATCTCCTCCGAAAATCGGCTCATCTGCTCTTCGAGTTTTTTAAGGAGCTCTTTATTTTTCCCTTTTAAAAAAAGCACCGCCTCTTGGCATTGCCGGGAATAGTCCTCCTGGCTTACTAAATTCACACATGGAGCGGTGCAGGTGCCGATCTCGTAATTCAAGCAAGGGCGGGTACGATTTCTGAATTTAGCATCGGAGCAATCCCGGATCTGAAAAGTTTTTAAAAGAAAACGGGAAATTTCCTGGGCCGCGCCACTATAAGGTCCAAAATATTTCAGGTGAGGGGAGGGGATCACTTTTCGGGTCACCCTTAATTTAGGGAAAGGGTGAGTGAAATCGAGAACAACATAGGGGAAGTTTTTATCATCCTTGAGGCGAACGTTATATCGGGGGCGATGTTGTTTGATGAGGTTACACTCTAAGAGGAGCGCTTCAAGCTCGGTGTGGGTAACGGTAAATTCAAGGGAGATGATTTTTCGAACTAGGACTTGGGTCTTATCGCTCAGTTTTTCCGGGCTTTGGAAATAGGATCGGATCCGGTTGCGGAGGTTTTTAGCCTTGCCGATATAGAGAATGCGACCCGCTCCATCCTTCATGGCATAAATGCCCGGTTGAGTGGGCCATTTTTTAAGAGATTCAACATCGACTGCCATTACAGCGCATTTTACAGTAAAATTGGTTTTGTTGAACCTCACTCGGAAAATTTCTTTTTTAATCATTTTGGGATTGACCGGTTATTTTTTTAGCGGAGTGATTCAAAGTGTGGGGTTTCGATATGATGACCCGCTGCATCTGCACTTTAATCCTGTTTTGGTGGGAAGGGATCCGGGCTACACACTCTGGACCCGATCGATGAATGAGGCCTATACCCCTCTGACCTACACCCTTTGGCACTGGGCCAATCAACTTTATTCGAGTCCGGAAAGGCTCATCGCTCCGGAGTCGGTGTTTTATACGCTGAACCTAGGAGTCTACCTCCTCTCGGTCATAGCAGCTTACCTCCTATTAAGTCTTTGGGTGAGTCGGCAATTGCCGCTTCTTATCGGAGGGCTCATTTTTGCTTTGCATCCAATCCATGTAGAGGCGGTCGCCTGGATCACAGGGTTGAGGGATCTTTCAAGTGGGCTTGGAATTTTATTGAGCCTCTATTTTTTTACCCGCAACTTGAGAACTCCCAAGAATAAATATTTTGCATTAACCTCTTTCTTTTTTCTTTGGGCGATCCTTTCAAAACCAGCCGGTTGGGCTCTCGTATTTCTTTATCCCTGTATCGCTCTCTTCGAAGGGAAGAAGGATTTTAGAGATCTGTTTCGACAATCCTTAATCGGTCTGCTTGCGCTTCCTGTCTTTTGGGCACAATGGCAGGCAAATGGGGATCGAGCGATCAGACTGGTTCCCGACTATCCCTATCCAGCTCGGTTGCTGACCGCTTTTGATTCGGTCTGTTTTTATTTGTCTAAGCTCCTCTTTCCGATTGGGTTTACTTACGACTACGGCCATACCGTATTTAAAGTTTTCAAATCTCCTCTTCTATTTGTTTCGATCTCTGTTTTCCCAATCCTTTGGGTTTATTGCTTCTTCCGCCGTCAAAAAAAGATGGGAAGGGTTGCGCTGTTCAGTTTAACTTTTTTATTTTTATCCCTCTTGCCCACCCTGGGATTTAACCGAATTATTTTCCAGGCCATGTCCAATGTAGCCGACCGTTATGTGTTTGTTGGGGTTTTCCCCTTCGCATTCTTCGTTGCGAAGTTATTGGAACATTCAAAATATTCGAAAGCGCTTTCTCTACTCTTTCTTTGTTTTATTACTTACTGTGCATTCAGCACCCGTTTTTTCGTCCATCAATGGCAAGATGGAGAAAGGTGCCTCAAGATCAGTCTGCGATTTAATTCCCGCAGCTGGAGTACGTTGAATGCGCTTGCAATGCTCGAAAAAGGACGGGGAAATTTAAAGCAATCAGAAGATTACTATTTACGTGCGCTCGATGCGATTGAGGATCCCGTACAAACAATTCCTATTTTAAATGAATTAACCCATCTCTATCTCGGACAGCATCGTTACCCAGAAGCTCTTCGTCGGATTGAGCAACACCGTTCGATCAGTGACAAGCCGATGGAGAGAGAATATCGAGTTGCGTTGGAAGGTTTGCAACTTTCTGCGAAGTAAAATAGATGAAAGCCAGGCATTGGAAATCTAACAGCGAGTTAAAGACCGCTACTTTCAGCTGTTCGAATCTTTGCTAAAAACCGTCTCAAGCCCGCAGAGTCTGCCAGTTGCTAAGCCCCTAATCTCATGATAGAAATCCTGAGTTCTTAAATACACACGCCCATAACCATACTCTGGTCCCCGGCAAATAGCAGGGGGCAAAGTGGGCGGAGGCTAAACCGGAGGAATATAAATGCCTGAAGTTTCAATGAAAAACCTGCTTGAAGCAGGAGTCCATTTCGGCCACCAAACCCATCGCTGGAACCCCAAGATGAAGCCCTTCATCTTCGCCCCTCGCAATGGGATCTACATTATAGATTTAGAGAAAACGGTAAAACATGCGACCGAAGCTTGTGTTTATGTGAAAAACACCGTCGCCGAAGGGGGGAAAGTCCTCTTTGTGGCCACCAAAAAACAGGCCCGTGAATTTGCCAAAGAGGCCGCTTCCCGCTGCAACATGCCCTTTGTAACGGAACGTTGGCTAGGCGGTACGCTCACCAATTTTCAAACGATTCGTCGCGGTTGCGAAAAATTAGATGAGCTCGATCGGATGCGCACCGATGGAACTTTTGAAGTGCTACCTAAAAAAGAGGTAGTGATGTTGGAAAGAAAGCGGAAAAAATTGGATGCGAGCTTAGGTGGTATTCGCCACATGCGCTCACTTCCAGCCGCTCTTTTCGTGATCGATCCCGAAGCGGAAAAGATTGCTGTTTCCGAAGCCAATCGTCTGGGAATTCCAGTAGTGGCGGTGGTTGATACCAACTGCAATCCCGATCCGATCGATTATGTCATTCCTGGTAATGATGATGCGATCAAGTCGGTCAGTCTTTTTGTGAATCTGATTGCCGATGCCTGTGCAGAAGGGGCTCAAGCCTATGAGCTCAAAATGCGCCAAGCTCATCCAGATAAAGAGGAAGAGATGGTTGAAGTGGCAGCTCCCGCAGTGGCAGCTCCCGCCGGTCCGGTTGTGGAACGGGTGGTCCGTCGTCAGGTGAAAAACATCCCGACCGATATCGACTATCGGGCTGAAGCCGAAACGGAAGAGGAAACTCCCGCAGCAGCGCCTGCAGAAGCCACAGAGAGTGGTGAAAGTAATCCAGAAACTAAACCCGAGAATAAAGGTGGAAAGTAATGAGCGCGACAGGAGCTAATTTAGTTAAAGATCTGAGAGATAAAACAGGCGCCGGTTTTATGGAGTGTAAAAAGGCGTTGGAGGAATCTTCGAATGACCTCGACAAGGCGGTGGAATACCTCCGTAAGCGAGGGCTTGCGGCCGCCTCTAAAAAGGCAGGTCGAGCGGCGAATGACGGAAAGGTTCATGCCTACATTCACAGCACCGGTAAAATCGGGGTATTGTTAGAGGTGAATTGTGAAACCGACTTCGTCGCCCGTACCGACGATTTCCAGCAATTTGTGAATGATGTGGCGATGCATATCGCTGCTACCAATCCCAAATACCTCACGAAAGAGTGTGTTCCTCCTACCGATATCGAAAAGGAAAAGGAGATCTTTAAGGCGCAGGCCGCTGCCACAGGCAAGACCGGCCCTGTGCTCGAGAAGATCGCCGAAGGAAAGATAGGGAAGTTCTACGAAGAGAATTGTCTCTTGCACCAGTCTTTTGTGAAAGATCCCAGCAAAAGCATCGAAGCGCTCCTAAAGGAGACGATTGCGAAGTTGGGTGAAAATATCGAGATTAAACGCTATGCCCGCTTCCAACTCGGAGATGGGGCAAAGGGAAATAGCTGCCGCGTATGAGTAAAGCCAATGCATCTGTGAAATACACCCGGGTATTGCTGAAACTCAGCGGAGAGGCGTTGGCTGGAGAGAAAAGCTTTGGCATATCGACCGATATCATTGATCGCATTGCCGGGGAGATAAAAGATGTCCATGAGCTAGGCGTTGAAGTGGCGATAGTGATTGGCGGTGGAAATATCTTCCGAGGGATTGCCGGCACCGCGCAGGGGATGGATCGCACCAGTAGCGATTACATGGGAATGCTGGCCACGGTGATCAATAGCTTGGCTCTCCAAGATTGCCTTGAGAAAAAAGGGGTTTTTACCCGGGTCATGACTGCGATTGAAATGCATCGTGTGGCGGAAGCCTATATCCGTCGTCGAGCGGTCCGACACCTGGAGAAAAAGAGAGTGGTGATCTTTGCGGCAGGAACTGGAAATCCCTATTTCACGACCGATACGGCAGCTAGCTTGCGGGCGATGGAAGTGGATGCCGACATCATTATGAAGGCAACGCGGGTGGATGGAGTCTATAGTGAAGATCCGCTTATCAACCAATCGGCCACTTTTTTTAAACGTCTTGATTATATGGATGTCTTGAAAAAAGGATTGAAGGTGATGGATTCCACGGCAATTTCGCTTTGCATGGATAATAACCTGCCCATCTTGGTCTTCAACTTAACCGTTGCGGGCAATTTCAAACGCATCATTTTGGGTGAAGATATTGGAACCTTAGTACGTAAGGAGGGGACATAAGTGAATAACGGTGTCAATGATTCCAAACAATTGATGGAAAAGGTGTTGGAACACCTCAAGGTGGAGTTCTCGAAACTCCGTGTGGGACGTGCCTCCACTGCTATGGTGGAAGGGGTGAAGGTGGAAGTTTATGGCAGCATGATGACCTTAAAAGAGGTTGCGGCCATTAACACTCCCGATGCCAAGACAATTACCCTACAACCTTGGGATCGCAGCGTGATTGCCGATGTGGAAAAGGCGATCTTAGCGGCCAATCTGGGGCTCACGCCGATCAATGACGGCAAACTGATCCGGATCAACATGCCGCCGATGACCGAGGAGCGGCGCAAAGATTTTGTGAAGCAGATCAAAAAGAGCGGCGAAGATTCTAAAGTCGCAGCCCGAAATTTGCGGCGGGATGCCCTTGATAAATCGAAAAAGGATGAAATGAGCGAAGATGAGGGGCGAAAGTTTCAGGAAGAGATCCAGAAACTGACCGATCATTACGTGGGTGAGATCGATCGACTTGTCGATATCAAGTCGAAAGAGGTCATGACCCTTTAAGCGGATGGCTTCCATTCCACAACATGTCGCCATTATCATGGATGGCAATGGCCGATGGGCACAGGAACGCGGTTACATCCGCACCCGTGGCCATAAAGAGGGGGCGAATCGAGTCGACGATATCGTCACCTATTGTGCCGAGATTAAAGTTAAATATTTAAGTCTCTACGCTTTTTCTACCGAGAATTGGTTCCGTCCCAAGCCGGAAGTGTCGATGTTGATGCGCTTATTGGCCCATCACCTTCGGACCATGGACAAAAAATTGATCGCAAACGGAGTGAGGTTGGTTACATCGGGTTCAACCCATCGGTTACCTGGGTTTGTGCAACGGGAGTTAGAAAGAGTAAAAAAGTCCACCTATTTAGAGGATCCGAAACTTTATCTGAACCTTTGCCTTTCTTATGGAGGGAGGCAGGAGATTTTGGAGGCGGCCCAGGCGATCGCGGTGCGAGTGAAAAACGGAAGCCTCAATATCGACCAAATTACGGAGGAAAGTTTCAGGCAGTTCTTTTTCCAGCCCAGTTTTCCCGATCCCGATCTTCTCATTCGAACCGGCGGGGAATATCGGGTGAGTAATTTTCTCCTGTGGCAAATCGCCTATAGCGAAATCTATACGACGCACACCTTATGGCCGGAGTTTAGGCCTCAGCAATTGGATGAGGCGATTGCGGAGTTTTCAAAGCGACAGCGGAGATTTGGACTGACCCAGGCCCAAGCGTCGTTGCGAGGAACGAGCGAAGCGAATGACGCGGCAATCGCGTCGTTTGAGCGAGGCACCCCATGAAACAACGGGCTATTTTCGGCATCGGCGCGGCCACTCTGCTTACCAGCTGCATTTTTTTTGCTCCGATCCCCATTCTTCTTTTGATCGTGCTCTGTGGTGCGGTTCTTTCCTACGGAGAATTCGATAAGCTTTTTTTCGATGCTCCTTCCACGTCGAGGTTCATTCGCCAGCTGGCGGTGATTATTGGTTCGATCCTATTTTACCTCTTTAGCCCCTTGCTTGCTCTCTATGCTCCTTTTTTGGTCTTTGCAATCGGCGCAATCATGTCTCTGGTCCGGGCCAACAACAAATCGGATCCGGTTGAGCAGTTGAAATATTTTTCTCTGGAATGGTTGGGCTATTCCTATGTCCTTTCCCTCTTTGGTTTTATTTTGCCGATTCTGTATACCGAAGTGTGGGGCAGGGAATTCCTCTTCCTCTTTTTCTTCATGATCTTTATGGGTGATACCTTTGCCTATTTAGTCGGAAGAAAATTGGGGAAACACCCGTTAGCCAGTGTTTTGAGTCCCAAGAAATCGCTGGAAGGGGCTGCCGCTTCAATATTGGGCACCTTATGTGCTGGCGTGGTCGGGGCAATTTATATTTTTAAGGAACCCATTGATTCGGCCTTTACCCTTCGATTGATTCTTTTCTCCCCGATTTTGAGTATCTTAGGACAATTGGGGGATCTCTTTGAATCCTTCTTGAAACGGAGTCGTGCCAAAAAAGATTCGGGCACTTTTCTTCCGGGGCATGGTGGGATTCTGGATCGGATCGATGGATTCGTCTTTGCAGCGCCGGTTTATTACATTTTCATTAAATGGGTGAGTGGGACTTTATGACCAAGGAAAAATTGAGAAGGATTTCAGTATTAGGATCTACCGGAACGATTGGACTCAATACTTTGGAGATTGTCCGTCGATTTCCAGGTCATTTCAAAGTGGTTTCCCTTTCGGCTGGGAGAAACCTCCATTTGTTGCGGGAACAGATAGCTGAATTCGCTCCCGAAGTGGTTTCGGTCCTTTCAGAAACCGATGTCAAACCCCTGGTAACCGAGTTTCCCAAGTTGAAGGTTGCGGCAGGAAATGAAGGTCCATTGGCTTGCATCGATGTGGCCGATACGGTGGTAGTCGGGATTGTGGGCTTTGCGGGTTTAGTGCCCACCCTCCATGCGATTCGCAAAAACAAAAGAATTGGGTTGGCCAATAAAGAATCTTTAGTGGTGGCGGGCCATCTGATGATGGCTGAGGCACGGGATCGAAAGGTGGAGTTGATCCCGGTTGATAGTGAGCACAGCGGCCTTTTCCAACTGTTACAAGGCCATCCTTTAGAGAACATTGGTCAGCTAATCCTGACAGCGAGTGGCGGCCCTTTTTACCTGAAGCCGGAGATTCCTTTTGAAGATGTCACGCCGGAAATGGCCATTAAACATCCCAATTGGAAGATGGGACCTAAGATCAGCGTCGATTCGGCTACACTCATGAACAAAGGGCTGGAGCTTTTAGAGGCTCAAAGCCTTTTTGGGGTGACAGCGTCACAATTAGGGGTCTGGGTGCATCCTCAGAGTGTGATGCATGCACTCATCCAATGGAAAGATGGTAGTTCTACAGCCCAATTCTCGGTGCCCGATATGAAGGGTTCGATTGCCTATTCTCTATCATATCCGGAGCGGTTATCTCCCCTTTTAGATGCGGTAGGGCCTGATAAATGGAACACTTTTCAATTCTTTGAGCCTGATTTGAAGCGATTCCGTTGCCTCAAAATTGCAATGGAGGTGATGGAAATGGCTCCTAGTTACCGGGTGGTGTTGAATGCCGCCAATGAAAGAGCAGTCGATGATTTTCTGAATAGACGGATCTCGTTCTCTGCCATTCCGGAGAGAATTGAGACTCGACTTGCCCAGCACCAGCCTGTTCCGATCCGGTCAATTGAAGACATCCTGGCCTTGGACTTGGCGGAGAGACGGGTAGTGTATTAGTATAAGGATTTAGTAGAGAGGGGTTCTCAGTGCTTACAAGCGTTGTCGGCGTCGTTGTTCTTCTAGGTGGCCTGATCTTCTTCCACGAGTTTGGCCATTATATTGTAGCCAAATATTTCAAAATTAAGGTTGAGGTCTTCTCCATGGGGTTTGGGAAGAAGCTCCTCAATTATAAATGGGGCGAAACCGAATATTGCCTTTCATTAGTTCCATTAGGGGGCTACGTTAAATTAGCGGGGGACGATCCCACCAAGCCGATCCCTCCTGAAGATGCCGCACGGGCCTTCTATACCCAAAAACTCTATAAACGCTTTCTAGTAGTGGCGGCCGGGCCGATTTTTAACCTGATTCTCGCCTTTTTTATCATTTTGCTGGTTTTTTGGAAGGGAAAGCCGGTTGAAGGAACCACCGTCGGCAACGTCGCGACCGGAACTTCAGCTTGGGTTGCGGGGCTTCGTTCCCAAGATAAGGTGCTCGCCCTGAATGGCCAGCCAGTCACCTACTGGAACCAGATGGATCGGACCCTCCGAAAAATGGAGGCCGGCCAAAGCGCGGTGGTGAAGGTGCTGCGCCAGGGAACAGAACTCGACATTAGCGTGCCGCTCACCAAGGTACGGGCCAAAAATGATTATGGTGAGGAGATAGAGGTTACTGGGATCAAGACGATCTCTCCTTATCCCCATGCCAGCCAGGTCGGTGTTTCCGATCCGAAATCGGTGGCCTACCAATCGGGACTTCGAACGGGGGATCTCATTTTAAAGATCAATAACCGTTCCGTGGAACGCTTCGAAGAATTGGGCAATGCCTTCTTTGAGGAGTGGGGGGCGGCGGGTCCTGAAAAGAAGCTAACTATTTTAGTGAAGCGCGGAGAAAACTTCGAGGCGAAGGAAAAAAGCATGAAGGAGGTCTCGCTCCTCATGCAATTGCCTTCCAATCAGGAGTTGATCCAATCAAAGAAGCCAGTCCTCGAAATTTTAGGAATCCATCCGGCTGATACTTTTGTGAAGCAGGTATCTCCGAAGAGTGCAGCGGAAGCAGGCGGCGTGAAGGTGGGGGATAGGGTTGTTACTATCAAAGGAATTCCGGTCCTAAGTTTCGATATTATCGTCGATCAAGTCCAGCAAGCGGGAACGGCCGGGGAAGGCTTGCCTTTCGTGTTGGAACGGGAAGGGAACAAGGTCGAGATCACTCTAAAACCGATCGAGACGATCATTACCGACCCACTGACCCATCAACCCCTCAAGAAAAACCTGGTGGGAATCTCCCCTCTGGGCGCGTTGCGGGAAACCCAGCTTTCAAAAATCCAATACCGTAATCCGGTGCAGCTCGTAAAAGAGACGGTAAAGGAGACCTATGAGATCTCTTATAAGATGTTGATGAGCCTTATCAAATTGGTAGTAGGACAAATTTCGGTTAAAAACCTGGGCGGCCCATTAATGATCGCCTCCGTTGCGGGAAAGAGCTTAGATGCTGGCATCATTCCATTCCTGCAGATGATGGCATTGATCAGCATCAACCTGTTCTTACTGAATTTGTTTCCCATTCCCGTATTAGATGGCGGACACCTACTCTTTTTCACCGTCGAAGCGATTAAGGGAAAACCGGTTTCGGTGCGGACGATGGAGATCGCGAACCAGGCGGGCATGGTTTTTATTCTTTTCTTGGTGGGTCTCACGCTCTTTAACGATGTCAGTAGATTTTTAGTTCATTAGATAGAAAATACAAAAACACCCGGGGGGGTACATTTGAAAAAAACCTTCGTGCTCGACACCAGTGTGATCCTCTATGATCCCCAGTGCATCTTCAAATTTGAAGATAACAACGTGGTAGTCCCGATTACGGTCCTTGAAGAGATGGACCGTTTTAAGAAGGATCTCACCGAGACCGGCCGCAATGCTCGCCAGTTTGCTCGTTACCTCGACGAATTTCGTAAAAAAGGCTCGCTGACGCGTGGGGTGGAGGTCGGGAAAAAGGGGACTCTTACCATCGATCTGTTTAGAGATTCGGAAAAGTTTCTTCCGGCCGATTTCAAACATGATAAGGGGGATCATAAGATCCTCTCGGTTGCGCTGAAGTTGAAGCAGGAGAAGACCAACACCACCGTCATCTTTGTGACCAAAGATGTGAATTTAAGGGTTAAGTCCGATGCGGTCGGAATAAACTCGGTCGACTTCGAACCTTCACGGGTGACGCTAGAAGAACTTTACAGCGGACTCGCGAGATTTGACGTACCAGGAGACGTCGTCGATACCTTCTTGAACGACAAGCGGTTGCCGATTAAGGAACGGGGATTGCTCCCGAACGCCTATGTCCAGCTGCGGGATCAAAAACATCCGGAAGATCACCAGGCGTTGGGGCGATTTGATGCCAGTTTAGGGGAGATTGTACCGTTGAGAGTTCCACCCCAAGGCGTGTGGGGAGTAAAGCCACGCAACGACGAACAGGCCTTTGTGATGGATGCGTTGCTGGATGATAGCATCGCACTCGTGAGTCTTGTCGGAAAGGCCGGTACTGGAAAAACGTTGATGGCCCTTGCCTGTGGACTGCAAAAGACCATTGATGAAGGGAAATACCAGAAGCTGTTAGTTTCCCGACCGATTTTCCCATTAGGAAAGGACATCGGATACCTTCCGGGAGAAGTAGAAGAGAAACTCAACCCCTGGATGCAGCCGATTTTCGATAACATTGATTACATCGTTTCCTTTTCGAATAACGAAAAGCCCAACAAGCGCAAACAAGGACGCGCGTGGCAGGAGTTGATCAACCAGGGCATGCTCCAGATCGAGCCGCTGACATATATTCGCGGACGAAGTCTGGCTTATCAATTTTTGATTGTGGATGAATCGCAGAACCTGACCCCGCACGAAATCAAGACCATCATTACGAGGGCCGGCGAAGGAACGAAGGTGGTGCTGACGGGCGATTGCTATCAGATCGACAACCCTTACATTGATTCGTCGAATAACGGACTCACATACATCGTGGAACGGTTCAAGAACGAGCAGATCGCGGGCCATATCACTCTGTCGAAAGGCGAACGGTCGTACCTTGCGGAGCTCGCGACCAATTTGCTTTGATCACAGTCATTGCGAGAGGCCCCGTCAGGGACCGTGGCAATCGCTTCATTATGGCTTAGGAGCCAAATAGGTATTGCCGTAAAATGGAACTGGGGTTGGGGTTACGCTTTGGAAATCAAACCCCAACTTTTTTTGGTTTTCCGGAGTATTTATCGTGTACCAATAACCCCCTACATTTTTAAACTGAACTCCTTCTGTCGCATAAATAGTGCCAGTAACGTCCCTCCATTTACCCCCTAAGTTCACCTCCCAGGTACTTGTATTGCCCTGAAGCTGATTATAAGTAGCTTGATCGACCACACGATGGTTGCTGAAATTAGTTTTTGAAGGCTCTCTATTAGTGACGACCTGGCTGACGCCGGCATTGTTATTCGAATCTAGCTTGGCCCATTGGCTAGTTACTGAATCATAATACCATTTTTGAGAACCCTCTGCGTTCAATTCTGTTTTCATCCACTTCCCATTTTCATATTTCCAGCTGCTTTCCTGAAAGTTTCTTTTGTTTTCTTCATATTTTTCTTTAGACATTACAGCAGCAGCATGCTCTTTCCCGCTTTCATCTGTCCAAGTCGCACTTCTCACCTTAGGTAATTCGGGCTCAGCAATCTTAATTTCGGGCGTTGGCAGAGTTGGTTGAGGTGCGGGTAAAATTTCTGCTGTTTTTGGACCTGTGGGAGCTGGTGCCTTTTCCGATTTTTTATTTCCGTCTTTATCCAGGCCCAACTTTTCAAATGCATCATTAAAGGGCTCGAGCATTTTATCTTTTCCACCCACTTCATTATTCATCGTAAACTTCGCTTTTTTCATTAATGAATCTTTTTCATCTTGCAGTGCTTTTTTCGCGCGTTCAATATCTTCTGGTTTTGCTTCTCCTTTTGCTATCTTTTCCTTAGTAGTCTTATACGTATCAAAGGCATCTCCTAAAGCCTCTTTTTGGTCTTTCTCAATTTTATCCAGGTATTTTTTTGCTTGTTCATTCGCTATTTCAATTTCGTCCTTCATAGAATCTTGATCCGGCTCACCAGAACCTTCCATTTTTTTCGGCTCCGGCTTCTGATCTTCTAATTTTGCAGAATGTGTAGAAGGAGTATTGTCAGTAATTGGAGCTTCAGCAGCATTATAGCCTTCGTCACTCGCCTTTTGTTGTTCTAAAAAGTCCTCTTTGCTTTTAATTTGAGATCGAAGAGCATCATAATCTTCGGTAGGTGCATAGTTAGAATCATTCTCGGTAGAAAGTCTAGATTTGAGACCATCAATTTCGTCTTGAATTTTTTTGAATCTCGCCTCCTCAGAGGATTCTCCGAATGCGGCAGTGACTGAAAGGGTTAAAGCCAATGCAAAAGTTGTAGTCTTGAATTTTTTCATCATTGTAATTTCCTCTGAGTGTCTCTAGTAGTTGCACACCGTATGCCACCCGTATTCAGGCTCAAATTGTGCGGGAAATAGGCAATTTTCTGTCGATTAATTAGACATCTGTATACGGTGTTTCGTGCCTGGGAATACACCAATTGCTGTCATGGCCAGCCGCAAGCAACGACTTGAAAATGAATTGCTTACAGGCGTGGCCCTCCCCGCAGGCAAGAAAAGGCGGGTTAGGATTACCCACTCAGGTAGATATTGATTTTAGGGGTGGCCACCCCAGTA
>CAZRZK010000007.1:0-14313 GCA_964604555.1 uncultured Pseudobdellovibrionaceae bacterium | reverse complement strand
CGTGTTATTCCCTTCTGCCAATATCCGGGGTTTTTGTCTCCCCCCCCCCGTTCTAGTTTGTTGGAGGGGATGGCCACGCCTGTACGGAATCTATTTTCGAGTGATTGGTAGCGGCTGGCCATGACAGGCAGGGATGGAAATGCTCGCCTCATCTGATTGCTTCTTTAATCTCAGTTAGGCAAAGTTCGATGATGGAAAAGAATGGGTACGTTTATATCTTAACTAATCGGTACAATCGGATTCTTTACACAGGAGTTACTAGTAATCTCTCAAAAAGGATTTGGGAGCATAAAAGTAAGTTAATTGAAGGATTCTCAAAAAAATATAACTGCACAAAACTGGTATATTATGAGGATTGCCGTGTGATTTGGAATGCTATTAAACGTGAGAAGCAAATTAAGGCAGGATTGCGAAAAGCTAAAGTTGCCATGATTATGACGTTGAATCCCGAGTGGCAGGATTTAAGTGCAAGGGTGATTGATTAAGCAGGTTTTTTTACTTGCCGCACTGTCGGACGATTTTTCCAGTCGCAGGATCGACAAAGGTGCGGCATCTGTCGGCTGTGCCAGAAGCGGGGGTTCGACTGGCTGCTTGGGCTGCAATGCTTTGATTTTGCGGGATCAGACTCTTGTAACTAAAGATAATTTGCTCCT
The DNA here is from genome assembly GCA_964604555.1 of uncultured Pseudobdellovibrionaceae bacterium. Classification (GTDB taxonomy): domain Bacteria; phylum Bdellovibrionota; class FAC87; order UBA2466; family UBA2466; genus CAZRZK01. The sequence goes on along the minus strand of CAZRZK010000007.1, from coordinate 13,660 downwards.
TTGTAGCGCCTTTGGGCAATGGAGAAAGGACTTGATAGCGATCGATCTCGCCGTTTTCTATGCGATAACCGATAGAGGGGTCGTTCGGAGATGTATAGTAATTGACATTGTTACTCGCTCCAATCCATTGGAATTTAGTTTGTCCATCGGGCGAATAGTATTTACCCGAGCTGTCTGATGCGACGCCCGTTTGAATGCGTTCTGGGGCAGGGGCCGTGGCACTGGGTATTTGAGTTGGAGTGGGTGTCGGGGTTGGCTTGGCAGGCGCGGGTATGGGAGTAGTGTACGAAAAATCTTGGCGTTCTCTGTCTAAGGTACGGGTCTCTAATCCGCCACTAGGTGTTTGGGAGATTTCTTGGACTGTTTTTGAGATGGGGCCGAATGGGTTTTTCCCTTCCTCATTTCTTACAATTGGACTTGTGTAGAGTTTTGGGGCCGGCTTGAAGTCATCTTTGTTTTGTGAAATGGAATAATTACCGTCGGTATCCACTTGCAATTTAGAAAAACTTGCCTTGGCCTGTGCAGGGTCAAAGCTGACCGATCCTGTTCTTTGATTCACAACACTCTCACCTAATACGGGTAAGTCGGTTTTGTAGGATTGGGCTCCGCCCGTTTTGGATGAGAACAGGGCGGGAGGGCCCGATTTCATTTCATTGAAATAGGTTTGGCCGGCCTTTAAATCACCGGCCAGAATTTTATCTCCGGGGGTGATTTTTCCGTCCTCACTCACGTTAGCAGTTCGGATAGCGCTGCCTTCTACTTTTTTGTTATAGGCCTGCTCTACGCGTGTTCTAAATTCGGGATCGGTCGAGCCATCAATGAGTTTGTCTCTCTTTTCCTTTGAATCGACCGCATTCTTGATTTTTTCTTGATCATATTGACGAGGTTGACTCAAATCCTTTGCAGCTTTTTCCCTATCAATTTTATCTCCTCCCGTGGTGGTAGAATTTTTAAAAAACTCATTTTGGGTAGGAGTTTTTGGAGTCTCATTTCCAACACGAGGTGTTTGAGGTGTTGTTTCAGGTGGAGTCGGCGGCTTGGGAAGATCGCCTAATTGAGATTCTACCAATCTGGGTTTGGGGCCATTCTCCTTGGGAGATTCTTTTAACCGCGTGATCTCAGCTTCAATGCGCTTTGCCTCATTGTTGATTTCATTCAATTCTTGAAGGCTTTCCTTTCCTGCAGCTTCATTGGCTTTTGCTTTAGCTGTCTCTAATTGTTTCTCTAAAAGTGGAATGGCTTTATCTCTGTCTTCTTTGTTTGGATTGGGGTTGTCGCGGATTTTTTCGAGCTCCTCTTTGTTCCTCAATTCTTGGGCTTGAGCCCTCAGTTGAGCTACTTTATCTTTAGCTGTCTGTTCTTGTTGCTGGAGTTTGTCCACTTCTGTGTTGAGTGCCTCAAGATCGGATTGCGATTTCCCCTCTTTATAGTGATCCGACTGTGCGTCGGGATTGGCGGAGTTCTTTTCATTTTCAGCAATTTCGGCTTCCGCGCGGGTCTTTTCGGCTCGCTTGCTCTCTAATTGATCGGTGATGGGTTGTATGGCTTTTTCTTCGCTTTTAGCCTGCTCTTCGAGGGCTTCATATTCACGATAAGGTGTTCCGGTTTTATAGGTTCTGCCCGCTATCTGATCTTCTGCATAGCTAGGAGTTAAAATTAAAAGGGAAAAAGATAAGAATAGAATCGATTTCATAGCCCCCCCCAAACCGATACACTTACTGTTTAAAAATGCATAGGCTGGGCCAAGTATTTAGGCTCAAATAGAGGAGTGTATACAATCGTGATCCGTCTAGCGTTTGGGCGGTTGTATGCGCAGTTTATCAACGATATTAATTCCCTGTTTGGGGCTTAAGGAGTACAAGTAATCGCCGACGCGGGAAGGGCTTGGATAGTTTCGTAAGTATAGCCCTTATCGCACAGCGCTTGTTTTACTTTGACTCGCGATTGACAGCTATTACAGCTGGTAGCTGTTACGTTGAATGCCGACGCCGAACAAGTGGTCAACGGATAGGTGCAGTTCATCGCGCAAATGGTGTTGTTGAACTTCTCCCGGCAGGTCTGGCCCGTGGAGTATCCTTGACAGCTGATCGATAAGCCGTCGATTTGAGCTATTGATAAGCCGTAGATGCAGGCTTCCATCTTTAAGCTTTGTCTTGCGAAGCAGCTATTGGCGGCGTTGTGTCTTAAAGTATGTGGGATCCCGTAAGGATCGGTAAAGGTGTTGCTGGCGCAAGAAGATGGGCTATATTCTTCTGTGCAGGCTTGGTTTAAGTAGTGGTTTAAGCATTGATTGACCGAATTTCCAGGTGGGTTCGGCGTATTCGGAATTCCAGAAACTTTCACGTAAGTCGCAGGAGTGGTTGCTCCTTCTTTTAAAAGAGTCATGAATGTGGGTTGGACTAAGGTAATGACGTAGCGTTCATTGCGCTGACCATTGTCAGATACAAACTGGATGATGGCTGAGGTTCCTTGAATATTTGATAGGCTGAAGTTTCCATTTTCCAGTACCGAAAACTCTTGCACTAAATAGCGTCCATTCGTTTGGAATTGGACGTAAAGGTTATTGTGAAGGTCGATTCGTCTCCAATAGCCATCTAATCGGGCGGGGCTGACATTAAAGTCTTCTAAAGGAAGATTCTCTAATTCATCTATTGTAAATGCTGTATCATCTTGATTACCCAAGTCGGCTGGGCTGATCTCAATGACTTGGTCGTCATTCTTTTTGCTGATGCAACTGGTAATAAAAAGGATGGCAAAGGCGATTGTAATAAATTTAGTCATTTCTACCCCCAGCAAAATAAGCTGATGCAATAAATTATTACAATTTTGGTGCCACTCAAATCGTGCCTGGATTTGGAGTGGGTGGGAGTAGACTGGTGCTCATTTAAGAATACGGCTGTCTAGTTTTTAGACGATAGCCTATTCCAAAATTTCGAGGACGGTGCGGCGTCCGAGCTTCGTGGAAACGCCGGAGAGAATGGTGCGCAGGGATCTCGCATTGTTTCCTTCTCGTCCGATAATCTTTCCAAGGTCGTCTTTAGCGACTTTTAATTCGATGACGGTGGTTTGTTCCCCTTGAACTTCTTTAACTTCAACTTTTTCAGGGGCATCCACTAGGGCTTTTGCCATGACTTCAACTAAGTACTTGAGATCGTCCATTTTCGGCCTTCCTTCTTCAACTAAAAGCTCACACTGCCTCGTGCTTTTTTCTCCGTCAAGAGGTCGATGACGCTCTTGACGCTCTTGACGCTCTTAAGGTCAGTATCATCTGTCTTCAGAAAAGTGTCCCCTTTGCCTTTTAGTCAGAATCGGCGGAAAATAATAGGGTGAAGGATCCCACCTTTGATCTCAAGACGCCCTTTAAAGAGAAAAACCCTTTCGAGTTTGAGCGCCGAGCCTATTTAGAAAGACGGGTCGGCCAAGAACCTGGCTGGGAGGGGGGTAAAAACCGTCGACGCGGGAAAGAGCGTCGCCAAGTGAGAGGACGCTCCGATGCGGGCCTTCCTTCCATTTGGAATGTGTTTGTCGTGGCCTTTTCGGTTCTTTTTCTTCTGACCTTGCTTATTATTTGGATTCTAATATAAACCCCGCATGTCCGATTTGCCCTATGGGCTTCATTACCAAACCCAGTTTGTGACTCCTGCCGAAAAGGTTGGCTTTCAGAAGTGGCTTAAAGAAGTGCATCCAATCTGGGAGTTTCGCACTGAATCCCAATTAAAGCAGCTCCTGCGCCCCGTTTACTGGTTAGGAGTGTGGCAATTTGCCTGTTTTGGCTATTACCGGCCTCCGAAAGGGGTGCTCCATAGGGCGGTTTGGGCCGAAAGATATCCCCCTTTCCTAGAGTCGATGGTGAAACGAATCGAAAAAGGGGTCCACCGCAATTTCCGCCCCCGGGATATTCCAAAGGGCTGGCATTTGAACTGCTGTTTGGTGAATTTTTATGGTAGCCGGCAGAAAGAAGAGGGGCGTTGGGAGGATATGGCTAGGGTAGGGGAACATAAAGATGATGAGCTGGGGCCGGTGGCCTCCATTTCCTTTGGGGATCGGGCGCTTTTTCAATTTGTCAGTTCCCACTCCCGATTCTCGCGCAGCCAAGTGAAGCTTCAACAGTGGTTGGAGGAGTGCTCCCTTCAGGTTTTTGGTGGAGAGCGGTTTAAACGAGAACTTTTCCATCGAGTCCAACGGGTAGAAAAGAAAAAAGGGTTGGGTCAGACAGTCATCTATAATGATTTCGCGGTCCGTCGGGTCAATTTTACTTTGCGTTTTGTTGCCGATGAACATGTGGGGAGCATTGCTCAACTTCCGAAAGAAAGGCTGAAGTCAATTTTACCTTACCTCCGGGAACTGGCCATTCACTCAAAATTTTTTAAAGAGCAGCTTGAGATCGTAGTGAAATGATGGCATTTTATCTGGGTTTGAACAAGCCATAGGAGAAAAACAAAAAATGGTTGTTGATGATTACAGGGGTTGGCCCCACCTCATGTGTTCGGGTTTTGATTGCGACAAGAAGGCACTGATGTCTTATGATGTGATCTATAGCTTCCTGAAACACCTGCCCGATAAAATTGGAATGCAGCGAATGGGGTTGCCAATTGTCTATAAAGTCCGCCCTGAAGATCATCCTGATATTGGGATCACGGCAGTCACCATCATTGCAACCAGCCATATCAGCTTGCACACCTTTCCCAAGGGGCAAAAGGATGGGAAGAAAAAACCGCGTGGGATTCAACGCCGGATTTATAAGCCTTTCTTCACTTTCGATTGTTATAGCTGTAAAGGATTTGACCCAGATGTGGTCTATGATGAGCTGAAGCGGATCTTTAAGCCTAAAACGCTGGAAACGGCTTTGGTTTATCGTTTGCGAGAAGACGAAGAGCTCATCGAAGTTGAGCCATACTAGATTTTTGGGTGTTTAATTCTAGTAATTTGAGCTTACAGGCCTGTAAAAGGCTTTTGAGTTGGGTGATTTCAGCCTCTTTTTCTTCGATTTCATGCCGCAATTCCACTAAGTGGTCGTTGCTGACTTGCTGAAGCCGTTCTCTGGATTGATCGGGCACCTTGGTGGTGTCCTGTTGGTAGATCTTTTCGGTCTCCTGGATAGCATCTTCGAGCTGTTTGTCGAGCCGTTTGACCTTGTCTTCCAGTTTCAATCGAATTCCATGCTCTTTATCGAGTTGTTTCAGGGCCTCTTGGTATTTTCCAGAGACTAAAATCGATTGGGTTTCCAATTCGGCACACCTTCCCAGGGCAATGGCATTGGTTTCCCGCTCTTGGGAGCATTCCCGTTCTAATCGGGCAATAATTTCATGGAGGCGCTTGATTTCATCTAAAAGGTGAGACGAATCGGATACAGAACCGTTGGTGACCGTAACGGTTGTTTTAGGACGGCTTTTAAACTTCTTGTAAAAAAAAACGGCGAAGAAGCCCGGCACAATCACAAAAACCAGCGCATGGACAATCAGGGGGCCAAAGGATGAAGCGACTTCAGGATCCTGAAACTTCGACATCACACTGGCAAAAATTCCAACCATGTTTCATTCCACTTCTTAGAAGGAACGTAAAAGTTGCAGGGCCAATTTTGGAGTTTCATTCGCTTGACTCAATACCGCCACTCCTGCCTCTCTTAAGATGAGGTTTTTTGCCAAGTTGGTGGTCTCTTCAGCGACGTCCATATCACGGATACGGGATTTCGCAGCGGAGAGGTTTTCTTCGTAAATCATCTGGGCCTGCATCGTGGAGTTCAAACGACTTTGGGTCGCTCCCACACGGGCTCTCACTTCGTTCACATGTTGAACCGCCGTATCAATCAGGGTGAGAGATTCCTGCGCATCTGTCTTATGTAGAAGCGTAATTCCCGAAACTCCCAAGGCTTCTCCAGTCATGTTGGAATCTCCAGGAGCAAAACGGATCCGATCGGCATCGGGGTTGTTGTTGATACCCACTTGGAATTCCATCTCGATATTATTTCCAGAGAGCAGCTGGGTTCCTTGATATTGAGTTTGTTTCGCAGTACGCGTTACTTCTTGCAGCAACTCCGTGGCTTCGTTGTTTAACATGATCCGCTCGTTATCACCGACCGTATCGGATGCCGCTTGAATGGCCAGCTCACGAACACGGGTCAACATGTTGTTGATTTCGTTCGTACCGCCTTCAAACACTTGGATGAGTGAGATACCGTCTTGGGTATTTCGAGTGGCTTGATTCAAACTTCGGATTTGTGCGTTGAGGGAGTCGGATATGGCGAGACCGGCGGGATCGTCGGACGCTCTGACGATACGACTACCGCTGGCGAGTCGTTGAACAATGTTGTTCACCTTATCGGAAGATATTGCCAAATTTCTCTGAGCTCCAATAGCGAGCTCATTGGTATTTATTCTAAGACTCATTTAAGGTCCTCCTATTCGCACCTCCTTCCTTGTGAGATTGTCTGAGCGATCTTGCTCTGACGGCTTGCAATTCCCTGCAATAGCAAAGGCAGACTTTGTCCGCAACCCACTTGTCGACGCTTCTGGCAGGAAATTAAGTAAAAAAAACAATGCGTTGAGCCAATATTTATGACGCCAAGTATTAACTAATCTATTCGACAAACAAAAACGGAGAGGTATCATTTCAAAAAAAATTAACGGCAAGAGGTTAATGAACAACCGGGGGAATCTTTTTTTGGACTCTTTGACCGAAAAAGATTCCCTCGACGGAAAAAAGGGTGGTAGTTTGCCGCGGTGAGTAGTATTTCGCCAAAAGTCTTAATCACCGCGGGCCCCACCCGTGCCTATCTAGATGACTTTCGATTTCTCTCCAACCACTCCACGGGATTTTTAGGTTATGAACTTGCGAGACAATGTGTTCGACTGGGAATGCAGGTCACAGTGATAGCGGGAAAATGTGAAGCTCCCTTCACAAAATTAAAATTGAAACGTCTGCATCAGGTCGAGACCTTCGATGAAATGCGAGCAGCGGTGTTAAAAGAATGCCGCAACCAACCCGATTGGGCGGTCTTTACTGCGGCAGTGCTCGACTTCGTCCCTGCGAAGCGGAAAGCAGGAAAAACCAAATCAAATGGGAGTTGGGAGCTTACTTTAAAACCGGCTCCTAAGATCATCGATGAAGTTGGAAGACGCTTTCCAAAGATCCAGCGGATTGGCTTTAAGTTAGAAGCCAAGAATCCGGGAAAAAAAATGGCCCTCGATTTTGGACAGAACGAACTCCGACGCCGGAAATTGCAGGGATTGGTTTTAAACTACCTGCCTGAGGTAAAGAAAAACTCCCATTCTGCCATGCTTTTTCTAGAGAATGGGGAATGGGAACCCCTCTCCTCGAAGCAACAGATTGCCAATGTCTTGGTCCATATCATTGGCACATAGCTTGCAATTTCTTTGAGCATGAAAAAACTCAAGCGGGTGTGGACTGTCCTTAAAAGTGGATTGGTTGAGTGGAATAAGAATGATGCCTTAGAGTTAGCAGCCGCGATATCTTACTATACCGTTTTTTCGGTGGCCCCCCTCCTCCTTTTAGTCCTGGCAATTTCCGGACTGGTTTTCGGTGAAGAGGCGGTTCGAGGAGAGGTCTTTGGCCAATTGCGTGGCTTAATGGGATCCGATACGGCAAAGGCAGTAGAGGACATTATTGCGAACGCTCAAAAACCGAAATCGGGCGTGATTGCGACTATTGTCGGCATCATCGTACTTTTAATCGGTGCGAGTGCCGTCTTTAGCCAACTCAAAGCCTCTCTTAATAAGATCTGGAAAGTAGCTCCGCAAAAAACCCAAGGGGTATGGGGAATGATTCGGGGACGATTACTATCATTTGCTATGGTGCTATCGATAGGTTTTTTGCTGCTGGTTTCCCTTACTATCAATGCCGCCTTTTCTGCTGCATCAAAATATTTTTCTGGCTTTCTTCCCGATTCCCTTCCGTGGCTCGAGGTGGGCTATACAGTGATATCTATCGGATTGATTGCCCTGTTATTTGCCCTCATCTTTAGGGTTTTGCCGGAAAAACAGGTTCCTTGGAAACATATTTGGCCCGGAGCTTTCCTCACCTCGCTCTTGTTCGCAATCGGAAAGCATGCCATTGGCCTTTATTTAGGGAGAAGTTCCGTGGCGAGCGCCTTTGGAGCTTCAGCATCAGTGGTGATCATCATGGTTTGGGCCTATTATTCTGCCTGCATCTTTCTCTATGGGGCCTCCGTCGTGAAGTCCCTTGATACTTCTCAGAAATGACAAATGGGCTGTCATCCCAAAGCCCCGGCAAAATAAGGCTCTCTGAAACATTGTCATTGCGAGCCGCTACCAACAGCTTGAAGCCACATTACGTACAGGCGCGGCAACCCCATCATATGAAGTCTGGGATGGCTCGAAGTTTCAAGTCACCCCAGACTTCATATGGTGGGGTTGCTTCGGCAGTTCGGTTTTTAATTTTAAGTCGTCCCGAAGCCTCGCAATGACAAGAGATGGCAGGTTTCAGAGTAAGCTGTATGGAGCACCAATCTCATTTTATTCGCTGAGGGCGGCCTTGGGATAGCCTGGAACCAAAGCTTTAACGAAGGCGTTTTTGAGTAGGTTTAAAGCGGTCTCGAAAATATTGACGTCGGCCTCTTTCCATGTCCCCGAAAAAGTTGGCTCCACTGGAGCGAGCCATCCACTTTTTTGACCTCCATGAAAGGAAGCAATACCTTTCCATTTTTCATTTGAATGCGAATATCGTTAATAACGGCAGCTCCGCGAAAGATATGGTGAAGCCCCACCGAACCGACCCGTCCTTCATAACCCTCGACGTGGGATAGGGCGCGATTCAGATACCATTGTGTAATTGGAGGAAGGGCGAACCAAAGCCCAATAAAGACAACGGCGAGGGAGGAAAAAACGATCGTTAAGATTTTGCTTATTTTACTCATGATCCACTCCACTTTTCATGTTTTAATGGACCCCGACCAAATCGATAGAATGCAGTGAAAATGCCAGATGCCTCAAAAAGGGGAAATTAAAGCTCAGAAAAAGGCCATTTTTTCCCTTGGAGTTCCTCCAGCATTTGCCTAGGACCCTCACAGATATGAATAGCTTTACTCAATTTTTCATCCGGCCAGGCACCGGTTCGAAAGGCGATGGCTTGGATTCCGGCTTTTTCTGCCGCCTCAAGATCATAGGGAGTATCTCCCACCATTAGGATGTTTTCCTTTGGAAGCTGGATTTTATTGATGGCGGCTATCACAATATCGGGATCGGGCTTGGAGTTTTTGGTGTCATCGGCCGATGTTTTTGTGTCGAAGAGCGCGGCCACGTTTCCCACTTCCAAAAGACCGCTCAATTCTTCTTTGGAGGCTGAACTGGCGATGCCTAATCCGAACCCCGATAATTTGAGCCACTCCACCAATTCCCGGCTTTTCTCAAAAGCTTTTACATGACGGAAATACCTTTTCTTGAAAAGCTCCGATTTCAGTTCCCCGATTTCTTGAATTTCCCTTTCTCCGATATTTTTTTCTAATGCTGCCGGTATCAGCTTCTCTCCTCCCATACCGATCAGGGGACGTATTTTTTCAAAGGTCCCATCGACATCAAAAATAAACCCTGAAATCTTCATTCCATAGATTAGACCAGCAAGATCTGGGCCAAATTATCTGATTTCTGGAGTTGCCGTGCCTTTAATCTTTATTATCGGGTTCAATGAAAAGCCATTTGATTTCGGGATGCTTGACCTTGAGCTTGGCTTCGAGCTGGTTGATGGCCTCAATCAACGCATTTGATTGAGAAAGGGTTCCAATAGAAATTTTACAACTCAGCATCACCTCATTCGATCCAATTTGAAGAGCAATCAGATGGTAAAGTTTCCCTTGAGGAATGAATTCATTTACTAAACTTTCGATTGAGGATCGAAAATCGGTCGAAGGGGCTTCTCCGATGAGTAAGGACTTGATTTCGATTGCCAATAATATCGCCACTAACACAAGTACGGTTCCAACTAAAACCGAGCCAATAGCGTCCCAATTGGGATCTCCTGTTACCCAGGATAGAATCAGTGTCACTGTTGCTATCAGAAGCCCCAACATGGCGGCGGCATCTTCGGTAAAGATCACCAATAATTCAATGGAGGTGGTGTTTCGAAACCATCTCCAAAGATTTCCATGTCTGTTTTGAACACGGACCTCTTTAATGCAGGCAGCGAAGGAGAAGGCTTCTAAAATGATACCAAAAATCAAGATACCCAAAGCAATATGCGGTGAGGAGATTGGTTCATGGGCACCTAATTTATGAACTCCTTCGTAGATTGCAAAGAGCCCTCCGAGGGAGAAAAGCAAGATAGCGACGACAAAGGACCAGAAGAAAGCCTCTCTGCCATAGCCTAACGGATGAAGTGAAGTAGGAAGCTTAAGGGCCTTTTTACTACCCACTAGCAACAATACCTGGTTCAAGCAATCGACCAGACTGTGAATTGCCTCGGCCAGTAGCGCTGCACTTTTTGTAAAGTAAGCCCCAAAAAATTTAGAGATAGCGATGCCCATATTCGCAAACAGGGCGATGACCACCACTTTAGTTGAGGTTCCAGCGCTCATAAATTCACCTTTAAATCTTTCATACTTTTAGCATCCCGGGTTGCCGATCAAGGAATATTGGTAAACCGCGTGTTGAGCAGATTTTACCGATTGCAGCAACATAAAAGAGCCGGCCATGGGGTGATCAGGCAGGGCAATTAGAAGATCAACCTTGGTATCGCCATCGAGATCGCCCGCCCAGACCAGTTCTGAAACTCCGGAAGTAAGTCCATGCGCTTCGATGGAGCAAAGGTCCCGCAGCCAAGCACTCTCCAATTTTTCACCTGCGTAGAGGTTTATCCTTTGCAGGCCTGGCCTCAGGCAGTCGGTTTCTCCTCGATACGATGGAATTTCCACTCGGTATTTTTTGTCATTGAATGTGAAATCGAGTGAATGGGGTGTAACAGTGGCGCATTTCACATTTCCTGCGACCAACCCCAATTTCTTATTCAATGCAAAACCCAATCCTTTGGGAAGGGTAGTTAGGACTGAACCCTCTTCCTTCATCTGTTCTGTCGAGTTGAGGTCGGTGGCGGTTTCCTTTTTTTCTTTAATCTGGATAGGAATCAGATGGCACTTATCTTTGGAAAAACCGAGCCATTCTTGAGTGGAATAGGGGGCGTAATCCCCCGCTATCACTCCTTCTTTGGGAAAACCTTCCTCGACCCGTCCCGCCATTCGATCGACGTATAAGCTATACGGGATTGAAGATTCAGGCAGGGTTGCGAAAAGTTTTTTTATCTCTCCCGCTTTAGGAGACCCGGCAAGTTCATAGGCCTTTTGGAGGAGTTCGTAGGTTTTCTTTTGTGGGTTGAAGTAAACCGCCTTTTCTGCCCAAGTGACAGCCTCGTTTTTTGATTGAGATTTAAGGGCCGATTCGGCCCGTTTGACGGCCTCTTCTGGATCTAGTTTTTCCTTTTCCAGTACCTCTTTGGGCAACCAACCAGACAAACTTTTATGAACCTGCACCTTCACCCAACCATCGGAATTGCTGATTTCACACACCGATCTCCCCAAGGTGAGGGTGTCGAGTCTCGCTCCATCTACTGCGGGTTTCAGGCGGAGTTCGACAGCGAGCTCTTGGATGTAACGGGTCTCACATTTTTCTGTTCTTTCCGTGGCATGCAGAATTGATGTGACGGATAAGAGGGTCAAGAAAAAATGGTCCATGAAACCACTATACTACGATTGTATTTATTAATCACCGGGGTGTGGGCCGGGATTAGGTGCAATTTCCATTGATCGGCCATCAATGATTTCAATTTTTAAGCTGAGAGGATCGAGCCCTTCAACACAGCCCAAGTTCACGCGATACCCATACTCCGAATCTCCATGGTAAGGATAGATTCCGCAGTTTTTGCAAAAAAGATGTTCGACCACTCGATCATTCCACCGATAATCACTCAATAGACTCATATCTTGGTGAGGCGTAAAGTCTTTAGCGGGAATATATTGGGAGGACATGACCGCCCCCTTGCGAATGCAGATCGAGCAATTGCACCTTTTGCCGGTTTTGATCGCTTCACTGAAGAAGGAAAAACGGATCTGACCGCAATGACATCGGGCTTTGTATTCTGTTTTAGTCATAAGTGAGGACCATTCATAACCAAAGTATCTATTTCTCCATTTCAAAATAGAAAGATTGCTTCGCCCCTTTGGGGCTCGCAACGACGATAGTGCTAAACATCCCCGTCGGTGCGAGGAGCGAGGCGACGAAGCAATCTTTTTTCATAGTAGATCTTGTTTCACCATCCACTTACCATCTGGTTGACTGGAAAAATAGAGTATATGACAGTTTTCCACCCGCGTTCTGGGAATGCTCAAAATCTCCTGAAGCATGAGGGCGACTCCTCCATGACTAACGATTAAAGGCGGTTCCCCAAGATGTGCGCACGCTTGAATCGCATTTAAGATACGGTTGCGGAAAATAACCCTAGTTTCACCTTTTGGGGGTTCCCCATCTCCTAAAAAGGCATCTTTTACTTTTTCGAAAGGGGTTCTGTCCCATTCCCCCATTTCCCACTCTCGGAGATCGTTGATAATAGAAATGGGAAGCTCGTAGGACGCTGCCACTATTTCAGCTGTCTTTTGAGCTCGTATCATCGGACTGGAGAAAATTGAAACGGGACGAGGGAGCAGCTTACTTGCCGCGAGAGAAATCAGTGTAGCCTGCTGAATTCCTTCATCGCAAAGGGGAATATCCCATGACCCTCCACACATCAAACCGTCGAGATTAGCCTGGGTTTTGCCATGTCTGAGAAAGTAGAATGAGGTGGGGTTTTTAATCATCTGAAATCATGGTGGAGGCCACAAGTTAGTGTTCGAACCATTAGGAGTCAAGCGTGAGTACCCGATTCGGTGGAAGGAGAGGGGCGCAAAGGCGATAGTTGAGACATCTGTAGCGGAGAAAGGCTAGATAACGTGGGGGTGCAGGTGACTTGATGCTATGTTTTCACTTAGTTGCAAGAGCCTTTTCTCTGGGTTTTGGCGTGTTCTTTAAATAAGCGCTACTGATTTTTTTTGCTCTTTCCCTTAGGAAGTTGTCCACATGTTCATTCAAACATTCGTTAAGAAGAGTCTGGTATTTCCCACCGCTTGTTTTGGCAAAGTCTCTGAATTTCTCAAGCATGGGAACATCCACCCAAATGGTTACTCGAAATTTTCCTTTTGAGAGATTCATATCCTCATCATTCAGCACTGGTTTCTTTCCCGGTTTAAATTTCCCGATTATTCCTTCATTCTTCATTGATCCGACTCCATTCCTCCAAGAACAAATCTTGGAATTGCTCTACGATAGATTGTATCTTCCCCAAATCCGATCCATGAAACCCAGAGTTTCCCAAGCATTCGATGGGGTCATCTATACTGAAAACAGCTTCGCATTCGGCCCGTATAACGTGCACATGAGGTCTATGATGGCGAATACCTTTTTCTCGCCTGATGATGAACTTCAATTTACCGATACGGAGAATCTCAGGCATATCTATACATTATTATATGTATAATGATGTATATTAGCAAGTGAAACCAATTAATTATCCGACATTATTGAATAATTTCACTTTCATCCATTGGTTCCAACGCTCGCGTTGTAACATTCTTTCGTGTATAAAATGCATCATGAAAAGGGAGCCC
>CAZRZK010000006.1:0-101788 GCA_964604555.1 uncultured Pseudobdellovibrionaceae bacterium | reverse complement strand
AATGGTTCCTACGTTCACATGGGGCTTATTTCTTTCAAACTTTGCCTTGGACATCCCTATTTTCCTCCTGAAACTTTTGCGATAATCTCATTCGCAAGATTGGTTGGTACTGGTTCGTAGTGGCTAAACTCCATAGTGTAGGTTGCTCTCCCTTGTGTGAGTGAACGTACCTGAGTAGCATAACCAAACATCTCTGCCAAGGGGACTTGTGCCTGGATCACCTGCACTGAACCCTGTGGCTCCATTTGCATAATCTTGCCCCGACGGGAGTTAAGGTCACCGATAACATCGCCCATATTGAGCTCGGGAACCACAACTTCGGTTTTCATGATCGGTTCAAGAATCTGCGCTCCTGCCTTCCGACACCCTTCTTTAAAGGCCATCGAAGCGGCAATTTTAAATGCAATTTCACTGGAATCGACGTCATGGTACGAACCATCGGTCAATCCCACCTTCACATCCACCACTGGATAGCCAGCTTGGATTCCGTTATCGAGGGCCTCTTTAATACCCTTTTCAACGGCAGGGATAAATTCACGCGGAATGGCACCACCCACAACGTTGTTCTCAAAGACAAACCCACCGCCGGGAGGAAGAGGTTCGATGTCCAACCAAACGTGTCCGTATTGACCACGACCACCCGTTTGCTTGATGTACTTTCCTTCTTGCTCCACCTTCTTGGTGATAGTCTCTTTGTAAGCCACTTGGGGTTTACCCACATTGGCTTCCACTTTGAATTCCCGCAACAATCTATCGACGATAATCTCGAGGTGCAACTCACCCATTCCAGAGATGATGGTCTGGTTGGTCTCTTCGTTCACACTCAAACGGAAGCTCGGATCTTCAATCGCCAATTTTTGCAGCGACAGAGAAAGCTTCTCTTGATCGGCCTTTGATTTTGGTTCAATCGCGATTGAGATGACTGGCTCTGGGAAATGCATCGATTCGAGTGAAATCGGACTCTCTTCAGCACAGAGGGTATCTCCGGTGCGGGAGAACTTGAGTCCTACGGCTGCAGCAATATCGCCCGCCTTTACCTGCTTAATCTCGATCTGTTTATTGGCGTGCATCTGGAGCAAACGTCCAATACGCTCCTTTTTCCCTTCGCGGCTATTCAACACATAGGAACCGCTATTCAGACTTCCGGAATAGACTCGAAAAAAGGTAAGCTGTCCAACATAGGGATCGGTAATAATTTTGAAGGCTAAGGCACTGAAAGGTTCATCACTTTTAGCAGCCCGTGTCATCTCCTTCGTATCATCCGAGAGATCCACACCCTTTACCGGGGGTTTATCCAAAGGAGAGGGCAGGAACATTAAAACCGCATCTAAAAGGGGCTGAACTCCCTTATTTTTAAAGGCCGAGCCTGCAAAAGTAGGCACAATCTTGTTGGCTAAAGTGGCTTTTCGGGCCGCTCTTTTAATCTCCTCTGGGGTGATCTCTTGGCCATCTAAATACTTCGTCAAAAGAGCTTCATCTTCTTCAGCAACCGAATCGATCAGTTTATCCCGTAATTTTTTGCACTTTTCTACGAGATCGGCAGGGATTTCAGCGAGACGGAACTCATCCCCTTTTCCAGGAATATCCCAAACCGCAGCTTTCTGCTCAATGAGATCCACCACTCCCAAGAACCCCTCTTCAGCCCCAATCGGATAGTTAAACATCACAGGGCGGGCATCTAACTTTTCGACCATTGAGAGGACCGATTTGTCGTAATTGGCTCCGACCCGGTCCATTTTGTTCATGAAGGCAATGCGGGGAACACCATAACGGTTGGCCTGGCGCCAAACGGTTTCAGATTGTGGCTGCACTCCAGCAACGGCATCAAATAATACAACAGCACCGTCTAACACCCGAAGGCTGCGTTCCACTTCAATGGTAAAATCGACGTGTCCTGGAGTATCAATGATGTTGATTCGGCTATCTTTCCAAAAACAGGTCGTAGCAGCTGAAGTAATCGTAATTCCACGCTCCCGCTCCTGAACCATGTAGTCCATGACCGTTTCTCCGTCATGAACCTCACCAATTTTGTGAGTAACACCAGTATAATAAAGAATACGCTCGGTGCAGGTAGTCTTACCGGCATCGATATGCGCGCAAATTCCAATATTTCTTAGTTTAGTAAGATCTGTAATTTGGGGGTCTGCCATAGCTGTTTACCAACGATAGTGAGCAAAAGCCTTATTGGCTTCTGCCATCCGATGCACATCTTCTTTTTTCTTAACCGACTCGCCTCGATTCTCTGCAGCATCAAATATCTCTGACGAGAGCCTGTCAACCATCGATTGACCTTTGCGGGCTTTGGCATATTGAACCAGCCAACGGAACGCCAACGCATTACGTCGTTCAGGGCGAACTTCTACAGGAACTTGATAGGTCGAGCCTCCTACGCGCCGGGATTTCACCTCCACGGCCGGACGTACGTTCCCAAGAGCCTTTTTAAAGATCTTCATGGGGTCATCTTTCGTTTTTTGGTGGATGACTTCAAAAGTGCCATAAACAATGCGCTCGGCAGTGTTTTTCTTCCCCTCTTTCATGATGGTGTGGATAAACTTGGTCACCAGTTTTTCACTGTATTTTGAATCGGCGACGACTTCACGGTGTGGAACATTTCCTCTTCTAGGCATATCTATTTTCCTGCTTTGGCGCCATACTTCGAGCGACTTTGTTTGCGTTTTTCGACACCCCCTGTGTCGAGACTTCCTCTGACGATGTGATACCGAACCCCAGGAAGATCCTTCACCCGGCCTCCCCGAATCAGAACAACCGAATGCTCTTGCAGATTGTGCCCTTCTCCCGGAATGTAAGAAGTGACCTCATATCCATTAGTTAGACGGACACGGGCAACCTTCCGGAGAGCCGAATTGGGCTTTTTTGGCGTGGTGGTGTAAACCCGCACACACACCCCTCGGCGTTGAGGGCACTCAGTGAGTGCCGGAGCTTTTGTTTTCCTTTTTGCGCGCTCTCTACCGTCGCGTACAAGTTGACTGATCGTTGGCATCTATTTTCCTCAAATCTAATAAACTAAGGAGCTATAACTAAAGGGGTTTTCAATGTCAACGATTTCTGGCGGGAAAGCTATTATTAGACGGTTATGGATGACGTCGAAAAATGAATTAGAGGGACTTTCGAGACATCGTTACAACCGCTTCAATCTCAGTTGCCGAAAATGCGAGTACCCATAAATATAATCTTCGGAATCATAAGCTTCTGAACACAGAACCAGGCACACAGCATCATTACTGAAGTTTTTCAGTGTTCTCCAGGTCATTGCAGGCAGAAGGATAGCCGAACTTTCAGAGCTCATTTTTAAAGTATGGGGAGAACCTTCTCCATTATCGATGACGAGATCAAAGCTCCCAGCAATGGGGATCAAGCACTCCGATACTTTACGGTGAGCATGGCCCCCGCGCTGAGTTCCAATCGGAACATGGTGAATATAAAAAATGCGCTTAATTTCAAACGGAATTTCCCGGAGCGTTTCGATGCAGTTTAAAGTTCCCCGTTCGTCGGTAAATACTTGTGGAGTCAAAACCGTATAAGGAAGTTTATTCATTGGGGGCGGGTTTTATTATAATATAGAAATCTCAAGGGGGGTATATGGGTCAAATCGCAACATCGGCGATTATTTCTCCACTCGCAACGATCGGGAAGAATGTCACCATCGACGACTACACGATCGTACGCGACAATGTAATCCTCGAAGATGATGTCACCATTCATTCACATTGTATTATTGGTGAAAGGGCCGCCACTCCTGGGTTGGGTCCTCTTACAATCGGACGCGGAGCCCTGATCCGTTCTCATTCTATCTTTTATGAAGGGAGTCGTTTCGGGGAAAGCCTGAGAACGGGTCATCACGTTACCATTCGGGAACAGACGATCGCGGGGAAGGGACTTCAGATTGGATCCTATGCCGATTGGCAGGGACAAATGAAAATTGGGGATTATACGCGAACCCAATCAAACACCACCTTTGCCACCGGGACTATTATTGGGAGTTTTGTCTGGATCTACCCCTTTACCATTACGACGAATGATCCTCACCCTCCCAGCAACGTTTCACTCGTTACCCATATTGATGATTTTGCCGTCGTTGCCACCCATTGTTGCCTGCTACCGGGCCTGCATATCGGAAAAAATTCTTTTACCGCGGCGGGAAGTCTCGTTACGAAAGATGTTCCTGACGGCATGTATGTCCGTGGGGCACCAGCTAAGATAATCGGCCCTGTAGAGCTGCTCAAGCATCAAGTCGAACAAGATAAAAACGCCTACCCATGGACTCAACATTTTCATCGTGGATATCCCGCTTCTATCGTCGACAGATGGAAAGATGTGCCTCCTTGATTGAAGATATTGTTTCTATTGCGATCCCCACCTTCAACCAAGAAGCCTATATTGAAGATTGCCTGGAAAGTATCCTCCATAATCAATGGAGGAAATTTGAACTCATCATTATCGACGATGCTTCGAACGATCGAACGGTAGAAAAAGTTCAACGGTGGCTTTCACTCCACCCAGAAATCCCCTCCACCTTTGTTCAACACTCCCAAAACCGAGGAATAACCAAAACACTCAATGAACTCATCCTTCATTCTCGTGGGACCTATTTTTGTCCTATAGCCGGGGACGATCGCCTCCTCCCGAAGGGAATCTCCACCCGAATGAAGTTCCTGGAAGATCACCCCTCGATGGAGGCGGTATTCGGGAACTGTCACCTGATTGATGAGAGAGGAGATCTCATCACCACAGATGGCATGAAAATGCGAGATGGCGGGCTCTCTAAACTCTTTTATCGCAACCGTTTCTTGCTTCCCTATGCCCTGATTTTTAAATGGTCAGTCTTGGGCCCTTCCTTTTTCTGCCGAACCAAAATGTTTGAACAGATAGGAGGATATGATGAGAAACTCCATTTTGAAGATTGGGAAATGTTCTTGCGTCTAGCCTCTCGAGGCATCCTGGGATATGTGGAAGATCCCGTAGCCGAATATCGTGTCCACTCTCGAAGCACCTCTCGAAACGTAGGCCCCAAAATCCTTCAAGGCCGCATCCAAACGGCAGAGGCTGCTTGCCCTTACTTCACTGGAATTAAACGTCATGCTCTTTATTATCGTGCCCACTCTCCCTTTTCCAAAGACCCCTGGATTCAACGAAAGCTAAATTCAACGCTTTACTCCCTCTGTAAAATCTATTTTTGGGGGCTCAAACAGTGCGTTCATTTGTTTAGCCACTAACGTTAAACTTTACAGTTTATTCATTAAAGCCATTCCCGTTCCACCGCCTGTCATCATTCCCAATATCGAAGATTCCCTTCTTGTCTCTTAAAGTATTGGCTGATGGAGGTTCCCAACCTGGAGGGGTATTTCGAGTACCATTTCCGATTTTTTCCACATGACCGTCCAGGAAAAGAACAGAAGCTTTTCCCCCATGGCGGAAGTGGACCGTCGGATATTGACCCGATGGGGCTTCAATTAGCGGAGCCTCGATTAAAATGGGATTTCCTGAAGGCCAGGGATCGATCCAGGTGCCCGCGCTGTCGGCAAAGGCAATCGTCTGGCTTGTCGAACCAAAATGATCAATCTTCATTTTTCTCCAAACCGGTTGGTAAGTAGGGGGTGGATAACTCAATGGGGCGAGATAGCCGTAATTATATCCATACCCGCCCGTTCCTCCTTGGTATTTTTGCTGGATATCTTGAGAATTGGTAGTTGGGCACCGGAGCGTAATCGAATTATTTTCCAAGTAAGGCATTAAATGGCCTTGAGACACATCTACCAATGTTTGTCCGGTAGTGGTTTTTCCAAACCACCATTGATCTCCATTCGGAACAGGCGTTCTGGCCGGCACTAAAGTCCCGTCGTTGGCGGAGGCATAGTTATGAAGACCGATGCCAATCTGTTTTAAATTATTGATACATTGCGTTTGAGCAGCCGCTTGTCTTACCTTTTGAACCGCAGGCAGAGTCAGACCAATCAAAACCGCAATGATGGAGATGACTACTAACACCTCGGTAAGGGTAAAACCAAGCCGTTTCAATCGAGATTCAGAATTGGGGTTTTTGAGAATACCCGGCTTGGCTTTTTTGGGATCCTCATAAAAAAGATCGGCTCTTCGCGGCCCCCTTTCATTTAGGATAAGCTCCATTTCAGGTTGGTCTTTGACCCTAATTTTAAAAACACCGGACTCATCCGTAGAAGTAATTGTTGCCTCAGCTTCATGGGCAACCTGGATCGCCTTCGGAATATCGTTGCAGTTCAAATGGCTACTTGCAGAAGTAGCATGAAGATGTGTGTAGAATAGGATGATTGAAAAAAGAACTCTCATTTGTCCTCCTGCTCGGAAGGTTAATTCTCATTCTGAGTATTCGGACTCTTCCAGGCCTTCTGGAAATACCGTTGCGGCACAGTGCCGGCTTTTCACCGGCTTCCCTCAGAATGGGTACGATACAAGTTCACTATCTGATATAACCCACTGAGTCAAACCACTCCTTGTTCCTGGACAAAAATTGACTTTTAACTGTTTTCCAATAGGATGGTGACCCCTACAAGGAGAGTTTGTGGCACGCATTACCGTTGAAGACTGTTTAGAGAAAATCCCGAATCGATTCGAGCTGATTCACATCGCTTCTAAGCGCGTGAAACAACTGGCAAAAGGTTCCAAACCACTGGTCCAGCACACCCATAATAAAGCGGCTGTTATCGCTTTAAGGGAAATTGCAGGTGGATTTGTGGAAAAACAAGAGTCGCTAGAGCCGGACGAAAATACCCACTAACATTTTTGACAAACCATAAGAGGGGGCACCGATGAAAAAGAATCTCTTAACCACAGCGATTTTTGGAGTGCTTTTTATTGCGCTGGTCGCGTGGTTCCAAATCTATGAAAAGAGGGTCCGAAAATCGAATGAAGAATCAGCAGAGAGCTCCAAAAAATTAATTTCGGTAGCTCAAGGAGAGATTCAAGAGGTCATTGTTGAACGGCCCGCTGGCCCCACCAAAATCATCAAGCTAAAATTAACGGGTAAAGATTGGCGAGTCACCGAGCCGGTGAATGATCTCGGAGATTCGTCGACGATTACCTCACTGCTGACTCAGCTCACCACTGCAAAACAAGATCGGGTAGTGGATGAAACCCCTAAAAACCTGGCTCAGTATGGATTGGATGCTCCGACTTTGATTGTCCAATTGAAGAAAAGCTCCGAGGACAAGGGAGTCACTTTACGGATGGGCTCAGTCACCCCGACTGAAAACAGTATCTATTTGCAATTGGATGACAAACCAACGGTCTTGAAGGTGGCTAAGTCGGTCCACAGCATTAGCGATAAAAGCCTGAAGGATTTCCGTAACAAACAAATATTGAATGGTTGGACGAAAACGGAGTTGAAAGAGATTGAGATTAAAAACCCGAAGGAAACTTTTGTCGTAAAGAAGGCGGAATCGAAAAAAGATTCTACCCCCAAAGATACTGACAAAGAAAAATGGTGGCTCGCGAGAGAGAACCTAGCGGCAGATACTGCGGAATGGAGTAAAACGCTCAATGCTCTTCTGGATGCCAAAGCTTCGGACTTCCTAGCTGACAACACTCCAATTCCTGCTAACGCTACCAAAATTGTCCTGACGAAGGAAAAAGAGGGAGCAAAACTGACCGTCTGGGTGGCGGCTCACAATGAAAAAACTTTAATGAAGCGGGATGATTCCCCCTTTATTTATGAATCGGATAAAGATCTCCTCACCAAATTACAAAATCCCAGCAGCCAATATCAGGATAAACATATCGCTTCCTTCAATCGCTTCGATGTGAAACACATTCGAATCGACAAAGGCGCTCAAGGATTTGACTTGGTGAAAGAGGGAACCAACTGGACTCTGCCTGCCCAACCCAGCTTGAAAATCAATGATGCCAAGATCGACAATCTTCTGACTGATTTGCAGGATGGGAAGCACACAAGCTTCATTACGGCTAAAAAACCGGCCGCAAAGCCGGCCATTCTTTCCATTAAGCTCTTTGACAAAAAAGATAAAACCGAGACAGAGACCCTTTCTCTTAAGTTTTATCAGGGAGAAAAAGGGCAGGTTTGGGGAGAGCGGACTGGCTTAGAGATACCTTTTAATGTTTCAGACGATCTTTTCAAGAAATTGAATGTGACCGAAAAAGATTTTGAGAAAAAGGAAGACGCCCCCAAAAAATCAGAATAGGAATCGGAGTAGTACGCAATGGCATTATCGAATGTAAAAGGAAAATGGGCCCTTGTTTTAGGGGCCTCGAGCGGATTTGGCGAAGCAATCTCATTAAAACTTGCTTCGATTGGAATGAATATTGTTGGCGTCCATTTGGATCGCAAAGCGACCCTTCCCCATGCCGATGAAATCGTCCAAAAGATCAAAGGTTATGGAGTGGAAGCCCATTTCTTTAACGTAAACGCGGCAGACAAGGATAAAAGACAAGAAGTGCTGAATACCATCAAGACAAATTCAATCACCTGTTTGGTCCACTCTCTGGCCTTCGGCACGTTAAAACCCTTTGTGGCAAAAGATGAAAAAGACCATGTTTCGAAAGACCAATTGGAGATGACCCTGGATGTGATGGCCAATAGCTTAGTCTATTGGACCCAAGATCTCGTTCACCGGGATCTCTTGAAATCGGGTGGACGGATCTTTGCAATGACCTCCTCAGGAGGGACTCGTGTGTGGCCAACCTATGGCCCCGTATCTGCAGCCAAAGCGGCTTTAGAATCCCACTGCCGTCAATTGGCGTTGGAATTGGCTCCGAATGGGGTTGCTGTCAACGCGGTTCGTGCTGGCGTAACCGATACTCCCGCCCTTCGAAAAATTCCTGGAAATGACAAGATGATCGCGATTGCTCAGGAAAGAA
This sequence comes from uncultured Pseudobdellovibrionaceae bacterium, assembly GCA_964604555.1. Lineage (GTDB taxonomy): Bacteria > Bdellovibrionota > FAC87 > UBA2466 > UBA2466 > CAZRZK01. The sequence goes on along the minus strand of CAZRZK010000006.1, from coordinate 92,920 downwards.
ATCCCCACCGAAGACTCACGACCCCCGAAGATGTAGCCAACATGATCGCCCTTTTGGTTCACGAAGAATCGGGATGGCTGACCGGTAATGTGCTCGGTGTGGATGGCGGCGAGGATATTGTCGGTTAAAAACCCTTCGATAGAAAAATTGAGATCCCGAGAAGATAAAGGATACTCAGTATAACCGTAATCACCACTTTACCGCTTTGGTTTTTCAGTTTTCGAAGATCGACGGAAAGACCAATCGCCCCCATGGAAATAATGGTGAGGTAACGCCCCAATTCCCGGAGTTGATTTGCCTGTGCTACTTCAATCCAATGCAAATTCCTAAAGGTAGCTAAAATGAAAAATCCAACCATAAACCAAGGCACATATTGGAAGAGGGAAAACTTTGACTGCTTGCGATTGAAAAGAGAAAGAATCACTGCCACCGGAGCCAACATTAAAACACGGGTTAACTTCACTAAGGTGGCTGTAGCAACACTCTCCGCAGAGACCGGAAACGTAGCCGCCAATACCTGGGGAACGGCATAAACGGTGAGTCCTGCAATCATTCCATATCTTTCGGCTCCCATCGGAATGAAATGGGGAAGCAACGGCAGAAATAAAACAACCGCAATGCTTAAAAGGGCTGTAAACCCAATGGAGGCCCCGACCTCTTCTGCATCGGCCCCAATAATTGGGGCAACTGCGGCTATAGCGGAATTCCCGCAGATTCCATTTCCGACACCTAAAAGCAACGCCGTTTTTCGATTCAAACCCAAAATCCTTCCCACCCATTGGGTGAAAAGGATTAAAGTAAAAACCATTCCCGCTACACTGCCTAAAATTCCCCATCCCGCTTTAAAAAGCTGGTGGAAATCGATGGAGGCGCCAAGGAGAACGACCCCAAATTCTAGAATCTGCTTCGATGAAAACTGAATTCCAGGTGCGAAAGAGGGGTTCAGTCCCTTCGAAATAAATCGCCAACAAATCCCTATCAAAAGCGCAATCACCAATGCTTCCAAGAAAAAACTCCCCCATATCCAAAGTTGAATCGATTGGAGGAGAATTCCGATGAGGCCACAAGCAGCAGAGACAAGAAGGCCTGGTCCTATTTTTTTCATTCTTTAGGAGATTACGTGATTCAAATTTATTGGGCAACTTGAGACGAAGATTGCTGAGTGGGTTCCAATTGTTCGCGAATCGCCTCGTAGCATTGCTTGCTCAGAAGAAGTTCCCCGTGGGAAAGGCCTCTCAATGCAATCTCTTGAGCGGCCGGTTTCCAGCTCTTGGGTAGGGCGGCATTTTTCTGGGCGCAGATGAAATCATGCTTGGAATAGATGGAGACCATGGGGAAATCTTTGGGAAGGGACCGATCATTTAAAATTTTTAGGAAACGGGAAAAGGGCAGGAGTTGATAGAGGATCCTAAACTTCAAAATAAGATGGGTGAGAAATCCCAAACCAGCAAGCCAGGTTCCCTGGTGAGGAGTTCCAATGGTGACCAACCCATCACAATAATGATCGCCCCCTAGCATTTGAATGTAATATCGGGCAACCAACCCTCCGGCAGAATGGGCGACTAATATGATCTTTCCCCTTTGTTGGGCTTTCTGTTTGTGGAGCTCCAAGACGAGGGTCGATAGCTGCTCGGCCATGTGATAAAGCCCGCGAACCGCATCGGAAAGGGCCGACCAATTCATCGCTAACACCACAACATCATAATGATCTTTGAGCAGCCGTTTTCGAATGACGGAGAGGGTGCGGTGATTGGCTCCGAAGCCAGAAACCAACACAACAGTGCCACGCGACTGCCGACTGGATTCCAATTGTTCCCAGTTGGTATCGGAGGTGGCTGGCAACACCTCTAATATCGAACGCAAATGCTTGAGCCAGACCTTAAAAAGCATACTTTATTTATCGGAACATCAATGAAAACTCTGAATGATTTGACGAGATTGCCGTGCTCTGCTGAAAAGATCCCCGTTTATTTAATTTTGGCGGGTTTGGACTCGCCTGTCTAATTTTGTAGAAATATAGATAAACTGCGAGGCCACTCGGCCCCAGGCTTCGAGATGCCTTTGTCCCATGCTCCTTGAGGATTATTTGACTTTCGTGCTGGATAGGTCAGAAAAGTGGCAAAGACTTCAAGCCAGCCCGAGACCCGCTAAAATTAAATAAACGGGGATCTTTTCAACAGAGCAAGATTGCCACGTCACCCTTCGGGCTTCTCCCAACCAGAAAATATTGACGCATTACGTAAAAAATGCTTACCCTCCACCTAGGAGGATACTGAATGACACTGTACAGCTTTAAGGGCCTGTTTATTACCCTTTCCTATCTTTTTGGATCCAACCTTTTTGCGGTTTCCAATAGCATTGTCAGTAATGCAGGATCCCGGCAATGGGTACTCTCCGATGGAAAAATTCTGGTTCTACGAAATGATGCTAAAACGGAACAGGCTCCGGGGGATGTTGCTCTCATTCGGCTCGATTCCTCAGGTAAGCTCGACACCACCTTCGGGAAAAATGGGCGGGTCATTGTTAATAGTATCCCATTCGATTTTTATTTAATGGAACCGCCCCAACTTTTCGTGAATGAACCCGATTCGATTACTATCTATGGGAAGACAAACGAAACCGAGATTGAAAATAGAAGGTGGGTCATTAGACGCTATTCTCTGAATGGTGAACTGATTAAAGAGTTCGGTGATTATGGCACACTCACCATCCCTCCGCACAAAAGCATCAATCAAGAAGTGATCTTTACAACCGAATCAGGCATGATCTACCTCGCTGGAACCGATCCCGAGGATCCTTCTGCGATCATTACTCGTCGCTGGACTATTCGTGGACGGCCCGATTCCACCTATGCCGACGAAGGAATTGGAAATGTCAGCCTTCCTAGTTTTAAAGATGTAAGAGTAAAACGCTTGATTCAGTTAAAAGATGGGAAATTTGGGGTTTTCATTTCCATGCACCTCTTTAACAAACCTAAAGATAAACGTTCTGTTGCTCTTGTCACCTTTACCGACAAAGGGTTGATGGAAGAGCAAGGGTCTTTTGTCCTGCGAGATGACCGCCTGACCCATGCCGGTTTCAAAGATGTCGTTATGGATGGAGACCATCTCTATTTGCTGGGACAAATCCTGGAAAATGAAAATCGAATGACCTGTTTCGTTACTAAGATCGATCCCAAAAAGGGAATCGATGCCGAATTTGCCGATAAGGGAATCCGTATTCTGGATCGAGTCAATTACAACAGCTGTGATTCACTCATCGTAGGAAAAGACAAGGAAATCTATGTGAGCCATCGAGATTACAGCCACGATCTCCCCACTCACTCAGGAATTTTTAGCCTAGATGCCAACGGAAAATTCAGAACCGACTTTGGAAAAAACAGGGATGGGTACATTTTTCTATTTGAGGATTATTCCAAGTTCGGGAACTTCTCCATCCAAAAGAATGGACAGGTGATGTTCACGATGAGCCTGCTCTATTTTGAGAATGAAGATGGAAAACTCCATCCCGCTCTGATGTCGATGGATCAAAAAGGGGACAATTATGGCAGCTTTGGCGAAAATGGGGTTCTGTACTTAGGTGAATATTTTGGAAATACAGCCAAAAAATAGTATTTAATATTATAGCTTAAGATTCCGATAGGTTAGTGATGAAACCTATCGTGCAATGTCAGGGACTTTCAAAAAACGTATTGGGGCATAATCTCCTTTCTGACCTGACTCTCACTATTTCTCCAGGACAGTTCTTGATGCTCCTGGGTAACAACCCTATTGAAAAATCGATGTTTCTCCGGCTCCTTTCCCGGTTGGAACGGCCAAGCGCAGGACATGCCGCTGTAATGGGGCATTCGATCGATAAGGACAGCCGGCGGTTTCAACAGGGGATTGGATATCTAACCGATGGCCTGAAGATTGATCTCAATCTAAGCATTGATTTTTTCTTTGCCCAATATGCCAAACTCTATCCCCATTGGGATTGGGATGCCTGCCACTCCTTTATGGATAAGTTTAAGGTACCGGGCAAAAAGTTAATGGCCAAGGCAACCAACACCGAACGGATTGAGTTAGCTTTAATTGGACTACTAGCCCGCAAACCGAAGCTTTTACTTTTGGAGGATGTAACGGTTCAAATGGAGCTCCCCAAGCGGGAGTTTTTCCTGCATCAACTCAAGGAGCTCACTCAGGTGGGTTCTTCGATTATTCTTTCTACCAATCGTATCACTGAGCTTGAACAATATTGCAGCCATATTCTGTTGCTCCACCATGGAAAAGTGGACCTGGATGTACCCATAGCTCAAGTTGCGCAGAGTTTCCGAAGACTCAGACGCTTTCCTGGTGATCAATCCAATGTTTTTAACGACCCTGATTGTCAGAAAATTTACACCAATTCTGACGGCACTGAGAGTTATATTTTTCCGGCTTCGAAATTGTCACAATATCCAGAGGTAGAAAAACTCATCGATAAACGGAATGTTCGGGTAGCTGAAGCTTTATCAAGTTATTTAAAAAGATTATGATTGCGATTTTAACTCTTTATTTATTAGAGTCTGTGAAGCGAAGCGGTCGTGCGTTTGTGATGCTATCGGTTATTTTCTTTGGCATCCGAATCCTCTCGCCGAATCTCAGTCAATTTCATTTGGTCGGTATCAGCGTGTTGTTGTGGGGCGGGTTCTGTATTCGACAGTGGGTCACACTCTTGCCTAAAAACTGGGATTGGATGGTGCTCCTTCCATTCCATCGATTGCAGTTGGTATCTGTAGTATTGCTCATCAACTCGCTCATCTTCATCTTTTCCCTCTTAGGTTGCATGCTCATGATCGGGGCCAATGATCTGCTTTCTCGCTCTCTCCAAGGACCCGGCCTCAATGGTCTATTGGTGTTTTTTTCTTTGTCTAAAAATGGACTTCGCCAACTTTACCGCATCGTATTAGTGGACAAATCGGCTCCCGCCTTTTCTCTTCTCATACTTATTTTTACCATCACCGTCTCCATTCTCACTGCCCCGCGCTGGCACTTTGCGTCGTTCGTAAAAAGCATCGCCAATTGGAGCTCAAAAACAACCCACCGCACTTTGATTGCCATTTTAATTCCAATGGCCTTTATCTCACTCTATCGTTACTGGGGACACTCCCCCTTCTTTCTTTTCTCCGCTTTGCTTCTGATCATTTGGCAATACCTTCCTTACGAATGGCGACAAAATTACCGTTTTACTCGAACCCAAGCCCAAAGAATCCCAATAGTAGCCCTTCTTTGGTGGATTGGAGTAGTTAGTTTTACAGGGGTGTGGGCAGGAAGGTGTCTCAATAGCGGGAGCATTGCCCGACAAGTGAGTGCTCTTCACTTTTTAGGCCCGATTCGAATGGGAAATTACCAAGAAAAAATTGAAAATCTAATCAAAGCGGATCTCGAAGAACCTCTCCTCAGATCTCTCCTACACGACTACCATAAGTTTTTAGCGGAAAATCCCCGCCATCGAAGACTCTCTTTCAAGCAGATGATCGAAAACAAATCCAATCTTGAAAGCGTGCATCGAATTCTCTCCTCTTTTGATATCACCCACTTCACTCGAGAGGATATTGAACCGATCTTAGAAAGATTTAAATCAAATGAATTAGACTCCAAATTGCAACGGATACTTCTCACTCTGACTCCCCTTCCCCTGTTGGAATCGGAGCTGACCGATTTTTTAAGCTCAAACAGTCGACTTAAAACCCATTTCGCGCTTCTGAAATTGCGTTATGATCCCAATCCCCGTTTGATTTCATCTTTGCGTCGTCAGATCGACCATTTGGACGAATCCCAAATCTCAGACGGACTCCTTACTCTTTCCCTTTTAGAAAAACGGAAAATAGGATTTCAGGAATGGTTTACAAGCTCCAAAAAAAATCGTGCCCTGGCAAGCTCAATTGAGGTTGAGATAGACTGCGATAAACAGATCCCAAGATCCCGTGCTGAGTTAGATACTGTCCCTGAATTGGTATTAAATCAATGCCTCCGCAGTTGGGCCGATCGATCCGATCCCTTTCTGATGTTGGACATCGAAGAGATTGGCTGGTTCCAACAACCCCTCACACCTTACCGAGCTACTATCGTGAATGAAGTTCTTTCAAGACGTGGAATCGAATAAATCTACGGGGTACTTACTTTGCGGGCAGGCACATTTTTCTGAATGTACTGGAGGATCGCTTCCGCCTCCATTACTCCCCCAATTGTCAGCGATTGAGCTTTGGTATCGTAAGACATAGCAAGTCCTGTATAGAAAAGTCGAATTTCACGGTTTTTTGCCCTCTTATCACTAAAAACAGTAATCATTAAATCGAGGGTTGCATCCGATTCATAAGAGATGCCAATCCCTTCATAATTAAGCTCTCGTAATAAAGCTTTGAGTTTTTTAAGTGACGCACTCTCAGGAGCCGATTCAAAGCCGGTCATGGAGGAGCTGTCCATTAAGTTCCCTTGGTTAGAACAGGAGGCCAAAAGAAAAACCAGAAAGGCGAAGGATGCAAGCAACAGTTTCATAATCGAATTATATCGCAAAAAGAGTATACTCTTCACTGATTATGAGAAAAAGAAGTTTCAAAAAAAAGAAACAGCACCCTAAACAGCATTCCAAGCATCGTCATCCCACGCGCTCAAAAGGGCAATCAGAGGGACGCTCAGAACAATACTTAGGGCGCATCCAAAAGCACCGGGATGGTTTTGGCTTTATTCTGTCGAGTCGACCTCAAATTCCAGATGCTTTTCTTCCTCGAGAGGTGGCACAACAGTATTTGCAAGGGGATGTGGTCTATTATCGAATGGTTCCTGATCATCGTGGCTTCAGGGCCGATTCGATCCGACTCATCGAACGGGGACAAAAAGAGGTGGTGGGAATCCTTCATCGGGAGGGGAAACACTTTTGGGTTCAGGATCTCGATGAGCAACTCTTTTGGGTCGAACCGGGACGAGCGGCTGCAAACCCACTCGGTCAGTATGTCCTAGCCGAAATTATCGACTATCCACAGAGGGGAAGACCCGCTCGAGTCAGGGTATTAGAAGCGTTGGGGAAAGAATTACTCCCCAAGCATGACGAACGGGTGACGATTTCAAAATTTGGACTAAGAACCGAATTTTCGACAAAAACAGAGCCTTACCCGCTCCAATCTACTCCTGAACGTAAGGATCTTTGTGATCATGCTTTTGTGACGATAGACGGAGAGGATGCGAAGGATTTTGACGATGCAATCTTGGTAGAATCGGTGCCACAAGGATTTAAGTTGTCGGTAGCGATCGCTGATGTCAGTTATTTTGTACGGCCGAACGATGCAATAGACAAGGAAGCGGTAGCGCGTGGGACAAGCGTCTATTTTCCGGGGCGCGCGATTCCCATGCTGCCTGAGATCCTCTCCAATGATCTTTGTAGTTTGAGACCCCGTGAAATGCGACTCGCATTAGTGGCTGAGATCCTATACGACAAGAATGGCAACGCCCTCAATTCTCAATTTTACGAGGCAATGATCCAAACCAAGGCTCGACTGACCTATAAACAGGTACATCTTTATTTCAATAACGATCCCCAGACAAAGAAGGAATTGGAGTTTCTGGATACCCCCTTAAAAATGGCGAGGGCACTTTTCCGTAAAATGCTGGAGCTGAGGGACAGAAGAGGGGTGCTCGATTTTGAGCTCTCAGAAACCAAGGTTGAAGTTGATTCTCAAGGAAACCCGGTTGAAATCCATCGAATGGAGCATTGGGAATCCCATCGCCTCATCGAGGAATTTATGATTGCTGCTAACTCAGTGGTGGCGAAGAAACTGAGAGAAAGCAATGCTGTCGCCCTTTACCGAGTTCACGAGCCCCCCAAAGAAGAGAGTCTGGATGAAATTAATGCGCTTTTGAAGGGGCTTGGCTTTCATCAACGCCTCACTGATTGTACCCCCATCGCAATTTCCAAAATTTTAAAGGAGACCAAAGGGAAAAAAGGAGCTTACGCATTGCATAAAATGCTTTTACGTACCCAGAAACAGGCCCATTACTTTCCTGAACCCAAAGGCCATTTTGGATTGGCCTTAAAAGACTATACGCACTTCACCTCCCCAATCCGACGCTACCCCGATCTCATCGTGCACCGCGCATTAAAACACGTTGGGCTCAAAGGGCATTCTGCCGATAAGGAGATAGGAAAGTCTCTTAGTATTGAAGAGTTAGGGCAACTGACATCGTTAAAGGAACGCATCGCCATGGAGTCGGAGCGGTTCCTGGTGCGCCGAAAAGAATGTTGGTATCTGCGAAAGTTTCTAGGGAAGGAATTGGAAGGAACGATCTCGGGGGTAATCCAAAGTGGCTTGTTTGTAGAATTGGATCCCACTGGAATAGAAGGATTCGTTCCAATCGATGAACTTCCTGGGAGTTTTCGATTTGATGAAGATCACCGAATGTTGGTTGCCGATCGGCAGGGTTTGCGATTCTCCCTAGGAGATCGCTTAAAGTGTCTCGTCGCCTCCATCGATGTGGACCTGGGAAGAATAGGACTTAAACCTTGAAAGTCATCGCGACAGCAGCTCAGATCTCACAGGCCTTCCGAAATGCCGGAAGAGTGAGTGAGATCGTCCGTGTCTTTGTGAAGCACGGCTTTGCGGAGCTGGTCCACCGCATGCATCTCTCCCGATTCCTTCCTAACCGCTCTGAAACCGGCATCCACTCCAACGATATTCCGATTGCCCAACGATTGAGAATGAGCTTCGAAGAATTGGGACCAACGTTTGTGAAGTTGGGGCAACTGCTCGCGACCCGTTCCGACCTCCTCCCCGATTCCGTCATCGAAGAGTTTTCAAAACTGCAGGACAATGTCAACACCCTTTCTTTTTCTGAAATCGAATCCTTCATCGAATCGGAATGGAAAAAACCAATCGCATCCCTCTGCACAGAATTCTCCGAGACCCCGATGGCCGCGGCCTCTATCGCCCAGGTCCATGGCGCGGTCTTGCGGACCGGAGAAAGAGTGGCCATTAAGATCCAACGGCCCGGGATCGCCAAAACGATTCACAGTGACATTTCAATTTTAAGAGGACTCTCGGCCCTGCTTGAAAAATATGTTCCGGAAAGTCGCACTTTTAATCCGCAAGGAATCGTAGAGGAATTTTTCAATACGATTTTGGAAGAACTCGACTTTAGAATCGAGGCGAATAACATCCGTCGGATTCAAAACAACCTCAGCCACTTTGAGCGGGTGGTGATCCCGAAAGTTTACACCGACTACAGTACAACACGGATCTTGGTCATGGAGCGGTTTGACGGGCTCCGCTTTTCCGATCGGGAGGCGATTATCGCGAGAGGCATGGACCCTTCCGATATCGTCGAGATTGGCAGTAGCATTTTCTTTCACATGGTGATGATAGACGGCTTATTCCATGGCGATCTCCACCCCGGAAACCTCTTCATTTTAAATGATGGCAAAATCGGTATTATCGATTTTGGGATTGTGGGCAGACTCTCTCGCAAGGTGCAAGACGCCATTCTCATCATGTTTACCGCACTGGTGGATGAGGATTATGAAAGCTTGGCCTATGAATATGTCAATCTTTGTCACTCTACCGGCCCTATAGATATCCCCCATCTGCAAAAGGAGTTGATGGATACCATTTCCCCCTTTGTGGGAATGTCCCTGGGCGAAGTGAATGTGGGAAGACTCCTGCTGCGTTCCACTTCGATTGCGGTAAGGAATCGACTCGTCGTTCCCCGAGAACTGATGCTCCTCTTTAAAGCAATGGTCACCATCGAAGCAATGGGGAAAAAGCTGGATCCCCACTTCGATCTCATGAAAAATGGGACAGGACTCGCGAGAAAAGTACTCACGAATCGTTATAGTAAAGAGCGGATCTTGCGAGAGATGGTGATTATTGGTCGCGATGCCCATTCTCTGATTGAATCCGGCCCGCGTCTCCTCAAACGCTTTCTCAAAGTTTGGGCCCAAAACCAATTCGCCTTTAATACCAGAAATGCGGATATTGAGGAGCTCGCCAAGGTATTAAGGCTATCCTCTCATGCCCTCGCTTCCTCTATTTTCGCAGTGGGCCTGATGGGCGTTGGAGTTGCCCTCTTAAAACATTCCAGCCCAATCGACTTCTTTGGCTTCCCAATTGCAAGCTGGATATTCGTAGGTGGCGGAGCTTTCATTGGCGGAAAAGCGCTCTTCCAAATTGGGAAAAAGAGATGAGATTGCTTCTAGTCGCATTTTTACTGAGCTGCCTTGCCTTTGCAAAGGTTGATATTCCTCCAGATGCTCAGATCCTGGAGCAACTACAGAAAAATTTACAGAATGAACCAGATGGGATTAAGCGGACCGTGAAACGTATGGGAAACCGTACAATTGAGTTTGATATCTTTTTGAACGTGGACGGCCGCTTTCCCTATGCGGAAAAAATCCTCTCGCATTTCCAGGAATTCAATCGCTGGCTTTTACCCGGAATCAATGTCGACCCGGAAGGAAAGAATTATTACTTTCAAGTGCTCGGTCTCAACCCCATAAAGCCCGAGGTGATCCATGGTAATTTTTTCTTTAACCTCCCTCTTTTTAAAAAAGCGATGTCGAGAGATTTCCAAGCCCTCACTCAATCCACCCCCACCAGTTTCCTGCTGACGGCTGAAGCCTTGCCTGATCCTGATGAAAATAGTGTTGTGAAAACGGCAAAAGGCTACCTGAAAGCCTATCCTTCCCCGAATAATGGAGAAAGGCTCTGGCTGGCAGTCAATGCCAAAGTGGAATTGAACAGCTCTCTTCTCTACCATCTGCTTCCACACAAAGTTCTACTTCGGGAAAGCGGGGAGCGTCTCCGCATCGTCATGAAAAATTATGTGGCGGAAGAGGATCGAGTCAGGATGAAAGAGAATAAAAGAACCCCTACTTCCCGGAAATAAGGCTAGGCGCTATTGTGAATTTTTCCAGTAGGACTCTCTTGGCAGCACGTTTTCCAAGACAGTTGTTTCCTCACACGAAACAAGAGTGTTTGCAGTTTGCCCTTGATGCTAGAGAGACACTTCCACCCAAAAAAACTGAGGCGTTTTTGATAGTCCAGATAGAGAAAACTCCGCCAATAGATAATGGAAAAATACTGGACTTTGAATCGTTTGGGATCATTCAAGAGGCCTAGGCGTCGGGCCGCGCGCTCCTCGGCTAGCCAGGCCCGTCGATCACTAGGGCTGGGACAATGTACGGCGAAGAGCTCACGGCAAAGGAATGCGGATTCAGGAAGGGCATTAGACAATCCATAGTGGGTGGCCATAGCCAAAAGTTCATTGGTGTTTAGACTCATGGTCCTTGCATACTCTGCAATGTCAACTAGCCAGCGAAGCCGCGACCAATCATGCTTTATGCCGTGAAAACAAAGGTAGAGATAGTCGAGGTGCTTCTCCAAGACCGGCAGGCTTTCTCCTTGGAATTCAATTCGCTCCGTCACCTGACTGAGCTCAAACTCTTTACTCTGAGAAATAGTATCCAATTCACCGAGTTTCCAGTGCAGCTCGATATCTTCCCTTCCCCCTTCTTTTCTGTAACGAATGTCCTTACTCTCAAACGCCGCAAGGCCCGATATTTTTTCAAATCTTTCGATGGCGACCTCAGGGAGAAAACCCAGCTGTTTCAGGCAGCCATCTGCTTTTCGCAATTCTTGTTTTTTTACGAAGACATCGAGATCGCCACTGTAGCGAAAAAGGAGATTCGGCGAAAGCCGGTGGTTTAAAAGTGGGCCTTTAAGAAAGATATGAGGCACCCGCGCCTGGAAGAGAGCTTTGCTAAGCGTTAAGGCGATTTTAGAAAAACGTAAATGAGAGAGAGTGTATTGACGAGTGGCGTGTTCGAACGCATTGCATACTGTTTTCGAAAAGTAATGGGAATAGGGGTTAACGACAAACTTATAGAGGATGAGTGTGAGTCGGTGATGCTGAGAAAGCTCGAAGAAAGCTCTCTCGTCGAAGGGTTTTGCCAAGGCTTGGGACAAATCGTGTCGGCTTGCCGTGCCGAGAAATCGCTGACAACCAAATAAAAGTAGCTGCATTTCTGAAGAATCCAGCCAGCGGCTTAAATACACCCTCCCATTGTGCTCGCCCATGTGCAGACATAATAAACTGAGTTCGCTAACGATCGGTAGTGAAGAATGGTTCGCAGAGTCGGCTTATATAGCAGTTTCGCTCGGGGTTTTCGACGTATTTTCAGGAATCTCGATAAGGTGCTGTTCTACCATGCGCAGTAGGAAGGGCTGAAGCTCCTGGGCACATTGCACCAAGTCAATCTCATAAGTAGCAACGAGCTCTTGGAGCAATCTCGAGTATGGGGTAGGAGCGGATAATATTTCCCAAATTCGACCGGCCACTGAGTTTAGCGCGTAGTAGAGTCCCCGTTGCTCATCCATCATCACCAGATCGTCATCCACTCGTGAAGCGAAAATCGATGAATTTCGTCTTAGAATAGTTTCAGGAGTTATCATTTCACCTTCAACAGATTAAGATAACGCCGGCGCAAACCGTATTCAAGGAAGGTCATGCCTTATTACCAAGCCTTTGGTTTAACAATTCGTTCGGCAATTGCGTTCCCCGAGCTCTTGCCCCACCCGGAGATACCCAAAACAGATCTCGTCATTGTGGATGAAACGTTCCCGGCGGAGGCACCCACCAATCTCTTTCCTTCTTACAGATTCGACGTACCTTCCATAGGGTGTTTTCGAATTGCTAGAGGAAATCGGGTCTCGTTCACTGTGGGAAAAAACACCGAAGCCGAACTCCTACGTTTGTTTCTCTTGGGCTCGTCGTTGGGCTGCGTATTACAGCAACGCGGGCTTATCGTTTTGCACGGAAACGCGATTTCCTTGGATGGGGAAACCTGTCAGATTTTCGTTGGACACCAGGGCGCCGGAAAATCTACCCTTGCAGCATGGCATTTCCTTCACGGCGCAAAAATATTAGCGGATGATGTGTGTGCCATAACATTCGACGACGCAGGAAGAGCAGTCGTCCTCCCCTCTTTTCCGCAGATCAAGCTTTGGCAAATCTCCGCCGATTTGCTCGGAATTAGTACTAAGGGCTTGCGCAGGATTCGTCCAAACAGCGACAAGTTTGCCCTTCCCATCGGCAAACAATTTTGCCGAAGCTCGCTTCCCATTACCGAAGTAGTTGAGATCTCTCCCAAGGCAAATTCAGTCATGCTTTTGAAGGGGGCCTCAAAAATCGAACGTTTGGTGGAACATAGTTATCGCTATCAATTCATTCGCAATATGGGTTTCCTGGCTTCGTACCAACAAAAGCTCATCCAGTTGGCCGGTCAAATAGGGATGACTTCCCGGCCTCGCCAGGTGCTCTAACCCTGGAGTTGCGCGAACGTTCCCACTACTGTGTAGTTTTTCTTAGGCAGGTAGCCAATTACCCATCGGTTCCCGCAGCGTACCCAAGAGTGGGCGATCCACTTCTGCAGATCTTCTTTTAGCAGGCCGAAGTAGATCGTGCTGGGGATTTGTCGACGAGTTAGCATCCGCTGGGCAGCAAGGGCACGCTCTAAGCACTTGCAACGCCACGGCAACCGCAACGATGCCCAGGTGAGGTAGTATTCGATCCGGATAGACTCTTCACTAAACCTCTCCCCATTTACTCGCAGGGTTTCACAGTGAGCCGTTCCGCAAAAGTGTGACCAATAACGAAATGGGATTGCAACAATTAATGTCTTACAAAGGAGCAACTCACCCAGAGCTTCCAGACAATAGGCGATTTTCCAGAGTATCTTCATTAGCCGAATTCCACAGCGAGCTAGTAAGGAGCTAAAGGTTTTCCTGATTAAGAACCCAAATAGCCATTACCATCCGACTCTCGGACATGAGAGTCGACCCATTGAGTATCCTCAAGGCGAAAAATAGTGAGTGTGGGCGGAGTCCAGGGCTGTAGTTTCGGAGGTTCCTTTGACGATTGATTGCCTTGTGAGAGAGAGACATCAAGCCCCGAGGGTTCAATAGGTGGTATCGACATAAGCGTATGATAGATCCTCTCTACTTGCTAGAAAAGGAGAGAAGCATCATACGGGGTTTTGTCGAGCTTAAATCGAGTCAAACCCCCAAAGGAAAAAGGGCAAAGTAGGATGACTAGTGGCTCCGTTGCCAAAGTAGAGAACTTCTGGCGGCAATGAGCTCTCTTCAATGGCCGATTTTCCGTAAAGTTTTTGATAAGATTTGAGGATTGCTGGCAAATCGAGGATCTTAATCATTCCCAGCACGCCGTTCCATCCAAACTCCGCTATCGACTCTAAGGCTTCTAGCTCTTCATATGGAGGGGAAATTAAAGTAAGAGGGCGATCCTGGTAATCGTTTTTCTGTATCCAACTGATGGCCTTTATCAATTCCTGATGATCTCCTCCCCATTCGTGGATGTAGTTTTTGAAATCCTCTCCTTTTTGAATGGCGAGGTAGGAGGTCACGCATCCATTACGGCGAGTTACATAAAGTTGAGTACCAGGTATCGCTGCTAACTGCTGCATTTCGGTCAAACTTCGCTGAAGATGGCCCTCTTTTCTCAGGTAGATTGCTAATACGCTTTCGATATCCTCTGGCTTGGCCCGTTCAGGAACCAAGGAACTATCTAACACTGTATCAACGGAAAAACGGAGATCGACCTCTTGCCCCGCTTGTACAAAACCGAAGGTTTCATAATATTCCGGCATGTCGGTCCACAAAATGGCGACCTCACAGCCCTCTTCTTTAAATTTTTGTACCGCTGCTTGGAGCAATTGTGAGGCATAACCATGGCCTTGATAATCCTTGGAGGTCACAACCGAGCCAATGAGTCCCACCTTTATTCGAAAAAACCGGTGAACATACTCCCGCATGAGACAGCCGACATGGGAAATGTATTTTCCATTTTCCCTAAAACAGAATGAAATCCCCCCATGGAGCGGAGAAAAAAGAGAGGGATATTCCTTTTCGATGGAATTGATTCCTGAGATTTTAGCCTCAGGACGCAACTCAGAATTTAAAAAATCGATAAGCTCAGAATCTGTGTTGCGGTCTCGATATTCAATTATCGAAGGAGTTTGCATGGAGGTTGGATTTAGACCGGGGCTTGCTTAACAGCCCGCCCCGACCAAAATCTGCTGCGAAGGACTATAGATCCACAGCCCGCAATGTTTTGCGGCCGTTTCCTTTTGCCCTTTCGACACCTTTCGTGACGGTGGTGTTGATCATTTTATTCATCGCCATCACGACATCAGATGAACATTTCATCTTAGATTTCTTAACGAGTTCCTTTAACTTGGATTGAACCACAAAAGAAACTCCGCCTTTAGATTTAGATGCCATTATTTTTCCCCCAATTAAGGTTGTATACAGGTGATAATATTATTCATAGTTTTCTGCGAAAGCTAGTGAAAAAGTATTTGCAGGAGCCTGTGGGTCTCTGGATAATGAATTAGGGTTGAGCATCTAATTGGGGGAATCATGAAAATCAAATCATCTTTTGCTTTATTTCTCGCGCTATTTTTATTCTTGGGTGTATCCTTTACAGCATCGGCAACAAATCCACCGACCGGCGACTATAAAAAGATCCTCGATCGCTTTACCGCCCTGCAAAATGCCCATCCTAAATTCAGTCAGCTCTTCTCAATCGGAGAGAATGATGATGGCGTGGCCATCATGGCGCTTCGAATAAGCACAAGCCCCGATGCCGCAGATCCTAAGAAAATAGGGCAATTGATCGTGGCCACCCACCATGGCAATGAAAAGGCCTGCCCAGAATTTGCCCACCTCTTTTCTGAAGAGCTCCTTAAGAAATATGAAAGCACTGAGCTCTTAAGAGGCAACCTCGCCGATCAAGAATGGACCATCATACCGGTATTGAACATCTCCGGTTACAACCAAAACAATCGTTACGAACATGGGGTGGATCCGAATCGTGATTATCCAGGTGTTTGCAATAACCTACCCGGTGGCAAACTCAAAAGCATTGTACGGTTGATGGAACACATTAAATCGAGAGCCTATACCGGAAGCTTAACGGTGCATGGCTATGTGGGATCTCTCACCTATCCTTGGGGGGTGGACGCTGAAGACCTCCATACCAAAGATCACAACCAATTTGCATCGGTCACGGCAAAAGCGGCTGCACTCAACGACTATGAGCATGGAACTTCTACCGATATTGTTTACTCTGCTAACAATACCTACGAAGACTATGCTTATTGGAAGCACGGAATGTGGTCCTTGCTAATGGAAATGCGGGATGGGAGCAAAGCAGATCTCAGCTCTTCAACAGCCGCGATCTTCAAATATTTTGAGTTGTTAGATTCAAGCCCGAGCCAGCAGCACCAATTCACCAGTCAGTGCACCCGTACCAACAGACCCGACCTGCGTATTGAATAGAGTAGTAAGGGGTCAATCGACTTTTGGTACCAAAAAGTACCATAGCCAATTTAATTAGCTGACTATGGTACTTTTTGGTACCAAAAGTCGATTGACCCCTTTTAGAAGAAGCTGGCGAAGTGGTTGACGACAGTTAATAAAGTAGCCGAAGTGGTTGGGATCATCAGGTTGTCGTCAAAATTAGAAGGAAGAAGCTCCGCCACAGCCGCAATAAGGCCGCAAGTCAGCGCAAAAAGTGGCGCCAAATCCGCAGAGATACCAAAATAAAAAACGCCTACTAATAGGCTCACTAGTGAACAGGCCATAAAGTTAGCGAGACTTCCTTCTAAGCTTTTCCTTCCTACTAAGTAAGTCCTTCCATGGAGCGATCCAAAGATAGCAGCAATGGGATCCCCAACCGCTAAAAAGAGGATACTCATCAGCACAATGGGCTTAGGAAAAAAGAGAAGGGTTAATAAAACACCCAGCACGAAATAGCTATTGGCAGTCAATCTGTGCAATTCCTCCTTACGCATTAGGCTGCCAAATAGAGTGACTGCCATTCCCTTCCATTGGGGAACGACAAAGCGACCTGCATCCAACAAAACAAAACTTCCACCTATTAAACAAACCGTAAAGATTGCCTGTGCTCGAGAGAGAAAAAAGGCATACAATGAAAAGCAGAGCAGTCCCATCATACAGTGGTAAATCTTGCGGGACAGGTGAGGAAGAGATCTATCGCGTCGCATTATTAGAAGCTCACTCGCGGTTTGTGGCGTCCAAGCTGAGTTATTACTACTGCTGGAAGGGACTAAAAAAAACTTCATGCAGGTATTGTCTTTAGCAAAGGTGGTACCAAAAATCCAGTCTGAACTAAAATAAAAAAAATCCTTAATATTCAATAAGATGGAACATATAACCCCAAGTAACCACTCCCGTTTTCGTCCATTTAGGTGCGTAAAACTTTTCGCTCTTTTAGCCATTTTACGCACCCTCCCCTGCTTTGGAATGGTTGTTGATGCCGACGCCATTCAAAAAAAGGTAGAGGAAAACACCGATTTAATCGCACGCGTCAAAATAGACTCCTTCACCAGTGAAAAAGACACCTTATTAGGCATTCGATTTATTGCAGACGCCGAAGTTCTTGAAGTCATCGAGGGGGAGGCCTCCTCCCATATTCAAATCTGGGGTCCAGGAGGAGAAAGAGGGGGAAATGGGATCTTTTATTCTGGATTTCCCCGACTATATAAAAACCACCAATACACCCTTCACCTTCATCTCGCCCCCTCAGGAAATTACGAAATCGTGGGAGGGGAATGGGGAGTGGCTTCCAGCTCTAAAAGGGAGAGCAGTCGCAATAGAACAGACGGAAGCAATGGAGATGGAACCGGAGCTTATCTTCATTGGCCATTCGATGCGCTCCCCATTCCTTTTTATCTCTCCCTACCTACCCTTTCTCAATACCCCGATTGGAAAGCTGCCATCGATGCCAGTTTTAAAACCTGGATGACCGTCTCCGGGACACAGGTTGATTTCCTCCCCATGGGCTGTTCTTCGGGAGAACGGAACGAGAATGATGGATTGCCGCACATTATCCTCGTTACAAAAGACTGGCCCTTTGATGAAACCGCAGTGGTCGCACTCACCCGCAACTATTATTTAGCAGGAGATAACGATCGAGCAGGACGAATCCTGGATTCCGATATTCTGCTCAATGGAGTAAATCACAGCTTCACGACGACAGGCGAAGCCGGCAAACATGATGTTCAAAATATTTTGACCCACGAGATTGGACACCTTCTGGGCCTTGGACATGAGACAGGATCGATTGATCCCGATGCAACGATGTTCGCGCAAGCCCGCACTGGAGAATTGAAGAAACGGATTTTAAAAGATTCTGATTCAGCTGGCATTCGCGCTGCCTATCCTGGGGAGCGGGATAAAGCAGTCTGGACCGAGAGTTTGTGTGATCTGGAAAAACCGATCTCTTGCATGGCGGTGCATGGGAATAAGATGCAGAAAAATCATTTATTTTGGATGATGTTAGTTTCTATACTTCCACTTATTTTATTGAGGAGAATAATGACAACTTTTAAGGCGCTTTTTGGCAAATTACTCATTCTATTCTTTTGTTTCGTTAGTTTTTCTCCAGCGGTCGGAAGAGCACAGATGGCCAGCATGAGAATAATACCCATTACTGAGGTTTTCTCTACCTTTAAAAAGACGCAAGCAAAGAAAATCCATGTCAGTAACCTCCCCGAGTCTCATATAGAAACTTAACCTATATCTCCGAAGGGATTTTTTCTGTGCATTGTTCTTTTCATGACTCCTTCTATGAGAAGTTCCATTTCTGAGTTCAACTATCCCGAAAGAATGACCTGTGTAAACAATGAGGATTGCCGAGTCATCGAAAGCGCGTGCTCTGGATGGCAGGTTGTTAACTCCAAATATGCCGATGCAATCCAGAGCGAAAACATTCGCAAGAAACCATCGGCCAACAACTGTCCCCTCCCTCGTGAAGTGACTCCTAAACCTAATCCAGCTTGTGTTGAGGACTTCTGCGCACCGGACAATCAAGATTGTTCAACTCTGGACTCGCTTTATCGACTAGTGACTCTGGGATACATAACATAATAGTACTTTGATACACGGAGCCCTGGTTTTCCCATGAGAGTAGAGTGACTAAACCAATAACCTACAACTTTGAATCCCGCTTTCGAGTAAGAACAATAGCTCCGCGATACTCCTCACTTTTTTCAAAATGATCTTCGAGATAACTCTTCAGAAGCTCCAAGTCTTGCATGCAATTTCCCCTGATTCTAAAACAATTCACCCCGGGAAAAGCGGCAAAAATGATTTTCGACACCTTATCCGCTTCTAACTTCGAAATAAATCGTTGTTCCCATTCCTGTCGTCGTCGTGGGTGGTCCGGTACCGTTTGACCATATTGGTAACCTAGACTTAAGTGCTTGGGAGCTTTTCCTAAAAACGCAGATACCAGCATGGCTCGGTCATCGATATAGGCATAAGGAACATTTTCTTGGCGTAATTGGTTTACAACTGACCGGGTGTAACCAGGGATCCACCCTGGAGGAAATTGAATTGGATAAGTATCATAACCGACTGTAGATTCGAGTTTCCTTGAAAAGGCACGTGATTTCCATAAATGCATTCCTCCTGAAATCACTACGAGTACTATTATCCCAATGCTCAGCTTCCTTTGCCAGCCTTTCAAAAAAGACATTGTCATTGCCATGACTCCCCCCATAGAAAAAAAACAGTAGGCATAAAGTCGGCCCAACATGGATGCGCACCATAATGCAGAAAATACATATGAACAAAGCAGGAAAACTCGTTCCTTATCTTCGTGCCTACCACAGGTAAGTAAGGCCCAATAGGCAAGATAAACGCTGGCCAACACAGGCAGGAACGCTAAAACTCCCAAATGAGTAAATGCAAGCCTAAAACTCAATCCATACGGCAACAGCGTGAAAACGAAGGGCGATGACCAACTTTTTGTATTCTTCGCAAACTCTAGGGACCACACAATCCATTGCTCAAAAAACCTGACTAACGGAATGTGAAAAAAACATAATGTAAGCATTACGATTGTGAACGTGGCAACCACACCCAGCGCCATATATGTCCAAAGGAATGTTGCTTTTTTTCGGTCTGTTATCAATTGAGCAATAAAAACTGCAAACAGACCAAACATGCCGATATTTTGTTTTGTAAGCATCGACAACCCAACAAATATTCCAGCAACAATGGGCCTTTGAGGTAAGAAATAAATGCTTGAAAGCAACCAAAAGAAAGCCAGAGGGTCGCAATAAACATGTCCGAATACAGGCAAGAACCATAATGAGGTCAACCCGCCCGCAAGAAGAGCGATTTGCTTTGAAAATTTTTTAACAAGGCTCAAATATACAATCAATGTAGTTGCGCAATTTAAGGCAATCGCTGCGGTCACCATTGCCCAGCCACCTGTCGGAGCTAGTTTAAAAAATGGCAATAGAACTATTCCCGTCAGTGGCCCTTGCACAAATTCAAAGTCGGAATACGGAAGCTGCCCTTCCAACATTCTCAAAGCCGCGTGGTAAAAGACCAGCTGATCCAGATCCATTCCTCTGACTGCCGAAAAGCCAGCCAGAATGCCACTTAAGAGCGTTAGCAATGCTACTTCTTTTTGATTATTTAAGATTTTGATTCAAGAGCCCGCTAATAATGTTCTCTTAACTCACTTCAGCCGCTTCACTTCCTGCTTCGCTTTGCCGGCCAGCATGTGCTTGGGATGCCGTTCGATCAGCTCTTCGTAAAAGAGGCGAGCCTCTTTCGATTTCCCCATGTTCCGAAAGGCGTTTGCCTGGCGATAGATCGCGCTCGGGACTAAGGAGTCCTGCGGGTATTTTTTGCGGTATTCCGAATATTCCAACGCACTGGAAGCGAAGTCCCGGCTTGCGAAATAGGACTCCGCCAAAAGATAGTGAGCTTTCTTGGCATCGGTTTTCTTGCTTTTTGAGATAGGCTTTAAGATTTCAATCGCCTCTTCATATCTTCCTTCATCATAAAGCTGTTTGGCGGTTTCAAAATCTTTTGCCGGCTCCTCAGTTTCAGTTTGAGGCGGAGGGACTGGAGCAGGAGGCGGCTCGACTGGGGCGACACTCTTTTGTTCAACGGCCTGAACCCGATCATTCACCCGCTGAAGTTGCGCTTTCAGCTCTTCATTTTCTCTACGGAGCCCCTGGATCTGCTCATCAAGTGCTGTATGCAGACGGGTCATTTCCAGTTTCAGATCCTCTGTCATTGCTTCACTATCGGCGCGATTGCCCCGGACAGTGCTCACTTCCTGTTTTAACTTTTCCATCTCCTGTTCACGGCGTAATTCACTCCGCGTTTTGCAACCAGCGACGGCAAGTACCATTAACAGAATGACAAAAAGAGCAGCTTTCTTCATGGTTGTAATGTATCTCCTCCAGAAGGTTGTGTGGGAGAGATTGGAACAGACGCGCCATCCAATTCACTGCCACTGCTGGTAGCCCGTTTCGTACTTTTCTGAAGCGCCTTAAATTCCGCCTGCTCAGCTAAAATGCGGGCCGAATTGGCATTCTCCTTACACTGGTCAAAATACCCTTCCTTGTAATCTTTCTTGGCACGAAGATAATAGTTCTCCGCCCGTCGAAAAAGATCCGGTGCTAAGGTATCGGCCTTCGATTTCTGGGCTGCCTTTACCGCCACATCGGCGAGGATCATCTCGTCGATCGGACGGTGAGCACAGCCCACTATCGTTAATAATAAAAAAAGGAATCGCATTTATTGTGAAAGGACAATAAAGGTCGCACGACGATTTTGAGACCAAGCCGATTCATCATGCCCTGGATCCGAAGGCCGCTCTTCACCGTAACTGATGACCGTGAGTCGACCGCTCGAAACACCTAATCGCTTCAGGTACTCCCGAACCGCATTGGCCCGTTTTTCGCCTAGGGCTAAGTTATATTCGGTGGTGCCTCTCTCATCGCAATGGCCTTCGATCTGTACCTTGGCGGAAGGGTTATCCTTCAACCACTGAGCATTGCTCTTCAACGCTTCCCGAGCATCGGCCCGTAAGCTAAAGCTGTCAAAATCGAAATAGGCGGTTTTGAAATCGGAGGAAGGAACACTGATGTCCCCCGCTCCTGCAGTTCCAACCGATTCTTCAACGGGAGGAGGAGCTGGAGTCGCAGCGCTCGAGGAGCTCTCTTCAAGGGAAGACTCCTCAGTTGAACCATCTCCTGATGCCCCGAACGCGGGTTCATCTTCGACCACATCTTTTTTACTGCAAGCCCCTAATCCCAAAACGAGTGCAAATGCTCCCACTACTAAAAAGGAAAGACGCCAATCTCGAACTGTAAACATGCCAATCTCCTTATAAAAAATCGAGTGAAATATTCGAATAAATACACCATTATTTCGGTCTAATGACAACACTTAGCCATGAAAATACTCGCCTTTAAAAACCGACAGCTCGGTGACACGGCGCTCTGGACCGCCTCAATAGAGGCGTTGTCCTGTTGGGCCAAAAAAAACTCGGCCGAACTACATCTGATGTTTCCCAAACCTTATGCCGATCTCTTTACTCACGATCCTCGTCCCTCCAAAAAAATTCTTTTCACAGAATGGAATCGGGATTTGCTATCCCAACTGAAAAAAGAAAACTATGATTGGGTTTTGGGGTTTCACGTAAGCCAGTCCCAAGCCAAACAACTGCGCAAACTCTCTCAAAACCGAATCCTGCATCACCATTCCCGCATTCCTAATACCGCATTCTCGACCGTTTTGATTCCTCATCTCGGAAAACCCATGTCGGCCATCGAGAGAGATCTGAATGTTGTAAGAGCATTAGGATGGGAGGGCTTGTCACCCCTTCCTAAAATCTATTTTCCTAAACAAAATTCGCTCCGTGATCAAATTCTTATCTCTCCGTTGGCAAGCCGTGAAAGCAAACAATGGCCGCTGGATCGATTCCTGGCCTTGATCGAACGATTGCCCACAAAACCTAAATTACTCTTAGAGAAAATGCCGGAGTGGGACTCCTATTACCTAAAACGCCTGGAACCTTATATCCAACTGACACCCACGCTCACCGCCCTCATAGAAGAGTTGGTCCGGGGAAAACTGTGGATTGGGAATGATTCGGGGGTGAAACATATTGCCGCTGCACTGGGCACTCCCACCCTCACCCTTTTCGGGCCGGAATCGATTGGCGAATGGCATGGTTATCCCTTAGAAACTCACAGGACGATCCAAAAGCAGGTACTCTGCCGTTTCAATGATATCGATGATTATGCCTGGTGTGGAGAAAAGATCTGTCCTCTCGCTTCCCATGCCTGTATGAATTTGATTACGATAGATGAAGTACTCAATGAAACCCTAAAGGCGATTCCATGATTTTGTTTTTTAAAATTTTGCTCCTGCCTCTTTTCGCAGCCCCCAGCTACATCACCTTCCCTTCCGATATTCATTGGAGTGAGCGGTCTAGCCCCCACTTTCGAATCCTCTATCGACAAGGGCGCGATCCCCTGGCCGAAAAGATCTTGCGAACGGCAGAGTTTCACCACCGCAATCTCAAGCCGATCTTTCCCGAAGGGCCGGAGTTCACCCATATTGTATTGGCCGATTTCCATGACGCCCTGAATGGTTATGCCCTCGATTTCCCCTATCCCCATATGGTCCTTTTCTTGGCCCCTCCTGATCCCAAGGAAGCATTGACTGATTTAGAAGACTGGTTGTCATCGATTGTGCTCCATGAGTATGTGCATATTCTCCATCTTTATCCCGCCCATGGACTATGGTCCTTGATGCGGACCGTTTTTGGATCCTGGGTACTCCCCAATGGACTGATGCCCTCCCACTTCCATGAAGGAGCGGCCGTCTTTTTTGAAACCCAACTCACCCGCTCGGGACGGGGTCGTGGCCATGTTTTTCACGCCACCCAAAGGCTTTTAGTGGAGGCCAATGCCTGGAACCTGGAAAAGTTAGCACTCGATCATTTTGAAAGTAGTCATACTCTTTGGCCGCATGGGATGAGCCCTTATTTTTTTGGTTATCATCTTTATCAAGAACTTTGGAATCGCAAAGGGGGGAAAGGGATTTCCGACCTCACCCTCAGCCAAAGCTCCAATTGGCCTTATCTTCTTTCAGGTCCGTTAGAAGAGGTTTTTAACGTCGATTACACTACCCTCTGGACCCAATATTTTGCCGCTTCGGCCAGAGCGGTTCAGCAGGAGATTGCCAGGATTAAACATTCCCCCTTGTCCAAGACAACTCATCTCACTTCCGACGGAGAATACAAAAAGGGGGTCCTCTTTTCCCCTGACGGGAAACATTTTGGTTATCATCGCACCCACCCTCGGTGGGGTTCTCAATTTAAGATTTGGGATGCACAAACAAAAAAACATCTCTCCACCTTCGATTTTGAAAGCGGGGGAATAGATCCTTATTGCTGGGAAAAATGGAAAGATCGCCCTCTGCTTCTTTTCGCTCAATCCACTTCCAAAAACAATTATGTCTTAAACACCCTTGGCGGACACTTCACCGATACACATGAGTATTTCTCCCCTGTTTTCAAAGGTTATCGAAACGGATTGGAGCATGTCCATCAAGTGGGATGTCAGAATGATCTCTCTGCCCTCGCCGTCTATCAAGAGGAGGCGACGAATGGAATTCTGGTCGATTTCCGTCGTAACAAAGAGGATCAATTTGAGCAAAACCGCCTTTGGAAACTCCCTAAAGGAAGCTGGATATCATCGATTACCACTTTCCAAAATCGATTTTGGTTTTTACTGCGAACTGGATTGCAAACCGAACTTTACGATTGGAGCGCAGAAGCCCCCAAACTGCAGCTCCGAATTCCGGGTCAAGGGCATGAATTAAAAGGAAAAGTGAACGAACTTCTAATGGTCGCCACCCTTGACGGCAGGGATGAGGTCTGGGCGTTTGATCCTAAAACCCAACGAATGGTAAAAAAAATTGCGGTATTGGGTGGAATCAACAGTTTCGACACCTCAAATGGAGCTTGGGTAATTTCTGAACAAACGACCAAAGGATATGACATCGCCGTGACACAACCGATTGCTTCAGCGCCGAGATCTTTTCAAAATGTAAAAAGTGAATCGGTTCCCATCACGCTTGATAATACGGTGCAGGTTTCGGCTCCGGAAAGCTATTCACCTTGGGCCACTCTTTTTCCAACGGCTTGGGTTCCCTCTCTCTTAATTGTGCCGGATGGGATTCAGATTGGTGCTTGGATTCCCGGCTTTGATCTGAGCCAACGTTATTTTTACGATCTCATGGGGGGCTATGACACCCGCGGACTTCCCTTTGCCTCGGCAGTGTTAGCCCACCGTTTTGGAGGGGATTCAACGGTCGATTTGAAAAGCTATCTCGCTCCCAGTTATCTTTTTTCAACGAAAACCTTCCAAAAAAGATGGGGCGGCGGATTCGGCTATTCTCAAGGCCTCGATTTTCTCTCTTCCACGATTCGATTAGGCGCCAACTACCGTAAAATCGAAGCTTCCCCTCTAGGCACTGCCAATCTTGGGGTTGGACCTGAGGTGACGATTACCTATCGAGACAATTTTAAAAAACGCCCCTGGGATGTCACCCCCGTGACAGGAACACAAGTTTCTGTGAATCATGCCCATTATTTAGAAGCGGTAGGATCGGATGATAATTTCTTCAGCACCACCGCCGCGATCGATCAATATGTCATGGCCCCCTGGAAAGATAATCATGCCTTTTATATTGGATTGCGGGGAGGCTATACTGAGGGAAACTCCCTCTTTAACTCCTATTTTTCCGCTGGAGGAGAGCTCCTCTTCTCTCTTGCCCGCAATAGCTTTTTAAACCGCGGCTTCGATCCCGACTTTCTGGTTTCCCGGCGAATCGTAAACCTCAACCTAGAATATATTTTTCCTATTTCTACGATAGGACGAGGGATCGGACTTTGGCCCCTCCAACTCAGGAATCTTTATGGCGCATTGGTCAGCGATTTTACCACCCGGGATCTCGGTAAAGCTCACCCTCGAGACACCTTTATTACAGGTCGCTCCCGCTTCATGGAGATCTTCTATACTAGTGTGGGCGCTGAACTGCGCTCCGATTGGATTTTCTCCTTTTACCTTCCTGCCCTGGTTCGGATCGGTGCCTACCACGGGTTTGGACCCTTCGGCCGAGGCGTCTCTTTTGTGGTTGGTTTAGAAGCGGGATTATAACCCCATCAATCCAGCGACTTTTTGCCTAATCTCTTTTTTGAGTTGCTTCACCTTCTTTAAGCGTGACTCCAAGATTTTTACTTTTACCAATTTTAATTCAAGAAGAGATTTACAAAATTCAATATCCTTAGGTCTCCCCGCAATCGCTTTTGAGATCCAAAGATCGTGCAACTCAAGACAGAGCGCGGTTATTCCTTGAGTTCCTGCTGTTTTAAAGGGCACTAACCGTTCTCTCCACCCTGACGGAAGGATGGCTGTTTTAGGAGTCACTCCTTGGGCATAGTAGCCAAAGGTTTCTTGGAACATCGAGAGCTCTCCGATGGAACCATCAATCAAATCTGCTAGTGCACCATCCTCATCTTTTAAGGCAGATATATCGGTCTCAATGGATCGCTGGGCGACCTCTATTTCAAAATCGATTGAGGCATGGACCGCCTGACTTCCAATCACAAGGAGCTTATCGACCCCTAAAATGGCCCCTGCTGCACGAATGGTATGCTCAAACTCATTCCGCTTCATAGTGGATACTCTTTCCGAAACTGGGTCAGTAAAATAACTCTTTCTTTGGGTGAAAGTAACCCCGCAAAAGGAGAGACCTGCCTCATTTCTCGTGCCTCTTGTCCAGGATCCAGAATTTTCAGGATCAACTCTTCCAGAGGAAGCTCTAACCAACGGCTCCAAGAATCAAATAACTTCTTAGCCCCTTTATGTTGGTGACTTACTTTCATCAAAACTGAACGAGCCCGTTCAAGACTTGAAACGGGATCTTTTCTCAGACGATTGCAAATCGCTTGGTGGTAGATCAAGCTCCTTTGATCCTCCCGACTCATTTGAGGAGTGAAGGTAAGGACTAGTTCTAGCCCTAAAGATGAGGCGAGTCGTTGCAAGGTCTCTAAAGTGGGTGATTTTGCCCCTCTTTCATAGAGAGCAATGGTCGGTTGGGAAGTGCCAGCAGCTACTGCTAATGCCTGCTGAGTCACCCCGGCGTATTTCCTCAGCATTAAAACCGCATTCTTATTCATAGCATTCATTATATCCGATCGGATATATCCTGTAAAGCCACGAGAGAGGCTGGCAATGTGCCCAGATTTATAATACAACTTCCCCATGTCCGCGAATGCAGCAGTTTCTCTGGGAAGGGTTTGGTTCCAATGGCGAGGCTTCTCCCCAGTTCCCTTCTTTATTCTCTTTTTGATTCTGCCGGCTGAGTTTACACCCACAGCTCTTACTTCCCTCTGTTTTACTCTGGGAATCTTAATCGCAGAAACGGGACGCATCTGGGCCGTTGGATATGCCGGAAGCGCGACCCGCACCCGACAAGAATCGGTTCCGGAGTTGGTCGCCGCGGGCCCTTTTCTTCATGTCCGAAACCCGCTCTATATTTCTAATATTTTGCTCTACACCTGCGCGGGGGGATTGTTTGGTTTTACCACCCTATCGATCGCGATCTTTTTCTGGTCCTGCATCCAATACCATTTCATTGTGCGGTATGAAGAGGAGATCCTCACACGACAATTCGGAGAGAGTTATCAAAAATACTTAGGCCAGGTGCCTCGGTGGTTGCCTTCCTTGTATAGCTCATTCCCTGAAAGCAGCCATACTTTTTCACTCGCAAAGGCGTTTCGAAGTGAAAAATCGACTCTACTCCAGATTGTCCTGCTCGGAGTGCTTTGGCTGCTGAAACAGAGTTTCATTTAAAACAGAAATACAATCCCAACCCCGTAGGAAAAGAGGTTTCGTTCTTGCAGGTAGGTCTTGATCGCTAATTCAGCCGCAACATTGCCGGCAATCAACACACTCCCGCCCAACCCAACAGCCCCCCCGTTATAACGATATTGGGAACCGGAGCCGCCATATTTGAAATGATGTCCGCCGAGCGTGGCAAAGAGATCCATGAATGGCGTGGCGATGCGGACTCTCATCCCAAGCTCCGCAATAAAGGCATAAATATTCACCACCGATCCGTAATTAACTCGACCATAAACAGCAAGTGGCCCCCATATTTCCAACCCCAAAGAAAGGGCATAGGTCGGAATCGATTGTCCAAATTCAGGAAGTTGGTTGGGCTCAATCGTTTGCAAATGAGCTCCCACTTCTAACAGATGAGAAGGTTTTTCGGTGGGGGGACAGGGTGCCGATGCATACAGAGCAATGGAGAATAAAAACGCAGCAACAAGTCGTGTCATACAATCTACTAACTTAGCCATGATCCCCATGTTATTGTAAAGACGCTTGCCAAAACCTTAGGGGGACCCATGAGATCTTTTTTCACCACTTTCACCGCCCTTTTGCTATCTTTTACTCTCTGCGCACCACTATTTGCTGCCCCTCAAGGACGTTACAAACAAATAGTGGATCGGATGACCGCCTTACAACAGCAATATGCCGATTATTCTAAAATCATCTCGATAGGAACAAATGATGACAATGAAGAGGTTTTAGCCATTCGCATTAGTGGCAACCCCAATCAAATGGATCCCACAAAAATCGGACAAGTGATTGTTTCTACCCACCACGGGAACGAATCGGGGGCCCCTCAATTCACTATGGCCTTCATCGAAAACCTTTTAAAACGCTATACCAGTGAAGAGTTTTGGGTCGGGAAATTGGCCGATCAGGAATGGACCATCGTCCCCGTCCTCAATATTTCTGGATACAACAACAACCAACGCCAAGAACACAATGTCGATCCCAACAGAGATTATCCCGGTCCATGCCATACTTACCAAACCGGCAAACTGAAAAGTATTCAGCGGGTAATGGAGCTTTTAAAATCACGTATCTTTGCAGGGAGTGTCACGGTCCATGGTTATGATGGATCCTTCTCTTATCCTTGGGGAATGTACGTCAACAACTACAAAACCCTCGACGATAATATTTATGAATCCCTGTTCGCAAAAGCGGCCGAAGTGAATGATTACAAATCGGGCAATGGCGCGATCTTGATCTATCCCGCCAATGGCTGCTACGAAGACTATATCTACTGGAAATATGGAAGCTGGTCCTTACTCCTTGAATTGGAGAGCGGCGACGCAAACGACATCAAGAAAACGGTGCCGGCCATCGCCCATTATTTCAGCTTGCTCGATTCCAGTCCCAGCCAGAAAAACACTTTCAACACCACTTGTACTGGCTATCGAGGCCCTGATCTGAGAGTGGAATAGACGAATTAATAAAGGCTACTGCTGTAACTACGGCTTTTAGTATTTCCAGAGCTGCTGTAATTTCATCTTAATGAAATGGGCGAGATCCAGTTGGAGTGTGCGACGGGAATAGTTGAATTTTTTTTCGAGCTCACGCAGAGAAAACCGTGTGAATGATCTTTTCATCCAAGCTGCTACCGAGGTCCGTAAAACTTCAAATTTCCAAAAACCACAAAAGTAACCGACTCCTATCATTGTAAAGAGAGAAGTAGGCGCCGCGGCAATCTCACAGTCCTACCGTCATTGCGAGGAGCCTGAGGGGCGACGTGGCAATCTCATTCCATACGAATCTGGAGTTTGCCACAGCAGTTACAATATTTCAGGTTCAATTCTGTTCGGGCTATTTGCTGACATGCGTGACAGCGAATCCTCCACATCCCACTTTTTTGCGCGACACCACATTGATTACAAAACCGCAGCCCTTTTACAGTGATCGGTCTTCGTCCACACGACTGACAACGTTGTCGATAAGTTCTCAAACTTAAGTAGAGCGTTACCCCAAATAAAAAAAAGAGCACTCCCAAAACACGGTAAAACCCGAATGAGACGAGAATACCCAGCACAAAAGCCACCAATATCCATTCCATCTTTTTATTATACTCGCCCAAAAAAAACTGTCTTTACGAGGGCGAAGGCCGAAGCAATCGCGGCAATTGTATAGATAATTTGTATGATAACCATAATGAACTTAAATTTGTGCAAACCCCCTTTCTTCTCTTAATCTCCAAAGTGGGATGGGTTCCATCTTTTTAGACTCTCCTGCTGTGATTGGTTCTTCAAACTCATCTTTAATCTTCAAGGACGCAAATTCCCATATTCAAAGGAAGTTCTGTTATAGTCATCACAAATGCCTTTACTAACCGCATTCTCCTTCCTGATCTTGCTGTCGAGCCAGTTTATTTTCGCGATTACACATGCTGACACCTGCCGCCTTCTTCTAGCTGCAATCCAGGAGGGCAAGCCCATGACTTATCTTGAAACGTTAGTTCCGAACTTGGGCCAAAAGTTACAGGTTGCGAATAGTGTTTCTCAAGCTCACTGGTACGAATCGACGCCGCCTAGTGATTTCATGTCACAATACGCGGCCCCAGAGACAATATTGAATACCCTAGGAATCGTGGCACAAACCACTTCCGGTCAAATGCATGTTTCGGCCGGAACGATGCATTCTTACGGCTACGCGCTGATTCCGATCCAGACGAAATATGGCCCAAAAGGAGAGCGCTGGAACACAGACCGCTTGGATGAGCGTTTGGGACTTCCGGCTCATACGTTCTCACCTTCTCCTCGGGCCGGCGAATTTCTTTCCAACTTGACTCAGGCTTTGATGGAAGTCCTTCCAGGGTATCCGCGCCGCGAGCTTCCTCATGCCGATCCAGCCATTTCGACTGCCATAAATGGTAATCCCCCCAACTACCAAGGCTACATATCAGAGACAATTCAATGGCAAGCAGGGGAACAGAGGCAAACAGGTGTGGTCCGCACTCACCTAGTTTCCCTGAGAGACCTTCCGAATTTTAAGAGCGACAATTCGCATCTTCTTATCTATGAAATGGAGATAGCCGGATCTCGCCGGTTCATAACCACGTATCCAATCACTCCAAAGAAAGCAGAACAGCTCAGAAGTACTTCCGCGAGTATGGGCACTGCCTTTAGCCCCTCAAACAATCTCTACATCGATCCAAGTTGGATCGTCACGAGTTACAATCGGTCCATGTTTACGCACGTGCCATAACGAAGACCACTTGATGAAATACGAAAAGCCGAAAAGATCCGGAGGTTTTTCTTTTTTATAGCGGGAACAAGCCCCGTTGGTTTTGTGCTGTTACGAAGAAAGAGTCAGAACCAGGTTTTCTAGTGACGGCTTATCCAACTGATTCGATTAAAGCGGAAGAACAGGTATGGAAAAAATCAAGGTAATATACGATACGATTGATCACTCCTTGACCGTATGGCTATCCGATCCCAAACAGAAATATATTTGCGAAGAAACGGCTGACGAGGTGGTCATGATGAGAAACAAGAAAGGAAAAGTGATTAGGTTTGAAAGATTGCACTTCAAAACTGCCAATACTGAATCAAACCTTTCGGTTGAAACGATTCTCAAAATCAGTTCGTAAGGATTAAGTAATTCGATAGAATTTTACTTTTTTTATATAAGGATCGCGTAAGTCAGATCCAATACTGCAATGAAGGATTAGTGAGGCGTAAGGGCCTGATAGAAACCAATTAAGTAAAGAGTGAGTGAAATAGCGCTGGCACTTAATAGCAGCAGGAAAATACTATTTGATGGTTTTGGGCTGGGCCAATTGCCATCGCCTTTCCACTTTAAATCGCCCGAAGCTATCAGTAAGGGAAAGTGCCTCAAGCAAATTGCGCATAATACTAAGAAAAGCGAAAGTGCCATACCGAATCGATAATCATTGGTACAAGGATTTGGAAGTAGCGTTTCAATCAAGGGAATTAAGGAAAACCCAAATAGGAAAAGAGCAAGGCCTGCAGAAAACTTTTCTCGGGCGCGTTCAGATAGAGTGCAAAAGCCTCTCGCGCTAGTCCTGTTGCCAAATTCGATGAAGAGAATGGCTCCGATAGTGACGATTGGAAAATGAAGCAGGATCCATTCCTTCGACCAGAAAATGTCGGGTGTAGAAGCAGAACAATGCCATACAATCTTTTCGGGCAGCCTTGAGTAGAGCGAGATTCCTAGTAAGGCCTCCACTAAAATAATGGCGACGGCCAGCTTGTGGCTCCAAAATCTTTCCATATCAGAAAATTTTACCACAACCGTCATTGAGGGATATCAAAAGCATACGATAGAATCTGAGAAGCATCCAAACGTTTTTGCCAAAGAATGGCCATTCAGTAGTTTCGAGCTGGGCCAAACGGGGACATTTCTCACATAAGTATCAACAACTTACCACCATTTTTGATGCCCATTGAAACATGGTACCATTTCATGGTACTATGTTTTTAGGATGAACAGTAAGCATCAGCGAACGTTGCAGAATGTATTCAAAGACCCTGTTCAATCCAATATCCCATGGAGGGAAATTGAAGTTTTGTTTGCAGCGCTTGGAGGTCAGGTGTCAGAAGGAAGTGGTTCAAGGATCAGGGTGGATCTGAATGGCGTATTGGCCGTTTTTCATAGGCCGCATCCACAGAAGGAAACGGATAAGGGCGCCGTGAAATCGGTTAGGCGGTTTTTAACTAATGCGGGAGTCAAACCATGATGGCTTATAAAAATTTTGTAGCAAAGGTAGATTTCGATGCAGAGGCCAAGCTTTTTCATGGAGAGGTAATTGGCACTCAGGACGTAATCACCTTTCAAGGGAGGTCCGTTAGTGAACTTGAGAAGGCTTTTAAAGACTCAATAGAAGATTATTTAGAATTTTGCCAAAAGAAGAAAAAAAGACCTGAGAAATCTCTTTCGGGCAGACTCAATTTACGTTTAAACCCGGAAGTCCATCGACAAGTTGCCATACTGTCCTCAACGGAAGAGGAAAGCATTAATCAATGGATTAGCGAAGCCATAGAAGAAAAAATTAAGAGGCAGACTGGTACTTAACAAACCAAGATTTTTCGGAAACAACACGATTTTTTATAAACTACAAACGAAACGTCAGTTTGGCCATTATTTCAAAGAGTCGTTATTGAACATGCAGCTGTTTTGTTAAAAGAATGGGGGAGCCATACGCTCCGATCACGGACTCGTATCCCCACGAAAAAAACATTAAAAAGAACCATCTAGAGCGGTTACGCCGCTGAAGGTTAATCTTCATCTTAAGTTTTATCATTCATTAAAGATGAAACTTAAAGTTAAATGCCGCCGGGAGGGACTTGGGTTCCGGTCGATTCGCTTTGCGAATCGCCTGCACCCCGGTCTCACTCGCCTACTCGGCTTCACCTCGCTTTACGGCTCGCTCCGACTTTCAAGTCCCTCCGCCTAAATTTTACTTGGGGACTTGGCTACTACGTCGAAAAATCCTATGGGATTTTTCTCCTGCGTAACCTCCCCTTCGGCTGAAAAAAACCAAATTCAATTGGCTTTTTTCAGGCTCACCCTCGCTGATCGCTCGGCTTCGTCACCGCCTTCGCTTCAAGTCCCTCCATCGAAAAGTACAAGAGGGGAACCAGCTTTACTGGTTCCCCTCTTGTATTGCCGCCGGAGGGACTTGAACCCCCACGACCTTACGGTCAATAGGTTCTAAGCCTATCGTGTCTGCCAATTTCACCACGGCGGCTCAAATTCTAGGAACTTACCCGAAAATCTTTACATCGTCAGCTTTTTCACATGTTTTTGCATTTGGGTGGCATGGACTAAACTTGCTCCACCGCGAATGGCGGTGGTCACATGGACCGCTTCCATCATCTGCTCCTCATTGGCCCCCTTCTCCAAACAATCGGTGGAATAGGCATCGATGCAGTAGGGACACTGAACGGCGTGGGCAACGGCTAGAGCAATGAGCGATTTCTCCCGGGCGGTCAATGCTCCAGGGGCAAAGACGGCTCCGTAATAGTCAAAAAACTTCTTCCCAAGCTCCGGGGCCGCCTCGGTAATATGGCCAAAAGCCTTTAAATCCTTGGGGTCGTAATAATGATCTTTGTGGTTTTCAGACATGACATTTCCCTCTTTCTATAGGTACAGTTTAGGTCCAAATGCAATTCGAATCCAAGACTTTAGAACAGGTAAAAGAGTACTATGGCAAGGTGTTAAAAGGATCCAAAGATCTGCAAACCAGCGCCTGTTGCACGGCGGAGGCGATGCCCGCCTATTTGCGTCCGATTCTGGCAGAGATTGAGCCAGAGGTGAAAGATCGCTTTTATGGCTGCGGCACTCCGATTCCCGAGGTCTTAGAAGGTGCGACAGTTCTCGACTTGGGTTGTGGTTCCGGTCGTGATTGCTACCTTTTATCAAAACTGGTCGGACCCAAGGGGCATGTGATCGGGGTCGATATGACGGGTGAACAATTGGAAGTAGCCCGGAAACACCTCCACACACATCGTGAGCGATTTGGTTACGATGAACCCAATGTCACTTTTCACCAAGGGCATATCGAGGACTTGGCTTCTATTGGCATACAAAGCAATTCGGTGGATCTTGTGGTTTCAAATTGCGTGGTGAACCTTTCTCCCGATAAACCTCGGGTGTTTAGTGAAATTTTTCGGGTGTTGAAACCCGGCGGCGAACTTTACTACTCCGATGTTTATTCGAATCGTCGAGTACCGGCTAAGCTGGCAACCGATCCGGTGCTTCTGGGAGAGTGCTTGGGAGGTTCTCTTTATATCGAGGATTTCCGCCGGATTATGGCTAAAGTCGGTTGTCCCGACTACCGAGTGGTTTCTAAAAGCCCCATCACTTTAAATAATCCTGACATCGAAAAAAAGATCGGCATGATCGACTTCTATTCCATGACAATTCGTTCTTTTAAAGTAGAACTCGAAGATCGCTGTGAAGATTACGGACAAGTAGCCTATTACTTAGGGACGATTCCTCGCTCCCCTCATCAATATCGATTGGATGATCACCACCTCTTCAAAACAGGGATGCCGTTGCTCGTTTGCAGCAATACCGCCGCAATGCTCGCTAAAAGTCGCTACAGTCCCCATTTTAAGATCACCGGAGATCTCTCCACTCACTACGGACTTTTCGATTGCGGCCCCACGCCCACTTTGACAAAGGATCCCGCTACGAGCGGGGCTTGTTGCTGAAAAGGGCTTGGGTCACGCCCATAAAAATTAAAATGGCTGCACCAACAGCTCTGAGAGAGAGCGCTTCGTGAAGAAAAAGGCATGATAGAATGAGCGCAATCACCGGAACTGCTAATTGAACAATGCTCGCCTTCGTCGTTCCCAATCGAGGAACGACAGTATACCAAAGGGTATATCCCAATCCCGAGGTGATCATTCCCGAAATCAGGGCGCATAAAATTCCTAAACGGGTAGTCTGCAATCGATTCAAAATAAGAAAAGGAATAGAGAGCGGAACCGCCCACAAGAAATTCACCGCAGTTGTCTGGAGTGGATTTTTGGATCCTCGTCCCTGCAAACTGTAAAATCCCCATCCCACCCCGGCGATTGCCATCAAAAGCGCTCCGGTGATGGGAGGCGTACTTTTCCCAGGAAGAGTCAGCAGTGCAAGTCCGCTGAGTGCTAGAGCTAACCCCATCCATTCTTTAGTTGCAGGCGTTTCATTTTCCCAAATTCCAGCTCCAATCATCGTGATTTGAACCACCGCAAACAAAATAAGAGCCCCCACTCCCGCATCCATATGGATGTAGGCAAACGAAAAAAAGAGGGCGTAAACAACCAAAGCGACGGCAGATTTCCAGTTTCCTGATTGAACTGTAGAGAATCTTTTCGTCAAAAGACAAAATAAAGAAAGGAATAGGGCTCCAGAAACGATTCGAATGAATGTAAAAGAAGCGGGATCAATCCACCCTCTTCCCAAAGCAAAACGACATAAGAGGGAGTTACCGGCAAAGCACAACAACGCAACCAGGACCGAAAGGATAAATCCGACAGAGTTCAAGTCGACTGTTCTGGACTATGTTTTGATAAAAGGCAAATTCACGTTTCTCCAGTCTCAGCAGCCTATCAAACGAATGCGCAAGAATGATGTCGTTTTCTTGACAATTAATTCTGCTGAGATTCAGAGGGGTTACTCTTCCTTCTCACCTTTACCCACTAAAAGATCGACAGCTGGAGAGCTTTTACACGGCTGCATATAGGCTTGGCAGCGTTGGAACGGATCGTGCAGTAACAAAGTGTAACCAAGGACAACAATATGCAACACAGAAAAACCATCGTAGCTATCATCATCACTCTTAGCCTTCTTTCGGCCTGCGGCAAGGAAGAAAACAAGGTGCAAATGTCCAAGACAGAAAATACCGGTATGAAGGTTGAAAAAGCGAAATAATGTCCCTGTTCCTTTACTCCCTCATTGCACTGATTACCGGCTTCATCTCGATACTTATCGTGAGAAATCTACGCAGCCACCTTCTCCTCCATTGGAGGGAAGGGGCATGGAATCTCATCGGTGGAAAAAAGGTTTATCTCTTCCTTTCGGCAGGTGTCGTTGTACTGCTCATCCTTTTGATTTCGGTTTTAGGAGTTCAGCCCGCGCTTGTTATCTTTCCGATTCTCATTCCCTCTCTCCTCTATGTGCTAGACCGGATTTGGGTCCGGAAACAGGAACAAGGGCTCCAGAATTCGGCCCTTCCCTTCTTTACTGCGCTTCTGAGTTTTTTAAAGGCAGGGATCGCTCTTCCCGAAGCTCTTAAAAGGACCTCAAAGAGCGAAACCCTCACCCTCCACTCCGAACTCTTTCGAAAGCTCATCCAATTTGAGCGCGGAGAGCTACTCAACCTTAAATTACGCCAACCGCTTCCTTCTCCCACCGGACAGCTGATCCACCATTTTCTCCTGTTGATTCAGGAGGCCCACTTAAAGGGGTTTCCCATTATTCCTAGTTTGGAACGCTTGATTCCTCTCTTAGAACAGCAGGATAAAATGGAAAAACGTCAGAACAAACTTTTACAGCACACTTTAGGGCAACTGCTTTTTATTTTTCTGCTGCCTTGGGTTCTCTTATTTTTCATGGGGAAACTAGAACCCCATTTCCTGGGGGATTTTTACCTCACCCCTTATGGTTTTTTACCACTCATGCTTGCCTTATTTCTGGAATTAATAGGAGCGCTGTTGCTATGGCACTTTTCCCGGTTCTTTTAAAACGTCGCTACCGTAAAAAACGCCAAGCCTTGAGAATAGAATTGGAACGCATGCTGCTCTACCTGGATGTGGGCTATGATCTTTCCTATGCATGGGAGTCAGTGCGTCAAAAACCACTTTCGCAAGATCTCAATCACCTCATTGAACACCCCATCCACTTCTCCTATCTCAATTGGTTCATCTTTTTGATCGATATTTACCAAACGGGAGCACCGGTGCGACCCTCTCTGCTCGCGCTCTGTGAACAACTCAAGCGAGATGAAGCGATTGAACTCGAACAGCACCTGGAAACTCTCCCCTCTCGACTGAATTTGGTCCTCCTTCTCTTTTTTCTCCCAGCCACTTTCCTGATCCTTTTTGCCCCTTTGTTGTTTGCACTCACGTCGCAACTACAGTAGAATTTCTCGCTCAACCACTTCTCACACAGGAGATACAACAATGGCTCAAAACAAAAAACAACTCTTTCTGAATGCTGCTATTACCGGCATTTTAGCCGCTGGATTGTCGGCAAATGCATTTGCGAATGAAGCTGCTCATCCAGCTACAGCCAAAAAAGCAGAAAAAACTTGCCCCAATGCATGCAAAGGAAAGAGCGAGTGCCATACAGAACACAGTAAATGCAAAGGCCTGAATGATTGCGCCGGAAAAGGCCAGCCGGTAAAGGCCGATGCACATGGCAAATGCCCTGAGCACAAAAAAGAAAAGCATTCCTAATTTGTAGTTCTTTTAATGGGGCACACCACTTCAAATCAGCAATACCTGGGATTTGGATTGGGGCTACGCGTGCCCCATTATCACTCCATTCTCGAAAACTCTCCATTCTCTACTCAGGTGGAATGGTTTGAGGCGATCTCCGAAAACTTTCTCCCGACTGCCGGCGGCACCGGCGGCCGCCCCATCCAAATCTTAGAAAAAGTAAGGGCGCGATATCCGATCGTATTGCATGGGGTTTCGATGTCGATCGGTTCCACCGATCCTTTAGACACCACTTACCTCGCTCAACTCAAAGCACTCTTTGATCGGATCCAACCCGCCTGGGTCTCCGATCACCTCTGTTGGACCGGTGTGAATGGAGAAAATGTCCACGATCTCCTGCCCCTTCCCTATAATGAAGAATCGCTCCGTCATATTTGCGAGCGAATCGACGCCGTACAAAACTTTATTGGCCGTCCTTTCTTATTCGAGAACGTTTCCAGCTACCTCTGCTTCCGCCATTCCGATATGCAGGAGTGGGATTTCATGAATGAAATCGCAAAGCGAACAGGTTGCGGCCTTTTGCTCGATGTAAATAATGTGTTTGTCAGCTGTGAAAACCATGGCTGGAGCGCAACCGAATACCTGGAGAAGATTACCCCGGCTTATGTCGGGCAGTTTCACCTTGCGGGCCATTCCATGAATGGGAAACTCCGTATCGATACACATGATCACCCGGTCTGTGACGGAGTTTGGGATCTTTATCAAAAAGCGGCGAAAAGGTTTCCCAACGTCAGCACTCTTCTTGAGCGGGACGATAAGATCCCTCCCTTTGAAGAGATGGTACAGGAACTGCAACTCGCTAAAGCAAAGGCGGTTTTATGAGCAAGCCTCCTGCCCTTCGAGAATTGCAACAGCTTCTCCAAGGAGAGATCACTCAGACCTATAAGACTTCTGGAAATTTAATGGAATGGCTCATTGGTGGAGCCGAGGGATTGCACGTTTATCTTTTTGCTTACTACGAACGGTTGCATGACATTCTAAAGAGCGATTTTCCGATGGTGGCGTTGATCCTGGGAGAAGATTCCTTCCGTGGCATGGTCGCCGAGTACCTCGAACGCTTCCCTTCCCGCTATAAAAATGCGGCCGAGGTGGGTGCGCACCTCCCTGGCATGTTAATCGAACACCCGCTGCGAGCACCATTTCCCTACATTCATGAAATGGCACTCTTAGAGTGGACCTTGATCCGCTCTTTTTACGCCGATAATGGGCAGGTTTCATTGGATGCAAATGCCATCACCGATTGGGAAAATACCATTTTTGAATTCAACCCCTCTCTTTTTTTGTTGGAAGTAGAGTACCCCATTCACCAGATTTGGAATGATGAAGTGTCCCATTCCCTTTCCCCCCAAAAAACCTATTTAAAGATCCATCGAAACTCGAAGGGCAATGCTCTGCCTTGGGAAATCAATGCGGCTGAATACAAATTATTAAAGGGGCTGCAAAACAAACTCCCTTTGATTCAGGTTATTGAATCGCTCCATGAAATGGAGGGCGAAATAGATTTGGCCCCTCTCTTTCAGAAGTGGGTGGAGGAAAAAACCATCGGGAATATTTATGACAGATAGTCTGTCATTGCGAGGAGCGAAGCGACGAAGCAATCTCCTTGCTTATTTACTGTGCTTCCTTTCCCTCAATGCTTTTGCCTGCACCACCTTCATGCTTGAAAAGTCCGACACCGTCGGGAAATCCTACGACTGGAAAGAGGATCAAGCGGTCGTCATGGTCAATAAAAGGGGAATCGCCAAAGTATCACAAGCCATTCATCCCAGTGATAAACCCCTAAGTTGGAAATCCAAATACGGCAGCGTCACCTTTAACTCGATTGCACGGGAAGCGCCTCTGGCAGGGCTGAATGAAGCAGGATTGGTGGTCGAAATCATGATGGGTGGATATGGGGATCCCCCTATCGACAATCGACCGACGATCAACGAACTCCAATGGATCCAATATCAACTCGACAACTATGCAACTACGGCTGAAGTGGTTCAGCATGCAGACGATTTAAGAATCTCTCGAGCCTTTGCCGGAAGCTGGGTCCATTATCTTTTTTGCGATCGCACGCAACAATGCGGCACCTTTGAATTTGTGAATCAAAAAAGGGTCGTGCACAGTGGAAACCAGATGGTGGTCAACACGCTGACCAACAACACCTATGCCGATTCGATCAAAACCCTCAAGAAATATATGGGTTTCGGCGGGGATTGGGCCATTCCCGAGAGCCCTAGTTCGCTCGATCGTTTCGTGAGAGCCTCTTCTCTCGCAAAGGCCTACTTACCGGGAAAGGCAAAACCGATTCCCTATGCCTTTTCCATTTTAGATTCGGTCACCATTCCCAATCTTTCGCAATGGCAAATTGTCTACGCCCTTAAAAACCGAAAAGTCCATTACCGGACCCTTCGAAACGGAATGTTGCGGACTATCGACGCTTCTCAGATCAATTTTAATTGTACGTCTCCTCTTGCATTTGCAATCGATATTCATGAAGGACAAGGGGAAATGAAAGATTCCTTCCATCTCTTTACTCAGGAAGAGAATGAGGCACTCATGTTGGCCTCTGTATCAGATAAATTCTCTAAAGAAGCAATTCAAAAGCTAGCTGCCTATCCCTATCAACTGGAATGCGCGGAATAATTTTCTTCGACTGCCGCCGCAGGGATCCAATCTCACTCCGAACCTCTCTCACATGCAGTTTAAGCCGGGCATAGACCCGAGCCCGCAACAGATGGACACGCGGCACCTGTCTTTTAAGCTCGGCAAACCTCCAGGCGTGGGAACTCTTGGCATTGCGCAACTCCTCTTCCCTCTTTTCGCAGGAAAGTTTCAACTCCTCGAGGGCAGCCGACATCGATTCATAACCGAGATCTTCCGATAACTTTCCTTCCATCGCCTCCACTACTGCGAGTAGCATCTCCAACCGTCCTAAACTGTGGTTTTTTTGTGCCAGTTGCATCACCTGCCACAGGCGTTGACGCCACTGTTCATCTTTCAAGCTTTTTCGATCGGGGTGGAGCTTGAGTGCCAATCGACGGTAAATCCCCCGGCAACGGGTGGGATTCCCCGGCAAAATCATAGGGACCCTTCCCTTGGTGCGTTGAACAATACGGGTAATCTTTTTTTCTCCCAGGAAAAGCTCCTGCTCCCATTTTTTACGGAGCGTGGGGCGTAAACGGGCCCATTCATAAAGCCAGTCCTTCCTATAGTCTTGTGATCGACAACCTTGAAATGGTTCTTTATTCCCACACAGGATCTGATCCCCGAGGCGCTCCAACCGCCACCTCAATTCATGCACTTCACGATAATGGACATCGAGCTGGGAATAATCTTTCTTGAAGTTGTCTTCGACCCAATCCAGGTAATCGGGCACATCTTCCCGCTCAAACCGGGATTGCTCCTCCATCAATTGACGCAGTCGACTAGCCATCGCAACCAACTCATACCGCATTTTTTCAATCGGTTTTTCCGAAATCTGGAGGAAATACATAAAAACGTTCTATACTTTGCGCTTTTTTAATAGAATAAACAAATGAAAAAAAATCGCTCTGAAAACAAGGGGATTGCGTGGAGCCCGAAGGGCAAAGCAATCCCCTGCTTTGTTTTTTTATTCCTTTTCACCACAATCGCTCACGCCGACGTGACTGCAGATGAAGCTCAACAATTACAAGAACAGATTTTAAACAAACGGCAGCACCGCTCTCTTTCTTTAGGGGTTGGTGCATGGGCAGAAAAGGGCATGATCGCCCCTGGACTCCGAAGTCAGTTGACCGTGCCTTTAGTACAAAAGTTTCCCCTCCAATTCACGGGAAGTATGGGAGGCTATTTTAATTCCTCCACAAAAGAAAAGTTTATCTGCCCACTTTTGCTAGGTCTCGAATATCGACTTCCCTTCGATAAAAACTGGCAGATGCCCGTCGGAGTGAACGGAGGAATGGTGGTACGGGATGAGCTCGCATTCCTCTCAATGACACATTTTGGAATCGAGAGAAAAATTGAGCGGGGGGCCTTCCTTCAATTGGGGATCGAAGTAGGGATCAATTCGAATGTGCTCCTGCCCGAGTTGCGATTAACGTCCGAAATCTAGAGCAAAGTATATTCTTCGGGCTTTGTTCAAAAAATGCCAAATGCGAGGAAGCAGGGCTGCATACACAAAGGTAGGCCGTACCTTTGTGTATGACAGCCGATGACGAAGCAGTTGGTGTTTTTTCAACAAAGCCCTAACGTCCGAAATCTGAGGAGGCCTCAAACATCACAGGCCGAGGTTGGAAGGGATTAGACGGCAATGCGAGCGGGACATTGGCACCACGAGTATTTTCACAATGTCCTAAAAAGACATAGGTGTTTTCCCGTCTCTCGACATTCAATTGAAAATGGGAAGCCAGTTTTTTCACCACCTGATCCACAGAGAGTCCTGGCGACGGACTGGGTGATTTAAAGTTCCAATCGACATTTTTCTCCGCACATTCCCCGGGAACCAAGTAACTCACCTGGGGAAACTGGGATTTAATTCCTTTTAAAACTTCACGCAACGGAACCGACTCTGCCATTACGGAACGCAAGAGAGAATGATCCTCATTCAATAAAACCTCGACATAACCTTCCCGCGCAACATTGGGATCGGTTCGGTAGAAACGAACATTGCCACCCGCTAAAACTTTTCCATTCAATCGTTGGACCGTCTGCTCCACAAACTCTTGGAATTGGGGGCGAATATCCTCTTGAGTGGTCAGATAGAGCACCACATTCTCCCCATTGGTTTTGACCTCAAAGGGACGGTGCTGCAACACGGGGGAATTTTGAAACCCATTCCGCATCGTTTCCACCACTAGATTTTGAGAGCGTTGGATCATCGGGGAACTATTTTCCCGAATCACCCACTGAATTGAAGAAACATACCGCACCTCGGGGAGGGCAAGAGCTACGGTTCCGGCAAATAACAAGACAATGACTTTATTCATCGGGTACTCATCGTTTCAAATTCAATGGATTGTAATAACTGAGGCTGGACATAATGGACCTTCACCCCGTGTTTTGCCTCTTCCCGAATTTCTGTTAATGGGATCGTCGCCGATTGCGGTACGGGACGTAAAGCGACCTCTGGTTCCATTTTCGTAGAGTTTGAAACCAAAAGAAAGGCGATGCCCGCCAAACCGGCCACCACACCGCCTCTAAAAACCCATCCCTGCCGCAACCATGCTTCAGTTCCAACTGGTCTACGACTCCGTCCTAATTTCCATCCTTTTAAAATTAACGTTTCATCTTTTTGAAGGCGTCCTAAAACTCGGATTAATGAAGAGGTGACATCGAGCGGCTGAGAAAAATAGGCATCCCAAGTCTCGCGAATCTTTTTACGGGTATCCCGACAGCCATGGCACATTAACAGGTGAACTGAGATCCAGAGGCGGAGGCTTTTTGAGGTTTCATCGGGAATCGTCTCATAAGAGAGCAACCGTTCTTGTGAAGGGCACTTAGGCATAAACTTCCGCCTCCAAGGAATCGGGTCTAAACACATCTTTTAAGCGATCGAATAAGGTCCGTTTAGCGCGGACATAAGCTTGCCGTGAGGCCTGTTCCGAAATCCCCACCTGATCCGCTACCTCTTTATGGGAAAAACCCATCGCATCCCGCAACCACACAATTTCCGAATCCCTTTCATTTAAACAGCTCATGGCCACACTTAACTCTCTTAATTCTACCATCCGTTCCTGACGCGCTGATTCTTTTGGGTCATTTAATTGCATCGCGTTATCTAAATCAACATGGATTGCCTGAGACCCAGCCCCTCTTGAAACCTTATCCACCCAGCAGTTTTTGACTATCTGCAGGAGGTATGACTGAATTGCAACCTCTTGTATTAATTCAATTTTATCTATGTTTACTAAAAACCGTACAAAGGCATCTTGAAGGATATCCTCAGCCAAGGGTCGGTCACCACGGGTCTTCCAAAGAAGAAACCTCAACAGCCCGGGCGCCACCTTTTCATAGAAAGGCAGAAAAGCGCTCTGATCCCCAGCCTGTAGCCGCGTCACCCATTTTTTAAGTTGGTTGCTTTGCAACATCAATCCTTACCTTCTAGCATAATTGACGGAGAG
This sequence comes from uncultured Pseudobdellovibrionaceae bacterium, assembly GCA_964604555.1. Lineage (GTDB taxonomy): Bacteria > Bdellovibrionota > FAC87 > UBA2466 > UBA2466 > CAZRZK01. Next base: position 49,053 of record CAZRZK010000006.1, on the reverse strand, counting down.
AGAGATTTAATTGTGACAACTTGCCGATCCACGATAAAATATTAATCAGTCCCTGTTTGGAAATTAAAAAATGATGGCCCTAAGAGCCAACATTTATTTCTTCCCAAACAGGGGCGTGTCCTGAGGGTTTTCGCCCGACGGATCCCGTCAAAAAGGAACTGATCACAATGAACTTAAAATCAATCCGTGGAAATGTGAGCACCGTCATTGGCATTGGCTTGGTCGGCACTGCCGCCCTCTATTTTTCCTCCCTCATGCTGACTGCAAAAAAGGCGGTAAGTAAAGGGGATGCTCTCGGTGAAGCCCACGAAGCGGCCGCTGATAAGCTTTATGTGTTGATGAATAAGCAGTGGATTGATGTTCCAGCAGGACCGGGAGACAATAGCTCCGATAATCCTGCCCGACCCCTGAACTGGACCATTGAAGATATTAGTGTTCGACTCAAGAAAATTTCCGTTTCTTCCCCTGTCATTAAAGGGGGTACTGGAGCTAGCCGCCAGATTACAAACGAAACTCCAACTGTCGTAGGTTACAAATATGATGACTTCTAAAAAAAACAACCGTGGTAGTGTCATTCTTTTAGGCCTTGCTCTTGGCTTCATTGCCTTGTTGATCGGCTTTTCCCTGATGCGATCTTCCATGACCAACCTTGCCCTTTCTAAAAAAGGGGCACAGGACGCCAAGGTAAATAATACGCTCCACACCGTCGCGGCTCTCTATAAACAGGAGTTGAATGCAAACTTCGATCGTTTTAAAGACGTCGCCAATACCGAATTTGATACCTGCAGAGGCAACGAACCCGTTGACCTTCTAAAGGCAATGAAGGATCAAACCTGTCCGAACGCAAAACTTCAGCTCACCTATTTTAAAGTGGATGGGTCCACTCCCAATGCCATCTTAATGAGCGAGCTGAAAACGAAAAAGTTGAAACTCATTACTCCTGTGAATCAGTTTGATGCTACCATCATCCATACCGACTATAATGTGAACCGAAAACACTCTATCGGGCAGATTGAGCTTACCAGTTCGGCTAAAGGGCTGCCCACCAACAAAAACGTGCAAATGGTGGTCGATGTAGAACGAACGCTTAATTATCCACCTCCGCGAGCCATTACTAGCCGCCTTTGCCGTGCCGTACCGGGCTCGGTTTGCCACGAGGAGCAAGAGGTGATCACCGAGTCGGGGAAGCTCACCTATCTTGAAAGCGGAACGGGACGGATCATGCTGTCAGAATTCGACCGCGCTTTAAAACAACATAAGCCTTCACCAAAGAAAAAGAATGCTTACGTAGACTGCACCCCTACACCCAATGATTGCGAAGAGGCTGATCCGAAAGTGGTTTCTGTGAAGAACCTTGATACCACCCGCACCAATTACTTACTGGCCTCTTTTTGCATCAATGCTCCAGGCTTTACCCCTTGTCCCCAACAATATGTGATTGATGCTGCTACGGATACTGAGGGGGATTTCTTCCTCACCGCCGATGGCCGAATTCTCGATCAGGCGGGAGTTGAAAAACACAAAGATCCCAAGATTGTGAGCATCGCATTTGATAATAAGGGCTATTACCTGCGATCGGATGGTCAAATCTTTGAAGGGGACAGCGGAAAAACTTTAAAGGACATCGCAGACTTCAAAGCAGTAGATGGCTACGTCATTCCCAATGCGGAGAAACTGGTCATGGGTAAAGGGCCCGCAGCAAACCCTTAGTTTGCCACGAAAAAGGTGTATTTGCCGGTCTTTTCCCCTGTGTTTGCGGGATCCTTTCCAACTTTATAAGTAATTTCCATCTGATCCATCTTGGAGTAACAAACGCCAGTACTATTACCGGCAGTGGTGTCTCGATTAATTTCTGCCCAGTTGGTCCGACTGAAGGTATCGGCTGGTGTCTGGAAATCATTGCAAACTTCAGTGCTCAGGCAGAAAGTGCAAGGACAAGAGGTGCATTGAGTGTCTGCGCAGGTGATACATTTATCCCCTTTAAAATGGTACGCAATTGAAAAGGAATTCACATCTTTACCAATCACCACCACCGAATTATCGGCCATGTTTTTGACTTTGAGTTCATGCGTTGTGGTGTCTAGCCCGATTCTCAGGATTTTGCCCTTATAGACGTAATCATCAGTATCATAGGTATTGGTTACCGAGGTGGGAGCGGCAAGGTTTTTTGCTTGAAAGGTATATTCAAAATTAATGTCGCTATAGGTTGCTTCCGGACCGGCAATAGTCGATGGGCCGCTAGGCCCCACTTGAACCACCTCCGATTTTAAGACCCTCGACAATACGATCAGATCCCCTGCCTTAAAATAATCGCCCACATTTTTAGTGGCATCTTCGGTATAGATTTTAAGCGAGTTTGCGGGGTAGGCATCTTTCACCTTGAAGGTAACGCCTAAAGGCACCCCTAGCATGATAGTGAGACGATCATTTCCCGTGGAGGTTCCATCGGCGAAGTTGGTATCGGTCTCGACATAAAATCCAACTGAATCGATCTGAAGCGCGGGAGAATCTGGGACCCGGAAGGAGAGTCCCTGGAAGTTCTTGGTCCCCTCGAGCTGGCTCTTAAAATAGTTATTGATCGTATTGATCGCTTTCGACCGATCGATCTCATCCCCCACCCTCTTATTGCTCTTCATCATCCCCCCAAATTCCTTCATCAGGGCGGCACTAAGAGCCATGAGAATGGCCATTCCAACTATGAGTGTAATTAGGGTAACCCCACGATTTTTCATCATAAAAAATGATACCATCCCGAGAGTAAAAAGTGGTAGAAGCTTTCTTGATGGAAAAGCTAACAAATCTCAAGGGGCTGACCCTTTCTCAGCTTGAAGAGAAGATGGAATCGATGGGCCAACCCGCCTTTCGGGGACGGCAGCTTTTCCGCTGGATTTATCAGGCCCGGGAATCCGATTTCGACAAGATGACCGACCTCCAAAAGGGGTTTCGTGAGTTCCTCAAACAACACTTTGAGCTCCCCAAGGTCAGCGTTGTTGAAGCCCGCCCCTCCTCCGATGGCACGATTAAATATCTGGTGGGTTTAAAAGATGGCCATAAGGTGGAATCGGTATTTATCCCAATGGAAGGTCGTAACACTCTCTGCGTCTCTACCCAGGTGGGTTGCAAGATGGCCTGCAGTTTTTGCGCGACCGGCTACATGAAGTTTGGCCGGAATCTCGAGACCTGGGAGATTGTGGATCAGTTTTTAAGCCTCCCGTTTCCCGATCGCGTCACCAATATCGTTTTCATGGGGATGGGTGAGCCTTTCGACAATTATGATGAATCAATCAAAGCGCTCCAGATCTTAGAGCATCCGATGGGTCCGCAAATTGGAAAACGTCACGTGACCGTTTCGACGGTGGGGATCACTTCGAAGATACAGGATTTCATCGAAAAAGATCTCGGCAAGATTGCCATCTCCCTCCACGGAACGACCGATGAACAGCGCAGCCAGATCATGCCGATCAATAAACGCTATCCCTTGGCGGAGTTGATCAAGGCCTGTCAGGAATTGGTCTTTAAGCACCGCGATCGGGTCACTTTTGAATATGTCCTGCTCAAAGATTTTAACGATTCAAATGAAGATGCGGTTCGATTGGCGAAACTCTTAAGAGCGGTGCCGTGCAAAATCAATCTTCTGGCCTATAATGAAAATCCTTACATCGATTTTAAACGACCTTCGGAAGAAAGAATCCTGACCTTCCAGAATATTTTATTGGGTTACCATCACACCGTCACTTATCGAAGGAGTCGCGGACGGGATGTAGCAGGAGCTTGCGGACAGCTACACACCGAAATCATGCGTCGCCCACATACCGCTTCGCATAGCCCGGCTTCGTTATCTGCTTCCCCCGGCTGATCACTAAAGAATCTTTTGGCACATTTTGGGTGACGGTGCTGCCCGCGGCAATATAACTTCCCTCTTCGATCGTGACGGGCGCTACCGTCTGACAATCACTCCCCACAAAAACATTTTTCCCGATCACCGTGCGGTGCTTTTTCTTACCGTCATAATTGCAAGTGATAAAGCCACAGCCTAAATTCACATTCTCGCCTATCTCGGCATCCCCGATGTAACTCAAATGGGAGGACTTCGCCCCTTTCTTGAGGTGGCTCTTTTTTATCTCGACGAAGTTTCCAATCTTGACCTCTGCATCTAATTTACTCCCAGGCCGGAGATGAGCATAAGGTCCCACACTGCAGCTCTCGCCGATTTCGCTCTCTTCGATCACCGTGCCAGCTTTAATCGTGCAATGGGATCCAATTTTAGAGTTTTCGATGCGCACGCCCGATTCAATTCGCGTGTCCATTCCAATCATGGTCATGGGATCAATCAAAACCGTTTCGGGCAGTTCAATCGTGACTCCCGCTTCCATCCAATGGTGATTGATGCGTGTTTGCAGCACACGCTCCACTTGAGATAGCTGGATGCGATCATTGACGCCCGACATCTCAATCGGATCTTTGAGTTGAACGGTGATGACCGGTTCTTCTTGAGATGACAAAATCGAGATCACATCGGTGAGGTAATACTCCCCCTGTTGATTGCGATTGTGCGTCTGTTTGAGGGCCGAAAAAAGGGCCGTGGGCTCAAAGCAATAGATCCCGGCGTTGACCTCCTGGATCATCTTCTCCTCGATATTACAATCCTTCTCTTCTCGGATTCCCAACACCTTACCCGTACCCTCTTTTAGGATTCGTCCATAGCCAGTAGGCTTTTCTAATCGCGCGGTGAGCAGAGTGCAGGCCGCACCATTTTTCTTATGGAGCTCCAGCATCTGTTTGAGGGTCTCCTCGCGAAGCAGGATCACATCGCCACTTAACACTACCAGCGTGCGGTTGGAGTTTTGCAGATCCTTCTCTGCCTGCATAACCGCATCCCCAGTCCCCAGACGTTTCTCCTGACGGACATATTTCAGATTTTTAAATTGGGAGCAGGATTCCCTCACTTCCTCTTCCCCTTTTCCAACCACGACATAAACCTCTTCCGGCGAAAGGCTCTCGGCCACTCGAACCACATGCCAGAGCATCGGATGGAATAAAACGGGATGGAGCACTTTGGGAAGGGAAGATTTCATTCGTTTTCCCTCTCCGGCTGCTAAAATTAAAACGTTAGGTTTCATTTGCCTTCTCAATATCTTTTTGAATTTGTGCGATTAGGGCCTCTTTGGAGGCGAATTTCATTTCGTCCCTTATCCTATCAAGAAACTGAACGGAGATCGATTTTCCGTAGAGATTTAAGGAGGGGGTTGCCGCGTCACTCGCTTCGCTCGTTCCTCGCAATGACGGCAAATTAAGGAGATGGGTCTCAATCAAGGGTTCCCCTTGTTGTCCAAAGGTCGGTCGATAACCAATATTGGTTACGGAGCCATAGATTTTCCCCTCGATGGAAGTTTGGGTCGTGAAGACCCCTACTTTTGGGATCATCTTGTTCCGCGGATAGGCTAAATTAGCGGTTGGAATCCCCAGCTGTCGGCCCCTTCCATCTCCACGGATAACCGTTCCAGTCACCTGATAGGGATGGCCTAAACAGACAGCGACCTCTTTCACATTCCCCTCGGCAAGCAGATCGCGGATTGCGCTGCTCCCAATCTTCTTCCCATTCCGCTCCACCAATTTTTCAACAAAGACTTCAATCTTTCTCGAAGCGGCCCATTTTTCAAGGTAAGGAATGTCACCCGAACGCCCCTGGCCAAAAGCAAAATCCTGACCAATAAAAACGGCCTTAGCTCTCAGACCTTTAACGAGGAATCGCTCCAGAAATTGTTCCGCGGAATATTTTGAGAGCTCTAACGTGAAAGGATGGATCAATTCATTTTCAATCCCTAAATCTTCGAAGCCCTTGCTCTTTTCATCGGGGGTAGTCAGTCGACCAATGACAGTACCTGGTTTTAATACTTCAACTGGGTGGGGTTCGAAGGTCAGAATGAGGGTTGGAGTTTGATGTGCCTGCCCCCATTTTTTCAGGTGCTCTATGAGAGCAACATGACCAATATGGATACCATCGAAATTACCGATCGCGACAGCATACGCAAGGTTCGATGGAATCGCTTCAAGAGAGGTGTAGAGGTTCAATCAATTCGGTAAAGAGGTATGGGAATGTCCACCATCCACTTGGGAGGCGACTGATACGCGCCGGCTTGAAGACTTAGGCTTGCTGCTTTTTTTCTTAGCAGCCGTTGACTTCACCTTCGAAGACTTCTTTTGGGAAGAGCCCTTTTTACCCGCTGGTTTCTCCACGTTGTTGGCCATAGTCTTCAGGTACTTAAAAAGTTCGGTTACCCGATCGTTGATCTTCTTACCCTCTTCATTGATAAGAACGGTGACCTTTTTTTCAACTTGGGTTCGGGTCTTTTGCAGTTGATCGGTAAAACGGACCAGCTGGTCACGCCCTACGGTGCGCGCTTCCTTGCCCTTCAAATCGAGCTCTTTCACCAACTTCTTCACGCGAGATTCGTAAGAATTAAACTGTTTGGTTAAATTGGCGACCCATGGAGTGGACGCAATTTTCTTAAAATCGAATTTGTCTAATTGATTAAGCTTGTCTCGCAACATACCCTGCACCCTTTCCTTATAAAAACCCACTCGCCCTTAATAACGTAGTCTTCAAAGGATGCCAAGGCATAAATGGGTTTAAAAGGTGCAGTTCTCGTCTGGATCGATAATCCCTTCGTACGGGACATAATAGTAGGTGTAGCCGGTTTTCAGTTCGGTCATGGTAAGGTCTCGGCCCAAGGAATATTCATATTCACTGACTTCGGTCCCTTCATCGGCACCGGTAGCGGGAGTTTCTCCTTCCCCTTCAGCGGGAGGGTTCTTAAATTCGATAATGATGTTGCCGCTGCGACCATTATCGGTGGCGAGGTTATATTTTAAAACTCGCACCGGCTTATCAAACTCACGGTTATTGACCACTCTTTTTACAGCGCCGCTAAAGTCCCGCTCGAATTGAAGGATGATAAAAGTGAAACGATCATTATTCTTAACGCCAGGATTGGTGGTCTCCACCAAACGCCAAGGCTTCTCGGTGATGGTCTTAGCTGGCTCAGAGGGTTGCTGACATTTCTTTTGACAGCCCACTCCGAGTAACAGAGTGCAAAACAGGATGAAGCTCAAGTGTTTCATAGGGGAGTCTCTCCCCTTCTAGTTTGCAAAGGGGGTGCCTACTTGAGCGACCTTATTTCAATAGGTTACAGTCGTAAAAAGGGGGTGCAATTGCATAGGTTTTGGCCATACTGCAATGAATCAATATTTTAGTGTTTAATTTCAAATACTTACACTATCAAATCATGAAACAGACTTCACAGTAGCTCCTTAAGTAAGGAGACGGGTTATGCCGTTAGGGTTAGTAAGCACCAGACAACTATGAGGTCTGGGTTTTATTTTCTCGTATGGATGCGTTTAAAAAAACGAGAAAAGAATGCGCCAAAAAAGAATGCAAAAACAAAATAAGACAATCTCTTTAGATCCTTTGTATCAACTCTTCGAACAACATCTCTTAACCCGCTCTTATGATGATGCGGCTGGGTTTACGAAGCAATTGGCCAGTGACTATATGGCCTATGTTGATTCGACTCTGGCCCATATCCCCTTCCACTTGCGTTCGCAAATGATTGAGGATGTGGAGGCAGAAGCCCATGAGATGTTGGTTAAAAAGATGTATGGCTGTATGAACGCAGGTGATTACCTGCGCTCGGGGCAGGTGAATCATGTCACGAAAAACAATGACATCATCCCTTGCACCTTTGTCACCTCTACCTCGAACACTCCCGATAATTCCGGGGGTTAAGTGTTGATAGAAATCAACTGGTGATAGTGGCCTTTGAGGTCGAGCAGCTCATCGTGGCTGCCCGACTCCTTGACCTCTCCATGGTGCAACAGGAAGATCCGATCGGCTCCTCGCACCGTTGAAAGCCGGTGAGCGATCATCAATACTGTTTTATCCCCAATCAGATTATCGATGGCTGATTGTACCAATCGTTCTGAAAGAGTATCCAAGTTTGAGGTTGCTTCATCCAACACCAGCACGGGAGCATCTTTTAAAATCGCCCGCGCAATCGCAATCCTCTGACGTTCTCCGCCGCTTAAGCAAAGGCCGCGATCCCCAACCCGGGTTTGAATCCCTTGGGAACAACGGGCAATAAATTCATCACAGGAGGCCTTTCGAGCCGCTACTTTTACCTCTTCATCGGTGGCCTGAGGATTCCCATACCGAATGTTTTCGAGAATCGACTCATTAAATAAAAAAGTGTCCTGGGTCACAAAGGCAAAACTTGCCCTGACAGAAGCTAAGGGGAGCTCCGCGATGTCCATTCCATTTAAAGTGATTTTTCCCGCACTCGGATCATAAAGACGGGCCAATAGGTGAACTAAACTGCTCTTCCCACTTCCGCTCTGTCCGACAAAGGCGACCCGCTCCCCTTTTTTAACTTCAAAGCTCACCTGTTTCAGCGCCGCTTTCTCCCCATAAACCAGATCCACGTTTTGAAAACGCAGTTGTTCCATTGCAATGGGAATTCCCAATTTATTTCCAAGGGGCTCAGCGGGAAGATCATCTAATAGATAAAACACCCTTTCAGAGGCGGCCTCGGCCGATTTTAATTTCAAAAAGGCGTTGTTCATCTGTTTGATTGGCATCTGCGCCAGCCCTAGCGAAAGAATAAAGGTGATCAACTTGCCGGTGGTGAGGGTTCCTTGTTCAATCTGATAGCCGCCATACACAATCACTGCCGCCATTAAAAGGGCCCCGATAAATTCCACTAAGGGCGTGGCCAGTTCCTGCACGCCAATCGTCTTCTTTCGCAGCAACAGATATTTTAATTGGGTGTTCTTAAACCGTTCGGAAAGGGCATTCTCCAAACCATAAAGTTTGATGATGCGGGATCCGGAAAGAGCCTCTCCTGTCTGGGCCAACAGCTCCGAAAGATTCTCCAATGTTTTTCGAGTGTACCGCTTAACGGCACCACCAGTTCTTGAAAATGAGATGGCAACAATGGGGGCCACCATTAAGGTCATCAGAGTTAAACGCCAATCGCAATAAAAGGCCATCCCGATCAATCCCAAAAAAGTGAAGGGCTCCTTTAAAAGATCGCAAAGGGTATCCATGCCCGAGCTGAGGTGTTCGAGATCCCCTTGAAGGTGGGCCAACAGTTCTCCCGAACGCTGGCCATCAGAAATACGGAGTGGCAGGTATAAAAACCGATTGAAAATCTGCTGCCGGATCGAAGCCACCACTTTCTCAGCGGTGTTTCTCCGGATCGAATTGTGGAAAAACTTAGCTAGCCCACTCACCGCAAAAATAAGGACTAATAATAGGGGCAGACTTTGAAAATGGGCCCGGTTTCCACTTTGAAACCCATCGATGATCTGCTGAGAAAGTTTCAAGCTGACCGGCTGGATTAAGGAGATCACCAGTCCGAGCAAGACCGCTAAAAAGACCTGCTTTTTATAGGGTTTAAACTCCCGCAAGAGTCGTTGAAATGAGGTGCCGACAACCATTTCCTTGAAAGTAGGCCACTTTTCGGATGGCTGCAAGGATGAAGCGCTATTTTGATTTTGTATCTACATTTTGTTATACTGTAGTTACGTTATGGCTAAACAAAGCATGAATATGCGGTTGGATCCAAAGCTGGTTAAAGAAGCTCAACAAATTCTAGGGCAACAAGGAACCACTGCCACGGTAGAGGCCGCCTTACGCAATGTGATAAATAACAATAGAGCCTTGAGTCTTTTCCAAAAAACAATGGGCAAAAGTAAATGGCGCGGCTTCAAAGGCGATGGCAAATAATCCTTCTCTTTTCTTTGATTCAAATGTTTATATCAATTTCCTGAGAGCTCCTGGCCATTCGAATCAAATTGGAAAAATTTTCAGCGGATCCCATCTTTATGTATTAAGCAAAATCGTTCTGATGGAGCTCTGGGCAGGGGCTTCAAATGCAATCGAAAAGACGATTTTGCTCCAACATGAGCGAAGCTTTCCTCACCTTCCCTTTTCGGATGAAAACTTTGTCGAAGCGGGACATGTCATGAGAGAAATGGCAGAGCGACACCGGTTTGAACCCAAAATGCGTAAGCAGCTGACTTGGGATATTTTGATTGCGCTGAACGCGAAGGAAAACAACTCTCTGTTGCTGACTCAAAACACTGCCGATTTTTCCAAAATCAGAAAGTTCGTGAAGTTTGATTTTTCTGGAATCTAGACGGCTTTGTTCAAAAAGCCTCTAAGCAACCTTACGGATGGCGGCAAGCGTAGCACGAAAGCGGGGATCGACGAGGCCTGTATACCTCTCATTTTCAAAGGCCAGCCCCTCTTGGACAAAAACCTTCTCCAATCGCGATTTGGTGGAAATGAGCGCCTCCTCCGAAACATGCAGGATCAAGAAAAGGCTATTCGGTGGCATGGTAAAGCAAAAGTCGGTCACACGGATTTCGGTGATCATGCGATCTTGCAATCTCCGCAAACGCCATCGACTCATGTTTTTGCCGTTCTCCGGCTTGACCAGGTATTGGAGCACTTGGGGAGATTGGCCTGCGAGCATCGCCTCAATCACAGTGCTCAACCGTCGTGCAGATGTCCGCTCCAAAAGCAGAATAAAGAAGGTCAACATCACGACGTGGGAAATAAAAACAAAACTGACCATCAAGTTGATTGAAGACTGCCAATGAACCAAAGCTGCCGCCTGGATAAATCCACTCAATTCGATAAAACCAAAACAGGGCAGCACCCATTTTAAGGGAAGGTAACTCTGGAGAAGTCGGTGGTGGAAGTGGCCTTTGTCGGCTTCAAAGGGAGAACGGTAGGAGATCAAACGACTGAACACCACCATGCAGAGATCCCCAATAGGGATCAGAAAAAACAAGGCCGAAAGGGAAAGGCGTGAAACGAGGAAATCGGATTTCACCGGTACGCTCGTGTGCATCACCCCTAAAAGAAAGCTGAAAAAATAACTCCCGACGTTTCCTAAAAAACCTTTCCGTTTACGCAGATTGAAATAGACAAACGGCAACATCATGCCGGTGATGAAGGCAGCCAAAATACTATCGGAGGTGGGGCCTAAAAAATGTTGGTTGATGAAAAGGAGTCCTGCTGCTCCAAAGAAGATCACAATCCCAGCCAATCCATCAATCCCGTCAATAAAATTGATGGCATTGACGATCATCACGATGAAAAGCCCCGTCCCCACATACCCCTTCCAACCGGCCAGCGTGCCAACCCCGCCCTCAAACCCTGGAACAAAGATCACTGCACACCCCACACACACCAACTGGAAAAAAAGCTTATCGAGTGCGGGACGTGCCTTGCGATCATCGAAATGGCCCATCAGCGCCATCAGGGCTGAAGTAACGATGATCCAGGGATTAAAATGGTAGTAGTGTTGCAATCCCATCATGACCACCAAGCAGGTGGCGACGAGAGAATGGCCTACGATGGGAACTTGGTTTTCTGAAATGCCTCGTGATTTTGGCCAGTCGATGAAACCTAATCGGGGTGCCAGGCGGATGGCAATTTGCAAAAGCGGAAAGGCCACAGCAGCCCCCACCAAAATATAGCCTAAGAGAGGAAATTGATTAGACATGGTTGCGGTGGGTATAATGAATGCTCCTCGATTCAATTATACCCTATGAAAGAAAAAAAGATTCTAGGACTTACCTTTGGACATGGCGATTCTGCCGCAGCGCTCGTGATCGGAAATCGACTCATCTGCGCAGCGGAGGAGGAGCGATTCAATCGAGTTAAGCACTCCGCAGCATTTCCTGAGCATTCGATTCGTTTCTGTTTAGAGAAGGCCGGAATTCAAGCTGCGGAGATTGATATCGTTGCCATCCCCCATCAACCCCTTAATGCGTTTGGTCAAAAAATAAAAAAACTATGGCAACACCCTCACCTTCTTTTTTCTAAGCTGGAAAAAAGTAGAAATCAGGCCCTTCCTTCGCTTGCCGTTTCATTAAAAAAAAATGGCTTGGGGAAAGCCCACATCAAAACGGTAGAGCACCACTTGGCTCATCTTGCTAGTAGCCGATTCCTCTTAGAAAGCGATTCGGCAACGCTCATTTCGATCGATGGCATGGGGGATCATGTCTCGGCCACTTTTGGGAAAATCCACCTCACCTCAAAAGAAAATAGGATCCAGATTCTGCAGCGAGTCCACTTTCCGCACTCCCTGGGTTACTTCTATACTGCCCTCACCCAATATTTAGGATTTCCTCACTATGGCGACGAATTCAAGGTGATGGCGTTGGCGAGTTTTGGGAAACCCCGCTATCTCCCCATCTTAAGGGAATGGATCCGAGAGGTGCCTCAGCAATTTCAATTCACCCTCCATCCCCAATTTTTTCCGATTGAACAAAATCCGCCTCATCTCACCTTTCAAAATGGAACGCCGGTCTGTCCTCCGCTTTTTCATTCGAATTACTGGATCCAAGCACTCGGCCTTCCTCCGCGCAGGCCACGCGATCCGATTACCGAAAAACATTATGATCTGGCGGCTTCGGTTCAACTGCGATTCGAGGAGGTGGCCAACCACCTGCTTCGTGAGGCTCATCAAAAAATAGGCGGTGAAGAACTAGCCCTTAGTGGCGGATGCGCCCACAATAGCGTGTGGGTGGGAAAGATCCCAACCTATACGCCCTTCAAAAAGATTAAAGTCGCTTCTGCCTCCCATGATGCCGGCACCGCCATCGGTGCCGCTGCCAGTTTAGCCCATGGAAAATTGGAGGCCGACTCCATCGCCCTTTTAGGCCCCTCTCCCCAATCGGAAATAGCTATACCAGGAGCGAAAAAGTTTCAGGAGGAGGATTTGGTTTGTTGGATCATCGACCGAATCCTGGAGCAAAAAATCGTCGGTATCTGTCGCGGAGCCATGGAATTTGGACCGAGGGCTTTAGGAAATCGAAGCCTATTTGCCGATCCCCGATCTCAAAAAGCACGAGATAACCTCAATCAACGGATCAAACACCGCGAATGGTTCCGCCCCTTCGCCGCTGCGATCCAATATGAACGCCAAGAGCAGTGGCTAAAAAATTCATTCTACAGCCCGACAATGGAGGCGGTGTTCGAATTAAAGCAGCCCCAAAAAACCCCCGCGATTGCTCATGTCGACCAGACCTGCCGCATCCAATCGGTGACAAGCACTCAATACCCCTTTCTTTGGAAACTACTCGAACGATTCCGGGAGAAGACCGGAGTCCCCATGTTGCTCAACACCTCGTTTAATGACCAAGAACCGATTGTCTGTACCGCCGAAGATTCAATGCAAACTTTCCAAAGAGGCGGATTTGATGTGCTGGTCATTGAGAATTCGGTGTGGGAAAATTGGATCCAACAACGACAGGATAACTTATGCACTCCATCAAATATGCTCTCATCCTAACCGCTGTGGGCTTCCTGTTCCCAAGCGCAACTCATGCGAAACGCCTTTGCCAAAACATTTCTAAAGCTGCCGTCCATCGCGAAGTAAAAAACTCTTGGAATATTCCCCCCGATCATTCAGTCGCGAGTATTTCTATCTCTGAAGGAGCGGCGGTCAACTTCTACTCTGCCATAGGAGGAAAATCACAAACTGAAGCAAGGCAAGTATTATCACCTGAGAACCCCATCGCTGTCATTGGACGCATGGAAGGGGAAGCTCCGCCCTATTTAGATAAAAAATTTATTGCTACACAAATCATGCCGGGAGGTGGAAGAGCCGTAAAATACTCCGACACCATGGTCAGTCGTGCCCATTTTATGTTGAAATACCATCCAGAAGGAATCTTGATTGTGAATGGAGTTCCGCGAGAGGGGGGAGGAATCCGTGCACCTATCCATGGAACCCAACTCCTAAGCCCGGAAAATCGCTCCATGAAGGACGGGGAAGCACACCTTGTGGAAAAGGGAAAAAGCGCCAAGATCCGCTTGCCCGGCGGCACTGTTCTGCTCATCAACGCGGAATAGAGGATTTGTCCTTTAGCCTCTCATCATAGGCCCATGTCCCCCTGTTGACTGCTCAAAATTGTCAGTGATCCACCCAAAAATGTGCACAGGATGGATTCGCTGAAGCCTCTGCAGCTCCAAAGTCCTCGGCACCTCTTTTGCTTTAGCACCTCCCCGGTGGAAAAGAATTTCCCACCTATTTTTTTTAGGGAGTCTATCATTTTATGAAAAAACTGTTTTCACTCTTACTAACATGCGTACTCTTAGTCGCCGCCTGCTCCAAAAAAGAGACAGGGACACCCACACCAGGAAAGAAAAAGACCGATGGCCAAATCATCAACAATAAGCCAGTCGCTCTTCCACGGGATGTGAACAATCCACTCAAAGGCTGGTATGTCAGCGAGTGCTTCAATGAAAAGAATGATAGCTACCTCTCACAAAGAATTGTCTTAATCGTAGAAAATGACAAAATGACTCAACAATACGCTCGTTTCACCCAACTCGATTGCCCCAAAGGAGACACAGGTAGCGTGATGGTTGGAGCAAACTGGAAATGGGACTATATCACCACCAAAGCAGGAGCGATCAATGGCTCTCCTTGGGAAATCACCTACACCACTTATCAAGACAAGCCGCTTAATTTCAACGATAAGGTAACGATGACCAATGAGTACGACGTATTGAAGGATGACATGATGGACAAGCTTTCTTTCAGCAGCGAAGAAGATCTAGGAATTACCTATGAACGGTATTCCGATCAGTTTTAATCAAAAAATTGAGATAGAAATAAGACGGGGGTGTGAAGCCAATTCACATCCCCGTTTTTTTTAATCTTGCTGACGTCTCAAGAAAGTCGGGATGTCGTATTCCTCGGTATCAAAAAACTTCCTTCCAATCTCCCGTGCCAATTGCTTCGCCGACTTCAGATCGGTCCCCAGTGGAGCCTCTTTTTTTTGGATCCCGGCAGCCACTGGATTGGCCGAGAGCGAGGGTTCCGACACCTGCTGAACCGCGGGTTGAGCAGGCGTGGTGTGGGGGGCGGCATGGGTAATTTCTATGGGTCTGCCCTCTAAAGCAGATTCATGTGTGAAACCGGTCGCGATCACCGTCACTCTCACCTCGTCTTTGAGATTTTCATCGATCACCGATCCGAAAATGATTTCCGCCTCTTCATCGGCCTCTTCGGTGATGAGTGAAGAAGCTTCGTTCACTTCGAAGAGGGTGAGATCCGGTCCGCCGGTGATGTTGATGATGATGCCGGTTGCACCATTGATGGCAATATCTTCGAGAAGAGGTGAAGAGATGGCCTTCTTCGCCGCCTCGATCGCGCGGTTATCCCCCGAAGCCGATCCCGTTCCCATCAACGCCATTCCCTTATTCGACATCACGGTTCTTACGTCGGCAAAGTCGAGGTTGATGAGTCCACGGATGTTGATCAAATCGGAAATCCCTTTCACCGCCTGGAAGAGGACCTCATCGGCCTTCTTGAAGCAATCAAGCATGGTTGTCGATTCGTTGGCGACATAGAGCAGCCGCTGGTTAGGGATGCAGATCAGCGTATCAACCGCCTCTTTCAGTTCATCGATTCCTTTTTCCGCATTTTTCCGGCGTTTTTTTCCCTCGAAATTGAACGGCTTGGTTACTACCCCGACTGTCAATGCACCCGATTCCTTCGCAATGTTTGCGATCACGGGAGCCCCACCCGTTCCTGTACCACCGCCCATTCCGGCAGTGATGAAAACCATGTCGGCTCCTTGGAGCATCGCTGCAATCTTATCTTTGTCTTCGAGTGCAGCCCGTTTGCCGACATCGGGATTAGCGCCCGCCCCCAATCCTTTGGTGAGTTCGCTTCCCAGCTGCAATTTATTATGAGCAGGGTGGAAGTCCAACGCTTGAGCGTCGGTGTTAGCGGCGATAAAATCGACCCCGGTCAACCCTAAGGAGATCATGGTGGCCACGGCATTGGTCCCCCCGCCGCCCACACCCACCACCTTTATCTTCGCCCCCAACATATTTTGCTTCTCAATGATATCGAACATAGGCTTTGTCTCCTTACAAGGTTTAGAACACCTCTTCCAACCACGATTTCATTTTATCCATCCAACGAGAATACTCTCGATTCACTTTCGGCTTCGAAACGGTCTGTTGCACCTGCTTCGAAGCCAAGAAAAGCGGCAAGCCCACTGAAGTGGAATAGACTGGAGAGTTAACAATATCCACCAACCCCCCAAAACCCTGCGGATTTCCCCGACGCACTGGCAGTTCGAGGGTATATTCCGCCAACTCACAAATTCCTTCGAGGAGGCTCGTCCCTCCCGTCAGCACCACACCCGAAGAAAGGAGGTGCTTATAACCACTGTTTTGAAGTTCCTCTGCAACGAGTAGCAGGATTTCTTCTACGCGCGGCTCGATAATTTTAGCGAGCGTGCTTTTGGAGATCTCTTTTGCCTTACGCCCACCCACTGATGGAACCTCAATCGTGGAATCCCCCAAAAGCTGGGAGGACATTGCACAACCGGAGCTGCTCTTAACCCCTTCCGCATCCTGAATCGAGGTTCGCAAGCCCACTGCAATATCATTGGTAATATGGTTTCCACCCATTGAGAGCATCGAAGTATGGACCAGACTCCCTCGAGAGAAGATCGAAATATCGGTCGTTCCCCCACCAATATCGACCAGTGCGACGCCCAATTCCTTTTCATCGACCGTCAGAGTCGATTCGGCTGCTGCCAAACATTCCAACACCACACCCTGCACACTCAATCCAGCCATTTCCACACACTTCACCATATTTTGGGTGGCAGTGGTGGCGCCGGTAACGATATGGACACGGGCCTCTAACCTGACCCCCGCCATCCCGATCGGATTGCGGACTCCATCTTCGTCATTCACCGAATATTCTTGAGGAAGCACGTGGAGGATCTCACGATCCTGGGGAATCGTAACCGCCTGAGCCGCATCGAGCGCGCGGGCCACATCATCGGAGGAAACCTGACGATTCTTGATCGCCACCACCCCGGAACTATTAAACCCTTTAATATGACCACCCGCGATCCCGATAATCGCCGAATCGATCTTAAATCCCGCCATCAGTTCAGCGGTCTCTTTCGCCTTTTTAATCGCCTCTACCGTCGAAGGAATGTTGATGATCATCCCTTTTCGGATGCCCATCGAAGGTTGCTTCCCAATCCCTAAAATCTCCACCCCTTCGGGGGTCTGTTGGCCAATCACCAAGGCAATTTTAGTCGTCCCAAAGTCAATCCCAACCAGGATGTTTGATGGACGTAACGACTTTGATGGCGCCATTAGGTTCCTTCGCTGTTAGTTTTGTTGAAAAAGCACCAGCTGCGGAGCCTGCCGCGAGCATCGCGTGGCGGGCATCGGGCTCATCTTCGCTCCAGCGTACCAGAAGTACGCCTCCTCTCAGCTTCGCCCTCTTTCTCGCATCTGGGCTTTTTGAACAAAACTCTAATTAATTAAAAATTGTTTCAGCTAGTGCTTTAAAAATAGCAGGAATATCTCATATTTACTTTAATTCGGTAGGAGCTCGCTGACAACAGCTTTTTTAGGGACGGTCAATTCGATGTGCTTTGCACGATGAATTGACTTAGGTGGGTTATGGAGGAGGAGTTGCAAAATGGGCATCTGGGATTGCCAACTTTCCGCACTTAATCTCGCCGTCAGGGCGGGACGAGAAAAATAGATCTTGAAATAGGGGTAAACATCAAATTCGATTTCAGAAACATCAAAAGATTTTCGCAAAGTCTCTTGGAGGCTGACAAAAATATCCATCACTTCGCCCCGGTTCCAATCGCCACTCTTAGGAGTGAG
Organism: uncultured Pseudobdellovibrionaceae bacterium; assembly: GCA_964604555.1. Lineage (GTDB taxonomy): Bacteria > Bdellovibrionota > FAC87 > UBA2466 > UBA2466 > CAZRZK01. The sequence continues at coordinate 31,313 of CAZRZK010000006.1, read as the reverse complement.
CACAGGGAGATCTAAGGTGCTCAAAAGTTCGGAGCTTACCTTGTCGATTCTGTTTCCATTTGAGTCGATAAAATAGGCTTGTCGCTGAAAGATCATCACCCCTACCGCGCGCTTCGCACTCACTTCGATAGAAAGACGATCGGGGAACTCGCGGTGAATGTTCACTCCACTCGCCCAAGGTTGCGCCATCAAAACATCTGAAATTTCCTTCAATGAAATGGTGAGCAGATTTTTCCCTTGATAGGGGACCAATTTTTCTTCCAATTTATTCTGAACCAGGGGCCAAGCCGCTTTCACCCGAATGGTGCGGATCTGAAACCAAGAGGGCTGATAGATTGGGATGGGGTTTACGGCGGTCCGTGAAAGGTAAAAAAAGGTCAAAACCACAACCCCTGCGAATAGAACCAGCCAAACTCTCTCTATTTTTTGAAGGGCTCTTATCATGCCACCATTCTCTTTTCGACATTTTGATTTGGATTCAGCAGCTTGAGATAGGAATCCCTTAACCGGGAAAGAGAGTAACTTTCAAACAACTTCCCGTAAAAACGTTGCCCCATCTGATTCCCGAGTTCTGGATTGCTGACCAGCCTTAAAACCAATTCCCCCATCGACTTGGTATCGTTCACATCGACACTAAAGCCGGTGTGCCCTTCATGGACGTAATCTTCAATCCCAGTAATTGAAGTAGCCAATATCGGGAGCCGATATTGAGCGGCGATTCCCAACGGAAGAAAGTGGGCATTCTGCAAGGGAAGGTATAAAAAGGCGTTCGCCGAAGCGAGGGGCTCGACCAGATCGGGCACCACCTTGATACAATCTTCGAGTTCCATCTCTTCAACAGACCGGAGCAAATGGCTTTCCAGTCGCCCGTGTCCCAAGATCAAAAACTGGATGGAACTGTTTTTTTGACGGACATAGTGGGCCACACTTAAAAACTGGCTCCAATTATTTTGCGCCGTGAACTGCCCAAGCGTCGCAATCAATGGGCGGTTTGGGTTCAATTCTTTTGTCGCCAGTTCCGTTTCCTTTCCATGAATGAGCGGAAGGGGCAGGAGGGATACTTGCGTAGCAGGCACGCGTTCCAACTCCAACATAAAGCGATAAGAAAGCGGGCTATGGGCGACAAAATGCCATTGCGACGGAAGCGCACGCAACCGCTGCTTCCACAAATTCCAAACCCCCATGCGCAACATTGGGAAACCTAAAATCGAAAAAAAGATCTTCTGGTTTGCTTGATACTCTCCCTCAAAGATACGATTCCAATCTTTTGCAAGCTCCCACTGAACCGATTGTAGAGGGCCTTCCTTCAACAACTCTTGCATCGGTTTCAGAGCATTTAATTCCCAAGGAGAAAAGAGATCGGGGGTGGCTGGCATGCATTCATTATACCAGATTGCCCATGCCTGTTAGGTCCCTTTGGGCCCCAAGCAATGACAGAAGAAACGTTATTCTTTATTTATCTCATCGACCAGCTGACGCAGTGTTCCGTAGTCATTCATAATGAAAGGAAAGGTCAATCGAGTCAGGTGATTAAATTCAGGCTCATTCTCCTCTTCTGGGAGAGGCCCTCGCTGTTCGATTAAAGCTCCTCCAGTAAGCTTTTTAAACCGACGGCTCAGTGCTTGAATATGGTTCGGTTCAAGGGGGTTGTGGATACGGATGACAAGGTTCCCCTTCACATACCGCATCGAGTGGTAATTCCTATAAAACCGTTGGATATAATCCATCGCCTCTTCCGGGGTATGAAAAACTTCAAACAGAGACCTATCGTGAGGTGAAACAAACTTTTGCGCCACGATCACATCCTCAAAATATTTACAGAAGCGGGTCCAAAACCCAAAACCCTTGGGTTCCAAAAGGACAATCGGGAATAGACTGCTTTTCCCAGTCTGCAAAAGGGTCAGAACCTCATAAGCCTCATCAAAAGTTCCAAATCCACCCGGAAAAAAGGCGAAGGCACAGGCCTCTTTCACCAAAAATAATTTACGCGTGAAAAAATACTTGTAGTGAATGAGCCGGTTTTCAGGATCGATGAAAGGATTGGCCGATTGCTCCATCGGCAAACGGATATTTAAACCAAACCCCTCCTTGCCGGCCCCTTCATTGCCACCCGCCATGATTCCAGGCCCGCCCCCCGTAATAATTTGATATTCTCGTCGGACCGCCTCTTCGGCAAATTTCTTCGCAAAATTATAAAGCTTGGTCCGTGGCGCAACTCGTGCCGACCCAAACATCGTAATTTTCGGTTTCATCCGGTGCGGATAAAACATCTTGAAGGAATAGCGCAGCTCTCGCAGAACGGTAGAGGCGATTTTTAAATTAAGTGTGCCAGGACTTTCCAGGGCCAGCTTCAGCGCGGCCTTAAACATATCCTCCAAAGCCCGTTGGCGGGAAGGTTTTTGGTGGGCGATGAACTTTTTCAGGTACTCCTGAAACTCCTCCCAATCTTTTTCATTCCATTCGTTGCTGACCACTTTACCCATGAGCCCCCGTCTGCTAGCTTCTCCTGTTGCACGCATGCGATTGCCGATTCAAAAACGACTTCTTGTGGTTCAACTTGTCACCAGCATCCTTGCTGTGATCACGTGCGTGTACCTTCTAGTGCAGCATACCCGATTAGTAGCGGGAATCCAAGAAGGGTCCAGTTTCTGCACCCTTGGAAAATATGCCGATTGTGACGTCGTCAATGCGAGTCACCATTCCGAACTCTTGGGAATTCCAGTAGCCAGTATCGGCGGTTTCTTTTTTTTCGCCGCCTCCATGGTAGCCCTCCTGAGTCTCATTCGCCCCGAAACGATCCCTCTCCAAATGTGGTTGGCGCGTTTTAATTTTTTGGCTTTAATCGTCGATTCGGCACTTTTTTTAGTCCAGGTCTTCCAAATTAAAACCGTCTGCCTGCTTTGCATGCTGACCTACCTCTGCTCATTTGTAATCCTGATCACTTCGTTAAAAATCTCAGGGAAAGGACTGGGCAATCTAGGCCCTCCTTTTAAAATTCCCAAGGAATTAATGCGGACAAAACTCTGGATCTTTCCACTCCTGCTCCAAATTATCTTTACAGGAGTCCTTTGGCTCATCCCTTCCCAAGTGAAGTCTCAATCCCATTCAGTCACTTCCATTGAAAATGCCGAGGAACAATTTCTAGCCAACTGGTCCCAACAACCGGTAAAAAACATCTCGCTCCACGGATCGGAACCCGTCTTTGGAAATACAGGGGCTAAGATCAAGATGGTTTTGTTCAGCGATTTTGAATGCCCTCACTGCCGAAGAGCAGCCTTTAATCTCCACACCGCTTTGAAACCCCTTCAAGACAAAATTCAACTCCATTTTAAACATTTCCCACTGGATGCCTCCTGCAATCCAGCACTGAAATACCAACTGCATGCCTTTGCTTGCCGATTGGCACAAGTCGGAGTTTGCCTAAATGCTAAAAACCAATTTTGGGACTATCATGATTACGTTTTTTTAAAGATGCAGAAGGAGGATTTTTCAGAACCTCTTTCAGAGGCCATACGTCATGTCATCTCGGAAGCAGATTATAGTCAGTGTATGAAGAAGGAAAAGAACAGCCCTGTGATTGCAAAGGACATCCGCACCGGCCTCGACATTGGCGTGAATGCTACCCCCTCCCTCTTTATCAATGGCCGCTTTGTTTCGATTCCCCTAACCGTAGAAAATATTCAGAGGCTCATCGCCCTTGAAGAAAAACGGTAAACCCCTCATCTAGACCCCATGTGTCTAAACCGTTGACATACGGGTGAAACCCCGACAGCCGCTAACTGTATACATTATTGATATTATTGATAAATTAACCAAAAAACACGGCATTATCCTTGCTTAATATAAGGATATGATTCGGATGTTCTTGATAGCTGCCTTAGTAAGCGGATTCAGTGAAGGGCGAAATGTGGGGATCGATGAAGCGAAGGCCCGCGAAAGCTTCATCCAGCGTTTCACCAACTTTAATAAAGACAAAAACGTCCAGGGAAAAGTCTATGGTCCCGATGGCAAATTGGTGAATGATGCTAAAAGCCGGTCCGCCAACGGCGATGATAAAGCCCCCTTCCAGAGCGACATGACCTACCATATCGATATGGTAGATGGTGAAAAATTAGTGGGTATCTCGGAACACGGTAAGGTTTCAGCGGCTGGTGGTTCCTCCCTTTTCGAACGGGAGATGCATAAAAAAGACGAAGAATTAGGAAAAGCTGATGCCAAAACCAATCAGCAACAAAATCCCGAAACCGGTGAACGTGTCAAAGGAGCGATGAAGATTACAACAAAATCAGTTCTGGAAGACAAAGATGGGAAAACAGTGGGGAAAGGATTGGCACCGGGAGCAAAACCCCAAGCCGGCCAAAATAAGATCACCGTAGAACGACGTGAGTTACGACCCGAAGCGATCGAGACGGTTCAAAAGGTGACCGATCAAGCCTTTGAAACGGTAAAGACGGCGGCACGGATCCAATCGGACCAGAACAATCAAAGCCGATTGGGAAATTTGGCTTTTTATTATGAGGCGGCCAAACGGGCCACCGAAACGCTTTGGAACACAACGATGGCAAAACTGGGGCAACGCCGAATTTATGAGGCGGTTCCCTCGGTAAAAACCCTCAACCAGTCGGTCACCTTGAATCAGGACGCGCCAAAACCGGAAGACTGGGCCAAGCAAGCCAATGCTCGATTGTCCCAAATCGCCCAGCAAATCAAAGATCCCAAAGAGATAGAGAGCATCCAAAAAGATATTGAGAAGAAAATTGATCAAGCAAAGCAGGTTGGGGATGCCAGTTATAAAATGATCAACCCCACCTTCACACAATCGAATGATCAAAATGGGAATCCACAGGAAACCCTGAAAGAAGGTGAAGTGAATCGAGAAGATGGGTTGGCTCGAGATCTCCGAGTGCAAGCCGAAGTATTGGCAAAGGCCGGGAAGTCGGCGACCGAAGTCGAAAGTAACTGGGAATATAATAAGAAAGACGAGCAATTTACGTTAAAAAATTATAATGAATCGGGTGAAGAAGTAGGAACTCGCACCACTAACATTTCTGAGCAGATGTCCACTTGGAATGAAAAGCTCGATACGGTTAGCGAAAGCTATAAAGCCTTACAAAGCAAGTTACCGGGGCTCAAAATCCCAAACCTTCAACCCTACTACCTAGAACCGGGACAAAATTCGATTGTGGAATTGAACCAGGTACCTGACTCCATTCTCGAGGATAAAAAGATCCAAGGCGTCCAACCTTTCCAAAATCCGCAAAACTACAATACCTTGATTAATACCCCTTGAACGGCTAGTTTTTCTCTCCATGGAACCCTTTTTGGATGCAGATGCAATTGGTCGTTTAAATCAATCCTTAGCCACTCAAATTACCCGAGATTATAAGAACATCGTCACCGAAAGCTCCCCTCTTTGTTTAGTGGTCACGCTCAAAGGAGCCCTCTTCTTCGCCTCCGATCTCGCTCGGCTGCTCAGCATCCCGACGGAACTTGAATTTGTCAGGGTGTCGAGTTACGGCTCAGGCAGCAAGTCATCCGGTGAGGTAAAGATATTGAAAGATGTAGAAGGTTCGCTCTTTGATAAACACCTTCTGATCCTGGATGAAATCGTCGACTCTGGCCATACCATCAGTTTTTTAAAACGCCATCTCCTGGGCCATAAACCCAAAAGCCTCAAGGTAGCAAGCCTCCTGAGCAAACCCAGCCGGAGGGAGGTTGAGGTGACCATCGATTATTTGGGCCGTGAGGTAGAGGATAAATTCTTAATCGGCTATGGGCTCGACTTCGCCGAGAAGCACCGGTCACTTCCCGGCATTTTTTCTATGAACGTTTAATTTTTCGATCCGTTCGAACCTCTCCATAAATAGCCCCATCTGATTTTCCCTGTCTGGGAAAAGACCCAGCACTCGATATTTTTGAAAGATTTGATCATTCGTCAGGCCTTTAATCTCAGAAACATCCTCCATTTTTTTGGAGGTCCGAATCAGGATGAGAATGTTGGGATAGAGTGGAAGGAGCCCTTCCGCAAACTGAAAGCCATTCTGCTTTTCATATTTATAATCGTAATCCAAAATCAGCATATCGAATGCACGGGCTTGCAAAGATTGAAGGGCTTCTTTATGGGTCCTCACCGCAATGATTTCATGTTTCTTTTTTAAATAGACTGTGAGCAGTTCACGTTGGAGTTGATTGTCATCTACGATTAAGATCTTCTTTTTTACAGGAGCCGAGAGGGATGAAATAGAGAACACCGGCAGAAGAATCGCCAAGGTGAATGTCCAAAGCCCCATTTTGCTATTGTATCATTATGTAGCAGTCATCGCGCTAACTGCTGGTGAGCTATCTCTTCTCCGTCCGCTCCGTCAATATCGCTGCGCCGCACCCCTTTAAAAAGAAGATTAGACGCTTTCGGGCGACGTGCAGAGAATGCGAGTTGAGCTCCCTTCAGTTCCACTTTCATCTGCTTAGCAGTGGTCCCCCGAACACCTCGACCTTTAAGCAGAACCTGTTTTGAACGGGCCTTCGCTACCGTCGAAGAGAATTTTTTGCGATCCTGATATCGATTTTGACCTACCTCACCCTCCTCTTCTGCATCCTCCCCCTCTACCAGTGGAGCAAATGAATTTAATTGAGTGGCTAATCGCGCCAATCTCATGGGAGCCATGGCTTTTGCGCCGACACTCGTCGTTGGAGCAAGGCCGGTGGGAATCATCCCAGAAGAGCTCCCCGAGGATGTGATCGCAGCTGCCACTGAAGATGAAGAGGCTTGAAGCTGACCAGAACCGTTTTGAGTAACCGAAAGAGAGCTCGATGAAGAGCCAGGTCCATAACCTCCCGTCAATCCTGCTTTCACCAATTCCAAATCCCGTTGCTGAGCCACAATCGACACTTGTTGATTGAGAATTTTTTCATCAAGAGCAATTTTAGTGTCATTCAGGCGTTTAGTTTCATCTAGCTTCGTATATTCAAGCTGGTACTGCGCATCTTGGGCTTTCTGTGTAAGAGCAGCTCTTGAATTTTCCAAAGCCATCTCTTTGTCATTTTTTGCGTAAGCTATCCTTTCAGTGCTGGCATTGTTCGCCAAACTTCCTTCCAGCCCTTTGTCAGCGACCGCAAGCTTCGTATCCCGTTCATTATTGGAAAGATATTTATCTTTTTCCGATTTAATCTGAGCGATTTCTTTATCAGTACGGGCTTCCAGTTTAGCCGTCTTAAGGGCGTATTGCTGGGAAATGATCAAAGCAAAGATCATCGCGAATGAGGAGAAGATCTGGCCAATTCCAGCGGCAGCTTCTGCCTCGGCATGCGCTTTAGGGAAAATCCCATCCAATGCCCTTTCGATAGCCCATTCTAAATAGGCCCCTTGATACAATTTCATTTTCTGGATCATCGGTTTGCGAGTCGGTTTCAATTCAAATTCTTCTCTGCCAATCCCCATTCTTTCAATCGCATTTTCATCCAATTCGCTTGGCAATTGTTTTGAGATGACACTCTGGCGAGAATAAGAAACGACTTTATTTTGCAATTCAGCTTGGGAAAGGATCTCGCTGGATGGTTTTTCAATTTCCTGGCTTTTCCCATTCTGATGATAGAAAAATTGGTTCCCTCTGGCCGCATTCACCATCATCTGCCCATTCCCTACCGCGTCAGCACTCTGCCCAGAAACAACCCCAGCAGTCGGTTTTGCTCCCTTGTTTTCCGATGGAGTTCTGCTGACCGCATTTTCATTTTCTTTTTGGGCCAATAGTGGCTGCTCTTGTGAAGTCGTTGGGTTAGAAATACTAGGCATTAAATTTTGATATTGTTTGCCTGCACTTTGGGTCACAAAGCCACTCACCCGTCCCAAAATTTCAGTGGCCAATTTAGGATCGATTTTTCCAGCGTCATAGGCCTTGCCGGCATTGTTCAAAGCTTCTGGCATGGCTTGGAATGCTTGATGGAGTCGAATCCTGCCATTTTCATTCATCGGGTTTTGCTGGACTTCGCGCATCGCCGCTTCAAGATTGCCGATAGCGGCGGTGAGTTGTTGAAGCTCGGAGGAGTCGTCCGATTCCGGACCGGCCTTTGCCATGATCGGTGAAAAGACTAATTGGATGATGATGAGTTGAATGATGAAAGAAGCGAACCCGTGATGACTCTTTCCTAGCCGTGCGGCTTTTCCCAGTAAAGACATAAACACCCCCCGATACACTCTCTAAGAGTGCAAAGTTTCGGCCATGGACATGCGTATACAACCCTCTGATTTTATTGTCTTCCTCACCTGTCTCATTCGTCGACATTTGAATAGGTTTCAGGAGTAGAAACTGGCGATTTGAGTAAGTAGCTGAAAGGACAATTATAAAAATGTAGTTTTCACAAAGGTACGGCCTACCTTTGTGAAAATCAGCAGCTCTTCACAAAGGTAGGCCGTACCTTTGTGAAAACTACACAAAGCTAAAGGGGGATGGTTTGCACCATCCCCCTTCACATGACTGGGAAGATCCTAAAGCAGGATCTTCACCCCCCTAAGCTTTTACTCTGAAATGGACCCGTGGCTGCTGCTCTCAGACCCTTTTCGAGCACCTCGCCAAATCGTATTGGAAGTATCCACTTTTCTAATATCCGATTTCAGCGCCAGTTGATTCTCTAAAGTTTCTTGGTTTGAACCGACCGCACCTCGTGCACGCATCAGAGCCAATTTAGCCCTTGGATTTTTCGGAAGGGCAGCAAGTTTTCTACGAATTTTGCGAGGCTTTAGTTTGGCTCCACGACCACTTTCGTCATCCGAATCATCGACACCTAAAGCATCTTTTCGGAGCATCGAAAGCAATCGATCGCCAGCCGATTTCGAAACCGCGACGGCTTGAGTTTCCGACGCAGAAGCCTTTGCACCCCGCGCACCAAGCCCTGTCGTGCCGGCACTGGAGCTACCTGAAAGCATCGATCCAACTGAACTTCCTGCAGAGGTGTTACTTGCGACTGCTCCACCCTGCCCCGTTTTAGTAACGGAAAGATTAGAAGAAGAGCTCCCTGTTCCATAACCGCCGGTCAACCCCGCTTTCACCAACTCTAAATCCCTTTGCTGAGCAGCGAGGGTAATCTGCTGATTCAATACCTTCTCATCCAGAGCGAGCTTTTGATCATTGAGCTTTTTGGTCTCATCTAATTTCGTATATTCTAATTGATACTGAGCATCTTGTGCCTTTTGAGTGAGTGCGGAGCGGGAGCTTTCCAAAGCCAGCTCTTTTTCGTTTTTCTTTTCGGCAATTGTCAGAGTTGTCGCATTGTTATCTAAAGTGCCTTCAAGCCCTTTGTCGGCGATCTCAAGCTTGGTGTCCCGTTCATTATCAGAAAGATATTTATCCTTGGCTGATTTAATCTGAGCAATCTCTTTGTCAGCTTTCGCTTCGGTTTTGGCAATATCCTTTTGGGCTTCGGCCTGAACAATGGCCGGAACGATCGAACTGGCCGCTAATGCGAGAGCCATTAAAATCTGACCTGTTTGTTGTCCGCCACCGCCACTACCTCCACCACTCGCACTGCCGCATCCTCCGCCTGCGTCGTCTCCACATTTTTGAGGCGCTCCACCTGCAGGTGCAGCGGGAGCGGCTGGGGCTTCTGCCGATGCCTCTGGAACAAATTGTTTCCAGGAGGTCTCAATCAATAAATGAAGGAAAGCCCCTTGATAAATTTTCGATTTCTTAAGATCTTTCTTTTGCTTGGGAAGAACTTTTATCTCCTCTTTTTCTTCCTTTCCAATCTCCATCTTATCAATTGCATTTTCATCTAAGACCGAAGCAGGTCCACTTTGCGTCGGAAGCACTACGCTGCTCACCGTTCCAGTGACCGCGCTCGAGCTAGAAGCTGAGCTTCCTGCTGCTCTAACCGGTGCCGAGCTTTCATTCGAAGCAGCTGCTCCTTTTGAACTAGCGACTAAATCCTGCTTGCTATTCGAGAGCGATTTCGATTGGTCATAATAGAAAGTATTTCCTTTTGCCACTGGGGCACTCTTCCCAGCCATACTTCCGGATACACTGGGCAGAATATCGGAAGGCAAGCCTGTGGCAGCGACGGTTGCACTTGAATTCGAAGCTTGAGTTGAAGTAGCAGTCCCGGAGGATTGCACAGGGTTCGATTTACTGCCAGCCGAAGAGGCAATGGCAGAGCTGGCAGTCCCACTGGATGGAACTGAAATCGGTTTCACATTAGAAGGGAAACCTGCTCCCGTTTTTGGAATGAGCTCCTTCTTCGGGTTCTTCATGAACTCTTTATATTTGGTGGGTGCATTTTGATCGACAAAGCCGCCCATCATCGCCAGCACCATGGGGCCATACTTATCGGAAATCTCTCCGCGCTCAAAAACTTGGGCCACTCCCATAATGGCGGCCGGCATTAGATTGAAAACATCTTTGACATTCTTCTGATCCTCCCGATTCATCGGGTTGCGGGAAGCCTTTTCCATAGCTACGTTGAGGGCCGCAATCACTCCTACTAAATACTGGAGTTGAGGAACCTGTAAGGCCTCACCTGGAGTGTGGGCAATGCCTTTAGGAGCTCCTGATAGAAGCAGACTAAAGATGATTCCCAACGTTAGATTGTGTTGTCCTAATAAGCGCATTTCTACCCCTAGCAATTGCAAGCCCACGGCCAAGAGTGGTGTATACAAATACTTGAGATCATTGTCTTATTCAGCTGTCTAGAGTGTGACCACTGCAGAGGAAATAGTCCGATCCATTCCACTTTAATTAACTTGCTGAATTTATTTGATTTTTACTGACTAGAATCAGATCACCTTGGGTTTTAGGCTCAAAAATGGGAATACCTATAAGGTTTGGGTGCGTGGAAGAGACTCTTTAAATTGAGTCAGCGGGCTCCTGGCACCTTGCATTGCACCAGGACGATTAGGAGCGAAAGCATCTGACCCCATCACCGCTTGGAGCTGACTTCGTACGGAAGCCTGCGGAGCTGGAGAAGTGCGGGAGAAGGCTAAGGCAGAATTGGTCATGGTAATGGGATTTGCTAATCCGTCTAAAACAGCTTTCATCTTCACATTCACCTGTTGAAGACGGAAAGTCGCATCGATCTCCCTTTCTTTCTGGACCAACTCTTTCCTTCTCGCATCCATGAGAGCGGCAAATTTAAATCCCTCTAATCGACTGTTCATCTCAATTTGCCGTGCTGTGAGCATGGCGCGGATTCGGTCTCTCGCTAACTCTGTCTGGTTATTCCCGTCAGACAGTTTTTCTGCGAGGCGATTTCCATCTTTTGAGGCAGCTAAAGCGTTATCGGCATTGTGGATAGCGACCGTCGATGCATTTCGGGCTAAATATTCCTCTCTATCCTTTTCGATCAGAGCGAGGTCGACATCTTTTTCGGCATCAATGACGGCGATAGTATGTTGGGCGGAGGCTTGGACAGCAGCAGTGGTAATAGTTGCAGCTGCCTGGGCAATCGCGTTCAGGGCTTCCCCTTCTGCGAATACCTGATTCGAAACGATAAGTATAAGAGCTGCGAACAGCTTCACAATTTTCCCCCTGTTCCCTTCTTCTCATTCTTAAATGCATATCCTTTGCCAAAGTGAAGACAGGAAATTTTGTGCCCGAATACAGTTTTTCCCACAGAATACTCCCCCAAAAAACTGATCTAACTCTTTACACTCCTGCAGCTTTTCAACAGCCACCATCTGGGCTTAGAATAACCCCCTCAAATAGGGAGGATTTATGGCAATTGATGACTTATATACGAATCTAGTTTTTTTCCTGCGATGGATGCACATCTTCGCCGGTATCATCTGGATCGGGCACCTTTACTTCTTTAATTTCGTGAACGTGCCTTTCCAAGCGGTTTTAGCGAAGGAGGTTAAGCCTCAAGTGAACCCCGCCTTACTCGGACGGGCCCTCTGGTGGTTCCGTTGGGGAGCGATGATGACCTGGCTTTTAGGAATTATTCTGCTGCTAGTGAAATATAGCGGTGGAGATCTCTGGATAGACGCATCGACTGGGCATATGTCCCACCGGGCAATGTGGATCCTCTGGGGCGGACTCTTGGGAACCATCATGTGGTTTAACGTCTGGTTTGTGATCTGGCCTGCTCAAAAGCAGATCCTGGGCTGGATGAAAAGCGGGACTCCACCGCCACCTGAAGCGGCCGATTTGGCGAAAAGGGCATTGCTTTTCTCACGGACCAATACCTATCTTTCGGGTCCAATGCTGTTCGCCATGATTGCACCCAATAACTATGGGTCGATCAACGCTTTAACGTTGCTGATCACCATCGCGGTAGGCGCAGGAACGGTCTATGCCTTGATTAAAACATCTCCAAAAGTGGGATTAATCGAGTAAGCCTATAAGTAAGGGGGCTTATTAAGAGTCGATTCTCTTCTTAAGCTCCTTCCCCACTTTAAAGAAGGGAAGTTTTTTCTCGGGGACAAACACATCGGCCCCCGTTTTTGGGTTGCGGCCGACATAGGATTTGTAACTCTTCACAAACCAGCTCCCAAAGCCACGGATCTCGATACGCTCACCCTTCACCATCGTCATAAAGAAGGAATCGAAGATGGTATTGACCAGCTCTTCCGATTTTTTCTTGGTGAGATTCGCCTTTTTAGCGAGAAGCTCAATCAATTCCGATTTTGTCACGACGCCTCCAGATCCTGGTCTTGGACCTAAGCAGTTCACTACTTCATTGTTATTATAGCTTTTTTTACGCTTGCAGTCCAAGCCTGCTTTCAGTAACACCACAGGAGTGGAATACGCGACCGGTCGATTCATTTATACGCTATGCATTAAAATCGGCGATGCCTTAGCTGTTGCGGCGGCCTGGACTTTGGGCTGGTCTCTCCGCTTTGCCTATCTCCCAATTTATAAAGGCCTGCCCCCGCGCGAAAAATACACTGAAGCCATCTTGCCGCTCATGCTGATCTTCAGCGCCGTGTTTCATATGATTGGGGCCTATCGCAAAGAAAAACTCCCTTTTGGATTTCGTTCTATCAAAAAAATGGCTGAAGCCAGCCTGGTTTCAACCCTTGTTTTCATCGCTTGGCTCTACTTCCAATATGAATTGGATTACTCCCGCATCTACTTAGCCCTGTTTTCAATCCTAGCAATTTTAGTTCTCTCCCTTGAACGCACTCTGCTCCATCTTATCTGGAATATTTTAGAAACACGCTTCATCCGGAAACAAAACTTTCTCTTAGTTGGAGAAGGGCCTCTCATTACCCTCTATCAAGAACGGCTTTTAGAGGATTCCCCCTACCCTTTGCAAATGGCGGGACATCTCCCTAACACCGATCGCCTACTCCTCACGATACGAAAGAGTCCGATAGACCAAGTGATCCTTTCCTTTTCATCGGAGCAACAATCGGAACTCCCAAAAGCTTTAAGTCTCCTCGCTAATGAAATGGTAACGGTTAAAGTGCTCCCTGATTATGGGAAATTCAGCACCTTCACTTATCAAGCCGAAGAGGAATGCGGCATTCCCCTTCTGATGTTCAATCGCCCTCCACTGGGACCGACCGACCATTTTTTAAAGCGATGCCTGGATATTTCGGCAGGACTTCTCGCGCTCCTCATATTCAGTCCAATCATGTTTATCATCGCCCTGTTAGTGAAGTGGAGTTCAAAGGGGCCAGTCTTTTATATTCAAGACCGATTGGGAATGGATGGTCGGGAATTTAAAATTTATAAATTCCGCTCGATGCGCATGGATGCCGAATCAAAAACCGGGGCCGTCTGGGCCAAACCGGATGATGACCGCACCACAGCGATTGGAAAAATTTTGCGGCAAACCAGCCTCGATGAACTCCCCCAATTAATCAACGTCATTCGCGGGGAGATGAGCCTGGTAGGCCCCAGACCGGAAAGAAGAATATTCGTCGATAAATTCAGGGATCAGATCCCCAAATACATGCTCCGCCACAAAATGAAATCGGGCATCACCGGGTGGGCACAGGTGAATGGATGGCGCGGCAACACCTCGCTCGATGAACGGATCAAATATGATCTCTATTACATTGGCCATTGGTCGGTCTGGTTCGACATCAAGATCCTGCTCATGACCCTCTGGAAAGGATTTGTCCATCGAAACGCATACTAGGAAAGTCGCCATCGTCCATGATTGGCTCGTAGCTCAACGGGGAGGAGAGAAGGTATTAGAGGCAATCCTCGAGCTTTTTCCGGGTGCCGACGTTTACACCCTCTTCTACTCTCCCGAACGCTGTTCTGATTTTATCAACCGACATCGCATCATTCCTTCCACCTTAAATAAAATCCCTTTTTTCAGCCGGAAATACCAAACCCTGTTGCCATTATTCCCAATGGTGATCGAAAACTTCAATCTGCTGGGCTATGATCTTGTCATCTCCTCGAGCCATTGCGTCGCTAAAGGCGTGATTACCAATCCCAAAGCGCTTCATATCAGCTATTGCCACAGCCCCATGCGCTACGTTTGGGATAAAGAGCCGGAATACTTCGGTCAGCATCCATTACGATGGCTCATGAAACCTTTTTTGCACTACCTGCGCATGTGGGATGTGACGAGTAGTGCTCGAGTCGATCAATTCATTGCCAACTCCGCCTTCGTCGCGAAAAGAATCGAAAAGTTCTATCGACGGGAGTCACAAATCATTCATCCTTTTGTTGACTTGGAACTGTTTACCAAAAATTCAACACCACGATCCGATTCTTATTTGATCGTTTCCGAATTGGTCCCCTACAAGCGAGTGGAGATTGCCGTTCAGGCCTGCCAAAAACTCGGACGGAAATTGATCGTGGTCGGCAATGGAGCTCGTCTTGAATTCTTAAAGAGAATCGCCGGAGCCGAGACTCAATTCCTGGGAGGACTTTCCTCGCAAGATCTGATCCACCACTACTCTAATGCTAAAGCCCTGCTATTTCCGGGAGAAGAGGACTTTGGAATCACTCCATTGGAAGCGATGGCATGCGGAACTCCGGTCATTGCTTTTGGCCAAGGAGGGCTAACCGAAACGGTCATTGCAAATGAAACCGGAATCTTCTTCCACGAACAAACAGTGGAATCGATGGTAGAGGCGATCTTGGCTTTTGAAGCAAAGGAGTTTTCACCCGATAAATGTAGAGCCCGTGCCGAACAATTCAGCAAAACCCGCTTCCAACAGCAATTGGGAATTGTCATTGCGAGAAGCGAATAACGCGGCAATCTTGCTCTGTTGAAAAGATACTTATTTATTTGATTTTGGCGGGTCTCGGGCTGGCTTGAAGTCTTTGTTACTTTTTCTGTCTGTTCCAGCACGAAAGTTAAAAAACCTCAAGAAGCATGGGACAAGGGCTTCTCGAAGCCTGAGACCGAATGGCCTCGCAGATTAACTGCATTTCTATGAAATTGGACAGGCGAGTCCAAACCCGCCAAAATCAAATAAATAAGTATCTTTTCAACAGAGCATGGCAATCGCGTAGTCCAAGTAAAATTAAGGGACCATGAGTTCGTCGCCGAGGGAGGGAGGAACGAGGCGCGCAACCGGGTGATGACCACTCGTATATTTCTGGGAGAGTGCGATGAATTCAGAAACAGTTCGATTATTCGACATCGCTTCATCAAACGCCTTCTTCATGGCGAGGGTGAAGATAGAGCCTTTCGGAGAAGCGAGGGAATTTTCATCGGCACGAGATGCGGCAATGACCATCAACTTTTTCCAGTAGCCCTCATAATCTCCCCGCATCGTAAAGGCTTCCAGAAAGGAATCGGTAACCGCTTCGGAATAAGCGCGATTGCGCATATCATCCATCATCGAGCCGGCGTGACAAGAATCATACACAAGCACGAGCCGTTCGAGCGGCTCCTTGCCCTCTCTTCCTTTGATAATTGCATCACGAATCTCAGTGACCTTCATGGTCCTATCTTGAGGCCAGATGATCCCCACATTTCCATGGCCGGTAAAATAAAAGAATAGAGTTCCTCCGTCCCCCACTTTGGACGCTTCGTTTTTGAGATTCTCGGCAACCTTTGCGACGGTGGCATCATTTTCCTGGATCATTTTGACCTGAAATTGATAGCCGGCATGTTGCACCATCTTGGTCACATTTTTAATATCGATATCTAGACCCGACAGCCCGTGAGACACCGACACAATCAAAGCTCGATTAACGGCATTTGGATCCTCGACAAAACCCCGCTCTCCTGCAAACAGCAGTGAGAAAAACAATAAAATTGTTGGCATGTCTCTATTATAAAAAAAGAGAAGAAGGCTTCGCTCTCATTGGATCATTTGTTGGGATCAGGCGATAACAGGAGGAGGGGTGTCACAGGACAACTCTTCCTCTTCGACAAATTGTCCATGGCCCAAAGGCAGTTGATCTAAAAGAGAAAAACACTGACGAGCCAAGCCAAAAGGTTCAAAGACCCCTTGAAGTTTCAGTTGAGTATGGGCCTCGCGCGTCAGGGCATGGAGTTTTTTCCAATCTGGCCGCTCCGCCATAAAAGCACTCAACTGCAACGCGCTTTTAGGAAGCAGCTCCCGTAGAGAAGCATTTCGATCGGCGAAGATAGTAGGAACTGTCCAGTAAATGCTTTCCAATGCAAGGAAGGGCCAATCAAAAGCGGCATCCCTGAGATAAATACAAAAGGCGGTTCCTTCTAATAAGCGTCGCCACTCTTTTCCCTCAATCGCGCGATCTAAAAAAAGAAGGGTATGGGGATGATTTGGATAGTTCCGTTGGATCCATTCCAGGTGAGATTTCCAATTCCGAAAATGTTTATCTACGGCTATGACGATTTTACCCTGAGCGGTGGGAATCACTCGATCAACAAACTCAACATAACGCCGAACCGAGGTTTGCATCACCCGAATATTTTTTGATGCCATTCCTTTTTCGACTTGTTGAGCATCCTGACGGCTCGGAACCACCACTCGACGGTTTTCAGAAACCCCGCCCATACCTCTTACCTTTTTTCCTGGAAGCAAAAAAGTGACCGTTGGAAAATCCTTTGGAAAGGAAATGAGCCCTGCGCGACGGAACCTTAAAAAAGCGGAGACCGGCGCATGTTTTAAAAATCGCTTTTCCCAAAAGAACCTGGAAAAAAGGGAGTGGGCATGCACCTTCGTTTCATACCGTTTAATTTGTCCAGCATAGAGGGTCAGTGGATGCGCCAGAGTCACGAGACGCCGCCTTTCGATCCAAACGCTACTAGCTCCGGGAACCCCGTGACTAGCTACCATCTGGTCCACTAATTCAGCAGCCAATAGGCCATCCGCATGCAGGTCGGTGGCGGCTCGACCATCGATACAAATTCTAGGGGTATGGACCATGGGGGTACAATGCTTGCATATCTCTCCCCTAAATGCCAATTTTTTTCAGCACTATTCTGATTTATGGTCTGACCTTCGGACTCATTTTTACATTAGGGGTCCGGATCCAAGACCGGTTTGCATCCTCCCAATTCCGGATCACCTTCTTCGATGTGGGGCAAGGGGATGGAATGCTCCTCCAATTTCCATCCGGGGGAACGATGTTAGTCGATGCGGGAGATAAAACCGGCGAGGAGCTCTATTTGGAGCTCACCCGACGCGCCATCTTAACCTTAGATATCATTGTAGTAACCCACCCCGATCAGGATCATGCCGCTGGCTTCCTCTATTTAATGCAACACTTGAGCGTCAAAGAACTCTGGATCAATGCCGACTTCTTAGAAGATTTTCCCCGCAAGGAACTGACCCAATCTCTTATTTCACAGTCGGAGCTTCGAAATGTTCAGCTGATTGCCTTTAAAGATCGGGGGGAGCGGATACTAGGTGGCGTCCCTATCCACATCTACCCCATCCACCACATAGAAAAGAGGACTAACAATCGCCCTTTGATCCTGGAAATCCTTCCCTATGGAAGACGGATCCTGCTCACCGCCGATATTGAAAGCTGGACGGAACAACAACTCCTGTCTCTCATCAAAGGGGGTATTGATCTCTTAAAGGTGGCCCATCACGGAAGCAAAACCTCTTCGATACCGGAATGGACAAACCATCTCCATCCTCAGATGGCGGTCCTTTCTTGCGGGCTCCAAAACAGTTATGGACATCCCCATCCAGCAACCCTTGAAACTTTTCAAAAATTGCAGATCCCGCTCTTGCGCACCGATTTCCATGGCGCCGTCGAAGTCTTGGTTTCACCCAATGGAAGAATGGGTTTCCGAACAACGCTTCACTAAAGTGGCAGCGGCAGAAATCCAACTGACCTCCGCATTCAGAGATGGAATGAGAGTCACCTTTTCCCCTCCATGTCGTCGGAACTCTTCGTCTCCTCGCAGGGCTACCTCTTCGAGTGTCTCCAAACAATCGGCGACAAAGGAGGGACAGATCACCGCTAGCCGTTTCACCCCTTTTTGAGGAAGTGTCCGATAGAAATGATCGGTAAAGGGCGGGATCCAACGATCATTCAGGCGGGATTGAAAACAGATATCATACTTTGCGGGCTCCAACTTTAAACGTTCAGCAATCGCTTTGGCAGTATAAAATGATTGGGCCCGATAGCAGAGCCGGTTTTTTTCGTTAATAGTGTCGCAGCAGTCTTCCTTTTCAAAACAGATATGCCCCACTTTCTTCACCTGCCGTTCTGGAAGCCCATGAAAACTAAAGAGCAGGTGATCATAGGAAATTTGGCTGAGCGAATTCCGAGCCACTTCAGCAAAAGCATCGAGAAAACCCTTTTCTTGATAAAAAGGAGGAATCTCAATCAAAGGCAGAGAACTCATTCCTGCGCCGGCCAAACACTTCCTTAAAAATTTTATCGATGATTCGGTGGCAGCTAATGAGTATTGGGGATAAAGCGGGAAGGCAACGACTCGTCCTTGGAAGTGAGAGCGTTTGAGTTTATTGACGACCTCTTCAATTGACGGCGAGCCATACCGCATCCCCAGCTCCACCAGATAATTGCCTCCCAGTTTTTCCTGAAGCCCTCTGACAAAATTTTCCGAATGCAAAAGAAGAGGAGAACCCTTTTCGGTCCAGATCTTTTCGTAAAGCTTCGCCGAATCTTTTTTCCTTTTTGGAATGATCATTAAATTCACCAACACCCAACGCAAAGGGAAGGGAATATCGATCACCAGTGGATCCATCAGGAATTTGCGCAAGTAATTCCCCACCGCTTCGGGGTTAGGTTGAGCGGGCGTTCCGATATTGATGGCAATCACTGCAGTTTTCATCGCGCTCTACCTTAAACTGTTGCCAGCAAAGATCCAAGCCATTGAAACGAATCAATGCAGAAGTATTCGGAAGTCCTACCATCCATTTGATCGCCTCTAAAGCCTGCAAAGAACCCATCATTCCGGCTAAAGGCCCAATTACCCCTCCCTCTTCGCAATCGAGACAAAAAGAGGGGACCGCCCCATAAAGGCAGCGATAACAGGGCCCTTCATGGGGGGTAAAGAACATCATTTGCCCCTCAAATTTGGCGATACTGGCAAAGATCCACGGCTTAGAATGGCGCAAACTCAGGCGATTCAGAAGAAATTTGGACTCATAATTATCGGTCCCGTCGATGACCAGGCCGTATCGTGCAAAAAAGGCATCACCGTTACTCTCATCCAAAGTCGCTCTTTCAACCTCAATATTGAGATCAGGCACCATCGCGTGGAGCTGTCGTCGGGCCGACTCCACCTTGGTTTTGCCGAGATCTTCAACTCGATGGAGCAACTGCCGTTGCAGATTACCGAGTTCTACCAAATCGGGATCCAAAATTCCGATCTGCCCAATACCAGCTGCCGCCAAGTAAAGGGCCGCCGGACTTCCCAAGCCCCCTGCCCCCACGATTAAGACTTTGGCTTCGGCCAAACGTTTTTGCCCCAACTCTCCAATCTCAGGCAACCGCATCTGCACTCCAAAGCGCTCCCAGGCCCCTTCTTTTAATTTTTCCATAGGAAGCCCCGCCCTTTTCCAGGCCACTAATCCCCCTTCTAAACTCCAACATTCGGGATGATCTATTTTCTCGGCCCAAAACTGGGACTTGGCCCCTCGATCGCAATAGAGCACACAGGGGACGGAGGTTTTGGAAATTGCGCTCGGCAAGATGGGAATTGAGCCCGGAACCTTTTCAAGAGTCTCCTCTTCATTTCCGCGAATATCGAAAAGGGTAATCGGACGCTTTTCTTCTAGCCATTGCTGGAGAATAGCTGGAGTGAGGACTCGGTTTCTCATGTGAATTACTGAATCTCAAAGTCCGCTTCGCCACCATGGAAAACATACCAGCGGGTCAATTTTTTCCCCTCGAAAACCGACTTGATCGTAACGTAGTGATACTCCCCTTTGAGGATATATTTCTCTTGTTTGCGAGCATCGGACGGCCCTGACTCAGTCGTTTTGATCTTAGGTTTCGGATAAACCTCATGAAACTGTATTTCCCAAGTGAGTTCATTTGATTTCATATTCCTCTTTGGTTTTCCAAAAAATTTTATCAGCTCCGCTTCGGTCAGATTCATGTAGGCGATGGGTTCCGTGAGTTTTTGGGATACCGGACATCTCTTGTCTTTCGTAGGCTTCATCGAAACTTCATAGCCATACAGGGTATCGCTATCATGTAAATAATGGGTCAAAAAAACGAGGTAGATCTTGGAATCGGGACTTTTATAACAAAGCCGAATCGGTTCGTGACCATGGCCAGTCACCCACTTTTGAGCCCCCATCAATTTTGTCACTTCGGTCATCTGGGATTCCCCAGCTACTAATCCAAAAATCGATAGGTATGGGGTAAAGTTTTTCCATTGTTCGGATTGTTCCAGAGAGTTCCCCTCACTCTCCACAGCGGTGATGACAAGAATGATTAAAATCAGCTTTACAACGATTCTATTGCACGTAACTACTCTTAATCGGCTGATAAAAAAATTGACCTCTTTTTCGGGTGAAATTGCCTCAGACAACAAGGCACTTTTTATGAGTTTGGCCTCATCCACATTCCATCCCATAACAGAGTTTCCTGAAGAGAGCTATTTTTTGATCTAGAACAATACCATCCATTCCTGACAGAACGATTCAAAGCAGCTCTAGACTCCCTAAAGCCCCCATGGTATTGGATTTCCATGAAATTAGCGTTATTTTTCATGGCCCTGCAGTTTACTTTTGGCGCAGAAACCTACATCCACTCGGCGAAGAAAAAATTCCCGGTAAAAAAGCCGGTAGTCCATCACACCGTCAATCCCATTAGCCGGCCGGTGGTGGGAGATTGGTCCGCAAAATACACCGAAGGGCGCGACCTTCTGGTGGCGGACCACAAATATGTCCTTCAATATGAAAATGAAGAGAATTTTGGACGGATTTCGGCCAGTGAACCCAACCGAACGCAGGTCACTTTCTCGGAAGGGGATGTGGAGAGTTTTAAAGAGGCCTTTACCGTTCTTTTAAACTATCGCACCCAAATGGAAAAAAGCTGCCGTTCTACGAGCAATGAACTTTTTAAGTCCTATTTGGACCGTTATGCCACGGCCGTGTCCGCTTTCCACCGAGATGGTTTACCCATGGGGAGTGATATCTCCACCAACAACGACAGCATTGTCTTGATTGTGAACCGGACCACGCTCAAGGATGCCACGATTTTAGTGGCCCGTTACCTCAATTCCAAGCAGTCCCGCTTTAAGGAGTTTATTCCTAAATATGTGGAGGCGGATAAACTGTTGAAAGAGTCGTTCAATACCATCGCCAAGGTTTTGAAGGTGGAAGTTTCCGATAGCGATCGGGATCGCCCTTATTCGATCCGGGAAAACAATCTTGAAACCGTTTCCAAACTCCCCCGCTTCTCGATCTTCCAGGCGGCAGAGAGTCTGACCGAAGGAAAAGAAGGGGTTTGCATCGTATCAGCAGAAAACCTGACAGAAGTGGCCACTCCTAAGACGACGCCAGCCGAATAATGAGTAAAGCTTTCGTTAAAGATGATGGGAATGAGGCCCTTGATGATTCCCCGGAGGTCGAACCGAGTGATCTGATCCCCAAAGGGGTGAAAAACTACATTACTCCCCAAGGAGCGGAAAAACTTCGGGCTGAACTCAAAGAATTGCTCAATACCAAACGCCCTGAACTGGTCGAAGTGGTTGCGTGGGCCGCTTCCAATGGCGACCGCTCTGAAAATGCCGACTATATCGAAGGTAAACGGCGGCTTCGTGAGATAGACCGGCGCATTCGCTTTCTCACCAAGCGGCTTGAGTCGGCAGAGATTGTGGATCCGGGTCAACAAAGTACAGAGAAGGTAGTTTTTGGAGCGACCGTAAAAATCCTCACCGAAGAGGGAGCCGAAAAATCTTATCGCATTGTCGGAGTGGATGAAATTGATGGAAAGCGCGGCTGGATCAGCTGGCTTTCCCCTATTGGAAAGGCTCTCCTTCAACATAAAGTGGGTGACTCAGTCACCGTTCAGACCCCTCGCGGCGAAGAGGATCTGGAAATTTTAGAAATCAAATACGAATCCCTTTCATAGGCCTGCATATCTCGATAGACTCATCGGATGTTTCAGAAGAAACTCATCCCTATCTTCTTCATCGTTTGCGTCGACGTTTTAGCGCTCACAATCGTGCTTCCCCTGCTCCCTTTTTATGCTGAAAAATATGGGGCAAGTCCCATCGTGGTGAGCCTGATTGTGACCTCCTTTGCCATCTGCCAACTTTTTTCAAGCCCCTTACTCGGACGCCTTTCGGATCAGTATGGACGCAAACGGCTCTTAGTCATCAGCCAAATCGGCACCTTTATCGGTTTCTTGGTCTTAGGATTTGCCCAATCGCTCTGGATGATCTTTTTAGGGCGCATCATCGATGGAATCACCTCGGGCAACCTTTCAATCGCGCATGCCCTTATTTCCGATCTGACCGAACCCCATGAACGGGCCAAATCTTTTGCCCTGATTGGAATTGCCTTCGGTCTGGGATTTTTAGTAGGCCCCGCCATCACTGGGCTTCTTACCGGATGGGGCTACCACTACCCCATTTTAGCAGCCGCTGGCCTTTCTTTTATCAGCATCTTCATGACTGTTTTTATGCTTCCTAAGGATGGCAGCACCCGTCATCAGTCAGAACGCCTTTCTCCCAAATTGGCCCTGGCCTATTTTTCTAAAAAGCCGGTCAATTCCCTCCTGATTGAATTTCTGATCTTCGCCTTTGCTTTCTCTATTTTTCTTTCCGGATTTGCCCTCTTTGCTGAACGGCGATTTGGCTTTGGCGCACGGGAAGTAGCCTATGTTTTTGCCTATACCGGCTTGCTTGGAATCATTTTTCAGGGCGGAATGGTGGGAAGATTGGTCGATAAATTTGGGGAAAAGAGGCTGATTATTGCCGGTTTTTTAATCTCCGGAAGTGGCTACCTCATGTTAGGAGCCTCCCACCGGCTTTCCTTCTTAGCGGTCGGCCTTACTTTTTTCACTTTGGGTCATTCCATCATTCGTCCCTCCGTCACCAGCCTGATTTCTCGTCAAAGTGGAAAAGACGAACAAGGCATTGTCTTGGGCCTTACCCAATCTCTCAATTCCCTCTCAGCGATTATCGCCCCCATGATTGGCGGTGTGATGATTGAATACGGCTTTCTCACTGTCTGGGCTATGTCTTCCGGTTTTATTATGATCTTGGGAGGACTTTTAGCCACCCTATGGAATCGTAATATTACGCTAGCGCAACCGAGCCCAGTCGGATAAATTTTAACTGTGTCGACGGAAAATAAAAAAGTCACCCGCATCCTGACGGGATTGAAACCCACGAGCGATCTCCACATTGGGAATTACCTAGGAGCGATTCGCCCCTGCATCGAACTTTCCCAAAAGGCGGAATACGAAGTCATCCTCATGTGCGCCGACTGGCACGGCCTCACCGATCGCAATCGTATCCATGAATCGGGAAACTTTACTCAGCAGATGATGGCCACCTTTTTGGCCTTTGGCTACAATATCAAAGACCACATCCTCATCCTACAGAGCGATTTCCCGCAGATTCAGGAACTGAGCTGGTATTTGGGCTGTGCCACTGCCGTGGGGATGCTCGAACGATCTCATGCTTATAAAGATGCCGTCGCCAATGGGAAAAAACCGACCGCCGGCCTTTTTAATTATCCGCTCCTCATGGCCGCTGACATTCTCTGCTTTGATGGCGCTCTGGTCCCCGTCGGCGCCGATCAGGCGCAGCATTTAGAATATTGCGCCGACATCTCGAAGCTTTTTAACAATGCTGTAGGGGCAGAAGTCCTCATTTATCCCAAACCTCTGATCCAGGAGATGGAGCTGGTTGTTGGCATCGATGGGGAAAAAAAGATGTCGAAAAGCTACGACAACACCATCCCCCTATTTGGAACTAAAAAGGAAATTGAAAAACGGATTAAATCGATCACCACCGACAGTAAGGGGCTGGATGACGTCAAGGATCCCGAGAGCTGTGCCATCTTTAAAATCTTAAAAGGCTTTGGCAGCCCAGAGGCCATCAACCACATGCGGGATTCGCTCACCCGGGGGAAGGGCTATGGCTATGGCCACGCCAAAATGGATCTCATAGCCGAGCATGAGAAAGTCTTTGGCTCAAGGCGGGAAGCCTACGAGCATTACCTTCAAAACCCCATGGAAATGGCCAAATTAATGGAAACCGGCTATGAAAAGGCCAGAAAATATGCCGCTCAGGTACGGACTCGGGTGCGGACAGCCTTGGGACTAAAATCTTTTGAAAAAACATAATACAATGCCGGAAAGTTCTGTTAGAGTACTTTGGTTTTACAAGGTGAGATATGAACAAGTATAAAGTAGCAGAAACAATTGTAACTCAAATTATTGGCGATCTTTCCACCCGTATGGATTCGGGTGATAAGTGGGATTTAGCCGATGAAAACACCAAGCAGGAGATAGTCGATCGGTGGGAAGACATCATTATCACCGAACTCGAAAAAACGCAGAAGTAATGCGCTTCCTTTTCCTAGCGAGTTGGTTACTCGCCTGGAATCTTCCATGGAACCTCCAAGCTGACCCGGCCACCGCAGGCTCTTTTGACAAAGTTTTCATTGTTGTCTTTGAAAACACATCACTGGAAAAGGCCCTTAAATCTCCTTTCCTCACAAAACTGGCCACTGAAGGGGCCCTCCTAAAAAATTTCTATGCCGTTGCCCGTCCTTCCCAACCCAACTATATCGCGATGGTAGCGGGAGACACTCTGAGGTGCGCGAGCAATGATAAAATCAACCTTAACTTTCCTTCTATAGCGGATCTCCTTGAGAAGAAGGGCAAGAGCTGGAAGAGCTATGTAGAGAGCTACCCCGGCAACTGCTTTCGAGGGGAGGCCCACAAAACTTACGCCCGCAAACACAGTCCCTTTATTAGTTTTAAAAGCATCTATACCAACCCTGAACGCTGCAAACGGATTGTGAATGCTTCGGAACTCAAAAAGGACATCGAGGGAAATACACTACCCGATTATTCCTTTTATGTTCCCGACATGATGAACAGCGGCCACGACACCAGCGTCGATCATATCGATAAATGGTACTCCACCACCTTTGGTCCTTACCTGAAAGATGCACGCTTTATGAAAGGCATGCTCCTCATCACCACCTTTGATGAAGGCAATCTAGAGGACACCACAAACCACATTTACACCTCCTTCTACGGAGCGGGAGTCAAAGCGGGCGCCACCTCCAACCAAAAATATAACTTTTATAACTTGCTCAAAACTATCGAGGGTCGTTGGGATCTGGGAAACCTGGGACAACAAGATGCTGTAGCTCAGCCAATCCACGATATCTTTCAGTAGTCTTGCCAATAACAATTGACACGCAATGTTGTTAGCGTAATTTGCCCCCATCATATTAAGGAGGCGCTATGCTCATTTCCCTGCTCTTTTTGTTACCGCTCTCGTTACAGGCCGATCCCCCCGCTGGTGAAAAGGAACAGATCCAGCAACTGACCCAAATTATCAAATCGACCCTTTCAAAAACTCGGGACGCCCATGCAAAATCTCATGGATGCGTGGAAGAGGTGCGGGTTGAAATTGCAAAACACATTTCCAAAGAACTGAGCATTGGCTTCTTCGGTGGCAGCCGGAAAGAATATGAAGGCATTATTCGATTCTCCCCTGGATCAGGAGATCCTGAGGTGAGCGATCATGATGGCGGCGGACAAGGATTGGCATTAAAGATCCTCCTCCCCAAAGAACAGTGGCCCGCCCTACCTTTGGTTTTTGGCGAGACCCGTTTTGTGCCGAAGCAATATTATAAGACCTTCGACATCCTCACCATCAGCCGCAACAACTCCTTCTTTGTGGAGACGGTGGCCGACTACTTCGATTTCTTCAAAGCCCAGGGACTTTCCGGGGCTATGAAAAAGAAAATGAAGGAAATGGGCAAGACCGACGAAGAAGCTGCCGCTGCAGCCGGTAAGGTTTTCCAAGAGACCTACCTCTTCCCCGCCGAAGGAAAGAAGCGCCCCCGAGAAGCGGCATTACTCGCCAACCTCGCAAAAGCCAAATCTCGAAATCCTTTTTTAGAAACCTACAACAGCTGGGTTCCGAGCAAACTGGGAAAGACTCCGATCAAATATCAATTCGTTCCCTGTGAAAAGGGAGATCCCGATACCTATCCCATTCCCGAAGAGGTCGGTGACTGGAAAAAGAATCCCAACTTCTTGAGCGAAGTGGTGAAATATGAACTCAGGAGAAAAGAACATTGCTTCAAACTCAACATCCAACTCCACCAAGAAGGCTTCCCTTCTGTTGAAGATGCCGTTGCCGTTTGGCCCGAAGATAAATCCCCTTATGTGGAAATGGCCACCATCACCCTTCCCCAAAAAGCCAAAGGGGAGGAACTCCTTGGTAAAAACTTCTGTGAAGAAATGTCATTTCACCCTGGCCATGCCCCGATCTTCCACGAACCGGTGGGAGGCATCCAGCGCGCGCGGGCAGGAGGAGTCGATTACGAAGGTATCTATACAACCATCGCCAGAGAACGAAATCTGAATCGACTTAAGAAATAAGGTTTACTAGGGGATTGCCGCGTCGGCCTTCGGCCTCCTCGCAGTGACAAAAATTCTGTCATTGCGAGCCCGGCAAAGCCGGGCGTGGCAATCCCGTCAGATAAAATCTGAATCGACTTAAGAAATGGGCAATGGTATGACCTCTTTGTTCTAAATATTGTGGGCGCCTAGCTCAGTTGGTTAGAGCGCCGCCTTCACACGGCGGAGGTCATAGGTTCGAGCCCTATGGCGCCCACCATCGTCAACAGTATTCGAACCAAAATCCAAAATTTTTTGAGAGGGTTGATTTGAGCATCCACCACCCACCTTGTAGTGGATGGTGAACGTGTCTGGGAAAACCTCGATGCTAGTCACCAGCCCTCGAACGAGGTCGATTTTAAAACTGTCCCCCAGGCGATCCAGGGCCGCCTTAGCCGTGCTCAAATACTCCTGGTACCGTTCCAAGGGAAGTGGTGGGGTTTTACTTTGGTGTGCTCGTTCCATTTCGCCTATCTGATCTTGAACTAACTGCCTTGCTTCTTCGAGCCGTTTCATTTGGACAAAAATAGACGCTGGGGAGACTCCCTTTGGTATTTGAGAGAGGTGCTCGGCTAGCGCATCGAGTTGGCCCTCAAGCTCTTTAGCTCTATTTTTCAATTTGTCTTGTTCGTCCGACTTATTCTCCTCCCGGTAGATTTTCTTGGCTTCTTCAATAAGAGACTTGGAATTTTCGGGATTGGTAAGGAGATTCTTAATCTCTTTCCAAACTGCCGATTCTAAAGATTTCGTAAGGACTCTCTTGAACATGCTGCACTCGTAGGCCTTTTTGGCGAGACAAGCCTGCTTTCGAATCGCCCAACTATGTTCGTAGTAAGGGATCTTGCCTGCATTGCCATGGGCGGATTTTCCCGTCATGCGATCTCCGCAGATTCCACAAGAGACTAACCCCGAGAGAAGAAAAGGATATCGTCGGTGACAATTCCTCTTATTTCGCCGGTAGTTTTTGGCGAGAACGGCTTTCACCTCATCGAACATTTCTTGACTGACGATAGGCTCCCAGACAGCTTTGGTCGTATTCTGCTCGCCGGCAATTCTATATGTTCGAATCCCAATATAAGTTTTATTCGTTAGGATTTTACAAATATTGCCCGGAGTAAAATAACCAAGCCTGGCTCTATTGCCTCCACCCGCGGAACGTTTTTTACTAATCTCGTGCCCCTTCTTGTTTAGAGCTTTGCCTGTCTCGGTGAGCGTTCCCTTTTCAAGAAATGTCCGAAAGACATCCTGAATTATCTTGGCTTCACTTTCGCGAATAAGAAGGTGCCCTTTGCGCTCAGGATCCAATTCGTAACCCAGGGGAACAGCGCCCCCGTTATAGAGTCCCCTTTGGGCTCGCGCCAAAAAGTTGGCTGAAATGCGCTCGGAGGTTTGACGCCTTTCGAATTGGGCAATGTTCGCAATTGTATAAATTACCATTTCACCGGCCGCACTCGTCGTATCGAACTGCTCCCTTAAGCTTTGGAACTCACAGCCGTGAGTTCGCATGAGTTCCCACATTTCAGAAAAGTCCTTAATAGAGCGCGAAAGCCTGGAAAGCTCCGTCAACATCACCAGGGTCACTTCTTTAACAACAATGGCCCGTAGGAGCCTTTGAAGCTCGGGACGGTTCGTATCTTTTCCAGAACGAGCGCGATCGATTAAAACATGGGTAATTTCCCCAAAGGGGGACTCCATGTTTTTGAGATCCACATGCGCTCGAAGTCGCTGCTCTTGGCTCTTGATAGAGCCTTCTGGGTTGCTCGCTTGCTCTTCGGTCGAGACACGAATATAGAGAGCGATTTTTTGAAATTGACTTTTCTTCATTGAGACTCCTTTTTGTTTCGGAGTCCCGATTCGGTGGAAGAATGAAGATGCTTAAAAGCACGATACAAAATTCTTGCTAGTTCTTCAAGCTGAAGGCAGTGCCGTTTTTCATCGATTGCGTGGGTGATTATTTTGGGTGGGGTGGATAACTTCCAGCTATTAGCCATGCGAGATCCTTTGAGAGTGGGTTAGGGGTGAGCACTTACTTCCAAAAAGGGGATATGGGGTAGGGGGACTTACTCAGCGCAGAAAATTAAGACGCGATCTTATTGCATAAACCTCCCGGTTCCCTGCTCACAGCGTCAGCATGGAGGTGAGCAGTTTTATGAATCATTCTGTTCCCATTTGTTCCGTGAAGCGTAATGGGTGAATCAGGATGCAAGACTTCCGAGATTAGAAGAAAGTAAAACTGCGGACAGCCCTCGTTCGAATGTGCCTTTAACCATTCTTTTGTAACCCGTTTTCCAAGAGAGAACGTCGGAACCACATACCAAATGGCCCAGAGACTTTTGATCTCTCCATACTGGGAAAATGTCTTCCGATACCGGCTACTGTTCTTGGCAAATAGCTCGAGCTCTATGGCGACGGCCTCGTTTCCGTTTGGAGTCCGGACCGAGGCAATGGCGTCCGGATTTAAGTTATTCCGAATTTCAGAGTTACTTTTGGAAGATGCTCTGCGGATTGCCTGTTCGGTATGCCAACCCGTCACGATTTTCATTCTCTCAAGATGGATTCGGATATCGTTTAAAAGAACATCATGCTCAATAGAATTGCGGTTAATCCTTTCGATGCAGGAATCCCGATGTATGCGATTAGCACCACTCATCAGGAGACTCCAAACAAACTCGCCTCCTTTCAGGCCATGAATGCGCCTGATCAGTTTTTCATTTTCAAGTTTTCGGAGACGCCTCAAGGCGGTGGTTTTTCGAATACCGGGAAAAACCAAAGAGCGAAGTTGGCGGGTGGACAAAAGTTCATAGTCTCCCAAAACTTGAAGTAGAAGGATGTCTCGTTTAGTAAGATGAAGCATTTTAGCTCTTAATAATTTGGGAAACGACAGCGCCGATTGCCGTATCGGAGCTCTCATTTGTCTTTTTCGCTCCTTCTTCCAGGACAAGCACTGTGGTTGTCAGCTTTTCTACGTCACACTCGACACCTCTCAAGACGCGAGACACACGGGCTAACCAAGTTGTTAATTCGGGTAAGCTCTTATTTTCCAGTTCTGATATTCGCATTTCAAGAGTCCGTACTAGGGCAATGAAGGATCGAGTCCAAAGGGCGAGCTTGTAGATACCGTAGCAGACTCCAAAGATGAGGGCTGCGATGGCGCATACCTTAAGTAGGCCAAATAAGAAGAGTGAGAAGCTGTGAGCCGCTTGACCTACCAACAAGTCGAATCGCCCTAGTGTCTTAGCGGTCGCAAAGGTGGAAATGATTATAACTCCTGCAAGGAACTCGAGACCATGAGGAACTTTCTTGTGCATTTTTCGTCTCCTGGTTTTTGATTTGCTTAGGGGTGGGGCCTTCACCCTTTTAAATTGCAGGGAGTGTGCCAAAAGATTTTAAATGGTAACCCGTTGAAATGATGCGAAGTGACAATTTAGATCGTCGCAACGCGTGTCCGTCACCCGAACACGAATTTTTTGGAAATCGAAAATTCGCAAATAAATTTATTCCGCTAGATCGTGTTCCGGAATTTCGGACATCCGGCCAGCCGGACACATAGGAGTCGGGCTCCAATCCAAGCACGGAAATTGGAATACTTGACAGGATAAGATAAAATAAGAAATAATCTTACCTAGGAGGTAAGTATGCCGTCGCTAAAGACTATAACAATTTCGTTGCCTGCGGAAATGGGTAAGGAGATTGAAAAAGTGGCTAAGGAAGAGCACAGAACAGTCAGTGAGCTCATTCGAGAGACCTTTCGCCAATACCGAGCCTTGCGTAACCTGAAAGAAGTCTCTCAAGCAGCCAGAAAGACAGTCAAGAAACGTAAGCTGACGCCCAAGGACTTTGGTGGTCCCTTTGAGCCGTAGGCGTCAACTCGCTGCTTGCCTTGATTCCAATGTGTTCATTTCAGGAATTGGCTTCCGAGGCATTCCGATGCGTTTGATCGAGCGAGCCCTTCGACGGGATTTTCATCTCATTACGAGCATCATCATACTCGAGGAAGTTCGAAGGAATCTGATAGGCAAGCTAAATGTCGACTCTGCCAAAGTCGACCCTCTATTGGAAGATATTCTGGCGGTCTCCTCTGCCTTTATCCCTTCCGGCAAGTACAAATATATTGATCACGAGGCTGATAACCTTATTCTGGAGGTTGCCTTAATGGGGGGTGCTGACGTTTTGGTCACTGGAGATCGCCGTCACCTTCTTCCCCTCAATCCGTTCCTGGGCCTAACCATCGAACCCCCATCGAAGTTCCTAGCTCGACTTGATGCCGCAGCTCACTAAAGTATAGTGGCTCCTACGATCGTCAACCACTGCAGGTTTTTATGTAGGATTGGCCAATTGATCAAGAATTTGGCGGCTCCAACGCGATCACGTTTAATCGTTTCG
>CAZRZK010000005.1:0-107432 GCA_964604555.1 uncultured Pseudobdellovibrionaceae bacterium | reverse complement strand
AAGCTGCCCATTGCTGCATAGCCCCTCAGTATCACCTACTTATGAAGCCATACGCTTGCGGGTGGGATTGCGCAAAATATGTCGGTGGTGGTGTTTCGTTTCTTTCCTATTTAGTCCCTGTCGGGAAATTAAAAATGAGGGCCCTTTGGGCCAACATTTCAATTTTCCCGACGGGGACGTGTCCTGAGGGCGAAAGCCCGAAGGATCTCGTAAATTCAAGTATTTATGACGAGATCCCTCGCATGCGCTCGGGATACGCCGCTTTCGGGAAAACATTAAAGTGAGCCCCTTCGGGGCTTTTTTTTTACATTTCCCGACAGCGACTATTTATTATTGATGAGCTTTTCGATTCTGGGATCTGGAATCAGCCAGATGAGTGTAACCAAGATATAGAGACTGTAGCTGATTTTCACACTTAGAAAAGCAAGGGGGATGGCAGTCGCATAACAAATTTGGGAGATCAGCCCCTTACGATCATGTCCAACGGCGCGAGCTAGCGTGGAGTCACAACCTTCATGCGAAATCAGGGCTTTGGTAAGGAAGAAAAAACTAAATCCAGCGCAGAGGAGGTTGCAGCCATAGAGCATTACTGGGAACGGTTCATTTCCATAATGTCCGATCCAAGCGGTGGTAAATGGGATCAAGGAGAGCCAGAAGAGTAGGTTCAAGTTGGCCCAGAGGATTTTTCCATTAATGTGTTTAATGGCTTGGAGCAGATGGTGGTGATTGTTCCAATAGACACCTAGATAAATAAAACTGAGAAGATAGCTGAAGAAGATGGGGAAGAGACGACGGAGATCTTCATATGAACTGCCATGAGGGACTTTGAGCTCAAGTACCATGATGGTAATGAGGATTGCTAAAACACCATCACTAAAAGCTTCGAGTCGGGATTTGGACATGGGAATTTAAAAAGGGACTATCGAGCGGCTACGCCGCAGAAGGTTAATCTTTATCTTAAGTTTAATCATTCATTAAAGATTAAAATTAAGATGAAACTTAAAATTAAATGCGCAGGGGGGGACTTGAACCCCCACGCCTTTCGGCACATGCACCTCAAACATGCGTGTATACCAATTCCACCACCTGCGCACACAGGTTACTTTTTCTCAGTTGGCGTCGCCCCTCCTTGAGCATTAGGAGCGGGTGTTGCCGGAGGTGTCGCCGGTGCAGTAGCAGCCGGAACATCATGATCCTCATGAATCACACTGCGGGAAGTTTCCGCAAGCTTCGATCGTGTGAGGAGAAAACTGGTCAAAAGGAAAGCGATCGCACAAACCGAGGTGGTTTTTGTGAGAAAGTTCGACGCGCCTTTGCTGCCAAAGATGCTCTGGCTTGAACTGCCAAATCCGATTCCGGAATCCCCTTTGCCAGGTTGCAAAAGAATCACGAAAACCAGAAAGACACAGATAAAAAGATGCACTGCCAGCAAAAATGTCACTGTCTTCTCCTATTTAACCTTTAGCTTTCATACCATTTTGAATGATGGATGCAAAGCTCTTCGCTTCAAGGCTTGCCCCGCCCACTAAGAAGCCATCGATGCTGGGCATCTTCAAAAGGGCTTCAGCGTTGTCCGGTTTAACACTGCCACCATAGAGGATCCGAATCGATTTTCCAAAGCTGAATTTTTTTCCCAGCTCCTCCCGGATGAATTGGTGGGCCTCTTCCGCCTGTTCAGGGGTCGCATTTTCCCCGGTTCCAATGGCCCAGACAGGTTCATAGGCGATAATTAATTCTTTTTCAGAGTGGATGGAGGTCAACGTAGCCAACTGTTGACGAAGAAGTTCGAAAGTCTTTCGGGTTTTGCGCTGTTCTAACGTTTCGCCGATGCAGTAAATCACCTTTAAAGAGGCATCGAGGGCCGCTTTGAGGCGTTTTCCAAGGAGGGTTTCATCTTCATGGAAAACATGGCGTCGTTCCGAATGGCCTAAAATTACCCAAGTGCACCCCAACTCTTTGAGGACAAGTGGGGAGATCTCGGCGGTGTAGGCTCCCGATTTATCGGGACCACAATTTTGCCCACCCCATTGGATTTGGGTCCCTTGAAGGGCGTTTTTCAGCCGTTCCATATGGGTGGCGGGTGGGGCGATGAAAAAATCGGCCACGATTCCAGAGATGAGAGGTTTAAAGGCCTCTACAAAAGGGACCACCTCTTCCACCTGCTTATTCATTTTCCAATTGGCAGCAAAAAATGGAGTATTCATTTAATCAAGCTCCTACCTCTAGCGCGGTTAGCCCGGGGAGTTGTTTCCCCTCTAAAAATTCGAGAGTGGCTCCGCCTCCGGTGCTAATGAAATCGAACTGACTTTCGCAACCCGATTGGGCAATGGCCGCGACCACGTCTCCGCCACCCGCCATCTTCTTTGCTTTTGAGGCACCGATGATTCGAGCCAATTCGAAGCTGCCTTTGGCAAAGGCCGGAACTTCAAAAACCCCCATGGGGCCATTCCATAAGATCGTTTCCACTCCTTCGAGTGCCGTTTGGAATTGCATCAATGTTTTGGGGCCGATATCGACCGCCATCTGGTCCGCTGGAACCTCATCCGTTTTTGTATAGGTGACCGAATGATTATCAAAAGCGGGTGTGATGCCATGATCGATAGGCAGTAGGATAGGGATGTCTCTGGCAGCGGCCGATTTTAAAAGGCGAGTCGCTAAAA
Source organism: uncultured Pseudobdellovibrionaceae bacterium (assembly GCA_964604555.1). Classification (GTDB taxonomy): domain Bacteria; phylum Bdellovibrionota; class FAC87; order UBA2466; family UBA2466; genus CAZRZK01. The sequence continues at coordinate 104,772 of CAZRZK010000005.1, read as the reverse complement.
TCACCTGGGCGTCATCACAAAGGCTTTTGCCAATCTCTTTCTGTTTGGCCTTTAAAAAGGCATAGGCCATGGCGCCACCAATGAGGATTTTATCCACTTTGGGTAGGAAATGCTCAATGACTCCCATTTTATCGGAGACCTTCGACCCCCCCATCACCAGGGCAAAAGGGCGTGTTGGGTTATCTTTTAAAGGACCTAGGACCGAGAGCTCGTTTTCTACTAAAAGGCCCATTCCTTTTAGGGGAGCAAGTTTTGGGGCGGCAAAGGTCGACGCATGAGCGCGATGGAGGGTTCCAAAGGCATCTCCCACAAAAACATCACAAAGCTCCAGGAGTTTTGCGGCTAACTCGGGAGAGTTTTCCTCTTCCCCTTTATGGAAACGGAGGTTTTCAAGCAGCATCACCTGGCCCGCTCTCATTTGGAGGGAAAGACTTTTTGGACCATCGCCAAAAGTTTCTTCGGTGAAAATAATATCTTGATTCAGAAGTTCGGAAAGTTTTTTACCCACCGGCTCCAAGCTATATTTAGCGTTGGGGGCTCCTTTAGGACGCCCTAAATGGCTCGCTAAAATGCATTTCCCCCCCTGTTCGATGATGTATTTGATGGTAGGGATGGCTCCCAGGATTCGGGTAGCATCGCTAACAACATATCCTTCTTCTTCTTTTTTAAGAGGAACGTTGAAATCGACGCGTACAAAGACACGTTTTTCCTTCAGGGGCAGTTCAGTCAGGGGGATGATTTTTTTCATTTACTTACTTTGCTTATGGATCCAGCTGGCAAGATCCAACATCCGACGGGAGAACCCAGTTTCGTTGTCATACCAGGCGAAGACCTTCACCATATTGCCATCGACAACCATCGTGGAATCGAGATCGATCGACGAGGAGTAAGGGGAACCATTGAAATCACTCGATACCAATAGCGCTTTGACTGCAGACAGGACTCCCTTGAACGGGCCTGCTTCAGCCGCTTTAATAAAAGCGTTATTCACCTCTTCCACCGTCACCGAACGGCCGAGATCGGCGACGAAATCGACCAGCGAAACATTCGGAGTTGGCACTCTCACAGAAGTTCCGGTCAGCTTGCCTTTCAACTCTGGAATGACCAAGGTCACTGCTTTGGCGGCGCCCGTAGAGGTCGGAATCATATTGAGAGCCGCGGCTCGCATCCGACGGTAATCGGAATGGCCGAGATCTAAAATCCGTTGATCATTGGTGTAGGAGTGGATAGTAGTCATGAGTCCACGGGTTACCTTAAAATTATCATGGAGCACCTTCACTACTGGAGCGAGGCAGTTGGTAGTGCAGGAGGCATTGGAAACCACTTGATCCTTCGCGGGATCGTAGGTTTCATGGTTAATGCCATACACAAAAGTGCGGATCTTATCGTTGTCCTTTACAGGAGCAGAAACGATCACCCGCTTTGCACCCCCTTTTAAATGTTTCGAGGCGCCATCATAGGAAGTGAAAACACCGGTTGATTCAAACACGATATCGACCCCTAAACTTCCCCATGGGATTTCAACTGGATCGCGTTGACTGAAGACCTTTACCGTTTGACCTGCGATGGAGAACCCACCTTCAGTAGTGCTAACCTCTTTATCCCAAGGCCCATGGACCGAATCATATTTTAAGAGGTGAGCATTTTGGTCGGTGGGGGTGAGATCATTGATCGCCACCAGTTCAAATTGGGAATCCTGAAAAAGTTGCCGGGTGGTGACCCGCCCAATGCGTCCAAAACCGTTAATCCCAACTCGAATCTTGCTCATGAGAGTGTCTCCTTTGGAGACAACAAATAGCGCTAATAGGCTAGCTATTCAAGGGTTTTACTACTTCTATTAGAAGGTTGGATGAAGAGGGGGGGGGATGCCCCGGATACTGCCCGGGGCATTGTATTGAATCGTTTTTAGAATCCGGAAACTTTGGCGTACGGCTTTTCTTCGTGCTTCGGCACATTGGCTTCTCCGGTAGAGGAAATGTCCTTCGCACCTGTTTGCTTGAGGAGCTCGGTCGCCCTTTTTATCTCATCGGCAGTATCGCAATGGACCGATAAGAGTATGCCTCCGTCTCTTAAATAACCCTCATAGCGTTTGGCTTCGTATTCAGGAATGCCCAATCCGATGAGGGCACCACTCACTCCGCCCACAACACTTCCGACCCCAGCTCCTGCAAGGGCAGCCATGATCGGGCCCGCGGCGATGAAGGGCCCAATCCCAGGAATGGCCAGGGAGCCAATTCCTACCAGCCATCCGAGTGTGCCGCCTAATATAGCACCTGCTCCGGCACCAGTAGTAGCGCCTTCAGGGGCCTTTGTTTCTTTTTTGTGGGCGAAGCTGCGTGTTCCATCGGTATCTGGAAAAAGAACCGACACATCACCGCTACTGAACCCTGAGTTTTTAAGAACATCGACCGCATTTTCAGTTTGCAGACGATTCTGATAGATTCCGAAGACTGCTTTATTTTTATCTGACATAGGGACTCCTTATTTAAGCGTGAGTTATTCTCCGCTGGTTACTTGCAATTCATTAGTAATTTTGTTTGCGCCCACGATTTTGCTCGCGATTTGAATGACAGTCGCGACTTCTCCGGTGCTTCGAACCGGCCCCTTCAGTGTGACCCGTCCGCCGTTGGTGATAATTTTTATATTGTGCGCATAAGTCGAAAGTTCTTTATTGTCGATAACAGCCCGGCGGATTTGCCGGGTGGTTTCCACATCCGATTTGTTGGAACTTTGTTCATCTGCGGTCTTTTCATGAACATTCCGATCCCGTTCATTGATGCCACTGTTATCTGGAGCTACCCCATCAGCTGCATTGCTCATGCTGCTGAAAAGAAAAATCCCTATTCCTATCAAGATCATTTTTTTTGTTCTCATATTTATTTTCCTCATCATTAAAATCAAAATTAGACACCCATTGGTGGAAAACATGAGCAAAAGCTGTGCCACTATCAGACAGCGCGTGCTCTGCAAATAAAACGTAGATTCTGCGATCGAAAAGGGGGAATATTTCCCTGCAGTGATCCGTGTTTTGAGGTTTTACTGGTGACGGCTCTTAAAAATTCGGTTAGCGTCCTCCGCCATGAATCGAATGGAAGAAAGCTGGATAAAGAAGGCGGTCCAGGTGGCCCAGATCGGGGCCAAGGTAGCCCATTCCTATTTTCGACAAACCCTCGTCATCGAAATGAAAGAAAATGATACTCCGGTGACACAAGCTGATAAACGGGCCGAAATGGCAATCCGCGAGGAGTTAGCCCGTTTTTTTCCAGGGCATGGAATTTTGGGTGAAGAGTTAGGAGCTGAAAACCAGAGTTCTCCCTTTGTCTGGACGATCGATCCCATTGATGGGACGAGAAGTTTTATCCGTGGGATTCCATTGTATGGAACTCTCCTAGGCCTTCTTTATGACAATGAACCGGTGCTAGGGGTGATGGTGTTGCCCGGTTTAGGGGAAACCTATTACGCTGCCAAAGAACGGGGAGCCTTCTGCAATGGTTCTCCAATCCGGGTTTCTAATTCAGGGGTCTTGGAAACGGCCTTCGTTTCTTGTGGAGATTGGGACTATTTCGAACGGGCTGGAACCTCCAACTCCTATTTGAAACTCTTAAAAGGATCTGGCTCTTGTCGCATGCTCACCGATTGCGCGAGTCATGCCTGGGTGGCACGCGGGGCTTTAGATGGAATGATCGATCCTGCCGTGATGCCTTGGGATGTGGTTCCTATCGCCTGTCTAGTGAAAGAGGCAGGGGGCGTGTATGGCGATTTCTTTGGGAATGAATCCTGGAACTCTGGACACTTCATTACCGCAGCGACTCAAGGGCTTTTTGATCAAATAGTGGAAACTATTTCACCAGATCCTCAGGGTTGACCACCTTATCAATCTTGAAGCGTTCTTCCGCCGGAACCCCTTCCTGTTCCTTTTCGAGCTGAGCTGCCAAAGCATCTTTGTCGGCGACGATCGCAACAATCCAACCGTTCTTAGCGTGCTGTTTGGCGAGGGTCTTCTTCAAGCTGCTATTACTAATGTCGGAAATGGTTTCGGTATATTGTTCTTGGTTTAGGAGCGGGACATCATAAAGGTGAGAGTAAAGCCGTTGCCAGAGTCTTTTCTCGGGGGAATCAAATTCAAAGGCATAGGAATTGATCAAACTATCTTTGGCTAAATCCATTTCTTCTGATCGGAGCCCCTCTTTCATATATTCGTGCCACATCGAAAGGCTCTTCTGGAGAGTTTTCGTGGTGAACTCGACACTGGGAGTGGAAGAGATCACGTAAAAACCATGCTGACGGGATAGGCCACCTAAAGCGGCATAGCTCGAACCAATATAGTAGGTCCAGCCCAATTCTCCCCGGATAACTTTAAAGAGACGAGAAACCAGGGGTTCTCCACCAAATGAGAAGTTACCAGTCATCAATGAATAGCGATCGGGATGGTTGGCGGTGATTCCCTTTTGTGCAAAGAGAACGACTCCTGTCGCTGTTTTTGGTTTATGAACCACGATCAATTTGGGTTTAGATGGAAAATTAACGGGAATCTCACTCCCTTTAAGAGGGAGTTTATTGGGAAGCTTTTTCCAAAAGCCCTCAAGCTGAGGAGTCAGCGCCTTCTCTTTCATTGAGGAGGAGACGGCAAAGATGATTCCTTCTCTCACAAACATCGAGTCATAGGCCGCTTTGATGTCTTTGAGAGTGAGCTTCTCTACCGTCGATAAACTACCGGTAATGGGGTGCTCTAATGGAGTGCCTGCGAAAATTTCTTTGCGGATAGCAAGGCCAGGGAGGCGATTGTTGCTGTTTTTGATATGCGCAATTTCTGCGAGTTGCTCAACTTTTAGCTCCTTAAATTCTTTCGCAGAAAAAGTGGGGTTGAGCAGGGCATCTTCTAAAATCTCCCAAGCGGCGAAGGTGTTTTCTTGGATCACTTTTAAGGAGAAGACGGTGATGTCATTCATCACCCTGACGTCGATATCGGCGCCTAATCTTTCCAGTTCACTTTGGAATTGGGCCCGGCTCCGTTTCTTGCTGCCGCGGAGGAGGAGTTCGGTCATTAAATTATAGAGTCCCGTTTTGCCAACGGGCTCATGAAGACCACCGGTTTGGATCACCACCTGGAGGTTGGTGGTCAGTAGAGAGTTATCTTGTTCATAGAAGAGAGTAGGTTTCATATCGGTCACCAGAGTTGATTCGCTCGCGGTATCGCGCGGATTGGGTACAATCGGAAAATCGGTTGCGAAGCCGGAAGAGTAAAATAGAATGCAGAAAAGTAATAAAAGAGACTTCATGATTTCCCCTTCGTTTTTTCCTTAGTCTTTTGTTGGGGTTTGATCACCACAATGGAGCGATTAGATGGAATCAGGTATTTCGCGGCCACTCGTTGTAGGTCTTTGGGTTGAAGTTTTTCATACCCTTGGATGACTTCAAAACCGCGGAGGTAGTTCCCACTGAGCATGAGGTATTCTCCAAGGAAATTTCCAAACTCCGAATTTCCAGTGATTTCAGAATAGAGCAGGAGTTTTTCCTGGTTTAAGGCCCGTTCGAAACTGGCTTTAGGAATGGGCTTCGAACCGAGTTTTTTCATCTCCTGATCCACGACCTTAATGGCGGCACTTGCCTTCTTTTTATCGGCCAGTTGCACGAAGATCTCAAAGAAATCGGGCTGGGAGCTGACGGAGGCCGATGCCGAAACGGCAATTCCGGTATCGACTAGCAATTTTCTTAAAGAGGCTTCCATGCCACGGCTCAAATGGGCTTGCAGAAGTGAGAGTGGGATGACGTCCGGATCATTCACCGAGGGAACATGATATCCCATGATCAAGCTTTCGGAAGTGGCTTGGGGATGTTCGAGGTCTTTTTTGCGTTCCTTTTTCTGGGCGGGCTCCTGAGGGATTTTTGTCTCAGGAAGGGGTTGTGCCTTCATCTCTCCATAATATTTTTCGACGAGAGGCATCAGATTTTTTTCATCAGTATCACCCACTATAATGAGAGTGGCGTTATTAGGAGCGTAGAAGGTACGATAGAAATAGTTCCCTTCCTCGATGGTGAAGCCTTTGATCTCTGCCTCTGAGCCCAAAACAGTGTAGCGATACGGGGCAGTTTGGTACATTTGTAAAAAGAGTTCATCAAAGGCAACTGAAGTGGGGGCATCCAAATGGCGCCGGAGCTCGCCCACGACCGCCCCTTTTTCCTTTTCTAAAAGCTCGGAATTGAGATTTAGGTTGGCCATGCGGTCCGATTCCAGTTCCATGAGTTTTTCGAGGTTGCGGGAAGGGACACTCTCAAAATAGTTGGTGCGATAGAAATGGGTGGTTGCATTTTGGCGATCTCCGCCAAGCCGCGCGGTGAGCTCATCGAACCGGCCATCGGGATATTTTTTAGTTCCCCGGAACATCATGTGTTCGAAGAGATGGGCCAATCCCGTTTTTTTCAGTTTGGGATCCAGCTTTTCATGGAGCGACCCCACCCGGAACCAGATCTGATAGGTGAGCACTTTCGCCTGATGGCGCGGCAGCATGAGGACCCTCAAACCATTCTCAAGGCGATATTCGGAGAGAGTTTCGCCATTGAAAAGTTTGGTGTCAGTGACTTTTTTATAGGAGGTAGCCATAAGTTGAGACCCTAGGATTAAAATAAGTGGGAGTAGTTTCATAATTTAAACTCTAATTTTTCAGGTTTAGGTTCTTCTACCGGCTGAGGCTCGTCAACCTTCTTCGGTTCCGGCTTCGATTCCGATTTTTCATCCTTTTTTTCCTCTTTGGGTGGTTCACTCGGTTTGATCTCCTCTTTAGCAGGAGGGGGAGTGGGTTCTGCCGGTTTTGCTTCGGGAGCTTTCCCTTCAATCGTCTCGGTCCGTTCCTCTTCCGGTTTTGCGTACATCAATTCGGCTCGAGAAGTGAGTGGCGGAGGCGGAGCATCTCCCCATCCGACTTGAATCCGGACAGCATAGCGTCGGCTGGAAAGGCGACCGGGTCCATAACCCAGCTCTTCTTCATAGGTTGCGAAATCGAATTTAAAGGCTCTAAAATGGATTCCAAATCCAGTCGTAAAATAGCCTTGATGGATTCCTAAACGGGGAATGAACCACCGTCGCATGGGGGCTTCGAATCCCAAATTCAAGTGTTTGAAAAAGTTTCCCTGTCTTGCTCCATAAGCGGGATCCTGTTCTCCCCCGACTTGAAACTCAGCAAAATCGATGCTGAACAAGAAAGAATCGAACCAATCCCAACCGGCGAAATAGGTGTGGGTTCCAAAGTTTAAAGTCCGGGGCAATCCTGGAACCGCCCCGCCCCTTTGTGCCCAGGTCATTCGATTGGCCAAAACATTATTAATATTGGCCGAGATTCGGCTTAGGGTTCCAAACGGGAGTTCAGGGAGATCGAAAATCACTCCAAAATCAAAATCGATCCCGGCACCATATCCACCCAGTTTGTGCGGATTAAAATCTAAACTTCCTTTTTTGGCGATGTCTTCAACGGTAAAGGTTTTTCTTCCGCCCGCTCTCCCCATGAATTTCAGATTGGTGCCGACATGGAGGGAGTGATTTTCAAAAAAACTTTGGGCGAAGCCAATAAATAATCCTGAATCGGAAACTCCAGCCAACTCCAACGTGGAATCAATCCCTTTCCCACCCAACATAAAATTGAGTTTGGTGTCACCGGCCAGCAACCCAATCCCAAAATTTTTACGGATGTAATAGGGGAAAAAGGGGGTCACAGCGAGATAATGGGGGGTGCCTTGATAGGCTTCCAACTTACTGGCTAGCAAAGAAGCATCATTCTGGCCTTGTGTGACGGAACTGAGCACTCCAATACTTTCTGGGACGGCCTGCCCTGCGATACTGAGATATCCCCCTCCTTTTCCTCGATAAAGAGCGAACCCGGCAGGGTTATAAAAGAGGGCAGCATCGTCGTCCGATAGATTATAGATGGCTCCCCCCATTCCCAATCCACGGATATTGGGAGAGGTAGTGAAATATTCGTTCAATGTTGCAAATGCGGAGGGAACAAAGAACAAAATGAGAAAAAAGATGATTCTCATAAAGTTTCCCTGAGCGATTTCCTTACTTCACTAGTTGCCGCATTTGAATCCTTGAGCGCATCGGGGAGATTGTCATAGGCTCCCTTCACCTCACTGAGACCCGCAGAGGACAAGGAATCGGGATCGATTTCTAAAATATCGGTGCGACAGATCCCAACGTCACTTGGACACATCCCGGGATTCGAAGCTGAAATATTTCCGTCGGAGTCGGCAACATCGGAAGCTTCCAAACTTCCATTGTCATTCCCTGCAGTATTACAGGAATTGTCCGATTCCGAGGCAGCCACCTGTTTTTCCACCCTGGCAATACGGGTTGCACAGTCTAAAAAACGAGAGAGTGAGCGAAAGAGGACGCCTTCATTTCCACTATCTGCTGTATTTTTAAAAGTATCGCATTGGGTCTTCGCTAAATTGGCAATGTCACCCTTGTCCTGAGACCAGGGAATAAGTTGCTTTGCCAAATTACCCAGCGCACTTGAATTCGATTCAGTGATGATATTGATGAGTGCACTTACTTTTAAACCGGCACGGGTCATATGTACGAGGCATAGTTTTCTATTTCGGAGCAAAGTGTCTGATATCTTTTCATAGTTGGCGATGGCACATGCATAATCATCGTTGTTTAAACACTGTTGTGCCTCTTCTAAATATTCGGCGTCAGTTTTAGGGCTGACAAAGCTGGAATAAAGATTACATGAGATGCAAATGGGTAAAAAAAGGATGAAAAAGAATAACCCGGTGAGTCGCATGGAATATTAACGCTATCAAAGGCGAAGCTAAAGGTAAAACCGAGGAGTGTCGAACTTCTGGATAAAGTGAACAGGGATCTCCTTGAAATCATAAATAAATTTTAAAATTCCAAAGGAGTTGGGCAAGGGTGTCTAAGAAGTATTCACTCAATATAAAGCGACATCAATTACTTAGGTATTGAGCCAATCTATTTGTCGATTAGTTGGTCAGCTGCACTCTTCGTTTACAGCCTGAATTCAAGGCATGTTTCTTGAGTCTCTAATAAGTGAGGGGTTCATGAAACGTTTGATTCTTTTCATTTTAGTTCCATTCTTGCTCAACGGTTGCGATGTAGGACTTTTCTCCATCTCAAAGAAAGATCAATTGAGCAAATCGGTTCCGCTACCTGTCCCGGGCCCGTCCCCCCTTCCCAACCCACCAAGCCCTCCTCCACCCGCGCCGCGAGCAGTGAAGTCACTGGTGGTGAGTCGTGTCGCAAATAGTTTTGATGATGGCAGCACTGTTTCGGTGCGTCCCGGAAAATGCATTTCGTTCTATGTGCATGGGAAAGATGCCGATGGCCTTTTCTATTTTCCAGATAGCCTTTTTGTTTCCATTTCTTTTCAGTTGAGTTCCATGGGAAAGGTTTACGCCAATTCCGCCTGTACAGTGCAAGCGCTTTCAGCAACCCTCACCTCCACGGCTTCAAGCCGACTCTTTTACTATCAGAACTCAGTAGCGCGGGATCTCGACACCGTTTCAGTGAGTAGTGCAGGCAAATATTCCGTTGCACAAAGACTGTTTCAAGTGGGAGCTCCTGAAGTGAAAGGAATTCAAATCACCTCCAGTCCAATTGCAAACCGGTCTCAACTTTGTAATGGCCCTTTTAGCCTCAAGATTTTTTCAGATAGTGCAGCGACCACTGCCTTTCAAGAAGGGGCTTCGATCAGCTTAGAGTCTTCATCCGCCACGGGATTTTTTTACGCTTCATCGACTTGCTCAGAAGCAAATCCGACCGTGACCTTTTCCATTCCCGCTGGAACCAACACTCAAAATTTTTACTATCGAGATTCTAATCCGAATACCGTCAATTTTACCGCCTACGGCCCACAGTATGGGACTGACCAAGCGATCGGCACTCTGAACTCCATCGCCCTTTCAACCCCTTTACAACAGGTTCGTGAGGTTTCGTTGGCAAGCGGTCAGGAGGTGAGCAATGTTCGCGTCGTTCAACAGGGGCAAAAATGGGTGGTGGGGGCTGTAGTCTATGATACAACTGCACAAACCTACAGTCTTTTACTGGCCCGTTACCTTTCAAGTGGAACTTTAGACAGTACATTCGGAACCTCTGGCAAAAAAATATTCTCGATCGCAGATGTCACCTCATTAGAGTTGAGCGCTATCACGATTGATTCCAGCAATCTGATCTATTTAGTGGGAAACTTCATCGATAGTAATGGTTTGCCCCAATATTTTATTCGAAAATACAATATCGATGGAACCAGTCAGACGGCATCGTTTATCGGGCTGTACCAAGCCAGTGCGCTCTCCAGCAGTGCAAGCAGCGCTATTATTTATCAAAGCCAATTGGCAGTTTTCGGGACCATCACCGAATCGGACGGAAACAAAAAATCGGCAGCGGCCTACCATTCCCTTTCTACCTTAATGCCACTTACGACGGCTTACTATTCGATTGGAACTCAACAAACTACAGGTTTACGGGTCCATGCCAATGGAACTCGCCTCACCTTCTTAAGTCTAGTCGGAAATCAAATCGGAGTGACTATCACCGACGGCCCTAGCATCACCCCCAGCTGCAATGCCGCCAGCCAGTTTAGTGATACAAACCGAACCTATTTAGATTCAGCGCTGAATGCCAGTGGACAGATGACAGTATTAGCAAAGCAAAACAGCACCTCACAACTGATCTGGATCCGGTATTTGGCGGGAAGTTGTTCCCTTGATACCTCCTTTGGAAACGGGGGAGAGATGATCGATAGCGGAGGTCCGGCTTCAAAAACACTCGTTGGAATGACCACCTATGGTCTAGATACTGCTTCTCCAGACAATGAAAAATTGGTTGCCTTTGGTCAATCGGCAAATGAATTTTATTTAGCCCGATATTTTTCAACGGGAGTGATTGAATCCACTCTTTCTCGTGCCGTTTCAAATCTTGGGTTGACTCAAACCCTCACTCCCTCGGGAATTCTTCGAATGGGAGAATCGCTCTATCTCGTAGGGTCGTCCGGAGAGAGTATCGTTCTCATTCAATATGGTCGATAGATTCCTATTTGCATTTCCAAGGCTCGATATCACTGATGAACTGTTGAATCACTTCGTCCGTCTTGGGATGTTGTGCAAGTTTCGGTAAAAAGGAATACGGAATCGTGACGATGTCTGCCCCCGCCAAAAAGGCTTCATTAATATCTTGCATCTGTCGGATGCTTCCCACTAAAAGTTCCGATTCCACTTTTTTTTCTCTAAAGAGGGTATGGATTTCGTGAACCACTGTCGAGGCAGAATAACCCAGGTCGCGAACGCGGCCATAGAACAGGCTTACAATCTTTGCACCACATTGGCTGGCTAAAATCGATTGGTTTAAGGACATACAGGCAGTCACATTCACCGAGATTCCTTTTTTAGCCAAGGCCGAGATTACTTTCAACTCCTCCCATCCAATGGGGATTTTTATGTAAAGCGAGGGGTATTCGAGCCGCTCATAAAGCTGGAGGGCTTCCTTTAGCATCTCTTTGGGATTGGCCGTCATCACCTCTACGCTGAGCGGGAAGTCATCTGAGTATTCTCGCACGGCCCGAACCACTCCTTTTAAAGCTTCATCGATTGATGGAGTTTTGGAGTTGAGGTTTTTGGCTAAAATCGAGGGGTTGGTGGTAATCCCGCGCACTATTCCTCGGCTTAACGTTTCGGCTATTTCTAGCGGATTGGCACTATCCAAGAAAAGCTTCAACTGGGCCCCCTTTGACTTTGTTGAAAAAGTGTCATCTGCCTCGTCATCGGAGACTTTCACAAAGGTACGGCCTACCTTTGTGAAGAGCCTGTTTTTGCTTCTTCACAAAGGTAGGCCGTACCTTTGTGAAAGTCTCCGATGACGAGGCAGATGACACTTTTTGAACAAAGCCGCTTCTAATGTGATAAGTTGCGGAACAATGGCTTTGCTTCAAAATAGTGTACTCGAACCCTACCGATATCGGGAAGTTCTTTACAATCTTTTGGGCCGTGACCTGAAAATTAAGTACAAACGGACCTATTTTGGCTACCTGTGGTCCCTCTTAAACCCCCTCCTTCAGCTGTTGGTGCTTTCTTTGGTCTTTTCACATGTGGTCCGGATCGAAATGCATCATTACACGTTGTTCCTTTTTTCTGGGCTACTCGCTTGGAGTTTTTTCCAGACCTCCTGCTTGATGGCCTCCACCTCTTTTTTAGAAAATGAAAGTTTCATTAAGAAGATCTACTTGCCCAAGATCCTTTTCCCTTTGAGTAAGGTTTCCTTCCGTTTGATTGATCTCGGGTTTTCGTTGGTGGCCTTTAGCCTGATTGGCGTCGTTTTGGGTTTCCCTATTCATGCCAGTGTGGCCGCTCTTCCATTGGCCATCCTGCTCCTTCTCTTTTTCTCATTAGGGGTTGCGATTAGCTGTGCCGTATTGACCGTATACTTCCGGGATTTTCAATACCTGCTGACCGTCTTTTTGCAGTTGCTCTATTTTGCTACGCCCATCCTGTATCCTATTGAACGGCTCCCGGAGAATTACCACCGTTGGATGGAGTTGAATCCTTTGTATGGGGTGCTCCACCTCTTCCAGATCATTCTTCATGAAGGGCGTTTTCCAATGGTCATCGAATGGGGAATCGGTGGGGCTTTTGCGTTTCTTTCTCTCTTTTTTGGATTGTTCTTGCTCGATTTCGTCAATGACGAACTGATTTTTAGACTATGAGTTGCGTGCAGTTTGACAACATTTCGTTGAAGTTCCGGAAGAATGTCGGTCATTCGACCGGCATCAAAGAAGCGGTATTACGCCTAATCAGTCCACCTGCTTGGAAAAAAAAGACGCAGGAGTTTTGGGGGTTGCAAGAGGTTTCCTTCCAGGTGAAGGAAGGAGATCGGGTTGGGATTATCGGACATAACGGAGCAGGAAAAAGCACATTGCTCAAAGTGATTTCGCGAATTTACCGCCCCACTTTGGGAAAGATGCAGGTGGAGGGAAGGATTGCTCCGCTGATTGAGATCGGCGCTGGATTTAATCCCGAACTTACCGGGCGGGAAAATGCCTATCTCAATGGAGCGATTCTTGGAATTCCTGGGAAGGTTATTTCCGAGCGGATGCAGTCGATCATCGATTTTTCAGAGCTCCAAGAATTCGTCGATATGCCTGTGAAATATTATTCCACGGGCATGCACTTGCGTCTTGCCTTTGCTCTGGCTACTGAAGTGATTCCCGATATCTTGATTTTAGACGAGCTTTTTGCTGGTGGGGATCATGCCTTTATTAAAAAAGCGAACGTTCGACTTGAACAGGTTGTAAAACAATCAAAAATTCTTTTATTGGTGGCCCATAATTTTGAATATATTGAAAGATTTTGCAATCGGGTGATGGTGTTGGAGCAGGGACGGATCGTTTTCGACGGTACAGTGAAAGAGGGGATCGATTTTTATTTGAAACGATCCAAATCGAATGGCTAAGCAGATTTGGGCACCGTTAGGCACTCCGGAGTTGCGTTCGGAAAGAATTCGAAGGGAACAACTCGAACGGAATGCTATTTCCTATCTTGCCCGAAAGCCGATTTTTCAAATCGTGACCGCACATCGAAATGAACTTACCTACCGATCCCTGCAAGCTCAAAGTTACCCTCATTTTAAGATCACCGAAAACTCGGAGCTATTGCCGGAAACCGACTTTCTTATCTTTCTGGAACCTGGAGATGAGCTTCATCCCGCCACCCTTTTTCAATTTGCCTCGGAGATTTCCCGTAATCCGAAATTAAAACTCCTTTTTTGTAATGAGATCCGAAATGGTCATTTCCTTTCGAAGGGGCCAGCGAAATGGTTTAACCTCATCCACTTTGATGCCATAGGACGGGCCTTTGCTGTCGCTAAAGAGGAATTGGGGCTTTCTCATTTGCAGATGTTAGAAAAATTTGGGGAATCGGCCTTTTCACTACTTCCCTATTTCCTTCTCCGATCCCCAGCTCCTCTTTCTGAGGGAAATCATACCTCTTCATTTATTCCGAAATTGGAAAACCCCAAGAGCCATCGAGTTTCAGTGGTGATCTGTTTTAGAGATCGAGTGGAGTGGACCGAAAAATGTTTAACCCACCTTCAAAAGTTCTCAGGAGATGTCCCTGTCGAAGCGATTCTCGTCAATAACAACTCCACTCCTGAGACCGTAAACCACCTTCACCGATTTTTGGAAGCTTACTCGCTTCCTTGGAAATGGCTTGATTTCAAGGCTCCCTTTAATTTTGCGGAAATGCACAACAAAGCCATTCGTGAACTTTCTTCGGGTGATTTTATCTTTGCGCTCAACAATGATGTCTTTTTAGAAGAGGGCAATTTGGATCGGATGGTAGCCTGGGCTGCTTATCCGTGGGTGGGAACGGTTGGACTCCGCCTCCATTTTCCCAATGGTGCTATTCAACACGGAGGGTTTCGGCTCAATTTCGGTGGGAGAGCATGGCTAGGACGTGTGACCCATGAAACGGCTAACACCCCATGGATCAAGACCAATCGGATCGTATTGGGAAATACCTATGCTGCAGCTCTCTTTCGTAAAGAGGTATTTGAAAAATGTGGCGGATTGAGGGCAGTCGATCTCCCGAATGGTTTCGGGGACGTGGCCTTTAATTTGGAGTGTATGCGAGTTGGACTTAGCAATCTTTATTTGGGAGAGATCGCCGGGACCCATCTAGAGAGCGCCACCCGTGGGGCTAATTACGAGGCTTGGGAGGAGTTTGTCGTTGAAAGAGATTACGGCGATCTTTTTTCGAGTTGGCTCCGTTGTGATTTTGGCATCGATCGGATTCCTAAACTCGATCTGAACTTAAAGAATCAGATTCGCCGTCGATACCCTTGGGTGAAAAAAGTACAGAAATTCCTAGGAAAATAAAAAGGTATCCGTTACCTTTTTATTCCATCTCGGAAATCCATCGTTTGTTACTGGTATGAGTTGACCACTTGCATCTTTGCCTTCGCAAGCCTTTCCTTATAATCTCGGCTTGTTTCGGGTGGTAACTAGTGTTTAACCATTTCAATAAGTATTCATCATTATTGGGTAGCAGTGACTGGAAAACCTTTTCCCCTATTCTGGAAGTTTCAAATAGAGGAGAACTATAATTTAAATCCCATTGCAAAGTACTATAAGGGTATTGTTCAACTCTTTCACAGAGGTTGGCAGCGATGGGATTACGTAAAATATACTTATAAGCGTTTCGGAAGTAGTGTTCAGATTCCAAAACAGTTCTCTGGTATCTGCCCCCATAAATCCGATTGATTCTATTAGCAGCGTGTCCAATTGCTTTACTTGTTTCCCTCATAAGGTATTGCATTGCTAAACCTAGGTTTTTATTGGGGGTCGAAAGGATCATGTGGAAATGGTTATCCATGAGCACAAAGACATGAACCAGTATTTTATAATGATCGATTGTTTTCTGGATATATTCAGCAAAAAGAGTCCAGCAATCGGACTTGGAAATATAAAACCATTCTTGGTTATTTACCCGAGCTCGAACGTGGTAAGGGCTGGAAGAGGATAAAATCAATTTTGGACGTGCCATTAAGGAAAGTCCATAGCAACGCCTATGCCAGGAAAAGGTAACGCAGCAAAAAGGTAACGGATACCTTTTTGCTAGACATTATGGAAAGGATTGGGGAAAAGGGGGGGGATGCCTTCCCGCATTCAAAAGTTTTATAGCCAGGATTTAGCGCTCCGAGCCGCTGCCGTTGATAGCACCGCTTTGGTTTCTGAGGTCGCCGAATTACAGCAAACTTCTCCCATCGCTACAATCGCCTTAGGTAGGGTCTTAACGGCTGCAGCACTGTTGGGCTCTCAACTGAAGGAGAAGGCCCGGATCGGATTGAAATTTGAAGGGGACGGTCCGATCGGGTTCGTGTTTGCGGAATCGAGTTACGAATCTCAAGTGCGGGGTTATTGCAGTAATCCCAATGTGGATCTGCCATTGAAAGATGGGAAATGGGACGTCGCCGGGGCGATTGGAAGTGGGGTGTTGAGGGTGAGCCGCGCCAATCCTTTCGACAAACATCCCTATCATGGGGTGGTGGATCTTCGTTCTGGGGACATCGCCACCGATATCGCCCATTACCTTTATCAATCGCCGCAAATTCCTTCGATTGTGGTCTTAAGTGTACAACTCGATAAGCAGGGAAAGGTGTCGGCAGCGGGGGGATTTATCATCGAGGTGATGCCAGGATCTCCCGAGGCTGTTTTATCGGTCATGGAGAAACGTTCTCAGAATGCTCCGGCATTCTCGCAGCGTCTTTCGGAGAAACATTCCTTCGAATCGATTATTACCGATTATGTTCATCACTCTCCATTGGTGGCCTATGAGCATCCCTTTGATCTCCATTTTTTCTGCCAGTGTAATCAGGAGCGAGTGAATCGCACACTCCAATTGTTGGATAAAACAACCCTTCAAGAGATGGTAACCAGCGGCCAGGATACTTCTCTTACCTGCGAATTCTGCGGGAAGAAATATGCGATTACCGTTAATGAACTGCAATCCGCTTTAGAGTCCCATTAATTCAAATCGACTTTTCCGCTGCAATAGAGGCTGTAATCATCTTTCTCTGCAGTGGGATCGACGTGTTGGAATTGAATCTCCTTCCAGGTCGAAAGTTTCGGGGGGTTAGGTGTGGAAAGCTCCCAGTTCAGTTGATATTCCCCTTTAGGAGTTTTCTTAACAGTTCCTTGCATCCAGTTTGGAGAGTGGGGATAGAAGCTAAGCTCACGATTCTTGGCAATTTTATGAACGGCGTAAGGCATCTTTTCGACATTGATCCAAAAATCCCCTTCATCATCGTTAATGGAGAGGTCAAGGGTCTTGGGGCATTCTTCATCAATGGATCTCTGAACCGCGCGGCTTGCAAAAAGTTTCAGTCTAACTTTTTCTTCAGCGACCACTTTATTCTCAAGTTTAACGGTAAGGGTCACTTGAGGGCCAGGAAACTCGGCGGTTATTTTGCAAAACCGATATTGGTATGGGGGCTCTTCAGGATATTCCTTTTCCAGCTCTCCGATAGACTTTTCGTAACTGGTTTGTGTAGCAACTACCGGCTCGGGCGCTTCAATCGATAGAGAAATTTCATAAAACCCTCCAAGAATTTTGGGACGGGTTCTACAATCATCGGCCAAATTAATTTGACTCTTTAGTAAGAGAGGTTTTGGAGGTGATGCTGCAAAGAGAGCGGCAACCAAAATAAATAGTTTCATGGGCCTTTCCTACCATAGGAAAAGGGCCCATTCATTAGGATTTAGTTAGAGTAACAACAAACTCAGAGCCGCAATCAGCATCACCGCTGCAATGGGGATGAGCCATCCATTGCTGTTGGTCACTCGGCTGCTGGCCACTCGTTTGTAGTGGATCGCGATTGCCTTGGCCTTTGATTCTACTGGAACAGAAGGCGTGCCAGTAACGATCTTCTGGGTGGTTTCATCAAACTTCACGGCGGTCTCCTAAAGTTTAAAATCGTTCGGAAACGAATTACCAGTAATACCCGCCACCATAGCCGCTGGTGCTTGCATCGGCTTCATAGTAGTAAGACTGTCCGTATCCCAATTCTCCGATCGTGATGATGACGCAACCTTTAATCCGTCCTTCACGTAAGTAGGCTTGGCATCCATTGGAGCTTCCCACTTCCACGGTGATGGGCACTGGGGCCATCGCGGGAGGGGTTCCGTAACCAAAGTTATTGTTGTAAGAATAAGGCGAATAATAAGGAAGCTGAACAACGCCAGTCATCGTTAAGGAGATTCCTGCGTAGGTGCGATCAAAAGTCCCTAAGCTCTGAGCTCCATTTTGGGGATTGACCGAAGAGACGCAGATATTCGATTGGCCTGAATTGCTTCCGGTTAGGTAAGCTAAATCTTGGAGCACCAAATTTCCTGAACCAGCAATATTAGCTAATTGATATTCTGCAATGTTAGTCGTGGCGTAAAAAAGGCTCAAAGAGAGCGTATTCGCACTCGAACCCGTCGAGCTGCTGGTGAGGTTCGTATAATAAGGAGTGTTGTAGCCATTTAAAGGTTGTCCTGATCCCACCTGGCCACACGACCCGAAGGCGCCATAAGGAGGGCGTCCTGCATTCGGATCTACCGGCGCTGGGGCCGGAGCTGGGGTATCATTGTTCGCATCACCGCAACCACTTAATGTGATAGCAAACATGGCCACAAGAATAGTACTTAAGAAACGCTTCATTTTTTTCCCTACCTCTCCAATAACTAGTTCACTAAGATCTTCGAATAGTCGGTGACGAAAGAACCCAGTTTTTCTACCTGAACGTTACTCGTGTTCATGTAGCTCTTACATGCATCGACATCGAAACTGGTTTGGGTGGTGGTGCGAATGCACGCCCAGCCGTAATCCGTATAATATTTCCACTCTGCGCAGATCGTTTCTGTTTTGGTGTAACACTGCACCTCGCCGCTCTGTCTGGCTCGGTAATAGATGGACCAATAGCGAACGCCGCTAGAATTGGCCCCTTCCCAGATCACCCGCATCGTATTAGCGGTGGTGGGGAAGATACCGTCAAAAAAAGATCCGTCTTTGTAGCCCCAAACAGCGGCTCGTTCGTCCCAGATGAATTTGGCTGCATCTTCAATTCCGATAAAAAGCTTTCCGCTCACCGAAGTTCCTGCGGTGTTTTTAATTTCTAATGCGGCAATCGGATCGCCAACCACTGGAGTGACGATAGTGGTATTCAAAAGAGTTGCAAAAAGGGAGTAATCATTCGCAAAGGGGAGAATAACGGGGGAAGCGTGGCTCACCCAACTTGGCACTCTGGGATCTACTTTTGGATCGGAGGGGTCTAAGGGAGTGGTCGGACCATTTTTAGGATCATTGGCAGCAGGTGGGACCGTTTCATTCTTTTCGGTCGTGCTATTTCCACAAGCCGCAATCAGGGAGACCATCGCTAGAGCAACTAAAATTTCTTTCAACACAACTTCCGCTCCTATCCAACACAAAAGCCCACAAAGGGGCCCATGCGCTGATTTGCAAGGGGAATACCAAGAGTTGCTGAACACAAAAGTTTATTTAAAAGTGTCTAGCTGTTAAACGGGGCGGTTTTAAGATGAGATGAAATGAGTCGAATTTAGCCTTGAAAAGGGGGCTGTCTAAGAAATGAATCCCCATTCACAAAAATGGGCCGTTGCTTTGGCTTCCCTCCTCTTGTAAGTTGCCGGGTTTTGATAAACCAAATAGGCCCCAATGGAGGATAGATAATGTTGAAGATGAAGCTCGCATTGGCTTTTTTAGCCATGCTTTTTGTAACTACCGCATGCAATCTCGACAAGAAAGATGGGACAACCACTTCGATAGACACGGGAAACTCTTCCCCCGCCTATCGGGATCTTTCGAATAGATATAACAATCTAGTCAATTCCAATAATACTTTGGTTGGGAAATACAATGCGCTCTTAACCTCATCCCATGCCGGTCAATTGGCTTCGCAGGATGAGGCCCGTTATTTGTTGGAATTAGACACTGAACTCGAAAGCTTTTCTCGATCGGCCGACCTCTTTTTCAATGCCTATCTCACCGTTGCGACCCTCACTGATAAACAGAAAATAGATGCCGATGCGGTTTTCAGGCTCCTTCAAACTCGGCAGGAAAGTGCACTTATTGTCTTATGAAAATTAGAAACCAATCTTTTGGTTCAGATCGATGCCTTGGATGCCAACGTCGATGCGGTCTACCAAAACCCTCAGCCTAACCATGAGCAGATTGCAGGGTTTAAAAAACTCCTCTTGGCTAAAGGCAATCAATTGGTTGGCGTTCGCAGTCTTTTAAACACCCATGCAGCTCAATTGCGCAGTCGTTATACGATGGTGCTCACTGCGAGCAAACTTCCTCCTCCAGAAGCGGCAAAACCCATTGTTTTACGCCCCGAAGAAAAACCGGTTGCTAACGTGGGTGGCGGTTCGGGTGTGGTGCGGGGTGATGATGGCAAAGTAGAGGTTTTCAAAGATGAAGCGGCTATTGTCGATTACGCCGGGAACCACAACTTTAGCCGACCTGCTGCGAGTGCTGCTTATCGTATGTCCTCCCCAACGGGTGGATTAATGACCTTCGCCGCTGACGGTAAAAAACTGACCCAATCGGCAATCGACATGTTCTCCCACATGAAAACCAAGATGAACACCAACACCGATGGACTCGAAGTGGTTTTCGTGCTCGATTATTCGGGATCAATGTCGAATAAAATCAAGAGCGTGATCGAAGGGCTCGTGCAGATGGTTGATTCCCTCGATAACATTAAAGTGACTGGTCGCGATATTAAAATTGCGATCACCACCTTTGGCTATCCTGGAAAAGAGAAAATCGATTTAGATCTCACTCAAAATCTCGCTTCGGTATCCACCAAACTCCGTGACCTATTGAAGGACTATCCTACAGCACAACACTCTGTGGATCCGGGAGAGGCTTCCTATAATGGCCTGAAAAAGGCGGTGGATGGCATTTCCTGGAAGTCGGCGAATCGCATGGCGATTGTCATTACCGACGAACCGGCTTGGGAATTGGAGCTTGCTCAAGATGCCGATATTCGTGCGGCACAAGCTGCTTGAGCGGGACATGGTCAGAAATTCGTGGATGAGGTGTTTACGGCCCTTAAACGCCGGGGCGTCCAGACCGCGATCTATACGATTGTGGTCGGTAGCTACTAAGCGAATCATAAAAATCTAGAATCCGGGGTTAATTCCAATTAATCCCGGATTGTTTCCGAGTTTAGAAAGCGTGGCCGCCTGCGATCGGAACGGTATAACTAAAGCCCCCGGTTTGTGCAGATGTAATCATGCCGGTGAGGTAACCTGCGGAGTCTCCGGTGACTTCAATCTCATAGTAAACTCCTGAAAAGACATCGTTACTCCCGATTCGGCTGGTATGGAGAGAAAAATTGTACCCCTTTCCAGGATCAATGAGCGCTGTGGGTGTTTTACAGGATAAAGTAGATGCACAGGTAACCGTTCCCGAGGCATTTTCAGAGCCAGCACCCCAATCGGATAAACCCATCTGTCCACTTGCCCAGATTCGAATGACTATCGTTTGTTGTGCGCTGGAGGGATTGCTCAAAATAAAGTGAAATTGCTGGCCAGTTACTGCCACTGGAATAGTTCCTTTAATAATGCGCGTGGATGAAGTCGCAAACAATGAGGTATTACAGAGGAGTAGGATTAGATATTTGCTCATGAGGGGTCCTTTATAGGACTCTTCGGCTAAGTAGGTAAAAATCTTTAGCATTCGAGTGGTAATTGGATTGCCGCTATGTTATGAGACCTCGTTTCGGCAGAGGTTAAAGAGTGATTGTGGAAAAGTGGTTAAAGTTCCTTGTAGCAGGATTTTCTGGGGGCTTTTTTTTGCCTCAGGCCTTGCCAGCTTTTGAGCTCCATTCTTTTGAGTGCCGTTCCCTCGTTGTGGCTGCAAACCAAATATTGAACAACAATGCTTGGTTCGGCGATTCGATGAGGGTCTTTAAGGGGCATGCCATGTTGCAGTATAAATTCGTGGCCACACGCGATCTCCCCAGTGCTTCGAAAGAATCTTTGCATGCCCTCATTCGAAAACGAGGTGGGGATAGCATTCTTTATTATGCAGAAAATGATGCCGCCCGCCTCACTTTGGAAACGGCAAACCAGATTGCCTCCCATTATTGGGGAGAAGAGATCGCAAAAGAGCAGCTGAGAGCGGCCCTTTCCAGTCATCGATGGAAGTTGATTGCATCGATGGTGAAGTGGACTGGAATTCCCCTCATGATGGGATTCACGTTGGCAGCTGTTTCTCACGCCTTTCCGAATACTATCCAACTTACCCCACGGACGCTCGACTATTTTTATGCCTATATCGTCGGCGTTCTAGGAGTAAAGACGGCTAAGTGCATCCATAACTCTTTTAAGGAAGGAAACACTTTAAAAGGCCGCCTCCCTTTTCTAGTTGAGAGTTATAACCTAGAAATTCCTATTCATGAGGATGGGCATTCCCTCAGTCAAATTTATGAGTCTAAAAACGGAGATCTCATGTCTCTCGATTACACTCCCGCCGGGGATCCGAGCATCCTCATTTTAACCACGCGATAGCGCCTATAAACTCCAATTGAGTTTGAAAAAAGAGAAGTTAGATTTCAAATATATCGAAGAAGAAAAAGAATTGACGGTCCTTTAACCAGCTGGAAAGATCGGTATCTGACTTAGGGAAGTAATGGGTTGTGAAAAATAGTTTTGTTTTTTTAGTATTTATTCCGCTGTTTTGGGTTTCTCTTCTTCCCTTGCCTGCTTTTGTCGGAATCATTCAAAGCTCGGATGCATTGGAATCACAAGAATTGGAATGTGGCGAATGCACCATGCAGCAGAGTCGCGCTCGCGTAAGGATTCGACAGAAGAGACCGCAATTATTCTTTTCGTTGGCTAAAACTACCCAACCTCGATTGAATCGAGCCATTGTTCTCGCTTTCGCTGGTCCTTTAGCAACAGATTCTTCGCCCCATGGCCTCGGCTTTTTCCTGCAGACTTAGATCTCTTCCGCTGTTTTTTCTGAATCCAAATAAGAACTTTTTTAATTTTTAGGGGAGATATTTGTGTCGAATCAAGATAATGGAAACAATGTCAATCGTCGTGACTTTCTGAAAAAATCGGGAGGTTTGCTGGCCTCTTTACCGATTCTTGGAGTCCCAGGTTTTGCCACTACTCAGGAGGATACCTATCAATATATTGTCGTCGGATCGGGGGCCGGGGGTGGTCCGGTATGTGCCAATTTGGCCAAGGCGGGAAAGCGGGTTTTGTTGCTGGAAGCAGGGGATGATACAGAAAACAATCATTATAAAGTTCCTGCCTTCTGGGGGGCTTCGACCGAAGATCCCAATTTTGCATGGTCGTTTTATGGAAAACAGCATCCCTATTATGATGCAAAAAACTCCAATGCAACTCCAGGAAAAGGAGTTCTCTATCCACGGGCAAGTACGTTAGGAGGATGTACCGCTCACAATGCCATGATCACGATGTATCCGGATAATAGTGATTGGGATCATCTCGCGGAGGTAACTCAGGATCGTTCATGGGGTGCGGAAGGGATGCGAGCCTATTACCAGCGTTTGGAATCGGCTAGTTATCTTACCGATCTGGAAGCAAAGGAGAGAAAAAGAGGAAAAAAGGGTTGGTTAAAAGTAGAGCGCAATGAGGCCAAAAAGATCGGGAGTGATCCGGTGCTTCGGGATTTGGTATTGGCCTCGGCATTGGAAACAAAGGTCGATCCCGATTTGGTTAGAAGGGCAGCTGCTAATGATGATGGAGCCTTAGCCGAAATTCTGGGGAATGATCCCAACGATTGGGATTATATTCAAAAAGGGAAAGAGGGGTTGGTTTCCAGTTTAAAAGCAACGGTAAGGGGGCGTCGGTCAGGAACTCGGGAACTGATCCTTGAAACAAAAGAGAAACATCCGAAAAATCTGATCATTAAAACGAGGGCTCTGGTTACCCGGCTCCTTTTCGAAGGGAATAGCAACAAAGTGATTGGGGTGGAGTATCTTGAGGGAAAAAGTCTTTATGAAGCAGATCCTCGTTCCAATCTGGGAGATCGGCAATATGCCTTAAATTATGGAAAGCGAAAAATAGCTAAACTTCAAAAGGGCGGGGAAGTGATTCTTTGTGGAGGCGCTTTTAACACTCCTCAGCTGCTCATGCTTTCGGGAATTGGTCCAAAAGCCGAGTTGGAGCGTCATCATATTCCCCTCAGAGTGCGTTTGGAAGGGGTGGGAAAAAATTTGCAGGATCGTTATGAGGTGGGGGTGATTACTCAATTTAAAAAGCCTTTTGATATCCTGAAAGGCTGCACCTTCGGGCAAGGGGCCGATGAGTGTCTCGCGGATTATTTGTCCAATCCCGCTAAGGCGGTCTATGGGAGCAACGGAATTTTGCTCGGGATCAAAAAGCGCTCTCAACACGATGGGAGAGATCCCGATCTTTATCTGTTTGGTCTAGTGGGGTACTTTAAAGGATACCACCCGGGATGGGCGAAGAATGCTTTAAAACCGGATCATTTTACTTGGGTTGTACTGAAAGGACACACTCAAAATACGGCGGGTTCTATTACCCTCCGTTCCTCCGATCCTACTGCCACTCCTGAAATTAATTTTAGGTATTTCACCGATGGAAATGATTCCTCTGGAGATGATCTCGATGCGGTGGTGAGAGGAGTGCAGACCGCTCGTCGGATTAACCGTCGTATCAATGTTCGCCAGCATGCGGAAAAGGAGGCGTTCCCTGGCAAAGGAATCAATACAGACAAGGAAGTGCGAGAGTTTATTCAGCGAGATGCTTTTGGTCATCATGCCTCCTGTTCGAATAAAATGGGGGTGGCGAGCGATCCCTTGGCGGTGGTTGATGGTGATTTCCGGGTTCATGGGGTAAAAAACCTTCGAGTTGTCGATGCGTCGGTTTTTTCGAGGATTCCGGGGTTATTCATTGCTGTTCCCACCTATATGATTGCGGAGCGGGCCTCCGATGTCATTTTACGAGATAGTGGAAAGAATATCTAAGGAGGGTTTATGGATACGATCATTTTTCAGGTAAAGCAGATGTTTCAAAAGACAACTCGAATGATGAGAGAATTTTTGCGAAAGGAGGCTTCTCCAGAGACTGTCATAGAAGAGATGTGGAAGCCTTCTGGACCCGCCCATTATATGTAGAGGAGTCCTTTAGTCTGGTTTGCTTGTTTTCAACCCCTAAAAGCTATGGTAGCGTTTTTGCGTCAGTTTTAATTGAGCTTGAGGAGGAGAAGAGCATGTCCTACATCGTGACCCAACATTGTGTCGATTGTAAGTATACCGATTGCGTAGCGGTCTGCCCCGTGGATGCCTTTCATGAAGGGCCCCGAATGGTTTACATCAATCCTGACACCTGCGTGAACTGTGATGCCTGTGTCCCAGCCTGCCCAATTGAGGCGATTTTTTCAGAAGAAAATCTGCCTGCCAATCAGCAGTCCTGGACAGCGCTCAATCAGGAAGGTTCACAGAAGTACCCCATCATCAATCAGAAGAAAGATGCCATGGCTGGTGCTAAGTCCTTGGATGAATTGAAGAATATGGATGCCCAAGGCTTTGTGCCCGCGCCTCCTTTTGTCTAAGATCATGAGATCCTTCGGGCTTTGCCCTCAGGACGCTTTCCGCTAGAGGCTCCAGGCTTAGAAAGCGAATAATCCTTTTGAACTTCAAAGGCTCTCCTTATATAGCATAAGGAGAGCTTTTTCTTTTTACAGAGGGGAAAATAATCATGAAGTTAGTTGTCAGCCTAGTTGTTATTTTGGGGGTGTTGGTCGGGTGCAGCCGTAAAGAAGAGGGAAAGTCGGTTAGGGTCCTGCGTGGTGCCTATAACCAGCCTTCTATTAAGGTGGAAAGAGCGCCTGAGGGGGAGGCCGATTACTGGCTTTTTGAAACCCAAGGTTATGTTGAGGCCCAAGATCGTTTTGTCCAGATGGATATGCTCCGCCGGGTGTCACGCGGCCGATTGGCTGAGGTTTTTGGGGCTTCGGCTGAATCGAAAGATATCGATGTTTTAGCGATTGGATTGCCTTACGCGGCCATTAAATCCTATGAAAAATTAAAAAGCAGCCGTCCCGATGTGTACACTGTGCTAGAGGCTTTTGCAGTTGGAGTGAATCGTTACATCAAAGAGCAAGTCGATAAAAACTCCGATCTGATTCAAACCTATCGTCGTTGGACCCGCAACAGCAGCTATGTTCCAGATGCTTGGGAGGTGGTCGATTCTTTGGCAATTGCAGAGAGCATCGCCTATTACCTTTCTGGGAATCTTTCAGAGCGGATTACGATTGGTAAAGTTTATGGTGCGCTTCTCATGGCAGGAAATCTGGAACCAGGGGCTGAGATTTCCAAGCTTCTCGATCTCCGTCCCACTGAAAATGCTTTCATTCTCCCTTCCGCAAAAAACGAAGAGAGAACGGTGACCCACCTCCTTCCCGAAGGAGATCGGAATGTAGCAATCGAAAATTTAGAATTTTTAAAAGGCTTTGCGGGGCTTGGGGGATGTAAAGAGCGGGGCTATCCGTTTTCTCCCTGCGTGAAGCAATCGGTGTTGGGCAGCAATAATTGGGTGGTGTCGCGTGCCTTTGCCGGTGGCAAACAGGCCTTTGTCGCCAATGACCCTCACCTTACTTTGAGTTATCCCAATAACTTTATTGAAGTGGCCTTGAATTCTAAGGATGCTGGCGGAAACTTCCAAGTGCGTGGAGTGAACCTTCCAGGCTTGCCTGGGATATTAATTGGTCACAACCTTAGTATCGCCTGGGCCCTTACCAATCAACCGGCCGATGTGGATGATGTTCACGTCGATTTCATCCATAAGACTGAAGATCAGGTTGTCTTTAAAGGAAAATATGTTCCTCTTACCCGAATTGCACATCCCTTCAAAGTGCGTTCCAGCGACGGACAGTTGATGGAACGGTCTTTGGTATTGAGGGCTTCGCTTCCCCAGCATGGGTTTATCGTTTCCGACCATTTAAGCCAATTAAAGCCTGCGATGGGGGCACTCGAAGAGGCTCTGAAGGATATTTTGAAAGGAAATCGAGTGGCTATTTCCTATAAATGGACTGGCCATCAAGGGAATACCAATTTTGGCGCCGTGATGGATCTGAACCGAGCCCAGAACTTCGAACAGTTTAAAAAGGCCTTGAATCAATTCGAAGTGGGAGCGCAGAATGTGGTTTATGCTGATACAGTAGGGAACATTGGTTATTATTCCCATGCCCACTATCCGATTCGAAAATATTTATCGAAACAGGTTCCTCCCAATACTCCCCTCGATGGAACCCGAGGACAGCAGGAATGGGAAGAGGAATGGAGAGACAGCGTTCCCGAGCTTTATAATCCCCCCGCCGGCCGGATTGTGACTGCCAACAATGATCCCTTTGGAACAAGCGCTGTTCCTTATTTAAATAATTATAAAGACTACTTTAGCGCGAGTTTCGATTTTGGTTGCCGGGCAAAACGGATCACGGAACGACTTGATGAAGCCAAAGGGAAGGTGACGCTCGAGACGATCCAATCCATTCAGACAGACGTTAAAGATCTTTTTGCATTACGAGCGGTGGGGCTGTTGAAAAAGGTAAAAGGGAGTTTGCGGTTAAGCCCACGGG
Source organism: uncultured Pseudobdellovibrionaceae bacterium (assembly GCA_964604555.1). Classification (GTDB taxonomy): domain Bacteria; phylum Bdellovibrionota; class FAC87; order UBA2466; family UBA2466; genus CAZRZK01. Next base: position 77,625 of record CAZRZK010000005.1, on the reverse strand, counting down.
CTAACGGCCTTTTAGAGAGTCTCCTCACCTATGATGGCTATGCCCATCGCAATCGCCGAGAACCGCTCTTGGCCGATACCTGGATCAAGCAGCTCGCACGCAGTTATTTCAGTGGTATCGTCTCTGAGATTGCGGGAGCGGGCCCCGACGCGGATGACCTCTTAGAGGAGTTGGCGATCTCTCTGATGGGAGCCAAGACGGTCTACAATAAAATGTGGACGGGGCTCAATCAGGAGAGTGGTCCGGAAGCCGATTCACTTCGAATGTTAGAAGTCTCCTTAGATAAAGCGGCCGCGAAGCTCGAAGTACTCCAAGGAAATTGGGGGCAGGCCAATCGGTTGAACTTCTTCTTCCCCTTAGTGGATGTGTTCCCCAAGCTAGTGACCGCTCCGATTGAACGGGATGGAAGCTTTGCGACGGTGAATGTGTCGGGTAGCATCTTTGGACCCAACTTCCGCCTGATTATGGTGCTGGAAGAGGGGAAACCCATTGATGGGGTGAATGTCATCGCCGGCGGTAATTACAGCGCCTCTGAAGGCTCCCAGTGGCTCGATGAGCTCTTTAAGTGGCGCGATGGCAAATATCGTCCCTTGGTGTCTTTTTAATCCTCAATATTTAATCCTTTAAAAACTGTCCACACTTTAGCCAGTGTGGACAGTGAGAGGGGCTATTTCCCCAGCCTTATCAGTACTTTGGCCCTACCTTTGCAATTTAATCCCATTAGCTAGTGTTGCAGTGGATGTTGTAGAGGTTGTTATGAGTGGACGTGCTTTATTTGTATTGGTCATTTCTTTAACTCTTCTTTTTCCGGATATTTCTGAGGCCCGCAAACGTCGCGGTGGCAAGCGTGGCAAGGCTAAAGGCCGTCAGGTCCAATTGGGTCGGGATCAATTTCGCAACAATGTGGAGAATTCGAATGAGTTCTTTGTCAGACAGGCTTTGCTGGGAAACTTGGTATCTCAGAGTCGCTTGCAGCCCATCATTATCAATCGCAATGGTCAGGTCTTTGCCCAGTCTTTTGCTTTAGATACGGGAAGCAATCAGCTGGTCTTTATCAATCCGGGCTCAGTGAGCAGTTCCGGTTCCATTATCGATCCGAGCTCCGCTGTGAACGAAAAGCGTGGCGGAGTCATTCGGCTCAGGGATGGTCGGCTGATTTCAAATGTATCGGGAAATGGCGTCGTTTTGGATGATCGGACCGCAGCGGAGCTCGAGCAATTCAATAAGAGCCAAAACCAAAGTCGAAGGTTTTAGTAAGTGTTAGGAAAATGATCGCACTCTCGGTGAATGCGATTCTGACGGAATACAGGTAAGAGGAACGGAAATACGGCGACTTAAGTGAAGTGACAAAAATTGGCCTGGGGCATGCATTACATGCACCTGAACGTTAGTTAGTTAATTGGTTGGGTTACTAGAAGATTGTATGTTTATGTTGAAGGCGGGATGGAAAAATTGGGGTTATGTCATCTTCGTTCTCGGACTTTTCTCCGAGTATTCGTTTGCAGAATCACGAAGCAGTGGTTCATTCAATCGTCAATTCAATCCACTTTTTGGCCCCTCAAGTTTTTTTAACGGAAGATTAAGGGCACCACAGGGTCTCAACTTTGCTCCCGGCTTTTCCCGATTAGTAAAAGATCAAAATCAAAACCAGTTTCAACTCATTCCTGCAGGGAATTCTTTCCGATTGAACTTCAGGGAAAGGATTAATGACAAAAACAGCGCCAGTCGATTAAATCTATTCGAGCAAGATCTTTTTATCACAAGAGATGGGCAGATTTTTGGCGGAGCCACGGGAAGATTAAATCCAGCCACTCAAGCTGAAGTCGCTCAATTCCTGTCCCAAAACCGGGACGCTTTTATTAAAGCAAATGGCAGAGGGGCAGCTCAAGTGGTCGATAATTTGGTAGCCCGTCAAACCGCGAGCATTCTTCCTTCAAATGGAATATTCAAAATGGATTTAAGTTCAGTAATGCCGAGAGACGGGGAAAGTCCAGATGCTCCCTTTGAACCGGGTTCCCCTGAGCAAATCGACTACGCCCTTAAAGCAATCAATAGTTGGTTGAATCATATAACTCCTTTTGGACCTAAATTCAGGATCAGTCCAGGGAGTGTCCAGACCGATCCTCGCACTGGAAAAAAATTCGTGAATTTGAACCTTTTGGATATGGTCCGCAGAGGATTTATCAATCAACAGGCCATCAATATTCTGGCCAATTCCGATCCCACCTTTAAGTGCACCGGAATGTTTAGGCCCAATGCGATGATTGCGTCAAGTCTGGCGGAAGACAATTATTACAAAGTACTTGGCATTTTTGGATTGAACCAAGATCAAATTGAAGGAGCCTTAGGTGTGGATGGGAATCCACTTGCGACTCAAGGGAATAAGATTTGGGTGCCGCCCGGCCATTCGGGTGTATCGCAGAATCATCGCGTGCTTGCGCAGCTGAGGTCGAATAATCCAAATATTGTCGGTTGCTACGCCTCATATGATTTTATCCGTCGGCCCGCACCTGGAGCGGAAACCTTAGGACGAGATCCCACAGAGGTAGGAGCAGCCTTTGCCCACGATGCAGAAGAATGGATCTGTTACACTCGAAAGGGATACCCGTTTTACATGCTTTTCGATCCGAAAAACCGACAGTTGGTGCGAACCGCTCCTGCAGAGATTGCCCTGGGGGGAGCTCCTCATACGGGACCTGATATTCAAGCAGGAACGGGATGCATGGGATGCCACAGTCGATTCGGAGTGATCGGAGGCGGCAGGAAAATGCCTCCTTTGGAAGGCCAATATCCAGATACCTATAATGAGATTCCCAATAACCCAACCGGTTTAGTCGATCGATTTGGACGTACGATTACATCACGGGGTTTTTACGAACCCAATAGCGAGTATCGTAAAACGGCCAATGATTTTACAAACCTCACGATGGCTGGTCGGTTTGAAACGGGCGGTTTAGGCGTTGCCAAGGACGGTTTTGGGGAACCCTTCGAACAAAAGTTGGTGAATTCTTATTATTTCGAGCCGGACATTAAGAGAATGGCGGCCGAACTAGGGGTGAATGAAGCTTTCTTAAAAACCAAACGTCCCGATTTAGCCGCCCAAAGCGCTGATAAAAATGATCGCAAGAAACGCCGGGAACAGTTTGATAAAGAGTTCTGTTCGATTAAATCTTCTTTAGGTGGAGGTGGAGCCCCAGCAGGCGGAGCGGCACCCCAAGGGCAGCCCCGTCCAGCTACACCTGGCGGCGCCCAACACAGAGGTTAATTGCCCTTGTCATTGCGAGGGTCTGAAAAACCCGAAGCAATCTTCAGATTCATGTAATAATCATGCAAAGACAAATTAAAGGGTGGTAACTGTTTTACCATTTCCTTGTCTCGGAATTGTTCTTCGCATTGATAGCAGATTCCAACCTCACCAACCGTAATGGAGAGGAGCCAATCGAGCAGAGTAACGACGACTAGTGAAACACCGTAAGTCCAATAGGAAAGCACAACTCCAACCGCAATCAAAGTAATCCCAAATTTACGATTGAAATCTTTCCGTCGGTAAAGGTGCTCGCATTTGCAACGGGGGCAGGTCATCCGAGAATTCCAAATTGAATAAAAAGATAAAGGCTCAAAATTTCACCGGTAATCACCGAGAGATCAAGCACATATAAAATGCCGGTGGCGCTTTGGGTGGAACGGATCTTCACCGTTTTCCAAATCATCACTGAAAGAATAAGTGGCGTCAAAAGTCCCCAAGCCCAGCGCATGGTGAGAAAAATCTGCTCAGTATTGAATTTATCTAAAGTTGGAAATGAAAAGGCGGCGGCAAAGGCCACTCTAGAAACCAAGATAATGATCAGGATAAGTACGACCCGTTTAAGTTCATCGATGGAAAGCTTGGGTTGGATCAAATACCAATGGCCTAATTGCATGGCATTGAGACTATACCCCAATAGCATTCCAGAAAGGTATCCGTTACAAATGGCCAGGGTGTTTCCTTTAAAGGCATTGAAAACGGTTGTGTCATAGCAAAAAATAAAGGCTAAGGTCAGGAAAAAGGCATAAATAGCACCATGAATGGTGTAGTAACGAATCCCCACCTGCGAAGGTTTTATCGATAAAAAACTAAAAAAGACCCCCCCGCAAAGATAGAGGGTGAAAAGAAAGGTGAGGTTTCTGAGCATTACCCCTGACTTTTTAGCTTCTTCAGCTCTTCTGTCAAAAGGGGCACTACCTCAAAAAGATCACCCACGATGCCATAGTCCGATTTCTGGAAGATAGGAGCTTCGGGATCTTTATTGATTGCTACGATCACCTTGGATGTGCGCATTCCGGCTAAGTGCTGGATGGCTCCTGAGATTCCGCAGGCGATATAGAGTTTAGGACTAACAGTTTTGCCAGTCTGCCCGACCTGCATATCGTGTGAGGCATAGCCGGCATCAACCGCAGCACGGCTGGCCCCGACGGCTGCGCCAATGGTAGCAGCGCAATCTTGAAGGATTTTAAAATTTTCTGCGTTTTTAAGCGACCGGCCACCTGAAATAATGAAGTCAGCTTCGGTGAGATCCACTTTCTTTACTTGGCTCGCCTCGACCGAAACGATCTTGGCGCGAATGGTTCCTGCTTTTGCGGACAGTTTTTCAACTTGGGCCGTTTTTGCCGCAGCGGCAGGGCTAGTGAGCACGTTCGGACGGACCGAAAAAACGGCGGGGGTCTTCAAGAATTCCACCTTTTTGGAGCACTTTCCGGCGTAGACGGGACGACGTGCCGTGACCTTCTCCCCTTCCATTTTAAATTCGGTGCAATCGGCTGCGAGTCCCACGCCAAACTTGGCGGCGACGCGAGGGAGGTAGTCCTTCCCTTGTGCCGTGGCTCCTGTAACCACCACCGATGGAGATTGGGTTGAAAGGTAATCATAAACGGCGTTGGCGTATCCTTCGGGCGAATATGTCTTGAGTTCGCCGCTTTCTAAGAAGATGACTTTAGCGGCTCCTAATTTTCCCAATTCTGCAGTGAGTGCTTCCGCATCACTGGCCCCCGGAAGGATGACGGTCGGGTTAGCCCCCTGTTTCGTGAGCTCATTTAAGAGCTCCGAGGTCACCTTTTTGATTTTTCCTTCTTTATGTTCTGCAATGAGATAGATGCCTGCCATAAAATTTCTCCTTAGATAACTTTTGCTTCTTCGCGTAGCAATTTAACCAACTCCTTGACCTGAGCTGGGATGTCTCCTGAAAGTTTTTTGCCCGCTTTCCGTTCGGGAGGGAGTTCATAGTCGGTCTCCTTCACTCGGGCCGCTTCACTTCCTAGTCCTAAATCTTGGAAGGTGTAGGTCTTAATTTCTTTTTTCTTGGCCTTCATGATGCCGGGAAGGCTGGCGTATCGAGGAGTGTTAATTCCCTTATTAACCGCGATTAATCCGGGGAGGGGCATCTCGATCACGTTTTTAGTGCCACCTTCACCTTCTTGATCCACCTTCACCGTTTTTTTATCGGCGGAAATTTCCACCTTAACGATCACGGACGCAGAAGGGAGGTTCAAAAACTCAGCAACATAAGAGAATGTGGCCGCTTGATCATCATCCACCGCCTGTTTCCCTGTAAGGATCATGGCGGGAGTTTCCTTTTTAAGGACCTCTGCCAGCGCTTTTGCTGCCAAGAAGGTGTCGACAAATCCATCGGCCTTTACATGAATGGCGTTATCGGCCCCCATGGCCACTGCGGTTCGTAACGCTTCGACGGCGCGATCGGGTCCGACGGTTACTACGGTGACAGCGCCCTCTTTTAATTTTTCTTTGGTCTTTAAGGCCTCTTCGATGGCAAATTCATCATAGGGATTGATAACCCACTTGATATCCCCTTGCTCGATGTTGGTTTTATCGCCAGCAATGCGGATTTTGGTTTCGGTGTCTGGAACCTGCTTCAACAAGACAAAGATATTCATCCTTTTTCTCCCAATAAATGTTTCGCGATGATCATGCGCTGAACCTGCGAGGTGCCTTCATAGATCTGGACCAGCTTTACGTCCCTCATAATCTTTTCGACGGGGTATTCCTTGGTGTAACCGTAGCCCCCATATATTTGAACAGCATCGATCGCCACTTCCATCGCCATGTCGGCCCCAAAGCGTTTCGCAATCGCCGAATAGTAATTGGCTTTTTGGTGTTCCCCCTGGTCGAGGAACCAGGCCGCTTGGTAGCAGAGGAGGCGGGCCGATTCCACTTTGGTGGCCATATCGGCCAACATAAACTGGATCGCCTGGAAGTTTGAAATCGGTTGGTTAAACTGTTTCCGTTCCTTCGAATATTGAATCGAATATTCAAGGGCAGCGCGTGCTGCACCGACGGCCCCTGCCGCGATCGGAGTGCGGGTATGATCGAGTGTTTTTAAAGCGACCTTGAAACCTTCACCTACTTTTCCGATTAGGTTTTTCTTCGGCACCTTCACATTTTCAAATTGAATGGCCCGGGTATCGGAAGCCCGTTGTCCCAATTTATCTTCTGCTTTTCCCAGTTGAATGCCGGGAAGATTGGAGGGGACTGCAAGACAAATAATCCCTTTGGTTTTTAAAGCGGGGTCGACCGTTGCAAAAATGGTAAAGAGACTGGCATAACCCGCGTTGGTGATCCACATTTTAGAACCATTTAAAAGGTAGTGGTCACCCATGTCTTTAGCAGTGGTCGAGAGCCCAGCAGCATCGCTTCCAGCGCCTGGTTCGGTGAGGCCAAAACTGGCCACCATCGGTTTCTTTAAGAAGGGAACTGCAAATTCTTCAATCTGGGCATCGGTTCCGAAAAGAAGGATGGGATAGAGTGCAAGGTTGTTCACTTGAAGGGAGGTGCACATTCCCAGGCATCCGGCACCGAGCTCTTCACTGATAATGGCGTCTTCTAAGACCCCCAATCCCAGACCGCCAAACTTTTCGGGAATGGGACCATTCATAATCCCCAATTCCCAACCTTTATTAATGATGTCTTGGGGCCATTCGCAGGATTCGTCATATTTACGGGAGACGGGTATAATCTCCTTTTCGACAAATTTGCGTACCATTTCCTTGAGGGCAAGCTGCTCGTCAGTCAGTCGAAAGTCTAGCATGGGGTAATAAGTTAATACCTTGTGCCACCACTTGTCGAGTCAATGTGTAGGCCCCATAAAAGGGGAATGTATAGGCATTAAGTGGGCATGATGGTTCCTGACCATTAGAATCTAGCTCAGCAAAAAATCCTATGATTGACACCACGCACTCCAGTTAAAATTGGACTTTGGCTCTTTTCGGGAGGGGCAATTGGACTTCAACTTCACACCTCTTCAAGAGACGCTGCTGGATTCGGCCCTTCGCCAAGGTGATGTGGCTCGTTTGTCTTGGCTCTCATGGGTCAAACAGTCCGACCTTACTCATGTTGATTTCGAATCGGCACGAACACTTCCGTTGGTCTACGCTAATCTCCACCAACAGGCGTTGCAGGTTCCACAGCTCCCTTTTCTTCGCCAGAAATACCAACAGACCTATGCCATCAATCGATATGTTTTCACCCAAGTGGCTCGTCAGGTCAGTCTCTTCAATCAAGAAAAGATTCCGACACTCATTCTGAAGGGGGCAGCGCTTGCGGCCGACTATTACCCTAACCTCGGAATGCGTTTTATGAGAGATTTTGATCTCCTAGTTCAACCTGATTCTCTTGCACGCGTCGTCGAATGTTTGGAATCTTCCGGGTGGAGAACACTCCCTCGCCAAATTGAAGGCAATCCTGCCCTATTTGTGGAAAGAACCTTCATTCATTCTAGTGGGGTTACAATCGATCTTCACTGGCACCTCAATATCGAATGCCTTCAAGACTCTGCCGATGAATATTTCTGGAGTGAATCGATCGGGACTCAAATCGACGGAGTGGCAACACGATCCCTTCATCCCGCTCACCTTCTCTTGCATATTTTGCATCATTCAATAGGCGTAGAAGGAGGTTGTCTGCGCTGGGTGCCCGATTCCCTCATGATACTCAAACACTGCGGGAGCTTTTTCAATTGGGATAAACTACTTCAAGCCGCCGAAACAAGAAAACTAGAGATGGCTTTGATCAAAAGATTGCCCTATTTAGAAGAGCGATATCCTGGAAACGTTCCCCAAAATATCCTCTCCCATCTTGGAAAACGAAGAGTTCCGTGGATACAAATACTGGAGTTTAACGTCCGCACCTCCTCCTGGCTTCGAAAACGGCACCCCCTTTTTGCTATTTTGGGACTTTGGCTGCATCATCTGCGTTGGTCTCAAGAACGATCGCTTTGGTTTGCGTGGTTTGGTTTCCCCTCCTATCTCTACGAACGTTGGGGGCGGCCAACTTTTCTTCAGTTTATGAAAGAGGGAGCAATTCGATTTAGACGATTATGGCGCCGACAAAATCTTTCCCAAGACTTCGTCCACTCGAATCCTTGAATGGGATCGAGCATGGAGTCTACTTGAAAGCTGCTATCGATAACGATAATATACGATTATCTGATTTACTAGGCTTCAAGATTCACAAAAACTTAACCAAGGAAACAAAATGGCGACCTTCTCCATAGCGCAATGCTTTACCGTAGATAAGGAAGGCTTTACAAGCGATACCATTGACGGAGAAGTAATCATCGTCAATCTCAGCTCGGGGGTCTATTACAGTCTGACGGAAGTGGCCGCCGAAGTTTGGCAATATATCCAATCCCATTTTTCCTTCGGGCAGATCGTCGATGCGATCCATCTCCAATACCAAGAGGACAAAGGCAAAATCACCGATCTGGTGAATCGATTCTTAGAGAATCTTCAAGAGGAGTCCCTCCTTTCTCCTTCACCCGCTTGCCCATCGATTCAAAACTTTTCTCCCGCTCCCGTAAAAGGACGATTTCAGCCACCCGAACTTCGAAAATATACCGATCTCAAAGATATGGTGGTTATGAGCCGCGCCGATTATGAAAACATCACCCCGTTCGCTCCTTCTTTATCTAAGAAAAAATGAGGAGTGAAAACAATTACGCAAGCCGCCGTTACCATCGATGATCTGCCCGGATTGCCATCGGCACATACGAAACGGCACAATCCCTGCGAAGCCTATCTGAAAAAGGCAGAGGATTCATGGGCTGAAGTCACAGTGAAATATCCGCTCCAGCGGCGCTACTTCCAATGGGGAACGCGATGCGTTTGCGTAGAATTTGTCGGGGGGGCCTTATTTTCACAACTCGCCAAAGCGATCGAGCATCGAGAAGTTCCCTTCCATTCATCCCCCGACCTGACCATTTACGTCTGGGACAGGCAATCGACGGGCATTGGAGCGATTCCCAACAATGCCCCCCATGAACCCTTCGTAGGCACTTATTTCCCGGAAGAACCATCCCGGAACGATTTCGAAATGGCGCTTTGCTACCGCGATCAAACCTTTTCTGTTCTCCATCGCAAGAAAAAGAGAGCCTACTTCTGGTCAGAAACGGCAACATTCCTTCCCGTTTGGGAACTCAGTAGCCCCTTTCGGCCCATTTTGCATTGGTGGTGGCGCCCTTTAGGACTTCAAATTGTGCATGGAGCGGTCGTAGGGAAAAATGGAAAAGGTGTTTTAATAGTTGGAAAAGGTGGAAGTGGAAAATCGACAATCGCCTTTGCCTGCCTTCGGTCAGGAATGGATTTTTTAGGAGAGGATTATTGTTTAATCGACGTCCATAGGCCTTTAACCGCCTTGAGCCTCTATTCGACAGGCAAACTCACCTGGGGTGGACTTCAGCAATTCCCGCTCTTGAGATCCATGGTGAACGATCTGCCTCCCATCACCCTATATCCACATGATAAAAATCTCTATTATTTGGGGGAGAAATTTCGCCCGCAAATTAAAGACAGACTTTTAATTCAAACCATTTTAATTCCCGAGCTTCACACTCAAACTTTCTCCTCCCTTGAGCCTACTTCGCGAGCCAATGCGGTACGAGCACTCGCTCCGAGCACTTTAGTCCAATTGCCTTTATCGAACGACTCCGATCTACGTCAAATGGTATCGATGACGGAAACATTACCCGCTTATCGAATGAAACTGGGAAGCGATCTCAGCGGAGTGGTCGATCGGATCGATCGGATTTTAGAGAATCTTGATGCCGCAATCGATCCAGCCGTCGTTTCAACGCATGAAGGTAGCCTTGAAAGGTTGCGTCCCGATCTGCGGTAAGATTTTGATCATGTTGCCGGTAGTGAAAAACGATTTCCGATGAGAACTCGATCCGAACCCCACACTCGAGCGCCCGGAAAAACCAATCGGCATCCTCGCTGAAAATGAGAGATTCGTTTATCAACCCCACACGCTCAAAAACTTCTCGTCGAAATAGAGAAGCTGCAAAGTAAAGCCCCCGATGCGCTTCTCCTACGGGCTTATCAAAGAGATAGCGTTGAGTCATTCCCGTTACAATGTCGACCATCGGGGATTCTAACAATCTTGGGAACAATGACTCCACTAATGTAGGATGCCAGCGATCATCTGCATCCAAAAACCCTAGGAAATCTCCTTTCGCAAGACGGATTCCAGTATTCACTGCCGCAGCAGGTCCCTGATTTGCTTGCCTCACAATTCGAATGCTCTCGCCTTGTTTCTGCAAAATTCCCGGTGTTTCATCAGTCGATCCATCATCGACCACTATAATTTCGAGATTGGAATAGTGTTGAGCGTAGAGACTTTCCAATGCTTCACAAATGTAGCGTTGTCCATTGTAAACGGGCATCACGACGGAAATTTTAACCGGCATGTTTCCATCCTATTCGAAAAAGAACCTACTATACGAGGCAAAAGTGGGTCCCTGATGGACCCTCTAAGTAGCTGGTACTTTTTGCCTCCCCCCAAGAATTCGGTTTATTCTGCAAGGAGTCTGTTTTACTCTCTGCTAAGCCTATGAAAACTGCGCTACTTATTATTTTAGATGGCTTTGGCTTAAACCCCGACCGGAAACACAATGCGGTGGCTCAGGCCCAGGCCCCCACTCTACACCAACTCATGAACGATTTTCCCCATGGGGCACTAGAGGCTTCGGAAGATCATGTAGGATTGCCCGCAGGGTTTATGGGCAATTCCGAGGTGGGGCATCTGAATATAGGGGCGGGTCGGGTAGTCTATCAGGATTTTTCCCTGATTAGTAAAGCGATCCAAGATAAGAGTTTCTTTAAGAATCCTGCTTTTTTGGATCTCTTTAAGAAAAAAGGACCCGAAGGGGCGCTCCATTTAATGGGGTTGGTATCGGATGGAGGGGTGCATAGCCATATTAGTCACCTATTCGCCCTTTTGGAGCTGGCAAAACAACAAAAGATTGAAAAGGTCTGGATCCATGCCTTTACCGATGGGCGGGATACTTCTCCCTCGAGTGGTCGGCAGTTTATCGACCAGTTAGAAAAGTTTTGTCAGGACAAGGGGGTGGGAAAGATTGGGACGATTTCAGGCCGCTTTTATGCCATGGATCGGGATAAACGCTGGGAGCGGACGGAAGAGGCCTTTGAGGCGCTTGTACATGCAAAGGCAAAAAAGAATTTTAAGGAACCGGTTCAGTATATGGATGGCTCCTATCAAGAGGGGGCTTCTGATGAGTTTGTTACCCCTGCCGTCTGGGCAAAGTATCCAGGAATGAAATCCCAAGATGTCGCTATCTTTTTCAATTTTCGGGCCGATCGGGCTCGGCAAATTACCCGCAAGCTAATTGACTTAAAGCCTTTGGCCGGTTTTGTGGCGATGACCCCTTATGACGCTTCGATGGATCTCGTGACTGCTTATGGAAAACCGAAGGTCCCCAATACCTTGGGGGAGGTCGTGAGTGGAATGGGTTGGAAGCAGTTGCGAATCGCAGAGACCGAAAAATATGCCCACGTGACCTACTTCTTTAACGGGGGCGATGAGAAGGTGTTCGATGGAGAAAAGCGGATCTTGATTCCTTCACCCCGAGAAGTGCGGACCTATGATCTCAAACCAGAAATGAGCGCCCTTCTGATCACAGAAAGGTTAATTGAAGAATTAACCGGAGATGATTATCGATTGGCGGTGGTGAATTTTGCAAACCCCGATATGGTGGGGCATACGGGGAATTTGAATGCCGCGATTAAGGCGGTTGAGACGATCGATCACTGCATGAAGAAGATTTTGGATTGGGTGGAAAAAAATGACAGCTTCGCTTTGATTACTGCCGATCATGGTAATTGCGAAAAGATGCTCGATGATAATGGGATTCCGCTGACCGCCCACACGCTGCTTCCCGTTCCTTTTATCTATTTCAATCCCAAATCGAAAGATGTGAAGGTGCTTCCAGGTGGAAAGTTGAGTGATATTGCCCCAACATTGCTCACTTTAATGGGGTTGCAAGTGCCCAGTGAAATGACAGGCAGGAATTTAATTGTCTAGGAACTTCCTTAGAATGGTCGGCCATTATTAATGGGAAAAGATACTTGAAAGGCATCTATTTTGGATCCACTCTGAGCGGGAGCTATCGCGCCAACAATGGCCCCCCCAGCAATAATAGCTCCCTCATTGCCTTCAACAGTAATTGTTCCATGGACGGTGAGATCGCTGTTGCATCCAAAAGTGCCTTTAGTGGGCTTGATGATGAAGTCATGGCGGCCTTTGGCTGACAAATCAATGAAGTTAGGAGTAAAGGGAATGGTTTCAGTAGTATCGGATTTCGAGACATCATCTTTATAGGTGAGAGAGATATCATCCCATCTTACACGTATCTGTTGTGTTGATCCCGTGCTTGAATCAGACAGCCGATGTAAAAAGATCCGGACGTAAAAATCATTATAAGCAGGTCTTTTGCAATAGGCGGCCCCTGCCATAAACGAAACAGTTCGTTCATTCGTCGCGAAAAGGGCCGTGGATAGGAAAAGTAGAGAGAGGGGCAATTTAATTTGATGCTTGTTCATAAATCTTATTCCATTGAAAGAGCTATGACTATTGTAGCATCTCTGTCTAATGGTGTTTATCGTCAATATTTTGACACCACCTATTCCAATAGATTCATCAAACTCATCGCAACCAACGAATAGTTGTAGTAAAATTTAAAGTATACATCCCTGTGTAGTTTCCCATTCCATTGTAAGAAATTTCTCTTATGGCAGCCGGAAAATTAGGCGAACTCCTGCTTTCCAATGGTCTGATCACGCAAGATCAATTGCAAAAAGCGGTGGAGCATCGCCAACAAAATAAAACACGCCTTGCGAGTTCTTTAGTCCAGTTGGGCCATGTGAATGATAAGGTGCTCGCTACTTTTTTAAGCAAGCAATATGGGATGACCTGCTTGTCCTTGGATAATGCCTCGGTTCCTGAACAGGTCAGCAAGTTGATCCCAGTCAATATTTGTGAGCGCCATACACTGGTTCCGATTAGCATCGAGAATAATCGACTTTCTATTGCGATCGCCGATCCGACCAATGTTTCGGCCATCGATGATGTCCGCTTTCTGTGCAATATGGACACCAATGTCTATATTGCTCCTGAGTCATCGATTAAAGCGCTCATTGAAAGGGCCTATAGCTCTGCCAATTCCCAGATCCAGTCGGAAGTGCAGGATATTATCAAAGCGGAAGATTCCGAAGAGGGGGCGACGGTTGCCGTCGAAGTTAGTGATGATACCGATGGGTCCCACCAGGTCGACGGTGCGGCCGATGTAGGGAAGCCGGTGATTCGCCTCATCAACAAGATTTTCATCGAAGCGATTCGCCGCAAGACCAGTGATATTCATATCGAACCCTATGAAACCAATAGTCGCGTTCGGTTCCGGATCGATGGTTCCCTTTATGAAGTGATGCGAATTCCGGCGCAGTTCCGCTCCGCTCTCCCCGCACGTATCAAAGTCATGTCGAATTTGGATATATCTGAAAAGCGGCTTCCTCAAGACGGCCGTATTCAGGTGAAAATTCGCAATGCCAAGGTCGATATCCGCGTCTCCATTCTTCCAACGATGTTCGGTGAGAAGGTGGTCATGCGTATATTGGATCAAGGAAACAAGACTCCTTCATTGGCGCAAATGGGTTTTGAAGAGGAGCAATTGAGGTTGTTCCGTAAAGCAGCTTCCCAACCCTATGGCATGGTGTTGGTCACAGGGCCTACCGGCAGTGGTAAATCGACGACACTATACGCCGCTTTAACCGAATTGAATCAGCCCGATGTGAACATTTCTACCGTCGAAGATCCGGTTGAGTACAATATGATAGGGATCAACCAGGTCCAGATGAAGGAATCGATTGGACTCACCTTTGCTTCTTCTTTGCGTTCGTTGCTGCGGCAAGATCCTGACGTGATTCTTGTGGGAGAGATCCGAGATCAGGAGACGGCCGAAATTGCTATTAAGGCTTCCCTTACCGGTCACATGGTTTTTTCCACGCTTCATACCAATGATGCTCCAAGCACCATCAGTCGAATGCTCCACATGGGGGTCGAAGCTTTTTTGATCACTGCCTCCGTGACTATTATCGAAGCTCAGCGATTGATCCGTGTGAATTGTGAAAAATGTTTGGCTCCTGATGCAAAAGTGACCAAAGAGATGCTCAAAGATGCAGAGGTCCCCGAGGATTGGATGGACAATATTCAAGTGATGCGGGGTCAAGGATGCGATCATTGTGGCGGAACTGGATATAAGGGTCGACGTGGAATTTATGAAGTGATGTACATGACCGAAAACCTGCGAGAGATGATCGTTAAAGGAGCCAACGCAGACGAATTGAAAAAAACGGCAATCGATGAAGGGATGGTCACTCTTCGACAGTGCGGCCTTTTAAAACTTTACCGGGGAGAAACCACCCTTGAAGAGGTGTTGAATAACTCCCGGCCAGACGGAGACATACTGAGAAAATGATTACTCTTCCACAGCTTTTAAAGGTGATGTTGGAGCATAAGGCGTCCGATATGCACATCACGAGCGGAAGTCCTCCTTCCTTTCGAGTGCACGGACAGATTGTAAAAGCAAAGACTCAGCTGCTCAGTCCTGGTGATACGAAAGAACTTTGTTATTCTGTTTTGACCGATTATCAGAAAGCGATTTTCGAAGAACAGAAGCAGCTCGATTTTTCCTTTGGGATTAGAGACATGGCCCGATTTAGAGCCAATGTCTATTTTCAGCGTGGAGCCGTTGCAGGGGCCTTTCGGCATATTCCTTTCGAAATTCCCAAGATGTCAGGATTGGGTTTGCCCAATGCTGTTCTTAGCCTTCTTACCCGTCCAAGAGGTTTGGTTTTAGTCACTGGCGCTACGGGTAGCGGTAAATCGACAACTCTTGCTTCCATGATCGATTCACTCAATGAACAGGAACACCTTCATATTGTGACGATCGAAGATCCCATCGAATACATTCACTCCCACCGCACGAGTATCATCAATCAGCGAGAAATTGGATCGGATGCCAAAACATTTGGTGGAGCCCTTAAAGCGGCGCTTCGGGAAGATCCGGACGTGGTTCTCGTGGGGGAGATGCGGGATCGAGAGACGATTGAGACGGCGTTAACGCTAGCTGAAACCGGTCACTTAGTGATGAGCACCCTTCATACCAACAGTGCATATCAGAGTATTACGCGCATGGTGCAGGTATTCCCCGCTGACTATCAAGATCAGATTCGTTTGCAACTTTCAATGGTACTCGAAGGAATTTTGACCCAAGCACTGATTGAACGGAGTGATAAACAGGGGCGTTGTTTGGCAATCGAGCTTTTGATTCCGAATCCGTCCATTAGGAACTTGATCCGCGAAAACAAGCTATATCAAATCCCATCAGCAATGATGATTGGGCAGGAACATACGGGGATGATCACGATGAACCAATCCCTGCTGCAATTGGTT
The DNA here is from genome assembly GCA_964604555.1 of uncultured Pseudobdellovibrionaceae bacterium. Lineage (GTDB taxonomy): Bacteria > Bdellovibrionota > FAC87 > UBA2466 > UBA2466 > CAZRZK01. The sequence goes on along the minus strand of CAZRZK010000005.1, from coordinate 61,832 downwards.
AAACGCCGACAAATAACGACAGAGTCGGCCATGACTGCGAGTCCGGATCCCGAGGAATTGATAAAAAACATTTCCGATGTCTTTCGAAAAGCGTCTTGATCTAGATTAATCGAGAAGGAAGATGAAATATTATTACAACGGGGTTACCCGAGGCAAAGAATCGGTCAAGGGTACCATTGATGCCACCGACGAGATCGAGGCACGATTGCGCCTTCGTTTGATGCAGATTCGGCCTACACTGGTCAAAATCGACAAACCGACCAATATAAAATTTGATCTCGATAAGCTTGGCCTAGGTCCGAAGATGGATCTGAAGGCGATGGTTGTTTTTACACGTCAACTTTCCTCCCTCATCGATTCCGGTGTTCCCGTCGTTCAATGTATAAGCATCCTTTGGGAACAGGAGCAACGTCCCCATTTTAAGAAGGTGCTACTCAAAATTAAAGAACATATCGAATCGGGAGGTACCCTTTCAGGTGCGATGGAAAAATACCCGAAGATCTTCAACGACTATTTCGTTCGCATCGTGGAAGCAGGAGAGATGTCGGGTACGTTGGATGTCTCGGTTCGGAGAGTTGGAATTCAACTTGAAAAATTGGGAAAATTAAAAAGCAAGGTGATCAGTGCTCTCACCTATCCGGTGATTACCCTCGTGGTTGCGATTATCGTTCTCGTCTTCATGTTGCTGAAAGTGATTCCGGGAGTCGCGCAACTCTATTCGGATAACTCCGCTAAACTTCCTGAGTTGACGGTTTTCGTGCTCGGTCTCTCCAAGTGGGTGCAAGATAATTTTTTTAACATGATTATTGTAGTTGCCGGAATGGCAGTGGGTATCCCTTATCTATTTAAGAACCCAAAAACCAAAGAGAAATTGGACCCCTTGCTACTGAAGCTTCCTTTGTTTGGTTCCCTCATCACCCGATCCACAGTGGCAACTTTTTCACGCACCCTTTCCTCTTTGATTTCCAGCGGTGTTCCTCTGCTGCAATCCTTCGATATTTGCATTCGATTGATCGGCAACACAGCACTCAAAAAAGTATTGAAGGACACGCAGCAAGGAGTCGCTGAAGGTAAAACGATTTCTTATAGCCTTGGAAAATCAACCTTTTTTCCGCCGATGGTCGTCCATATGGTGAATATCGGGGAAATGACCGGTAAGTTGGATGAACTTTTAGGTAAAGTAGCCGAAATCTATGATGATGAAGTGGATGATATCATTGGTAGGATGACCGGCCTTCTTCAACCGCTTTTGATCGTTTTTGTCGGAGGCATAGTAGCATTCCTGCTGCTGGCCATGTATCTCCCAATTTTCCAATTGGCTGAAAAGACAACCGGGGGATAATTGGAAAGCTTAGCCCCACCTCAGCGCTACATTCTTTATCGGAACGGGATCCTATTTCTGCTGATTGCGGTTTTGGTTGTGGAGCGCATTTCCACCCCTTCCATGGCTTTGCGATTGCCCCTTGTCTTTTCCCTTCTTTCTCTCTGTTTTCTGATTAATGCAGGCTTTTCCCTAGTCTCTGAAAAATGGCTTGGAAAAACCGAGTGGACCGTTTTGCAACTGGTGTTTGACTCCATTTCAATCACACTCTTCATTACTTGGGTCAATGCACGAGAAAGCCTATTTTCACTTCTCTATCTGCTTCAGATTGTTTCCGCTTCACTTATTTTTTTCCGGCGGGGGGCGATGATTGCCGTTGCCAGCTGCGCCCTCAGTTTTGGTTGGGTCATGTTCGGGACAAAGGGAGAGTCATGGTGGATTAACTGGGCAGTTTATACCATCTTGTTTCTTTCATTAGGATTGCTAGGCGGATACCTGAGTGAGGAATTGCTCAGATCCCGGTCCAATATCGAACGGCTCCGCTCTTTACAAGAGTATATTCTTTCCGAAATGCCGGCCGGCCTTTTGACGGTAGATAAAGAGTTACGGGTTCAATATGCCAATCCAGTTGGAGAGCAGATCTTAAACCTTAAGTCGGGTGAGATGATTGGAAAGAAAGTCGATGAGATTGATTCAAAATTGATCGATTTTTTTTCGAAGGTGAATACGCGATTCACCGAAAAAGATCCAACGGCTCCATATGCGGAAACGGCCGTTGCGATCACGGGGCCTGAGCACCACAGGACCGTTTTTAAACAGCAGGGAATGACCCGAGTTCAACAGGCGGTGGAAACCGAGAAGGGTAAAATTTTGCGGGGAGATGTGGCAGAGATCGGTCCGCACTCTCCTTTTAGGGGGATGAAGCCATTTGAGCTGGGATCAAAAATCCTGCTTTTCCAAGACGTGACCTCGCTTTTTTACCTCGAAGAAAAACTGAAACAAAACGAAAAATTGGCGGCTGTGGGTCAACTCGCTGCCGGAATTGCCCATGAAATTCGAAATCCTCTGGCGGGAATGAGTGCCAGCATCGAAATGCTCAAGGGGAGCTTGCCGGAACAGCTCAGACAGGATGAAAACGGCAAATTGATGGAAATCGCATTGCGTGAGATAGATAGGCTCAATCGTCTCATCAGTGAATTTCTTGACTATGTAAAGCCTGCCAAGATTCATTTTGCAGCGGTCAATCTACCGGAACTCCTCGGTGAATTTTCGATTACTGCCAAAGGCTCCAAAATTGAGCTCAGAACCCAATTTGAGAATAATTGCATCGCCAGCGGCAACCGAGAAAAGCTGAAGCAAGTTGCTCTCAACCTATTTTTAAACGCCCAGCAGGCGATTCCCAACCAAGGATCAATTGAATTGGGGTGCGGATCCAACCCAGATGGGTCTGTTTCTTTTTGGGTTGCAGATACCGGGGTGGGAATGTCGGATGAGGTTCAGTCCCATCTTTACGAGCCATTTTTCACGACCAAAGAAAAGGGAACGGGACTTGGTCTAGCAACCTCTTATCGAATTGTTGAAAGCCATGGAGGAGAGCTCCATGTGAAATCGGAATTGGGCAAAGGAAGCCGGTTTGAAGTCCGTCTGAAAAGGTTCGGTGCTTAATGTTATTGATACTCCTCATGTTGTTCCAAAGTGTATTTGCCGACGATAATTGGGCCGATACATTGGAGCAAAATATCGAAGCTGAAACACAAGAAGAAACCCATTCTTCCCAATTAAATCTATCGGCCAGTTTTGATGCTGCTTACGCAAGTGAGGGGCGCATTGCTCAAGGGTTTTCGATCCCAGCGTTGAGAGTAAGTCTCTTTGGGGATTTACGTGAAGACACCCATTATCGACTTTCTTTGAGTCAAACTCGGGAATATTCTTCCGCTTTAGTTCCCCAGATTTTGCCCTCCGAGGCCTATGTGGAGCGTGAGATCAGTTCTTGGCTTTCTGCCAAGTTTGGAATGTTTCCTGCGACTCTGAATCCTCTGTGGTCGTTGCATCTAACTGAAAGCTGGATTCCTGAGAGCTTGAACCTTCATCAAAGGACTTTGTTGAGAAATGATATTGGAGTTGAAACCCTAGCTCGACTCTTTGATACGGTGGATATTACGATCGGCTACGTAAATGGAAACGGCCTCTTTGGATTGAATACCAACAACTCCAGGGCTGTGGTGTCATCGCTAACTGTGAATATTCCCATTGGGGAGATTGCGACAAGAATCGGGGCAAGTGGATTTTATGCGACCCAATCAACCGTGCGAAGCGTGAATTTTAAGTCTAATTGGACGGGAAACGTATTTTTAGCGCTCGATTGCCAAGAGTTCCATTTGCAGGGGGATCTGCTGATGGGAGAATTCCAAGATTCGAATCGAATAATAAAACCTGTGGGCGGCGCGTTGGTGGGCAGAATTCCAATATGGGAAAATTGGGGGCTTTATGGCCGCTTTGACCGGATTGTGGGAGATCCCATTGAAAATCTTGAAATCACTACCTTTCAAGGCGGAATTACGCTTACCAATAGCCCCGATCTCGACACCTTTTTATACTTCGAAAACCGCTTTACCTACCCCGGCATTGCCGAAAACTCTTTCCATGCCCGACTTCGCTTAATATTATAGTTCCAGTATGAACTCATCACCCGATGTCCGCTGGCGACAGCGTTTTTCTAACTTCAAGAAAGCTGTCAGCCAATTGCGCCTATTTTTATCAAAAGGGGCTCTTTCCGAGTTAGAGCTTCAAGGTTTAATCCAGGCCTTTGAATATACATATGAGCTTGCCTGGAACACGATTAAGGACTTCTATGAATTTCAAGGGGAGATTGGTATTCAGGGCAGCAAGGATGCCTTTCGATTGGCATTCAAACGCGGCTTGATTACCCAAGGCGAAGTGTGGATGGATATGATTGAAAGCAGAACAAAGAGTTCCCACACTTATAATGAAGTGTTGGCAAAGCAAATAGCGGACGCGGTTCGCAATCGCTATTTTCAACAGTTTCAAAACTTGCAAAGTGCGTTGGAAAAGATGGAATGAATATTGGGATAGATGCTAATGCCATTCACAGCATTACTGGAGTGTTTTCCCTATTCCCGCAAGTCGACGAAGTGATTTTGTATGGCTCGCGTGCGAAAGGTAACTTTAAAGAGGGGTCAGATATCGATCTCACGCTTAAAGGAAAGGCGATTGATTTGGAGGTTTTGAATAGTATCAGCTCAAAACTCTATGATCTCCCACTTCCGTATATGTTTGATCTTTCTGTTTTTGAACAGATAGAAAATCCTGAACTTCTGGAGCATATCAAAAGAGTTGGAAGGGTGTTCTATAAAAGACAATGAGCTCGATTATTATTCATCCACTTGCTCTCTGTGAATCGATTTCCATTGGTGAAGGAACCCGTATTTGGCCGTTTAGCCATGTGTTAGCGGGTGCTCAGATCGGAAAAAATTGCAACATTTGCGAACAGGTGTACATCGAATCGGAAGTAATCATCGGAAATAATTGCACCATCAAAAACGGAGTGTCGATTTGGAATGGGATCACTCTAGGGGATGGAGTTTTTATCGGTCCCAATGTTACTTTTACCAATGATCGTTTTCCGCGGGCTTTTGATCGCAGGACTCAAGCCGATTATTTAGAGCAAACAGTCATAGAGACTGGTGCAACGATAGGCGGGGGGGCCACTCTCCTTCCTGGAATTCGAATCGGCGCCTATGCTTTTATTGGAGCCGGGGCCGTTGTGACGAAGTCGGTGCCAGCCCATGCTGTAGTCTATGGAAACCCTGCTAAAATCATACGTTACGTAGATTCACCCTAAAAAACTACTTAGATTCCGCAGCTTGCCCGGCGTGCAAAGGTAATCAATTCTTTCAGATCATGGATGATGTTTCGAAGGGGAACCGAAGAGACTTGAACGCTGGTGCGCTTATATTGAGCCAATGCCTGCTTTGCGATTTCTATTGAAAGCCCCTTCTCGATGGTCAGGTGCTTAATCGCTGCCATCAACTCTACATCTTGCCGTTGATAGACCCGGTGCTGGGCTTGCCCACTTTTATTGGGTTTTAAGGCCGGAAAATTCTCTTCCCAACTTCTTAGGATGGCAGGATCGACCTGCAGCAATTCATGCACTTCCGCCATGCGGTAATATTTTTTGTCTTTGGGTAATTCAATGAAGGTGTACTCTTCCCAGTTAAAGGGTTCCGGAGCTCGAGTGATCTCTATGATTGTTTCTGTGATCTCTTCTGTGGGTGCATAATTCTGCATTGCATCCAAAATAAATTTTGAAGACTGTTTTTCCCAGGGGCTAGGCGTGATCGATTCAGACATGGGAATTATTATACATGTCTCGGTTTGAAAAAAACATCCCAGTGGGGCTGATTACCACATGAAGGTGTAACCCAGCTGCATGGTGGTTTGATAGGAATCTTGAGAGGTATAAGAACCACCAAATAGGCCACTGCCGCTGTCATGAAACGTTTCTCCAGAACCAAAAGAGGAGCCGATTTGCAATGAAAAGCCGTAAAGATTAAATCCATAAGAGGGACCTGCTCCAATCCATTTGCTGTCATGAGTAGAGCTAACGATAAATCCTGAAGAAGTTCTTAATCTCCATGCTGTAAATGTAGCGGCTAAAAATTGCCGGAAATTTCCGGAGGCGGTTTGATGAAACTTCCAACCTAGATCAAACTGCATTCCACGGTTCTTTTCCCCAAAATAGCCCGCTGAAAAACGTGCGACGAGAGGAAAATCATCGCTTCCCCAATATCCCAAGTTTAAATTAAGTTTCCCCGGACTTCCTAGGGTTAATCCTAGTTCTTTAAAACTTTTAGCGGAAGCGTCTTGGATTAGGGTAGAACTATAGGCCGCAGCTGTCGAATCTTGAGGCGCCTTTTTCAGTCCAGTTTCACCTGCCATAAGAGGTAAACCAATTAACAGAACAGCAATCCACTTCATCATATACACTCTCTATTAAACACTCCCCAGGCAAACTAGATTTTTTGCAATGCCTATACCAGCTGACTTAGGCTAGTTGGAAAGCGCGCAGAGCAATAAAAATTCTACAGCATGCCCACTTTTGTCATTAGGGGAGAATTCGATCAGAATACATCTATCGCAATTGAGCGCCGAACTTCATCGAGAGTTCGTGGACTACCTTGTTCACGAGCTCTTTAATTTCTGGATCTTGGAGTGTTCTTTGTGGCGAATTAAATGTCAGGCGGAAGGCCAGGCTTTTCTTTCCCGAAGGGAGGTTGTCTCCTTCATAAAGATCAAATACTCTCACATCAGAGAGAAGTTCTCCCGTTTGTGCCCGCATACTCTGGACGAGAGTTTCTGCCGGGACCGGCTTATCGACTAAAAGGGCAATGTCATAATCGGAACTGGGAAATTTTGATGGAGATTTATAGTTTTGACGCTTTTGAGCCAGCTTTTGCAATGGAGCCAAGGCCACTTCAAAGACCACTACCGATTCTTCGGTTTCGAGGGTGCTTTTAGCGATGCTGGGATGAACTTCACCAATGTATCCGATTTCAGTCCCACCTAAATAGAGGGTAGCCGATCGATGAGGGTGGAAAAGCCGTTGATGGGTATGGGGTTCATACCTAACTTCTGGATTTCCTAATGCTTTGAAGACCGATTGCAAAATTCCCTTTGCGGTGAAGAAGTCGACCGGGGCCTCAGATTTTTTCCAGTTCTGGGAGAATTGATTTCCGGAAAGGAGCACCGAAAGCACCACATGCTCTTCGATTCCCGTCTCCCCGCCTGTTTGACCTTTGGCACTTTTCAAATAGGTATTTGCGACCTCAAAGAGTTGCTGATTGGTAGAGTTCCGATTCAGATTGTAAACATAGGTGCTAAGCAGAGAAGGAATAAGGCTGGGTCGCAGCCAACGCATCTCATCGCTGATGGGGTTTTTGAGTTCAATGCTGTTTTCCCCAAAAAACCCGAAATTTTCCAGGCTCTGACGAGAGGTAAAACTATAGTGAATCGTTTCTCTTAAGCCGAGTCCGACGCAAATATCTTTGATACGCGCACGGTATTCCAATTCATCTTCATCGAGTCTGGAATAGGTCGCTTTCGAATGGGGAAGCGTACTTGGGATCTTTTCATATCCCTGAAGTCGGGCCACCTCTTCGATGATATCGACGCTATCTTTCAGATCAGGCCTGAATGAAGGGAGTCGAACTGATAAAATATTAACGGAACGCTTGTGAGAGGGGATATCCACCTGTTCTAAGAGCTCTGCGATGCCTTCCGCTTTGAGTGATTTGATTCCCAATGTTTTTCTCACATCCCGCATGTCTATCGGAAGGATCGCTTCCTTTACCCCATATTCATTGGTGTCAATGGGCGGATGATAAACATTGGCGTTGAAACTATCCCGCAAAAGGGCTGCTGCCCGTTCGCTGGCATTTGCGATGGCGGCGAGATCATGCCCCTTTTCAAATCGTTTTGAGGAATCGGTGAAGAGTCCCAATCGACGGGCGGTCTTGCGTATTTGACCTGAAAGGAATCCGGCCGATTCCAATAAAATCGAAGTGGTGTCCTCTTGAACGAGGGAGTTGGCACCTCCCATGATGCCGGCCAGAGCGATCGGCTTTTCACCATCCATGATGAGGATATCACCCGGCTCCAACTGAACCGTGTCCCCATTTAAAAGAGTAAAAGGTTGGGCCTGCTTACAAGCAGCGACCCGAACGCCTCCCGACTGGAGTTTTCTTAAATCAAACGCATGGAGCGGTTGCCCGTACTCCATCATCACAAAATTGGTAATGTCGACGACATTATTAATGGGGCGGATTCCGACGATTTCTAATCGCGCTTTGATCCAATCGGGGCTTTCCGTCACCTTGATCGTATCAATCACCCGTGCCACATATCGCGGGCAAAGAACGGGATCTTCGACCTCTAATTTAATAATCGAAGAGGTGCGGTGGTTTGAAACTCGGAAACGGGCCGGCTTTGGCTCCCGTAAACGGGTTCCTAAGAGCGGTGCAATTTCCCGGGCGAGACCCATCACTCCTAAGCAATCGCCGCGATTGGGGGTTAGTTCAAATTCTAAAACAACATCATCACTAGAGCCTCCCAGGAGTCGAGTGATCGGCTCTCCCCGTTTGCTGTGTTTAGGAAGCTGTAAAATACCGTCGGTATCTTCAGAGATTCCCAACTCTTTACCGCTACAAAGCATGCCCGAAGATTCCACTCCACGGATGGTCGAGACCCGAATCGTAATTTCAGGGGAGAGCACACAGCCAGGCATTGCCACTGGCACGAGATCTCCCACCGCAATATTCTTGGCACCGCAAACGATTTGTCGAAGCGGCGCTCCTTCTTCTTCACTGGTGCTAATCTGGGTGATCTGAAGCCTGTCGGCTTTCGGGTGTTTTTCTATCTGCTCAATTCGTCCTACGATTACGTTGTCGAGGATCGAACCTTTGCGGTGGATCATCGCTACCGGAAGGCCCCGCATGGTGAGTTGGTCCGCTAATTCTTTTGGATTGATTTTTACATCGGCTTTCTGGAAGTAATCTTTCAACCAATTTAAAGAGAGTAGCATTAAAATTGCTCCAACATCCGCTGATCATTTTCAAAAAAAGATCTTAAATCATCGATACCATACTTCAGCATGGTGATCCGTTCGACTCCCATCCCAAAGGCAAACCCTACCACTTCATCCGGATCGTAGCCGACTGAGTGAAAAACATTGGGATGGACCATGCCACAACCGCCAATTTCAAGCCATGAAGTGCCCTTGCACATCCGACACTCAGTATTGTCCCCTTTGCAAAGGATGCATTGCATGTCCACTTCAGCGCTGGGTTCAGTGAAAGGAAAATAGCTGGGTCGGAATCGTAACTCACGATTTCCAAAAAGCTCGCCAACTAAATAATGAAGAACTCCTTTGAGATCGGAAAAGGAGATCTGATCATCCACCATCAACCCCTCCACCTGATGGAACATCGGAGTGTGGGTCATGTCGTAATCAGAACGATAAACTTTACCAAAAGTGCACACCTGAACTGGAGGCCGGTGGCTTTTCATCGTGCGGATCTGAACCGGTGAAGTATGTGATCGCAATAAAACTGGAGGATTAATATAAAAGGTATCTTGCATATCCCGAGCGGGATGATCTTCCGGAGTGTTGAGCGCCTCAAAGTTATAGTATTCAGTTTCCACTTCCGGGCCAGTAGCCACAGAGAAACCAATCCGCTTTAAAGCGGCAATGATTTCGCGACCCACCTTAGTGATGGGGTGATAGCCGCCGGTGCGTTGGAGTGCAATTCCGGGAAGCGAGACATCGATGGGTTGGCTCTGTTGAACAATCTTGTCGATTTCGGTCGAAGAGAGTTGACGAATCCGCTCGCCCAATAATGATTCAAAACTGTTTTTAGCGTCATTTAAAAGGGCGCCGACCTCTTTCCGTTTAACGGGATCGAGTTCTTTGAGTTGGTGGAGGAGGCCAGTGATGACCCCTTTTTTCCCAAGATAATGGACACGAAGCCGTTCCAGTTCAGCAACTGAAGGGGCACCAGTGATCTCACCTTGGGCAACATTTTGGATGCGGTTTATTTCTTCAATCATGCAGCTTGGGGCCGCGCAAGCTCCACAAGCTGAGTGAAATGTTCCGGATTTTGAAGGGCAATATCGGCCAGGATCTTTCGATCGAGTTCAACTTGGGCCTTCTTTAATCCAGAAATAAACTTGGAATAGCTCAGATTGTGAGGTCTGCAAGCAGCGTTAATCCTGATTTGCCAGAGGTAACGCATTTCACGCTTAAACGTCTTGCGATCCCGATACGCATATCGGTCCGCACGCTGCGTATACTCCCTAGCGACTTTAACTACTTTACGGGCACTTCCGTGGAAGCCTTCTGCCCTGTCTAAAATCTTTTTTCTTTTGTTTCGCCCTGCGGGGCCACGTTTCACTCTCGGCATAATTTCACCTACATTAACCTGGCATTAAGCTAACAGCATCCTTTTAACTTGGCGCTCATTCGATTTATCAACCATCTTAGTTTTGCGCAGTCGACGCCCTTGCTTGGCCGATTTGTGCTCTAAAATATGGTTGTGAAATGCCTGTGACCGCTTAATACGGCCCGATCCCATGAGCTTGAATCGCTTTTTAGCGCCCGATTTAGTTTTCATTTTCGGCATGACACTTCTTCCTCAAATTACTTCCAGCAAGCGCTACTTTTGAGCTGCGCCGGATGCAGCTGCTGGAGCATTGGCTGCGACAGTAACTGCTGGGTTTGGCGCTGGCTTCGGTTTTTTAACCTTCGCTGCGGGTCCAAAAATTAAGGAAAGGACCTTTCCTTCCATCTTTGGAATCTGCTCCACAATACCCGACGTCCCGACTAAGTCAATAATTTGCTTCAGAATTGCATGCCCAAGGTCCGCATGGGCCGCCTCTCTTCCCCTGAATCGCACGCTCACCTTCACCTTATCCCCCTCTTCGAGGAAACGGTGGATGTGTTTTACCTTATATTCAATGTCATGAGTGTCGGTCTGGGGGCGGAATTGAATCTCTTTCAGCTGGGTTAAGACCTGGTTTTTCTTGGCCTGTTTCGCCTTTTTCTTCAGCTCATACTTATACTTGCCATAGTCCAGGATTTTACAAACCGGCGGATTGGAGTTGGGAGAGACCTCCGCTAGGTCAAGCCCAGCCTGTGCGGCCAGCTCAAGTGCCCTCCGAGTGTCCATGACCCCTAATTGGGCTCCATCGGCACCAATGAGCCGCACCTCGCGGGCTCTAATGCGGTGATTGATACGGATACTGTCTTTGTCTCCAGGGTATTGTCGCGGATTAATAGTTATTTCCTCCTAAGTTTGTCGCCATTATTTCATCCCCGGAACTTCAAGTTGAGGGGACAAAAACTTCCAAAAATCTTCCCAATTCAAATCTTGCAAGGCTTCACCGGTGGTCTTTCTAACCGAGAGGGTTTGATTTGACACCTCTTTATCGCCAATCACCACCATTAAAGGAACTCTTTGCAGCTGGGCTTCGCGAATCTTATAGCCCAATTTTTCATTACGGGAATCCCATTCCACACGAACGCCCGCTGCTTTCATCTTTTGCTGTAACTTTTCACAATAGTCAGCTTGCCCTTGCGTCACGTTTACGATCAAAACTTGTAATGGAGAGAGCCACACCGGGAAATGCCCATTATAGTGTTCGATCAATACTCCCATGAATCGCTCCATGCTCCCTAAGATGGCGCGATGAATGACCACAGGAGGTTTTGATTGTCCATCGCTATCGACGTATTCCAGTTCAAACCTTTCGGCCATGGCATAGTCGAGTTGCACGGTGCCGCATTGCCAGAAACGGCCAATGCTATCTCGGATATGAAATTCGATCTTGGGTCCGTAAAAAGCCCCTTCACCATTAGCGTAGGTAAAGGAAACTCCCGCCGCCTCTAAAGCAGAGGCCAATTTTTTCTCGGCCTTGTCCCAGGTTTCAACCGTTCCTAAATATTTTTCAGGGCGGGTCGCAAGTTTTATATCCACCTTATCGAAACCAAAAAGTTGGTAGGTGGAAAGAATGAGTTGAATGAGCCGTTTCGATTCCTCTTCGATCTGCTGTTCCGCCAAAAAGATATGACCATCATCTTGAGAGAAGGCGCGGGTCCGCAAAATTCCGTGGGTCACACCGGCCCGTTCATTGCGATGGAGGCGGGTGAATTCGGCGTAGCGCAAAGGCAATTCACGGTAACTGTGTTTAGTGGCACCAAAGAGGGTGGCATGGCCGGGGCAGTTCATGGGTTTTAGACCCATGCTGGCCTCTTCTTCTTCCTCTATCACAAACATGTTGTCTTTATAATTGTCCCAATGGCCGCTTCTTTTCCAAAGCGCCACATTCATGAGTTGCGGACAACTCACTTCTTGGTAACCATCTTTCTGGACTCGATCCTTCATCAGTTGGACCAGGTTGTTCAGAAGAACGGTTCCTTTAGGAAGATAAAAAGGCATCGCCGGCGCAATCGGGAAAAAGGAAAAGAGCCCCAGTTCAGGCCCCACCTTCCGGTGATCCCGTTTCTTCGCCTCTTCAATGCGGTGGAGGTATTCTTCTAAATCTTTTTTGGTCGCAAAGGCGGTTCCGTAGATCCGTTGCAACATCTTATTGTTTTCGTTTCCACGCCAATAGGCGCCTGCAATCGAAGTCAGTTTGAAATGGGCGAGCTTGGCGGTGTTGGGTACATGGGGTCCGCGGCAGAGATCGATAAACTCCCCCTGCTGATAGGCGGATACAGCTTCCCCTTGAGGAAATCCCTGAATGAGCTCGACCTTATAGTTCTCATTGAGCTTCTTAAAGGTTTGAATCGCCACTTCCGGGGTAAATTCCACCCGGGACACATCCAATTTACGGTTGGCAATCTCGCGCATCTTATTTTCAATCGTCACCAGATCTTCGGGAGTCAGCTGAGTGGAGCAATCGATATCGTAATAGAACCCCTCTTCCACTACCGGACCAATCGTGATCTGGGCGGTGGGGTAGAGCTCTTTAATGGCCTGGGCCAATAGATGGGCGGTGGAATGTCGAAGGACCTCAAGCCCCTCCTTCGATTCCGCGACCGTTATTTTGACCTCGGCGTCGGCCAAGATAGGCCGTTTGAGGTCGTAATCCTTCCCATTCACCGTGGCCGCAATGGCCGCTTCGAGCAGCCTTTTCCCAATACCACCGGCGATTTCGGCCGCAGTCACCCCTTGGGGATAACTTTTTTGGGTATTATCAGGGAGGGTAATCGTGATGTTATTCATTGCGAGTTAGAAAAGCGACTATGAGAGAAGCCTCTGGGGTCAGTCATAAAGAGGCTAAGAAAGGGAAGAAAACCTGCATATCAATACCCAAAATAACCCCTTTCTCAATTTGAAATCAAGGTTTATTTGGCCCCTTGCGGATCTGGACAAGCTTTTCCATCGTGGATTCCACAGGGTCTTTGATTAGTTTCTCTGGAATATCCAGTTTCTTCATCGGATCGGTCTTAAACCATAAATTGGTGGGCAATCTCCGGAAGAATATCACCAGTAATCGTTCCCTGAGTTCTTTTTCTTCATTGGTATAGATCTTGTTGGAATGAAGGAGTTCGAGCATGGCTTTGGGATCGGCAATTTTAAGCTCATTCATCGCATCGGTCATGGAAAGGCGGATGATTTGTCCCTGAATATCGTCTTGGTTGGTCAGAAAGTTTTTTAACTTGTCTTCGATGGTCTTTTTCAGTTCTTTGTCCATCAGCGAATTTGCCTTGAGCCAATCGGACATTTTGTTAAGCCCGATCTCCTTGTCGAGAAGCGATCCCAGGAGTGCATTATAAATGTCCGTTGCTCGAGGATCTTTTTCAAATAGTGCTTTTAGTTGATCATCAAGACTAATTGTTGATGGAATCGCTTTTTGGATCGGTTCTTGGACCTCTTTTTTCTTGTCCTCTTTCTCAAGCTCTTTGATAGAGGCATTGTATTTTTTGTGAATCAAATGATCCCCAAGCGAATATAAACCGAATCCTGTAGCGCCAATTCCTACAATTGAAAGCGGAAAATAGATTCCATATCGTTTTGCAATATTGGTAAATCGATTCCGTTCCGTCCCGGCAATATTGAGAATTGACTCGCAGGTATGCTTAAAGTGGGTTTGTAGTTTGGGGGCGACATCTCTTGGGTTGGTTTCTGTAAGAGCGCCAGCGATGTTGAGCTGGACTGCATTTGTTTTACCTGTTTGATGGGGCATTATTTCATAAGTGACTTTGGTGGCTTTTGAGATCTCTGGAACTTCAAAACGTCCTTTAGACTTGGCGCGAGCCCAATCGGTCAATTCATAAATCTTATCTCGATGGCGGTTAAACTCATTGTTGAACTCTTTAAAAGCTTCGATCTCCGATTGCTTAAGCTGGTTATATTCTCTCAACCATTTGGGACCATTTCCCTTTTTTAGTTTTTCCTGGATTGATTCTTCAGAAAGGTAGTCATGTAGGTCGCCCAGGTGATTGAGTTCGCTGATACGTTTAATGACGTCATCCGGGATTTGATTCTTATTCGTTACTTTCCTGAAAGCTTTGAGCTCATCGATGTGCGCAATCAACTTTTTTCGGGCTTCAAAATAATCTTTTCCCTTTTGATTCAATTCATTGCTATCGATAGCGTCTATTAACTGTTGAAACTTCTCCTGGATTTGAATCGTTTTGTTCCTTTTTACGAGGGAGGGAATGGTGTGCCAACCAGTATCCCATGTGAGTTCTTTTAAGCCCCAAAGAAGGCTAAACCCCATGAGCCCCTGGCCTGCATAAGATAGGGCAATGGGCCAGTTATCGGAATCAGCCAATTCATCTAAATCGTCAAAAATGGCAATGTTGCCGGGCTTTTTAATTTTGATCTTTTTGGAATCATCTTTTTCCCGGGGCTGAGGAGCAATCTGGTGTTCTTCGGCAGGGGTTCTTTTGGTAGGCGGGTGCCCTTGAACCATCATGAGAATCAGAGCTAGAATCCACATCCGCAATATCACACGCACCACCCAAGCCTGTTTATAAGCAATTCCATTGCCTCCGAAATCAGGCACAAACGACCCAAAAGTGACGAAATTTGTTAGCCAGGCAGGCTATTTAGTGGCCTATAGGGGATTGATATCGTTGATGTATTCCAATATAATGCAGCGTATCTAAACGGTCAAAAAGGGGTTATATGAAGCGTGGTGCGATTTGGGTATTACTGTTCTCTGCTACTTCTTTATTGGGAATCGATCTCGAAATTCCCGGTTTTGATGATGAAAAGATCTCGATTGAATCAGTCGATTGCCGCTGCGATGAAAGTGGCTTGCGTTTAACCTCCTCTAAAGGAGCTGCCTTTACTGTCGAGCTCTCTCAAATCAAATGTGAAAAGCAAACCGGCAAGGTCCCCTTTCAATTGCGGCAAAATAGCCAGAAAGATCTTTTGGAGATTCACTACAACCGTTCCACTTTCGGCCTGACTGAAAGTAGCCAAGGGTGTGGAGGAACGGTGGAGTGGAATGGCAAAGAGCTCTCCTTGTTGTTCAGCTGTTCTCGCCTTTATGATTTAAAGGATTCTAAATCGGGATACTTGGATTTAAAGACTAAGGATCCGATCTCGTGTCAGATAGCTCAAAAACGTTAATCGATTCATCTAAGACAATAGCGGTTTCTTTTGCTTTGATGAGTGTCCATTTTCCCATTTTATTCAGATAGGCAGAGTCAGGAGCATTGTTTCCCACATAAAATGCTTTGGTGTGGAGCGAATCAACCCTTTCATTTTCTGCGAAAAAGGGAAACCCAACCGATTTTGATTCATGATAAAGGCTGGTATTCAATCGAGCGGCAACCACAAAGCCCAACATTGAGTTGTCTACATAGATACGTGGAGTCTGATTTCCTTGAAGTCGATTTTGAATGGCATTGGCGGCGGCCATTCCGTCTGAGAAAGGCAGCAGAATTTCCATTCTCCACGCGCGCAAGGAAGCGACAAAAGATAAGATGAGAATGGCACCCACCCAATAGCGGCTCCATTTTTGGGTATTTTCCCAGTTCAGAAAAATCAAGAGAAGCCAATAGATAAAGAAAACTCCCGCGTGGCGAAGCTGATTTTCGCCTGAATAGAGCAACATGAAAAAGGTGAGTTGGAGAAGCAATCCTACTAAAAATGAAATTCTTTCAAGAGATCTTAAACAAAAAAGGGAAATCAGGAAAATCGGAAATCCAATAATGCCCGGCTTACAAAGATGAAAAAATGGATTTCCCAGGGTGTTGCCTATTCTAGGGGCGGCTAAACCTATCCATCCAGGCCTTTCCCAGTGTCCAAGAGGGCCCGAAACCTGAAGGTGGGTGATACTGATAAGGGTTATTCCAATCAAAAAAAAGGTTTCAAAAGAAAGTTTGCGGCTCTTGAGCGTTTCATAGCAGGTCCAAGCCACAACCAGAAAAGTGAAATTGAGCTGAGTGAAACAGGCCAATGAAAAACAAACGAGGTGGCCCCATCGACTTTTTTTACGGGCAAGAAAGACTCCGAGGAGGAAAAAGAAAAGCCCCCATCCATAAAGACGAGCGATGGCTGCATATTCATAAGAAAAAAGTACACTCCCCAGAATTCCTAACAAAGCGAAATTTGGAAATAGATTGAGCATCGATAAACTGAGCAATGCCCCAAAGGTGCCAAGCCAGGAGAGGATATAAATAAGAATGGGAAATTGCTCCGGAAAGAATCGAGCGAAAGGCCAGAGGATAAGATAATAAACTGGCCCTGTCCCTTCCCATGCAGAACGTTGCCAAATATCCTTTAGGGAATGGGAGCTACGAGCGACTAACCAAGCTTGAGCCTCATCTCGCCAAGGTTCATGAAATTGGGAAAGAAAAAGGGTGAGAATGACCCATATGCATAGGAACCATGCGAGTTTTCTCTGGTTCATTTGTGACATTGCCTGGTTCTATAAGTGGAGTTCGATTTTGTATAGGATTGGAACAATAGATATTTGCCTCCAAATCTGATAAAAAGCCGCATGTTTTGGCGGCTTTTGTTGTTGCTGGCGTTCTTTTTGGGGGGAGAAGCTTCCGCCTGGCCCGCCTTTCTCAAGAAGCTTTTTTGCCGCAGGCTTCTTGTTGAAGCAAAGCAGGTTCAGATTCCAATTCCCTCTTTTAAACCCTTAACTCCACAAGCCCTCAAAAAATGGGCTGAGGTGGTGCTTGTATTGAAAAATGGGACTCAGTTTCGCGCCTGCATTTCATACCTATCCGAAGCAGAGCTTGGCCAACGGGAAATAACTCTAAAGCAAGGACGAGGAGTTGCCACCCCCCCTGCCCAATCCCACCTGAATGAATCGGAAATCGATTTTAGTCGTAGTCTTATCTTTCCACCGGTTGCATTTGATCCCCATCGTTCCAAGTTGAAGAAGAACTCTGAGGTGCAAATCAGACTGGAAAGGGCTCGCTTCACCCGAAATGAAGATTCTGAAACAAGTGAACGGTTCGAACAGGGATCTAAAATTGTTCAGAAAATGTTTTTAGAATACCTAACCGGCTCCGATTGGCAGAATGTATCGATTCAAAGCCTTGTGGAACTGATGCGGAGATTTTATTTAGGGAAATATACGTATCGCGCCGAAGGAATGGTTTTTGATATCCATTCAAAAAAGCGATTTGACGGGGTGAGGAGATTGGCTCGGCATTTGGGCCTATCGATCGATACTCGCGGAATTCGAATCCCATTGGAAGGCATCCCAGTTGAATACCAACCCTATTTTTCTTCTGAGTATTATCTATATTCAGCCTTCGATCTGAAAATGATGAAAATTTATTACGATGCTTTGCAGGTACAGATCGATCGTTATGTTACTGCGATGAATGAAGGGAAGGAATCGGAGGCGTGGGTTGCGATGATTGAGTATGGGAGGATCGCCGCCGCCTTTCGCCCTTTTGAAGAAGGAAATTGGGGGCTCTTCGGTTCGAAGATGAATGTCATGCTAGCGGGATTGGGGGATTATGTTCCAACCCATGCCGGTTTTTTAGACATGCTTTTACAAGTCTGCGAGCCCTCCTCTCTTTACCATCGACTTCCCCAATTATTTAAGGCAAGGGAGCGATTTTACTTTGGGGATGGTCGCGATCCCTTTTAGTTCTTTGGTGTGTTTTTTGTCTCGCCTAATATTTTAGAACAGACCGCTTTAAAATCTTTTGGGAGAAAGAGATGGGATATAGGCATCTTATCTTTCCTCAGATTTTCTAACGAAATGGTGCGATATCTCCAACCTTCCGTCGTGGCAACGAGAAGGCTCGAGGGGAGCGTGATTGCTTCTAAAGCTTCGACGTAGGGATGAGTGGTTGCACCCTTGAGCAATCCATACTTCCAAGCGTTGCTGATGTCCAATACCGAGAGGGGAATGTTTTTGCTTTTAAGGTATTTTCCCAGGGCTAACACGTTCTCCGTGTCTTCAAGGTTCAGATGAATAGCTGCTATCTTACCTTCCTTTGCCATCGTTTGTAGTTTCTTAAAGAGAATAGGATCGAAAAGATAGTTGGCATTTTGGAATGTCCCTGAATCAGGGTTGTGAAATTCTTGAAATCCTTTTGCCTCGGTCGACTTTTTCCAAAATTGATAATTTTCTGCAGTAAGTCCAATTTGAGTCCACGCCTTTTCATCCTGCGCCATCCTCAACTTTAAATATTCACTCTGAGAACCGCTGAGCGTTAATAAAGCGATGTTGATCTGATTAAATTGGACTACATTCGGATCGATATCGGTCAAAACAAGGTGAGTCGCTCCAGGAGTGAGTGCGGCACCTATGAATCCTCGTTCCGTCCCGACAGAAATATAGGCCCCCATCGGAGCCTGTTTGACGAGAGGTTTTAAATGCTGTGGGTTTTTTTCATTGGGGGCTAAAAATGGGTATTTTTTGGGGATGGTTTTTTTCGGTAATTTCAAATTGTCTAAAAAATTAGCAGGTGGGGCAAATGCTGTTGTACAGCCCAACAGGAGAAGAATGAAAATGGGCCTTCCGAACTGTTGCACCTTTCTATTATGAAGGGCTAGATCGTTGTTAGCCAATTCTTATATTGAGCAATCTCTCCCCGAACCGTTTTGAAAAATGTGTCTGCGATTTTTTGGGTGATGGGGCCTGGTTTCCCACTGGCAATTTTTCTCCGGTCGACTGAAGTGATGGGCGTGACTTCGACGGCGGTGCCGGTAAAGAAAAGCTCATCGGCAAGGTAAAGTTCATTCCGGGTGATAGGGGTTTCAGTCAGCGTATATCCTAAATCGCGGGCGATTTGCATCACGCTATGTCGGGTAATGCCAGGAAGAATGGCCAGGGGAAGCGGTGTAAAGATCTGATTCCCTCGGATTAAGAAAAGATTCTCTCCCGATCCTTCTGCCACATATCCATTGCTATCGAGCATGAGCGCTTCATCCACTCCGGCTTGGACCGCTTCCTTGCGGGCGAGTACGGAAGTGATATAGGAACCGGTAATCTTTGCATGGGGAAGAGAAGAGGCAACCTCGGCCCGTCGATAGGTGGAGACGATAATTGCCACGCCTTGGGTATGGCCTTTATCTCCCATATATTTTCCCCACGGCCAGGTAGCGATGGCGACTTGCACTTTTGGCGTTCCGGGAAGAAAAAGCCCTCGGACACTATCATCCAGATAGGCGATGGGGCGGACATAACATTCCTTAAATTGATTGGCTCGGATCGTTTCGCGAACCCCATCCATTAGGGAGGGGACCGAATATTCAATTTCAAGCCCCAACGAATGCACTGAGTCGATGAGGCGCTTTAAATGTTCAGGCCCGCGAAAGAGGGCGGTTTTTCCATCCTGAGTTGCATAGGCCCGCATGCCTTCAAAGGCACCTGTTCCATAGTGAAGGCTGTGCGAAAGTACGGAGATCTTTGCATCAGCGTAAGGGGTGAGTTTTCCATCCATCCAGATGAATTGGCTGTCTTGGTTCATGGGAAGGTATATTCCCTCATCATGATCTAAATGACAAATGAAAGGGCTCTTAAAATGGGCGGTGTCATTTGATGGTTCCGTTTCTTACCGGGACCGCTCCAATTGTCTACGCGTAGTCTGATTGTAATGGGATCAACTTGCGAGGAGTAAATGTTAGAATGAGGAATGGGGTTGGGGCGACTATTTATTTTATTATTGCTGGTATTTCCGGTCGTTAGTTTGTCTTCTTCCTTCCGTACCACATGCAAAGAAATCCCTACGCTGATGGCATTTCAGCACGGCCATTCGCATGTGCAATGGCAGGGGCATTACCAGTTACCTGAGCCAGATCTAACCGAGATCGATCCCCTTGATCGTGGGAAATATATGAAGGGTCTGAACGCGGAAGGGATTCGGAGTCTGATTCAAAAAAGCCTCGATCGTTATATGAAAGAAGGGGAGGCTGATGCTGAGCGGGCATTTGAAGCTCTCCAGGTTTTAGCAGATCCCCGTGTGCTCGAAAGTTTGGGGCTTCGTCCGAAAAACAACTTTATGATTTTGGAAGAGGGAAGCATCACGGATAAAATCCATCCTCAGGGTGGCTTTTGGGCCGACCCGAATATTTATAAAATATTCGATGAGGCCTATTTTAATGGTTGTCGGACCCCACCCCGCTATGATCCAAAAAGCAGATTCATTTCATTTGGAGTTCCTTATGCGGTTCGATACAAGAATGGAAAAACAGGGCCGATTGATATGAAAACAGCTGAACATCGATACCTTGTGAATCGGGCGTATCGGATTGCATTGGAAGAGATCCTTCACGCTTATCAATTTGCGACTGGAGGTCACCCCATTTCTCCGCTCTACCAACAATATGTGAAAGAGTTCCCAACCTCTGGCGTCAATGCACCTGTGATCCACGAATTGGAAGGGGACATTGCGGCCGTATTCCATGAATTGGGAATGCCGATGGATGATGTTGAACTGGGTCGATATCGGCACATTCGTCCACCGCTAAATCAATGGCTAGAAGACAAGAAATCTCCGAGCGGCTGGAGATTGGGGAGTTGAATTTTATGGAATCGAGATGTGTTTAATGTATAGACAACATAAATCCTCATTTCCTATTTTATTCTTCAAGAGATTTCCAGCCCTCTCCCGTCCACTTCCAAAGGTGCCCCCTGGAATTTGCATTAGGCCCTGTTGTGATAAAATAGATTTCTCCTTTTTGTAACGGACCTGGATGTTCTTGCCCCGCAACAATAACCTTATAGCTTTTCCCTTTTACTTCGTGGAGAGTCCAATGCCCCTCGGGTTGGGGTTTGGGTTGAGGTTCCAATTCAGGTACAGGCTTAGCAGCTTCATCCGCTTTTCTATCGGGTGGGAAATGGTTCACACCACATATTTTCGTTCCATCCATTCCCTCTTTGCCTTGGATCGTTTTTAAAGACTCGGATAAAAAGTCGATATTTTCATCTGATAAAGGGGTGATTCCTGAAAATAGAGAATGGGGTCCATCATAGACTGAATTGATTCCAATAATGTTAAAATACCCCGCCTTCAATTCCGGATCCTTCTCCTCATCATCGAGAACGGCTACCGGCCCTCCCGAATCTCCAGGGGTGACACCCACTCTCTGATAAGTGCGTATATAAGGTTCCATTTTCTCTATTCGAGTCACCCCCAACAATAATTCCTTAGAGAGGCGACCTTCCGGACCCATGTTCACAGTAGGGCTCCCGTGCCCCATGAGTCGAAGTTTCGTTTCTTCGCCAATTATATCTGAATGCTTAAATTGGGACGCCAGGATTTGGTAACTAGTAGCTGTCGGGAAATCTAAAAAATTAGCTCCTTAAGGGGCTCCCATTTCTTTGTCTTCACCACCTCTCTCGAACTCTCTGTTGTTGGAATGACGCGATGCTCTGGGGTGGGTGTAGAGATTCCATGTGAATTGCCCTATAATATAAAAAGGTCTCTTTTTTCTTATCTCCATACATCAAGGTCACACATGCATCGTCTCATTTCATTGTGGGTTGGGATTTCTTTCTTTGGTTCCCACTTGCTCGCGAGTGAAGGGATTATCGAGAAGCAGCTTCAGGAAATCGGGGGAATCAAAAACGAGGAGATTGTCGTCGTCCAAAGGGAATATACGTCGAAAAAAATGCGACATGAATTGACACCAATCACGCTCGGTGGAATTCCATTTGGGACCGTTCGGCGCACCTTATTTGCAGGTGCGAGTTATTCTCTGCACCTGAATGATTGGCTCGCCTGGGAAGCGGTCAACTTTGCTTATGCCAAAAACTTCTTTAGCAGTTTTACGACCGATATCAATTCGAATAAGGATGCGGCGAGAACCGCAAACCAACCCGATATCAAGCCCGATATTCAAAAGCTGCTTTATTTTGGGACTACCGGAATTCAAGTTACCCCATTGAATGGAAAGCTTTCGACCTTTTCACAGTGGATTGCCTATGTTGAGCCCTTCTTTAGTTTAGGAGTGGGTTTTGCCAAGACCGAAACCGAAAGCTACATCACCTATTTCCCAGGAATCGGGCTCAGGGCCTTTTTCCGCGAGTGGTTTTCGCTCAAGTTGGAATTCCGAGATTATCTTTATACAGAGAAGTTTACGAACCGTTCCACTGGTCTTTCTGATTCTGCACTGAGAAACAACTACTCGGTAACGCTGGCTCTGAGTTTCTGGTTACCGAAAATGCCAAACTGACGGAGCTCTTTAATGATCCGACTTATAGGAATAATTCTTTTATTTGCTTCTGTGTTACACGCCGAAAAGGGGCCTTCAGCCTTTGCTGCGGCAAAGCAAGCCTATGAATCGGGTAAATATCCAAGGGCGCTTTCACTTTTTTCTCAGGCCATTAATCAAGCCGGTTCCAATGCGGTTCGCAATCGCTCCTACTACTATCAAGGGCTAATCCTCTATGAGTTGGGCCATTACTATTCCAGCTTCCTTTCGTTCCGAAACGTGCTGGCGTCTCCCGATGATAAAAATCGAGAGGTTTATGAAAAGGCGATCAAAAACTTGGTGAGCATCGCCGATCGAATGAATATGGTTGAACGGGCCGGTCGCTCACTCTCCTCACTTCCGCCTAACTTTATTCCGTCTGGGGTATCGGCCCCTGCTCATTATGCATTGGGTGTTTACTATGCTGCTTCGGGCGATGTTCAGCAGGCGATGAGCCGATTAAAGTCGGTCAATCCCGAAAGCAACTTCTACTCAAAAGCGCTTTTCCACTTAGGGGTTCTCTCTACTAAGGTCAAAAACTATAAAGAGGCGATCTTCTATTTTACGAGGGCGGTGGAACAAACTCTGGGTAAACGGGAGCTTTACCATATTACTGAAATGTCGCGGCTCAATTTGGCCCGTTCCTATTACTCTGCTGGAGATATTGAAAAATCGATCCAAACCTATGCCCAGTTTCTAAGTTCCTCGCCTTTCTGGGTGAATATTTTGTTAGAGGCGAGTTGGCCACTCATGCGGGTGAATGATATCGCTGTAGCGCTCGGAAACCTTCACACCGTTTTATCACCCTTCTATCAAGAAGACATGGTGGCGGAAGGATATATTTTGCGATCCACGATTTTATTCTCGCTTTGTAAGTACGAAGAGATGCGCCGGACATTGGCACAGTTCTTTACGCTCTACGATCCTATTCTGCGCTCCATGCAATCGGAATCCTCATCTTTGGGGGGCGCTGAATCCTATTACCGAGCCTTTTCGACCAAGAAAGGGTTGAATCGGGCATTTCTCACCTATGCCAAACGTGATCCCGGCATCCGGACTGAGATGAAGGTGCTCAATATGCTGCAGGATGAGCGTCGGGACTTGGCCCCTTATGGTCAAAGTGAGCAGATTCGAAAGCTGATGCATGGGGTGGAAGAAGCCGAGAAGCAGCTTACGTTAGATATCGGGGCTAATCTGCAAAAGATGCACAAACAAAAGGTGAATGAATTGCTCGAGCACCGTGAGCAGGCCAATTATCTGAAGGTGGAAGTGGTCACGGGAGAAAAAGAATTGGTAGAGGGGCAAAAAGGGCTTCCTCCTAAGCGGGTTGTCGACGTGGAAACAACGATCGCGCCCGGTTACGATTTTTGGCCGTATGAAGGTGAGTATTGGGAAGATGAGTTAGGGGCGTATGTCTATACAACGGAGAGTTCCTGTGTTCAATAAAAAGGTTTTGTTGAAAAAGGCCCATCTATTTCGTCATCGGGCGGGATTCACAAAGGTACGGCCTACCTTTGTGAAGACGGCGTCGTTCACAAAGGTAGGCCGTACCTTTGTGAAACCCGCTTCTGCTTCCTCGCATCTAATACCTTTTGAACAAAGTCTTAAAACGCTAGTTTGCCTCGTTACTTTGTTAATGGGGGCATTGTCTCAGGCGAAGGATTATGAAAATTTTGATCTGCCCAAATCGGATCACAAACCGGTAAAGCTTGAAGTCGATCGGATGAATTATAAAACCAATCGCTTCTCTCTCACTGCCAAGCGTGTCAGTCTAAAAGACTCTTCTTATAGTTCGCAAGATTACCTCTATGCCAAAGAGGCCTTTCTTTCTGAAAGGCGCGACGAGACCATCATTCTTCTGCGCCAACAATTGGATTCGGGCTATAAGGCCAATCGGGAAAATATGTTGCTTCGGCTCGGGCAGCTCTATGCAGAAAAGTATACGGAGCTGAGTTTCGCGGAAAATGAATTGCACGGAAAAAAACTGAAAGAATATGAAGCGAAAAGGGGCAATAATCCCAAGGCTCCTCGCCCGTCTCTCGATAATACCCGCTCGAAGCGATACTTGAAAGATGCCGTCAAGATTTTCTATTCTTTGGAGAAGGAATATCCAAAGCATCCAAAAATGGATGAAATTACTTTTTTCATCGGGTTTGTGGAGATGGAAAGTGGTCGCACCGCAAAGGGGATGTCCTATTTGGAACGATTGCTTCAGAAATACCCAAAAAGTAAAAAATACGACGAAGCAGCAGTCTTTTTAGGGGATACCGCTTTTGAGAAATACGATTTTAAAAAGGCGCTGCAACGGTATTCTTTGCTTGCGAAGAAGACCAATTCCCCCCTCTTTTTCTATTCTCAATACAAAATCGGTTGGTGTGAAATGAATACGGGTAAAGCTGGTTCGGGATTGAACCGGATGAAATACCTCGTTTCCACTCTTCAGGGATCCGAAGATAAATCACGTTTGAGTTTGCGAGAACAGGCCTTAAAGGATTTAGTGCTGTTCTATGCCGAGGCTGGAACGGTTCAATCGGCCTTTAGTTACTTTTCATCGGTGCAAGGGGATGAGAAGGCGGTGGATAACCTGAAATTACTCGCTGACATCATGGCCTCAAAAGGGCGAGATGATCAGGCCGCCATCGCCTATCGGCAATTGCTCGATCATTATGGTGATTCGATCGAGGCCCCTCGAATTGAGGGAAATCTTTATGAAATCCAATCTCGCTTAGGCAACAGCAAGAAGTCGGTAGGAGATTTAGTCAATGCGCTTCAAAAGTATGGACTCGCTGGTGAATGGGTCACTCGCTTTCCAGCGGATAAGCAGGCTGAGGCGAAAGAGGCGAGTGAAACAATGGCTCAGATGGCAGAAAAATCGGCCCTCTTTTTCCACAACTCAGCACAAAACAGTTCCAATAAGGCCAATTATAACTATGCTCTGAAACTCTACACGGCGATTCTGATCAACTATCCCAACTATTCCAACAAAAAGAAATTGGCCTTCTACCAAGCCGAGATTCTTTTTGCCCAAGAGCGGTGGGCCGATGCGACCGAGTCTTATATGTATGCGGCCAAGATTCCTCCCAAAGATAAGATGAATGATGAGGCGGTTTATAACGCCCTTCTTGCACTCGATCGACTGACGGCCAGGACCGATAAAATAGATAGGCTTTCAAAAGAGCAGATGAAAACAGCTGATCTCACCCCTCAAGAGATTCCACCCCACGAGAAAAAATTCATGGAGGTGGGGAACTATTACATTCAGGAATATCCACAAGGGCAGAGAGTGGTGGATGTGAAGTTTCGGATTGCAGCGATCTATTACCGATTCCACCATTATGATGAGGCTCTCAAGCACCTGAACGCTATCGCCATCAACCATGCGAGTCACCGCACGGCGACTACTGCCGCGCATTTGGTGTTGGACATCCATAATATCAAGAAAGATTATGGCCAGCTCGAAACGAGTGCGGCTCTCTTCCTCAATACCAAATTTTTAGGCGATAAAAAATTCAAAGATGAGATGAAGAAGATTGCCGGAGAGATCAATTTCAAGAAATTGGAAGGGTTGGAAAGGGATAATAAGTGGACCGAAGCGGGCGACGCTTACTACCAATTTTACAAGGTCAATCCCAATGCCGATTTGGCCGAGAAATCGCTCTACAATGCCTATGTCAGTTATGAACGGGGAGAGAATCGAACTAAGCAGACAGAGGTCGCGGAACTGTTTCTGAAAAAGTATCCAAAATCGGACTATGGAAAGAAGATGATTTTGGGATTAGCGAAACAGGCCGAGGTAAGTTACGATTTTGAGCAGGCCCAACGGAACTACGAGAAGTTTTTTAAGCAATACGGCTCCGATAAAGAAGCTTTAAAGGCTCATTATAACGCTGCTGTTTTTGCCGAAATTCTGCAGCAAGATAACAAAGCGATCGAGCTTTATGATTCCTATCTGAAAGAAAAGGGAATCACGAAGGCCGATCAACGGGCAATCTGGATCAGTAAAGCCAAGATCTACCGACGAACGGGTCGGTGGGATAAGGTCGATGCCATTTACCATCAACTCGCTTCGGAAGCTCGAAATGGGGCCGAACGGCTCGATTATCTGGGAGAGTTGGCCCGTCTTTATGAAAGAGCGGGAAAAACGGCCGAGCGGAACCGAGTAGCAGCAGAGTTGAAGCGTGTTGCTCAATCCGTAGGCAAGGGTAAAGCGGCGGGCGTTGCGGCGAAATATGTCGCGGAGGCAGAGTTCCAGACCGTCAACAGTCAAAGGGACAAATTTGATAATCTAAAACTCAAATTTCCTCCAGAAACTTTGATTTCGGGATTGAAAGCAAAAGAGAAGCTGCTTACTCGATTGGCCGGTCAATATGATCAGGTGGTGAGTTTGGGAGTGCCAGAGTGGGGAGTAGCGGCCTTATATGAAAAAGGGGCGCTTTATGACAAATATGTCGAGTCCTTCAGAGCGGTAAAAGTTCCGAATAATTTTAAAGAAGAAGAGAAGAAAGAGGCTGAGGAAGCTTTAAAAGGGATTGATGCTAAATTAATCGCACCACTTCAAGCAAAGGCCCAGGATATTTTCAAGGTTTGCGTGGATAAGGCGGCGGAATTCCAGGTGGTGAATGAATTTGTGGGAAAATGCCAATCACGGATGAAGGGTGGAGCTGCAGCGACAGTAAACGGTATTTTGCCGCAGCCTGCTTATTGGAGCACAAGAGTGGTTGGGGAGGTGGCTAATCGTGATTAGAGCAATTTTTATTTATACATTGTTGGTTGTGATAGTCGGTTGTGCCAGTCACAATCCTGAAATCGTGCAAGATGATTTTTCCGATGTCTTGCCCAATGATACGGCTGCCCCTTCGTCAAAAAAAGTTACAAAAAGCTACAGTTCCTATTCGAATTCAATTCGGCGCGTGGCATGGGTCGAGGGTGATTTTCAAAATGGGTATCAATCGAATCGAAATGTCGCGGTAGAGAAGTTGCAACAGTTCACCCAGGCGCCCGATGAAAAAGATACCGATAAATACCTTGATTACATCGCGACTCTCGGGGCAGCTGGACGTTTTTCGGAGTCGGAAAAGTTATTGAAGGTGTATATCAAGAAGTATCCCCAGGAGAAACGGGCAGTTTTTCTACTCGCGGTCCATTATGCAAGGACCAAACGCATTCCGCTCGCCCAGTATCTGTTTCAACAATTGGAGCGGGACAGTGAATTCAGTTTTAAATCGGTCGTTTTGAACAATTTGGGAATGTTAGCTCTGCAGGAAAAAAATAAGGAAGGGGCGATTGAGTATTTTGAGAAAGCAACCAAGGCGACTCCTCCAACCGCTGCTCCCTATGTGAACCTGGGAAGTTTTTACCTTCAAAGTCGCAGTTATGGATCGGCTGAGAAGTTATTCCGCCAAGCGGTCGCGATCGATGGAGATTTTGAGGATGCCGTTCTGGGACTTGGCGTCAGTTTAGAAGGCATCGGAAAGGCAGAAGAGGCTCATCAAGTCTACGCCGCATTTTTGGAATCCCACACTGAAAGTCTGTCGGTTCTCTTCAATGATGCAGTCGTTTTAGGTTCTAAGTTGAATCAAAAGGAACAGGCCGCCCAGATGATGCTGCGATATATTCAACGTGGCGGGAAAGAGACAGCAAAGGCTCAAGGGATTATCCAAACTTGGAGATAATAATGAAGATTTTAGTCGCGTTTTTAGTTCTAAGCTCGTTATTGATGGCTGATGAAAAAAAAGGTCCAGCCCGAAGGGAAGAAGGGGATTTCGTCATTGAAAAGAAGGACGGGAAGACCATTAAGTACAAAAAGAAAAACACCTACGATTTCGAAGGATCCAGCATCGATGGAATGTATAACAAGCCTTCCGGCTCCTATATCTCGAACATCAAAGATGTGAAGGCGAGGAGTATCATCAAGATGCGTGAAAACTTCGATGCCGAAGTGATCGATTCTCAGCGATTTCTTAAATAAAGGAAACTAAGTATGGAAGCTCAAGACAACTCACAAAATCCTGCGCAACAGGTTCCTATTCGGTTAGATGTGCTTGGGGCGAATGGGGAGACGGTTCAAACTTCAGAATTTTTGAAGGATAAGATCGTGCTGGGACGTATTCTCTCAGCCGATCTAAGAATTGATGACCCCAGAGTTTCCAGAATCCATGCGCTGTTAGAGGTTCGGGATGGGGCTCTCACAGTTACCGATTTGGCAAGTTCCCATGGGACCTTTGTCAATGGTTCCAAAGTGGTCGAAAGTCGAGTTAAATTTGGGGATACCATTCGAGTGGGGTTTGTGGAGGTAAAGGTTGCCAAGGGAAGTGGAAAAGTCACTCCCATTGAGCCAGTGAAAGATTCAAAGCTTTATTCCGATGTCGAAGAGACCCAAGTGGATATGGACCGGGCCAATTTGGAGCGTCGGGAAGGAAGTGAACGGAGAAATCAGCAGGCCTTCCCCGAAGAAAAAAGACTTCAGGATCGCCGGACTGGGGATCGTCGAGTCGAGCAGCGAAAAGAGGTTCGACGGACCGATGAAACTGGAAAACTTCCTGGAGATGTTCCTGCGAATCGTCGCACTGGAAGTGAACGGAGAGAACCACTCGAAGAAGAACGTCGAGTGGGAGAGCGCCGTCGAAACGACCGCCGTATTTTTGATATTACCAGTCTTGAACGTCGAATTCAGGATCGTCGGGAACGACAAGGGGATGATGACATCCTACCTGAGGATCTCGAGAAAGCTTTTGAAACTCCCAGCCATGCCCGTGAATTAGAAGTAACTGCTCTCTGGGGAGATCATATTCTAGATGTTTCAAACTACTCCGATCCGGTCACATTGACCGTTGGAGAGAGCCCACGCAACGAATATATCATTCCAAGCGTCGGTATTCCCGATGAGTTCCCACTCATTACCGTTGGAGAGGATGGGAGCGCTCAACTTGCCTTTACGAAAGAGATGCAAGGGACCATTCGGGCGAGAGATCGTATTTATTCTTTACCGGATCTCACCAAAGAAAAGTTTGTCCGTTCCTCCGATGGTTATCATGTTGTGCCGCTTAAACAGGACGATTTTGCGAAGCTTTCCATCGGAAATGTGAATTTCTTTGCGCTCTATGTGAAACCGGCTCCTCGAGTAAGGCCAGCGCCCTTCTTTGATAAAGATCCATTACTCATCCGCACCGCGATCGGTTCTTTATTATTCCTTTTCCTCTTTATGGTGAGTGTGGCACTCGTCCCGAAGCCTACTCCGGTTACGATTGAGATGATCCCGGAACGATTTGCGAAAATCGTCATTAAAAAGAAACCCAACATTGCGAAGATGGGAATCATTGCCAAAAATGAGGAAGGAAAAGAGGGGGGCTCTCGAGCGGGAGAAGGGGGGCCTGCTATTGGTCCCGAAGGAAAAGCGGGAAAACCCAATCTGCCTGATAAAGGAGAAGTGCCTCAAGCGGTATTACCAAAGTCGAAAGCCGATAAAGCTTCTCCCCCAACACCACCTGCTAAAACGGCGAGTAAAACACCTCCGCCTGAACGCCAACGAAAAGTGGTCGATGCCGATAAGGCAAAAAGTGTGGGACTCTTAAAGGCTTTCAGCCAAAGTGGGGTTGCAAAAGAATTGAAAAACCTCATTGATGCTGGAGAGGGTCCAGATGGTCCTGGCGGCTTTGATGATTTTGGTAAAGCGGTCAAAGGGGCTCGTGGAAAGAGTATAGAAGATACCGGTGGTGCTGGCGGAATGGGACTCAAAGGAGTCGAAGGTGGCGGCGGTGGAAAAACGGTCGGTATCGATGGTCCTTCCACAAAGGGCTTAGGCCGTGGATATTACGGCGATGGTATCGGAGAGGGAATCTCCGGTCCCGGACGCTTTGGTCAGAAAGGGGAGCATGCCATCAGCATCGTGTCTGAAAATGTGCAGGTGCTCTCTGGGCTCTCTAAAGATGTGATCAATGCGGTCGTCAATCGTCACAAACCGGAAATTCGGGCTTGTTACGAAGCCGCACTTCGGAGAAATCCCAGTATGCGCGGGCAGATTACTGTCGCCTTCAATATTCAAGCTAATGGCATTGTTTCCATGGCGAAGGTGAAGGAAAGTCCAGGGGATAAAGGCTTCGATAATTGCGTCACTTCCCGGATTCTGACTTGGATCTTCCCGAAACCGGAAGCTCCGGTGATGACCGAAGTGAGCGCCTATCCGTTTTACTTGAATCCTTCGAACTAGTTCGTGCCGGATACTTTCTGGGTTGGACGAAAAATAAATTGATAGATCAGTCCAGCCATTAATAGAGCTCCCACCACTGTCATCAAAACAGAAGGAGCCGCCATCATTGGGAACCAATCCTTCTTCCAATAGAGTAAGGCTCCCAAAATGAGTGCCATAACGGCTTCACCGGCAACGAGACCCACAGCGAAATTAAGTCCTCGTTCTTTTTCCAACCATCGAGTGAGTAATCCTCCCGCCAGGATGGGCACAGCCAGATTGAAAGGAAGATAAAGCCCTAAGGCCACTGCTACCATCGGAACCCGAATCGGTGCATTGCGTACTTCGAGTACTTTATCGACAATAAAAAAGGTCACTCCCAAAATGGCGCCCCAGGCCACCTTGCTCCAGGGAATAGCCGCACCGGCTAATAGTGAGGCCATTAAATTTGCCTGAGGAGCTGCGAGTGCATGGGGTTGGCCCGTTCCAATTCCATAAGTACGATGCAACATCGCTAAAAAGGGGACAACCACGAGAGAGGGGACCACCACTCCAATGACTCCCATCCATTGCTGGCGTTTTGGATTGGCTCCTACTAAGGATCCGGTTCGCAGGGTTTGAGATAAGAATGCTGCGCAACAAATGGCACAGATGACAATTCCTGTGACCAGATGTCGGGTTAAACTCACAATAGAATAACTAGAAAAGAGCTCTGGGAAGAAAAGGGTCGCTCCCACCGCTGCTAAAATTCCCAGTAAGGAAAAGGGGGATTGTGCTGTGCCAATAATTCCTACCATCATAATAGCCAAGGCCCCTAAAATAACTGCTAATCCCAAGGAGGAAAGGGTTGAAAAAAAGGAGAGGTGAAGTTGTCCGATTAATAGATATGCAAGGCCTAAAAGTGAAGTGAGCGTGACGAAAGCAAAGACTAATGTGGTTCGGTTCCATCGTTCTTTTCCATCTCGTTCGGGCCGGAGCTTCTTAACTCCTTCCCATAAAGGCACTCGCAAGTCATAAAGGGCCACCCAACCTGCAACCATGAGAGTCCCTACACCCAAATAACGCACCTCTTGCGTCCACACCATCCAAAAGGAATCGGTTAGATTGATCGATTCCATTCCGAGTCCTGAAAGTGGAATGGCTACCCACCAAGCGATAGCAGAGCCGAGAAATAGGGAAAGCGCCACATCCAAACCGGATAAGTAACCAATTCCCAAAAGGGAGAAGGAAAAACTGCTTCCTGCATAAAAACCGATCGAACCTAAACGAAGCGTTCCCTCTAAGATGGATGAAAAAATTCCCAGCCCACTCACCAGGAAACGGGAGACAGCGCCGATAGCAAATGAGATTAAGAGGGTTTTGCCCTCTTTTAAACCTGAAGCTCCCTTTTTGAGGACCTCGGCACAGGCAATTCCTTCCGGGAATGGAAGCAAAGTAAAATGCTTGCTGAAGAGCGGGCGCAAAAATGCCGTTAAAAACACGCCTAATAATCCGCCTATCAGGCAAATGAGTAGAGTGGGACCCAATTGAACTTGAGTCCAGATCCCTGAAACAAGCAATGCCGATACAGTCAGTGTAATTCCGGTTGTTGAAGCAATGCCTAGAGTGGCAATCGTTTGTACTGTATTGCTTTCGAGTGGCGTCCCATTGCGGAAGAGCCCGCTCAGAATTAACACCGACAGGAGCGTGGTGGGCAGAGAGACGGAGAAACTTAACCCTGAATAGAGAATGAGATAGGCATTTCCCATTCCAAAAAGAGAAGCTAAGACAATTCCAAGGATAATGGCGCGTGCCGAAAATTCGCGCCTTAGATTTTCTCCACCCATCATATCATTACAATTTAGAAGTGGTCGACTTGGCAAGTTCAAGTTGATTTTTAAAATCCTGGAGAGGACTTCTTTTGGGGGCGGGCGTCAAATTTTCTTTCTCTGGAAAGAGAAGGCTTTCCAACTTTCCCATTAAGCCCATATTTAAACTATCCGAAACCGGAGCTTCCTCTGGGAGTGTAACGGATGAAGTGGGAAGAGAAGATTCTTTTACGGGAGTAGGAGCTGGTAAAATGACTGCATCGGGTACCACTACCGGTGGTGGATTGGGTGCACTCGTAGGAGTTTCCCCCACTTGAAAACTGACCATTTTTACGGCGATGGGGGTTGGAGGTAAGTAGACCTCCTCCATCGTTGGAGTGCTCTCAACCTTCTTGATGGATTGCAAAGGAGCAGGGATCGATTCTGGAGCCGTTTCTGTTTTTCCGATGCCTTCAAAGATGCGATCGCTGAAATTAGAATTCGATTTCTGGTTAAAAGCAATCACCACATTGTTGGCAAAAGCGTTTGAATTGGACTGCTTTTCATTTCCGGGAATAAGGAGTGGTTTAGGTGCTGGGATATCCGCCACGGAGGGAGGGACTTTATAATTCCCTTCTGGAAAATTGGGCAAAGTCAGTTTGCTTTTATTTTGCGAGGTTCCCGCTGGGATATTGGGGTTATCGGCCCGAGCAGGGCCCGTTTTAGAGGAAATCGATGGACTTGATTGAGGAATTCCATTTCCTAAACTCAAAGCGAGTGAATTGGGTGTAGAAACCGGTGAAGAAGAGGATTGTGCCAAGGAACTGAGAGTCGGATTGGGGCGCTGCCTATCTCCTTGTCCAACATTTCCCGTTGGAATTCGAGAGATCCGTTCAGCCACTTTATCTCTTAAAGCAATCAACTCTTCCCTTTTTTCTTTTTCACTTAATTCATCTTCGATCGAATAGGTTAGTTTTTGGTACTGTTCTACCAATTCTTCATTCGGAACCTCTTTTTTATCTAATAGGCTTTTAGTCTCTTGTGAGAGTTTGCTAACGGGATCCTCTACAGGTGGCGTTTCATTCGCTGACGTCTCATTATGGGTTTCGGTAGCATGTTCAGGTTCTGCCGCAAAGATCAAGAGAGAAAATAAAATGAGAAGCGATTGCAGCATAAGCTTTATTGATGCAACTCACGGGCCTCATAGCAATTCGGGCTCAAACACTTGAAATCCTATGTATTCAGTGAGTGGGTGAAGACCACGAGCGCAGGAGTATCTTTTCGACACTGTCTTAAAAGGGGTCACTCTCCATTTGGTAACAAAAGGTGCCGGGTGTTTATCCACAGGGACCCGGCACCTTTTGTTACCAAATGGAGAGTGACCCCTTTTAGTAGGTGAATTCGATAAATTTTGGCGTGGTTCCAACATTCACCTTTAAAGAGCGAATTCCCAATTTTTCATGCCAGGCCTCAATGACATAATTTCCAGGAGGGGCATGAATGCTAAAAGTTCCATTGCTATCAGAAACGGCAAAATAGGGATGCTCCATCACTCCAATGTAAGAGCGCATCCAGCCATGGACATCACACTTCACCGAGATCATCTGTTCCGGCTTTTTGAAGCGGTGTTCGGTTACTGAACCCTTTACCGGCATTCCTTTATTGAAGTGTTTAATTACATTCACATTATGGAGGGTGGGATCACTATTCATAATTTTAAGGGTTTGTCCAACCCGCACACCAATCACATGAGGAGAATAACGGCAGCCCCTTTGATCTAAAATAACCGGCTCCTCGGGGGCTGGGGGAAAATTTTTGTTCAACCCTTCTTTAATGGAGACGAAAACATTGGCAAGTCCATTTTCCGGGTTAATGGAGATTTCATCATTAAAAACTGGTTTTCCGCTATTTTCCCGGACGCAAACGGGATCGGCGTTCATTTTAATCGGTTGGAGAGGGGGAACGGTTCCGGAAAATTTAACTCGGCCCAAAATATTTCCGGAGTGGGCATTGAGGAACAAAGGAGGCGTGGGAAGAGGAGATAAATGACTCACAGTCGGTGCCTGAATTTTAGGAGGGGTAGGAAGTTGAAGGGGGAGAGTATCCTGGACTTTATTCTCTCCTTTAGCATCGAAAACAGGAACCGGGATCGGTTTCGGTTGAAGTGCATTCCTGGCAAAGGCCATCTTGTCATTGGAAAGGCGGAGTCCCAGATCGGCAAAGAAAATGAGAAGAGCCTTTCCCAAGATCTCATCGGCCTTGGCATATTTCTCCTCCATCTTTTTAAGTTTCAGATAGTCATCGATATCGGCATCGGCCAGTTCTAGGAGTTTTAGTTTTGCTTGGGAGTAACGGGATTCATTCCACTGGAAGCCCACCCCGAAGCCCACCATAAAAGTGATTAGAATCGCCCAATATCTGTTCAACCGATCCCTCCAACGGTGGGTGCTTCACATACAAAATCTTTGCACTGATAGACGGTGGCCTGTCCGTTGATGGCAATTTTTTTGTCGGTCCACGAAAGAAAAGGACTCACTTTTGCCAAAATTTGATGGGGCAAGTAACGGGAGCGCAGTTGTTGAAGGATCCGATCGTTTTCTTCCGGATTTTCGCCGGCAGCAAAGGCGATCTCCGTGGTTCCCTTCAGGTGCATATCCAGGGCCCAGAGGAGATGGCCATGTCCTTGAGGGTGCTTTTCAAAGGTGTTGGCAAAAGCTTCCAAAATATGGACCGCTTTTTGCTGGAAGATCGGAATCCCAAGGAGTTTTCCAAGTTTAAGGAGCGCATGCGCAGTTACCGAAACGGCAGAAGGGGTTGCGCCGTCATAAGATTCCACGGGCCTCAGTAGAATATCACTGTGATCCTTGGAAGCAAAAAATGGAATGGGGGAATGGGATTCAAAAAAGCGTTCAATCAATTCATAGGAGAGTTTCTCAGCCTCTTTAAGCCAGGTTTCATTGAAGTCACTTTCATAAAGCGTGGTGAGGGCTTGAATCAGAGAAGCGTAATCGTCGAGAAAACCAATTTGGCCATATTTTCCATCTTTTTGGGAATGCACAAGAAAGCCCAATTTTTTCCAATCCTCAAGCAAACGTGTGGCGGCCGTTTGTGCAGCCGCCAAGAAGGTGGACTCCTGAAGTGTGTTGGCTGTGACAGCAAGAGCATGGATCATGAGACCATTCCAGTTGGTAAGGACCTTTTCATCCCTGTGAGGTGCAATACGATGTGCGCGGGCTTGAAACAGTTTTCGAGTGGCAAGGGCGAGGTCATCCTCTTCCGATTCCTTCGGTATTCGGACTCGATTCAAGATCGATTTTCCTTCCCAATTCCCTTGAGCGGTTACGCCATAGATTTCGCAAAAAAGAACAGCAAGTTCGGGTGAGAGGACAGATTCGATCTCTTCTTTAGTCCAGACAAAAAACTTTCCTTCTTCTCCCTCGCTATCGGCATCCTGGGTGCTGAAGAAATGGCCATCGCCGCTTGTCATCTCACGCAATACATAATTGCCGGTCTCAAAAAGTACTTTTGAAATTTCTGGATTGGGAGAACAGCGGTAGGCTTCGGAATAAAGTTCCAATAGGAGAGCGTTGTCATACAACATCTTTTCGAAGTGAGGGACCAACCAAAGGGCATCGGTGGAATAGCGATGGAATCCTCCTCCTAAATGATCATAGATTCCTCCCCGAGCAATCATGAGTAATGAATTAATGGCGAGTGGACGCGTTTTGGGGTCACTTAGCAACAAGCGGTGTTCAAAAGGATGAAAAAATTTAGGGGCCGAACCAAACCCTCCGTAATTGGCGTCGAGATCGGAGAGTGAAATCTGCCTGGCATTTTCAACCCATTCTACTTTTAAATGGGAAGAGGAGGGAACATGCATCGATTGATAATGCTGGATCGATTCGGTCAGTTGTTTTGCAGATTGGAGGATTTCGTTGTTCTTCCCTTTCCAGGAATCGGAAATGGCCGTCAGGACACGTTTAAAGCTAGGACGTCCGTGGGCTTCAACGGGCGGGAAATAGGTGCCTCCATAAAAAGGTTCTAAATTGGGGGTCAAAAAAACAGTAAGAGGCCATCCTCCATGCTGGGTTAAGAGTTGCACCGCCGTCATATAAATATGATCGATATCGGGACGTTCCTCTTTATCTACTTTAATGCTGATAAAAGATTGATTGAGAATCGCCGCAGTAGCGGCATCTTCGAAACTTTCCCGTTCCATCACATGGCACCAGTGGCAGGCGGAATAACCGATCGAAAGGAAGATCGGTTTGTTTTCCCTCTTTGCACGAGACAGCGCCTCGGTTCCCCAAGGATACCAATCGACTGGGTTTAAAGCATGTTGCTGAAGGTAGGGGCTGGTTTCATGTTGAAGACGGTTCGGCTTACTCATTCGGCAACTGTAACACAATTGCTAGAGGGAGGCAGTGCCTCTCCCCACATTTATTTACTTCATAAACTTTCTAAAAGTAGAAAGAGCATTCTTATAAGGAGGATAGCGAAGTTTTAAATCAAGAAAGAAAGAATTTTTTACCACGCTCTTGCGATGTGAAAAGGTGTCGAAAGTATATTTTCCATGATATGCCCCCATCCCGCTAGTTCCCACACCTCCAAAAGGGAGTCTCATATTAGTGAGCTGAATGAGCGTATCATTAATACACCCACCCCCGAAGGAAACCTCTTGGGTCCACCGCTTTTGGATTGCGGCATCTTTGGAAAAGAGATAGCTCGCAAGCGGTTTAGGGTGTTGCTTAATAAAAGAAAAAATTTCATCTATATTCTGATAATCAAGCAAAGGTAGAATGGGTCCGAAAATTTCCGATTGCATCACTAAATCATTAGATTGGACACCGGCCATAATAGTTGGAGCGATATATTTTTCTTCTCGTGAATGTTCTCCACCCAGAACCACTTTTGGCTTTTGAATGAGGGAAGTTAATCGATCAAAGTGCCTTTCACTTATAATACGCCCATAATCTGGGCTTTTTTGCGGGTTTTCACCAAAAAGGATTTTGAGTTGTTCTCGTAGGGCTTCAACTAAACGTTCCTTAATCGAATGGTGGACAAAAACATAATCGGGTGCAACGCATGTTTGACCTGCATTAAAAAACTTTCCCCAAGCAATGCGGCGAGCGCTCGTTTCAAGGGGAGCTGAAGCATCAACAATACAAGGACTTTTCCCTCCGAGTTCTAAAGTAACTGGAGTTAAGTGTTTTGACGCTGCTGCCATGATCGATTTTCCGATTTCAGTTCCGCCGGTAAAGAAAATATGATCCCATTGAAGTTCTAAAAGTGATTTTGAAACCTCCACCCCCCCTTCTAAGAGCTGGATATAATTTTTTTCAAAGGTCGCCTCGATTAATTGACGGGCAATCGCGGAAGTGGCTAGTGCGAGTTCGGAGGGTTTAAGAACTGCACAATTGCCAGCGGCAATGGCTCCGATCAAAGGAGCTATCAATAACTGGAAAGGGTAGTTCCAAGGACTTAAAATCAGCACGACCCCAAGTGGTTCTGAATGGATAGTGCATTTCCCAAGCGGTGAGGATATCGAGCGGAGGACTTTTTGGGGGCGCGCCCAGTTTTCTAGATGCTTAAGAGTGTAATTAATCTCTTCGTAAATAAAGCCGATTTCAGAAACATAGGCTTCCGCAACCGGTTTTTTGAGATCGGTGTGAAGAGCAGCTAAGATTTGCTCTTCATATTTTTTAATTCCGGTCTTTAATTTACGGAGCGACTCTTTTCGAAATTCAAGATCGAGAGTAGCTCCGCTAGTAAAGAACTGACGTTGAAGAGAAGTGTCAAAAGACATACTGGGGTGATCCTATGGAATAGAACCAACCAGGTCAATCACTCTCAATTCGTCTTCATGATGACTTCAGCATCTGCCAAGCATTCTTCTAC
Source organism: uncultured Pseudobdellovibrionaceae bacterium (assembly GCA_964604555.1). Classification (GTDB taxonomy): domain Bacteria; phylum Bdellovibrionota; class FAC87; order UBA2466; family UBA2466; genus CAZRZK01. Next base: position 23,435 of record CAZRZK010000005.1, on the reverse strand, counting down.
AGAATCATAGCTTTGTGCAGGGAGGTTGGTGTAATTGCCAAAACCATCTAACTGGAATCGGGCCTGCCATTTATAGGCGGTGCAAATAGCGAAAAGTGAAGGTTTGCTGACCGAAGTGCGAAGTTTCAGAAGAGTGGCCTTTTGATCGTTACAAGCTTTTTTGGAGCCGGTGTAAACATCCCGGTAGTGTCCCTTGCCTGCAGCATTCACCCAACGGACCCGCATCCATCCCGGTCCGGACGGGCAATCAAAAATAAGATTTAGAGTATAGGTGGGTTCACAAGGAATCGGCTGAGGAGGTAAAATCTCCTCTGCATTCGCTAAGTGGCCCAACGTTAATAAAGTAATACCCAATAGAAATTGTTTCATAACCCCTCCCTATTGAGGTTGGAATCACATAGTTCCTGGGCTTAGTCAACTCCTTGAGAGTCGTAAGGGAGTCTTACTTGTGGCTTGATTAGTATCATCCGGAGATGTTCGAAAGACGGTTGGGGGAAAGAATGTAAATCTGCCTCTTTTCGAGCCGTATCACCCCCTCTTTCCCGAATTCGCTCAATGTTCGGGCCACCGATTCGATCACAGTTCCGGCAAGGGAAGCCAATTCTTTTCGACTCATTTTAATATCCAACAGTTCGCCTTCAGGAGTTTCCCGGCGAAACTGCTCCCTCAATAGCAATAATACCGTAGCCAACCGCTCGCGCACGTTTTTATTCGATAAAGTATAGAGTCGATTTTCAATCTGGCGCATTTGCTGGGTCTGTTGGGAGATCATTCCCATCAATAGTTTTTGGTTGTTAGATGCCATATTGAGGAACAATTCCTTGGAAAAGACGCAGAGCTGGGTCGGTTCTAGGGCAACGGCCGATGCACGATGGGTCCCTTCACTTTCCTGTAATGAATCATGTCCCAACAAGTTGCCAGCACAGGCAATCGACAGGAGAACATCCCCCTGTTTGCCTTCTTTCGTGATTTTTAATTTTCCCGATTGAATGCAATAAAGCTGTCTGGCCTTCTCCCCTTCCTGATAAAGCGCGTCTCCGGAGGAAAGCGTGATCCTCACACGATTGCTATCCACGCGGTCCAAATCTTCCGTAACCAAATTTGAAAAGCAGCTTTGGGAACGCACGGGGCAGCTCAGGCAACTTTCCCTCTGAACTTTCTTAAAGGTCATTTCAGTATTGTAGCATTTCTTTGAAAATACCAGAATATTCTCCCCCCAATAATTTGATATTTATCAAGTATCAATCCATTCAAAATTGATTTTGATCAACTCCAACCAATTTGACTCAGGCCAGCTCTCCAAAATGGCGATAAGAGAGTGTATGACTACCGCTATTTCCGAAAAGTGTTTGCATAAGCTTTTTCGCGATTCGCACTGCATTCACGAGCTGACGAGTCTTCTCCAAGAGCAATCGATCAATATCCAAGAGATTTCGATGAACGCAGCGGTTGCGGCCGGCCAGTCCGGAAACCAGTCTCGCGTTTTCGCCGAAATTGCGAAGCAAATCGGGATGATTTCCAGCCTGATGATCGAAACCATTTCAGAGATTCAGATCACAACAGGAAAAATGAACAATCGAATGCTGGAATGCATCGTGAAGTCTGCTCAATATAATCAATTTTCAATCGCACAGGAGCTCCTTAAAGAGCCCAAGAACCGAGAGTTAGTCGAACAAACAATCGATGAACTGGTGAGATCCATGGTCCAACTCCTTGAAGCAAGTGCTCGAGATCTCCAATCGATCAAAACTCACTACCGCCACCTGCTCTTGGTGAACAATCGCATTTGGTCGATTGCCATGAATTTGAAAATATCCGCCAATATGGTCGAAGCGGAGGAACGATCCTTCTTTTCATCAATTGCAGAATCGCTCGAGCAAATGAACGTGAAGACGGTTGAACTGGCACAAGAGTTTTCCCGCGTCACCCGCACCGTCGAAGAGGGGCTGGGGCAACGTTGCAGGGGAGCCCAAAAGCAGCTTTCAAAAAATGAGGTGAGTGAAAATGCAGCATAAAAGCCTTTTTGACAACGGCAAGCACCAATGGGTGGTGTTCGGGAGAGATCCCGAAAAACCAAATTCAGTAATCGACACGAATGAATACCTCATTGTGGACAATCAACACGGAATGCTTCTGGATCCCGGCGGAATCGAGGTGTTTCCAAGCATTCTGAGCGAGGTTTCCAAAGTCATGGATGTGACTCACATCGAAACGTATCTCTGTAGTCACCAAGATCCAGACATCATGTCATCACTAGCCTTATGGATGGCACTCACCCCAAAAGCCAAAATCCATCTTTCTTGGCTCTGGGCCGGGTTTGTAGCCCATTTCGGAAATCAATTTGCTGGCAATTTTATTTCAGTTCCCGATGAAGGGGGGCTGCTCACTTTAGGAGAATCTCAACTACAGATCGTTCCTGCGCATTATTGCCACTCCTCTGGGAATCTAAATCTCTACGATCCTACAGCCAAAATTTTATTCAGCGGGGATTTGGGATCGGCTCTGGTGCCGAACGGCCACCCCCTCTTTGTCGAAGATTTTGAGTCCCACATCCCGATGATGGAAGGATTTCATACTCGATGGTTGCCCTCAAATGAGGCCAAAAACCGCTGGATCCGCAGGGTGCGAAAACTGGATGTGAAAATGCTATGCCCCCAGCATGGGAGCATCTTCAAAGACGAGGATGTGGGCAAATTTCTCGATTGGTTAGAGGATTTGGATGTCGGAAGAACGAAAGAATAGAAAGGGACTCTTATGGCAGAGGAAATGAATGTCACGAAGCAAAATCAAGATAAGACGGGCGATGCCCTCTCAGAACTTTTTAAAACGCTCATTGAAGTGAATGGAATGGTTAGCGTCATCCGCGACATCGCCGGGAAAACCGATCTCCTGGCTCTCAATGCCTCCATTGAAGCGGCTCGCGCTGGACATGCCGGAAAGGGATTCGCGATCGTCGCAGACGAAGTGGGACGACTCTCTGAGAAGGTGCAACAGTCGGTGACCGGCATCGAGTTGGCCTGCTCTAACCTGGAAAAAAACTTGCAGCAATTCGCCAATCAACTGGACGAACGGCAACGCCCTCAATTGCGCGTGGTTTCGGGAGAACGCAAAAAGGTGTGATTACCCATGAATGACGAATTAAAAGAGTTATTGCCCGAATTTATCGCCGAGGCCACCGATGTGCTCGAAAAGGCGCATCGTGATCTGGATTCTTTCTTGGGCTCCTCAAAGCAGGTCGAACTGCTCGATTCGATCACCCGCAGCATCCACACCATCAAAGGTGGATGTGCCATGTTCAATTACAATGCTACGAAAGAGGCGGCCCACCAACTGGAATCCTTCTTGCTAGCGGCTAAGGAAAAACCAAGTGATCTGAATGAAACTCATATTGGACGCATTCGAAGAGAGATCGAACAGATCGAAAAACTGCTAAAATCGGGAGAGAAGCCCCCCGGGGCGGAGCTCAATCCCAAGAACGCTACTAGCTCCGAATCAGCCAAAGAGCCCACAACTCCCGTTGGGGACGATTTCATTCGGGTCCCAGTCAATCGCATGAATGACACCCTCAACGCGATCTCAGAGGTTTTCCTGATCCGAAACCAGATGGTTTATCTTGTTGAGAGATACAAAGGGGCCACACTCGATCGGAAAGATTTTCTGCAAAACTGGGAACTCCTCGATGGGGCGATGCGAAGGGGAATCGGGGATCTCGAGCGCACGGCCATGAGCATGCGAATGATGACGGTTCAAGGGCTTTTCTCCCGGATGGGGAGAGTCGTCCAGACCTACACCGGGGAGTCGGGAAAGAAAATACAGTTTTTGACGACGGGGGAGTCGACCGAACTGGACAAAAAGATCATGGACACTCTCGGGGAGCCACTCATCCACCTCATTCGCAATGCGATGGATCACGGCATCGAGAGGCCGGAAGAACGCCTCGCCAAGGGAAAGCCAGAAATCGGGACGATTCACCTCCAGGCTTCGCTTTCCGGAAATGAAGCAATCCTAAAAATTGAAGACGACGGGAAGGGAATCGATCCAGCCCACTTATTGACGATTGCCAAAGCAAAAGGGATCGACACCTCTCAAATCACTGATGATAAATCAGTTGTTGATCTCATCTTTTTACCCGGCTTTTCTACCGCTGAAATGGTCAGCGATGTTTCGGGACGCGGGGTGGGAATGGACGCAGTGAAAACTTCCGTCCAGTCTCTGGGAGGTCGAATCTCTACCTTCACAGAAAAGGACAAAGGAACCACCTTCACGATCCGGCTGCCGGTCAGCATGTCCCTTATCTCCTCCATTTTAGTCGATATCAATGGCCTTAAATATGCTATTCCAAACTATGAGGTGCTCGAGTCGCGGCAAATCCCTCTCACTGAATTGAAACTTAACGGTGGCAAAAGTTATTTTTCATTCCGTAACCATTTTGCGGTCTGCATGGATCTTTGCAGCCTCCTGCAATCCACTCAATCGAAATCAACGGAATATTCGAAATCGGCATCGATCATCCTTTTCAACACCGAAAGCGGATATGTCGCAGCCAGGGTCAGCCGTTTGGAACGCAACACAGAGATTATCGTGAAGCCGACCTCCAAACTCTCCGCGCAATTGCCGTTCGTCACCGGGGTCTCGGTTCTCCCGACCGGCGAGCCCATTTTCGTGCTCTCATTGCTTCGCTTGTGGGAACATCAATCTCAATCGAAGCAAGACAATTCAAATTTGGAGGTAGCATATGCCCGGGCCGCTTGAAGACTCGCTTCGCCACCAGAAAGAATGGCAATCCCTCCAGGGAGAAGAGAACGAATCGACCCAGATTGGTTTCTTCCTTCATTTCAGCATAGCCAGTTCGCAGTTTGTCATCCCGATTTCCGATGTACAAGAGGTCTGCGAATACACCCCGCCTCGTCCTTATCCTGTTACAGTGAAAGGGCATTTAGGAGTCATCAATTTAAGGGGACATGTGATCCCCATGATCTCGATGCTCCCCTTCCTTTCGCACGCCCAAGAGGAAGAGCAACTGATGAGCAAGTCATCTAATGAATGCAGATTGATATTGTTGAGAGTGAACAACGAGGATCGTTTTTGCATTCTTGCCAATAGCGTCCGCAAGGTTTCTTTGAGCCAACGTTCTTTCGACCCGCAACAAACGATCAATCTGGATGGATTCCCTGCCAGGGCGCTCTCTATCGATGATCTCTTGCAGCTTCTGGGGAGGGGACATGCAAATTAACTCCGCCCAGGAGAACCAGGCCCCCCGCAAGGAGACGCTCCAGTTCGTTACCTTCGAAATCGGTAGCCGCGATTCCATTTCCAGGATGGCCTTGAATGTCCAGAAGATCAAAGAAGTGGTCACCTGTGACACCATCTTCCCTTTTCCCGGAAATCCAGAGTCGATTTTGGGGATTTACGATCTCCGAGGATGCCCGGTTCCCGTGCTTAATATTCACTCCTTTTTAAAAACAACCAGACCTTCCTCGAACCATTCTCGACTTCTGATTTGTGACCTTCAAAGGATATGGATTGCCATCCCGGTTGAAAAAACAGGGCGGATTTTAAACTGCCTTAGCTCCGATTTTCTCCCTCCCCCAAGCATTACCCAATCCCATGCCCAACACACCATCTCCGGACTCATCCGAAAGGGTTCGGAATATATCCCCGTGTTGGATCTCGACAGTTTCCTGACGTCCCTCGGATATGAATTGCAATCGGAATCGAGCGTCAAAGCGGTCGAACCTCTCTTTAAGGGGAAACAAGTTCTAGTTGTCGAGGATTCTCGCACAATACAAAAACGTCTCGTCCAACTTTTTACGCAGTTGGGGTGCTTAGTCGCTTCCGCTTCCAATGGCGAAGAGGCTCTGCAAGCTCTCCAAAAAAACAATCATGCATTTGATCTTGTTTTTACCGATATCGAAATGCCCTTGATGGACGGAGTGGCATTGGCCCGTGCCATCAAAACCAATCCAGCCAGTCAGAAAATTCCCATTATCATCCATTCTGCTCTTTCAAATCCCGCTCTCATATCCGACATCGAAAAAGAGAATTTAGGACATTATCTGGTCAAATTTGACGATCACCAGTTGATGGAGGAGTTAAACCGTGTCTTCAAGTCTTGAAAAAGGAACCTCATTGGACGAGCTCTATCAATTCAACGTCCAGCTCTGTAATCCGCTCATCACAGCCGTGATCAATACGCTGGCTATCCAATGCTCCATTCCGGGAAAATACACCATTCCTCGGATCAAGACCGACCTCCAGCCCGATCGGACCGATGTCGCAATTGGAGCAGCTATTATAACAAAAAACCTTCTGGCGCAGGTCACCCTCTGCATGAAAAGGGAGACTTTTTTCAAGGTGATGGGAAAAATGTTTGGTGAAGACTACGCTCAGTTCACTCCAGAATTGGAAGATGCAGCGAAAGAGTTGATGAACATCGTGTTCAATCAAGCAAAGCAGCCCCTGGCAGCCCGCGGAATCGTAGCCACTCGATCCATTCCTCAAATCATTTTTGGCGATTCCTTTTTGCTGTCTTACATCACTCCTTCAGCGATGATCCTTCCCATCCACACTGAGTTCGGGGAAATACAGATCGAGATCACAACGCAAAGGGCGAATGAAAACGGAGGTGCCTGATGTTTCCGAAAGAGACCCATATTTTAATTGTAGATGACATGATGACCATGAGAAAGCTGGTGAAAAAATCACTCAGTGATCTGGGATTCACGAAAATCGTGGAAGCGGAGAATGGAACGGTGGCGTTGGATAAGTTCAAGCTCATGAACAGCAGCAACACCCCATTCCAATTGGTCATCTCAGATTGGAACATGCCCAGCATGACCGGCATTGAGCTTTTAAAATCGATTCGTTCCCTGCCTCAAAATGGGGAAGTTCCCTTTGTGCTCTTGACAGCGGAGTCGGAAAAAGGACAGATTCTCCAGGCAGTCCAAGCCAGGGTCAGCGGCTATCTGGTAAAACCCTTCACCTCCCAGATGATCCAGGAAAAGCTGATTGCCATTCATCAAACCCTAACCTCAAAAAAGGCGGCCTAGCCCATGGGTGCACCTGCTATTCAAACGGAAACCACGGTTGAGCAACAGCTGCCCATCCTTTCTCAAGCCGTAGTACAGAGTCTTCTCCATTCAATTAAGGAGAAAACTCATTTATCGCCCACTGCTGGCCAACATGCCTCAAAAAACAGGGAAACCCAGGATCGAATCGACATCCTCCTCAGTGCTGCCTTGATTGGCAATGAGATGATGATTCAGCTCTCCCTCTGTTTTGGTAAAGAAATTTTCATGTTGTTCATGGAAAAAATGCTGGATCAAAAAGTATCCCAAATCACGCCTGAAATGGAGAATCGAGGAAAGCATTTTTTAGACAAAATCTGCAAGGAAACCCAGAAACAATGGTTGGCAAGGGGAGTAGAGGCAGTGCGTTCCATTCCCCAAATCGTGACTGGGGATCAATTGACTCTTTCCTACCTCACCCGGGGTGAAACCAGAGTAGTCCCCATCAACCTCGACCCTTTCAACGTTGAAATCACGCTACAAGATGTCAGCGTCTCCGATAACATTTAATTTTATAATCACGGAAAGCGGTAAATAAACTTCCATTCTTTTGAATGATAGCTACCCTTGTCCGCTTCTGCGCCATTTGGCAAAAAAGCCAGCCCCTGATTCCTCTTTTCAAGCAGCTCATCGACCTCATCAAAATTTGACTCTTGATTTCATTACTGAAACTCGATCGCGATGTGAAAGTGATGAAATAAGCAAGAAACTTTTAGCGATCAAATCAAACCTATTTTAGAGCGATTAGAGAAAAATAAGGATGCTGAAGTGCATGCACAAGCACAGAAGGCATTCGAATTTTGGACCCGGCATGGCGACCGTGTCTCCAATCAGATACTCCAGAATCGTATTGAATGGCTATTTCGATCCACTCTCTATTAGCCCACTTCTGGTTGATATTCTGGTCCTTTAGGCCTAAAGCTGTCTCCGGAGGATGTTGGTCCAAGATCTCACCGTCTGCTTTCGAAGGAATTTTTTTATGAGTACTTACCATTGACAACGGGGCCGTTTATACGAGGAGCTATAAAGCGGGACTAGCCAACATCATGAGAGGATAGGTGTCTGCAGAATCGGGGTTAGTGGTACGGAGACGCCGTGCGCTACGAGCAATTCAGCACCGTGCAGCCCCTGACCCGAACCACAAAAGGGATCATCATTTAACCGATGTGCTTTAGGCGATCGGGCCGAAAACCATCCGATTGAGAACGGTTTTCAACCCTTTCCACCCACCTACACGCCTTAGTCTATTTGACCTTCTCCCGGAATGGAGATCGAAGTTCTATTCTCTCTCGCTCCGCCATTCTGTAGGTTCTCCGTCTTAGTTCCACTCACAACCGTAGGTATACCCGCAGTAGCATATCCAACCAAAAGAATAGGAGTTACACATAGACTGATAATCAACCCCTTCATATAACGTCGATGTTGGGCAATGTGCCTGGATGGCTTGCACTCTACACTCTCCATTTACCAAAGCTTGCAATGAAGCTAAGCAGCTTGCATCGGCCGCTGCTTGTGTTTGCTCGATATTTGAAACGCCGCCGTTTTCGTATGCAGAGGAGTAACCAGGTGTGCATGCTGGGGGCGGAGCTAAGGGGGTAGCATTCGGAATCGGCTTACCGAAAGAAAGTGGGGAAAAGATAGTAATTAGGGATAATAGGATTAATTTTGTGAATATGTCTCTCATTCGTTTCTCCATAGTTTTTATTAGAAGTTAAGGAGGCAAAGTAAAAAGATGTGCGCATGGCGTCAATTCTTGTGAGCTGTAAGTTTTTAATATCGATAAAGCAGATAAAATGTGGCAATATGTTTGGACTTTCGTATTGCGACAGGCGCGCTAAACACTCAAAGTGCAAACGCAATGTGAGCCTACCTGAAAAAAACCGATCCGATTTTACCCACCAACGTCATTAAAATAAACATCTCATTATTCATCACATACGAAATTGTTATGTTTTCCCACAATCAAGTACTTCGTATCTGGAAAATATTCTTCTACTTTTTCTGTTATGCCAGCACGCACCGGGTTTCGAAAAATGTACTTATAAACGTAGGCTATCGAATAGGCACTATCTAGAACCGTCCACTTATATCTTGTGCCCATAATGTGGTTAATGCGATTAGCCCTTGATTGGATAATTCGAGCTATCTGAGATTGAAAATACTGAACAGCAGCGTCAGTATTACTCCCCCTATTTTCAACAAGGAGGCCAAACCTTGTTTGGCTAAGGCACCTTTCAGTGCTGAAAATCGATTGACCCCTTAGACATCACCAAAAAAGGGAAAGTATTCTGCGTAAAATTCCCCCGCAACTGGCATTCATTAAAGGTACCGTCTCTTGGTTTTTGGTAACGAACCCTTGAATATCGGACACTCGAAATCGCGACTTCCCCTTTTTATCCGTTATATAATCTCCATCTAAATTTAGACGGTCCACGATCACTTTATCATCTTTATTGGGTAACTGAACGGAGCGTCCTTTAATAATCTGAACCAAGAATCGATTGTCTTTAAACTTCAATCCATCGAGGAAATAATAAGGGGGATCGTATCTTTTGTTTTCTTTGAACTTCGATCGCAATTCTTCTGCAGACATGGGCACTAAAATGGGTTCATTGAGGGCGCTAATAGCGAGCATCTGAGCTCCTACGATGGCAGTAAAGCCAAGGCTAAGTTGACCTAACACTTCCCAGTTCACTTGCCGACCCGCGCAAGCGGCCCCCACACATGCTGCTAATAAGGGAAGAGCAACATACTTTCCGCCTATGAGCGCGGCCGTAACGACCTTGGGACTTGTGGTGACCAATGTGTATTCCTGATCGGTCCCATTTAAATGCACAGGAATAAAATAGGTAGTTTGCAGGAGTCTCGGGTTTTGTTCACTTTCCCCTTGTATAACTGGGGCAGAGAGGAGGCAGAAAGCGGTTAAAATAAATACAAATTGCCGGGAAGTTCTAGGCATAAGAAATAGATTGGAGGCTTTAGAAATATAAAATTGTACTATAAACTCTATCGGAAAATATAAAGTAGGTCTTTACTCAACATTTCCTAGGGCTGGGTAGTGGCCCACCCTTACCTGCCTCTAAAACTTGCCCTTTTACTGAAAAACCAGGGGAAATCCTCCGAATTTCCTTAGGTTACGCTTGAATTTTGAGCCTTTTTGCGGCAGAACTGTTGGATTGTTATGGACAACCGCAAGGTAATCATAGGCTCCTACATCGGAGCAGCAGCGATAGTATGGTTTTTAACTAGGTCGTCATTGACCTATCTTTTCTTAACATTCTATCAGTTAAGGCGTTTACAGATCCAGTGGACCAAAGAGGTCGTTCCGTTGGTGTTGGGACTGACTGTCTTTTTTGTGTTATTAAAGCATGCTCACGTCAATGAGGTGATGGAAGAGGTTGTCAGTGAACTTAAAAAAGTAAGCTGGCCTAACCGAGATGATGTGGTGAAATCGACGACAGTCGTGCTGGTTTGTATTGTGATTGCAAGTGTCATTCTTTCCATTTTCGATTTGATGTGGGGCCGGATGATCACTTTTCTTTTAAAGGGCTAGGTAGTCAGTGAGTAACGAGAACGAGGAAAATAAGGTGACAGAGACCCCCGCTACCCAACAGGCTGCGGAATCGCCAGTTCAATCAGAGCAGCAGCCAAACTCTGAGCTAAAGTGGTATGTCGTCCACACTTATAGTGGCCATGAGCAAAAGGCGAAACTCGCCCTCCAGGAACGGATCCGCCAATATAAGCTGGAAGGTCAATTTGGAGAGGTCCTAATCCCTTCTGAAAATGTGATTGAGCTGGTTCGGGGTGAGAAAAAGACCACCAGTCGCAAGTTTTTCCCCGGGTACATGCTTGTAAAGATGATTTTGAATGAGTCCACCTGGCATTTGGTGAAAAGCACCCCCAAGATCACTGGATTTGTGGGGAATGCTTTGACCCCTCCGGCGGTTCCTGAAGAGGAGGTCGCCCGGATCACCAACCAGATGACCGAAGGAACGCTCAAGCCTCGTCCTAAGGTACAGTTTGAGGAAGGGGAGAGTGTTCGGGTGGTGGATGGACCTTTCGTCAATTTCAATGGGGTGGTGGAAGAGGTTAAGGCCGATAAGGGCAAACTTCGAGTCATGGTCAGTATTTTTGGTCGGTCGACCCCGGTCGAATTGGATTTTGTTCAGGTAGAAAAGAACTAAGGGTGTAGGATGAAAAAGCTAGTTGCAATGGTAAAACTTCAAATTCCCGGTGGAAAAGCAAATCCATCGCCGCCAGTCGGACCTGCATTAGGTCAGCATGGTGTGAACATCATGGAATTTTGTAAGTCCTTCAATGCCCGCACTCAAAATGCCAATGGGATGATCATTCCAGTGGTGATTAGCATCTATCAGGATCGTTCCTTTACCTTTATTACCAAGACCCCTCCCGTGTCGGAGCTTTTAAAGAAAGCAGCCAATATTGTGAAGGGTTCTGGAGTGCCTAATAAGAATAAGGTGGGGACAGTTAAGATGTCTCAGGTTGAAGAGATTGCCAAGACCAAGATGCCCGATTTAAATACGGTCGACCTTAAGTCAGCGATGAGTCAGGTTGCCGGAACGGCCCGTAGTATGGGATTAGAGGTTCAGGGTTAGTCAGAGATTGAGCCAAAGTGTGAAGTAACGAAGAGGATTTTATGCCAAAACTTGGAAAGTTATACAAAGCGAATGCAGAGAAGGTGGAGAGGACCAAACGGTATCCTTTAGAGCAGGCCCTCACTCTCTTAGACACCTATCAGCCCAGAAAGTTTGATGAGAGTGTAGAGGTGGCTATCCGCTTAGGCGTTGATCCTAAGCAAACTGACCAGCAAGTAAGAGGCGCCGTGGTATTGCCTCACGGAATTGGAAAGCCTGTTCGAGTGGTCGCGGTCGTGCGAGGTGATTCTGAGAAAGAGGCGCGAGAAGCGGGTGCCGATTTTGTTGGGAATGATGACATCATTGAGAAGATTGCTGGTGGATGGCTCGATTTTGATCGGGTATTGACCACTCCTGATGCTTTGAAAGATCTCACCAAGGTGGCCAAGATTTTAGGTCCTAAAGGGCTCATGCCGAATAAAAAGACGGGCACTGTGTCAACCGAAATTGGAAAAGCGGTGAAGGAACAGAAGCTCGGTAAGGTGGAGTATAAGGTTGAAAAAGCCGGAATCCTCCACACCATCATCGGAAAGAAGTCTTTTGGCTCGGCGAAGCTAAAAGATAACTTCTTAGCTCTTTTTGACAGTGTTTTGAAAGCGAAACCAAATACCTCAAAGGGTATTTACATCAGAAAAGTGGCCATTTCTCCAACAATGGGTCCAAGCATTATTCTGGATCATAGTCCGTTGGTAACCACGACAGCGACTTAATCCACCCCGGGTGAGTTTTCCCCCGAAAAGGATGTTGACTTATTTTTTGGTTAAGGTTTTAAATGGCTGTTTATATTTAGGGAGTCTGCCTTGAAGCGTTCGGAAAAAGAAGCATTTGTCAATGATTTCAACAGCGAAGTAGGAAAATCAAGTGCGTTTGCGCTCCTCTCCTTCTCAAAAATTTCCGTCGAAAAGATGACTGCTTTCCGACTGAGCTTGCGAAAACGAAATATTCGCGTTCAAGTGGTGAAAAACACCCTCGCTAAAAGAGCGTTAGAAAGCACTCCTTATAAGGAGCTTTCCTCAGAGTTTGAGGGGCCAGTGTTAGTGGCTTACAGTTCTGAAGATCCAGTAGTCGCGGCGAAAGCGATCTGGGAATGGGCCTCTAAAGAGGATTTTGGTTTAAAGTTAAAAAGCGGTGCCGCTCTTGGCCAAGTGATGAGCCACAAGCAGATCGAGGCTCTCTCGAAACTGCCCGGCAAAAATGAGCTTTTAGTTGGATTTCTGTGGGCGCTCAAGTCTGGGCCAACCAAATTTTTGTATGCCCTGCAAGATACCCCCAGAAAATTGGGATATGCCCTTGGGGCTCTCAAAGGAAAAAAGGAAGCGGAAGGCGCTGCCTAACAGTTTTGGCGTAAATTTTTTTAAGGAGGACTCAAATGCCAGTAACAGAAGAACAGGTATTCGAATTTTTTGATGGAGCTAACTTACTCACTATCTCTGAATTCGTGAAGAAATTTGAAACACGGTATGGCGTCAGTGCCGCTGCCCCAGTGGCAGTCGGTGTGGCTGCCCCAGGAGGCGCTGCTGCCGCTCCTGTGGAAGAGAAAACCGCGTTTGACATTGTCTTAGTTGATGGTGGTGCGCAAAAAGTAAACGTCATTAAAGAAATTCGAGGATTCACTACCCTCGGTCTGAAAGAAGCCAAGGACCTCGTCGAAGGCGCTCCTAAGACCGTAAAAGAGGGAGTTTCCAAGAAAGAAGCTGAAGAGATCAAGAAAAAACTCGAAGCCGCCGGTGCTAAGGTAGAGCTGAAGTAATTTTTTTTGGGTCTGAATAGGCTTTGAGCTTTTTTATTCTTACCAAATTGTTGAGAAATGCGAGCTTTGCTGAAGAAGTTGCTCATCTTCTTTTTCAGCAAAGCTACTCTAAGAGGGAAGACTCATGAACACCCCACCTAACTTTCTTGAGAGCAAACGCTTTCGGAAAGAGTACGGTCATTTTAGGCCTTTAATTGAGATTCCAGACTTAATTGAAGTTCAAAAGAAATCGTATGAAAAGTTCCTACAAGCCGATGCTGCGACCAATGGTCGAGAGGCAACCGGCCTTCAAGGGGTATTCAAATCGGTATTCCCCATTCGAGATTTCAACAACACCGCTAGCCTTGAATTCGATTCCTACACCTTAGAAACCCCTAAATACGATATCGATGAGTGCCGCAGCCGTGGAGTCAGCTTTGCCGCTCCTTTAAAGGTAGTGGTTCGCCTAGAAGTCTGGGAAGTGGAGGAGCAAACCGGTACCCGTAGCATTAAAGACGTTCGCCAGCAGGATGTGTACTTAGGTGAAATTCCGCTCATGACCGATCGCGGTAGCTTCATCATCAATGGCACGGAGCGGGTGGTTGTCAGTCAGCTGCACCGGTCTCCTGGTGTCTTTTTTGACCATGATAAAGGGACTTCTCACGCGAGTGGAAAGCTCCTCTATTCGGCGCGAGTCATTCCTTATCGTGGATCTTGGCTCGATTTTGAATTCGATCATAAAGATGTGCTTTATGTCCGTATCGATCGGCGTCGGAAGTTGCATGTTACAGTTCTGTTGAAAGCATTAGGCTATTCGACTGAAGAACTTCTCGAATATTTCTACGAACATGAAACCATCAGCTTTGGAAAAGGAGGCTCTTTATATCTTGGCTTCCAACCGAACCTTTATCTGGGGCAACGGGCTAACTATGATTGGTTGGATGATGATGGAAAAGTCGTCGTTGAGAAGAATAAAAAGTTTACTGCCAATGTCATAAAACGGCTTGAAGATGCGAAACTGAAAAAGTTCCCCATCGGTCGCGACCTGGTAGTTGGGAAGATCTGCGCGAAAGATGTTGTCGATCTGACCACCGGTGAAGTGCTTCTTGAATGTAATGAAGAGATCACCGATGCGAAACTCGATCTTTTAGTCGAGCGTGGGGTGAAGGATTTCGATATTCTTTACACCGATCGCATCAACGTAGGTGCTTATCTTCGGGACACGCTCCTTCAAGATAAGGTGTCGACCAAGGAAGAAGCCCTCATCGAAATTTATCGTCGGTTGCGCCCTGGGGATCCCCCAACATTAGAAGCGGCCCAAACCCTGTTTGATGGCCTTTTCTTCGATGCGACAAAGTATGATCTCTCCCGCGTGGGTCGTCTAAAAATTAACCACAAGTTTGGTTTTAACACTCCACTCGAGAACACTACGCTCACCAAGGATGATATCTTGGCGGTGGTTAAGTATTTAATTGATCTTAAAAACGGTAAGGGAACTATCGACGATATCGATCATTTGGGAAATCGTCGGGTGAGAGCCGTGGGAGAGCTTCTTGAGAATCAATTCCGCATTGGATTGGTTCGAATGGAGCGGGCTATCCGTGAACGGATGAGTCTTCAGGATGTTGAAACCCTGATGCCCCATGATCTGATCAACTCCAAACCGGTTTCGGCCGTCGTAAAAGAGTTCTTCGGAAGTTCACAGTTGTCGCAGTTTATGGATCAGACCAATCCGTTGTCTGAAGTGACCCATAAGCGACGCCTTTCGGCTCTTGGGCCGGGTGGTTTGACCCGTGAACGCGCTGGATTCGAAGTGCGTGACGTTCATGCTACCCATTACGGAAGAATCTGTCCGATTGAGACCCCTGAAGGTCCAAACATCGGTCTTATTTCTTCGCTCTCGACCTTTGGTCGGGTGAATGAGTATGGGTTTATTGAAACTCCTTATCGGCGAGTTGCCGATGGAAAGGTCACTGAAGAGGTCGTTTTCTTCTCCGCATTAGAAGAGGAAAACCACACCATCGCACAGGCGACCACTCCATTAAAAGATTCTAAAATCACTCCTGACTTTGTTTCGGCCCGTAAGCAAGGCGAAACAACCCTCGCTCGAAAAGACGACATTGATCTCATGGATGTGGCGCCGAATCAGCTCGTGTCGATTGCCGCCTCCATGATCCCCTTCTTGGAAAACGACGATGCGAACCGCGCGTTGATGGGATCGAACATGCAACGGCAAGCGGTTCCTTTGCTCAGAACCCACGCTCCTATTGTGGGAACGGGCATGGAAAAGTTAGTAGCCCGCGATTCAGGTGTAACCGTGGTGGCTCGTCACAGTGGAATTATCGATTTCGTGGATGCGACCCGCATTGTGGTGCGCACCGATAATAGCGGTGATAGTGGCAGTCCCGGCGTAGATATTTATAATTTGATTAAATATCGACGATCTAACCAAAACACCTGTGTCAACCAACGTCCTATTGTGAAGGTTGGAGAAAAGGTCAGAAAGGGAGATATCCTGGCTGACGGACCCGGAACCGATATGGGTGAATTGGCCCTCGGTCAAAACGTCCTAGTGGCTTTCATGCCCTGGGGTGGATACAACTTCGAAGATTCGATCTTGATCAGTGAAGAGTTGGTTAAAAATGACACCTTCACTTCCATTCACATCGAAGAGTTCGAGTGTGTGGCCCGTGACACAAAATTAGGTAAAGAAGAGGTCACTCGCGATATTCCGAACGTGAGTGAAGAACAGCTCATGAACCTCGATGCGAGCGGTATTGTGCGCATCGGAGCGGAAGTGAAACCCGGTGATATTCTCGTCGGAAAGATCACTCCTAAAGGTGAAACCCAACTCAGCCCCGAAGAAAAACTCTTAAGAGCGATCTTCGGCGAAAAGGCTGGAGATGTGAAGGATACCTCCTTACGCGTCTCCCCTGGCGTGATTGGAACGGTCATCGGTGCCCAAGTTTTCTCCCGTGAAGTGGTCGATAAGGACGAGCGTTTAGCCCGGATTATTGAAGACGAAGAATTGCGTCTCCGCAAAGACGAGCGGACCGAAGTTCGTATTATTCAAGATGCCGCCCGTAAGAAGGTCGCTTCTTTGATTCACGGCAAGACTACCACTGGGAAACTCTTAGATGTGACCGGTGAGAACCAGATCTTGAAAAAAGGTCAGGAGCTCCAGGAATCGGAAGTGGAGAGAATCCCTTACGATCTCCTCAAGCATATTCCGCTTGAGCCTTCTGCCGAGATTCAGGTGAATGCGGTTTTAACTGCCGTCGACAAACAGATTCAGGGAGTCCAAACCGTCTTTGAAGAGAAGGTGAAGAAACTCCACAAGGGGGATGAACAGCTTCCTCCTGGCGTGATCAAGATGGTCAAAGTTTATGTAGCCATTAAACGTCGGATTGCTGTCGGTGATAAAATGGCCGGACGCCATGGAAACAAGGGTGTGATTTCCAGGACCCTTCCAGTGGAAGATATGCCGTTCATGGAAGATGGAACTCCCGTTCAGATTGTTCTGAACCCGCTGGGTGTGCCTTCTCGTATGAACGTAGGGCAGATCTTGGAAGCCCACTTGGGTCGTGCCGGCTATGAGTTTGGTCTCCAGGTGCAAAAGGCCCTTGAGAACTGGACCGAAGCTAATGTGAATCATATTAAAGGACTGTTGAAGAAGTTCTTCCCTGACAAGGGCCTCGTGAAACAGATCGACGATCTGAATAACGAATCGACGTTGCGGCTAGCGAAGACCCTGAAAAATGGTCTCCACTTAGCAAGCCCCGTGTTTGATAGCACGAAGGAAAGCGAAATCCGCGAAGCTTTAAGCAATGTCGGCCTTCCTGAAAGTGGCCAGCAGATTCTGTTTGATGGTCGCTCGGGTGAAGCCTTTAAGCATGATGTAACGGTCGGTGTGATGTACGTCTTAAAACTGCATCACTTAGTCGATGAAAAGATTCATGCCCGAAGCATTGGGCCCTATAGCTTAGTGACGCAACAGCCACTGGGCGGTAAGGCGCAGTTCGGAGGACAAAGATTGGGAGAAATGGAAGTGTGGGCGCTCGAAGCTTATGGCGCCGCCTACTGTCTCCAAGAATTATTGACGGTGAAGTCGGATGACGTCGCTGGAAGAACTCGTATGTTTGAAGCAATCGTTAAGGGCGAGAATGTGCTTGAACCAGGATTGCCTGAATCATTTAACGTTCTAGTCAAAGAACTTCAGAGCTTGGCACTCGATGTTGAGCTCATTGAGGATGGAGCGGTATGAAAGATCTCTTAAACTTCTTTGATAAACCCAAAGATCCCCTTTCTTTTAAAGCGGTTAAGATCGCTCTCGCCAGTCCTGAGAAGATCCGCTCATGGTCCTTCGGTGAGGTGAAAAAGCCGGAAACGATCAACTACCGTACTTTTAAACCAGAACGGGATGGTCTTTTCTGCGCAAAGATCTTTGGTCCGGTAAAGGATTACGAATGTAACTGCGGCCGTTACAAACGGATGAAGCACCGTGGAGTGGTGTGCGAAAAGTGCGGTGTCGAGGTCATTCAATCTAAAGTCCGTCGGGAACGCTTAGGTCACATCGAATTGGCAACCCCAGTTGCCCATATTTGGTTCTTACGCAGCCTTCCGAGTCGAATTGGAGCTTTACTAGATGTCACTCTCAAGAACTTGGAAAGAGTTCTTTATTGTGAAGCTTATGCGGTTGTCGATCCCGGAACGACTCCACTCCAAAGAGGTGAAGTCCTTTCCGAAGAGGAGTTCCAAGCGGCGAAAAAAGAATATAAGAGCGATTTCCGAGCCGCCATGGGTGCCGAAGCGGTCCGTGAGATGTTACGGGGTCTTGATCTCGAAACGATGGCGAAAGAGCTCCGTGCAAAGCTTAGTAAAACCAACAGTGAAACGGTCCAAAAAAATATTGCGAAGCGGTTAAAGGTGGTTGAAGCCTTCAAAGGATCGACCAATAAACCCGATTGGATGATGTTGGAAGTGATTCCGGTCATTCCTCCCGATTTACGCCCATTGGTGCCTTTAGATGGCGGTCGATTTGCGACTTCCGATTTGAACGATCTTTATCGTCGAGTCATTAACCGAAATAACCGGTTGAAACGGCTCCAAGAATTAAATGCTCCTGAGATTATTATCCGAAACGAAAAGCGGATGTTGCAGGAAGCGGTTGATGCCTTATTTGATAACGGCCGTCGGGGAAGAACCTTCACCGGACCGAACAAACGTCCCTTACGTTCCTTAAGCGATATGCTCAAAGGAAAACAAGGGCGTTTCCGTCAAAACCTTTTAGGAAAACGGGTCGATTACTCCGGCCGTTCCGTGATTGTGGTGGGGCCAGAATTAAAGCTCCATCAGTGCGGATTGCCTAAGAAAATGGCACTCGAACTTTTTAAACCTTTCATCTTCAATAAATTGGAAGAGCGGGGTTACGTCACTACCATTAAATCTGCGAAGAAGATGGTGGAGAAGGAAAAGGAAGAGGTTTGGGATATTCTTGAAGAGGTGGTGAAGGAACATCCAGTTCTCTTGAACCGTGCTCCGACTCTGCACCGTTTAGGTATCCAAGGATTTGAACCGGTCTTGATCGAAGGAAAAGCGATCCAGCTCCATCCTTTGGTCTGTTCCACTTTCAACGCCGATTTCGACGGTGACCAAATGGCGGTCCACGTTCCATTGAGTGTCGAAGCTCAATTGGAAGCCCGTGTGCTCATGATGTCGACCAATAACATCCTGTCGCCCGCTTTCGGAAAACCGATTATTGATCCGACCCAAGACGTTGTGCTGGGTATCTATTACATGACCCAACAGCGGTTTGCCTCGAAAGGGGAAGGGAAAACTTTCGCCAATCCTCAAGAGGCGATTTACGCTTTCCATTACGGAGAGATCGAGCTGCACGCCAAGATCAATGTGCGGCTCAACAAGAAACGGTATGAAACCACTCCAGGGCGATTGATCCTGAGAGAGATCATTCCTTCTGAAATTGCCTTTGATGAATACAATCGAGTGCTCGATAAGAAGGCGCTCGCGGAATTGATGGATCTTTGCTACCGGACTACCGGTAACAAACGGACCGTCGTTCTTGCCGACAAGATGCGTAGCCTTGGATTCGAATATGCTACCAAAGCTGGTATCAGCATCTGCATGCAGGACATGAAGATTCCGAAGAAGAAAGCCGAACTCTTAGGCGGTGCTTATAAAGAAGTGCAAGAGATCCAGAATCAATACACCGAAGGTTTGATTACCGATGGAGAACGTTACAACAAGGTGATCGATATCTGGGCCCAAGTGACCGAACAGGTTGCCGAAGAGATGATGTCGGAGCTTTCGATCGATTACGCCATTGATAAAACAGGCAAAAAGGTAACGATCCCAAGCCTCAATTCAATTTACATGATGGCCGACTCCGGCGCTCGAGGTAGTGCCGCGCAGATTAAGCAGTTGGCCGGGATGAGAGGTTTGATGGCCCGTCCTTCAGGCGAGATCATCGAAACCCCTATCACTGCGAACTTCCGGGAAGGATTGGATGCGCTCCAATACTTCATTTCAACTCACGGAGCTCGTAAAGGCTTGGCCGATACGGCATTGAAAACGGCCCATTCCGGATACTTGACCCGTCGTTTGGTCGATGTGGCTCAAGATATCGTCGTGGGAGACTACGATTGCGGAGCCACCGATGGCATTGAGATCATGGCCCTCGTTGAAGGCGGTGAGATCATTGAAGCCATTGGAGATCGTATCTTAGGTCGTGTGGCTTTAGATGACGTGAAGGATCCTTACACCGGTGAATTACTGGTGAAGGCAAACCAAGAGATCGATGAAAATCTGATGCAGGTCATCGAAGAAGCTGGAATTGAAAAGATTTCCATCCGTTCAGGTCTGACCTGTAAAGCCCGCGTGGGAATTTGCGTCCTTTGTTATGGCCGTGATCTTTCTCGTGGACATCTGGTCAACAAAGGTGAAGCGGTTGGAATTATCGCTGCGCAGAGTATCGGTGAACCCGGAACTCAGCTCACGATGCGTACCTTCCACGTTGGAGGTGCGGCGACCCGAAGAGCAGAGCAAAGCTCGCTCGAAGTTCGACATGACGGCACGATTAAATTGTTCCGTACTAACCTCGTGAAAGATCGCTTAGGCACGTTCACAGTGATGAATCGAAACGGTGAATTGGCTGTTCTTGATGACACAGGCCGTGAGCGGGAACGCTATCAATTGGTTTATGGAGCGAAGTTAACGGTCCAAGAAGGTGCCAAGGTTACTAAAGGTCAAGGCGTTGCGACTTGGGATCCCTATAGTATGCCGGTGTTGACTGAGCATGCTGGTAAAATTTCATATGTGGACGTCACCGAGGGAATGTCGCTCTCTGAGCAGGTCGACGAAGTGACTGGATTGAGCCGTCGCGTGATTATTGAATCACGGGATACCGATCTCCGTCCGCGCATTGTTGTTCTCGATGATAAAAAGCAGGCTAAGGCAACTTACTTGCTCCCTGTCGGCGCGAATATCACCATGATAGATGGCGATGAGGCCTTCCCTGGAGATGCGATTGCGAAGATTCCTCGGGAAACCACGAAGACTAAGGACATCACCGGAGGTCTTCCTCGCGTTGCCGAGCTCTTTGAAGCCCGCAAACCCAAAGAGGTGGCCGCCATCAGTGAAATTGATGGAGTGGTCTCCTTCGGTAAGGATAGCAAAGGCAAACGGAAACTGATTGTGACCCCAGAGCATGGAGAGCCGAAAGAGTATCTCATCGCCAAAGGTAAACATATCAGCGTCCGCGAAGGGGATTATGTCAGGGCTGGTGAAGCTCTGATGGATGGAGCCTCGAACCCACACGATATCTTGAAGGTGATGGGAGATAAGGCCCTTGCTAAATACCTCGTGGATGAAGTGCAAGAAGTTTATCGACTTCAGGGTGTGCGCATCAACGATAAGCATATTGAATTGATCGTGCGCCAGATGTTGAAACGGGTGCGGTTAACCGATCCGGGGGATTCAGACCTCTTGATTGGTGAAAATATCGAACGCTGGAGATTCGAAGAAGAAAACGAGAAGATGAAGAAACTCGGTAAGAAGCCAGCCATTGCTGAGCCGCTCTTGCTAGGTATCACGAAAGCTTCACTCTCGACCGAAAGCTTCATATCGGCCGCTTCCTTCCAGGAGACGACGAAGGTGCTGACCGAAGCCGCTATCCAGGGCAAGATCGACCGACTCCGCGGACTCAAAGAGAACGTGATTATGGGTCGCTTGATCCCAGCTGGAACTGGAATCGATTCCTATCGTCGAGTGCAGCTGAAAGTGGGCGAGAATCAGGAAAGTCCAGAGGCCGATTACATGAGCCGTTCAACGGCAGCAGAAACTGCGGCTTTAGGAATGGCGACGGCTGCTAGTCTTGAAGTAGGCTAAGCTTTTCACGAAGCTCATAGTCTTTTAATAAGATTCTGCGTCTAAAAAGAAAGCCTTGTATTTCAATTGGTGAAAGAAGCGGGGTTAATTGTGCACTCCATTGTGATTCACTTATGGTAGAAAGGGCTTTCACAAAGTGATGAGAAGGCTCACTTGGTATTGTAATT
Source organism: uncultured Pseudobdellovibrionaceae bacterium (assembly GCA_964604555.1). Classification (GTDB taxonomy): domain Bacteria; phylum Bdellovibrionota; class FAC87; order UBA2466; family UBA2466; genus CAZRZK01. The sequence continues at coordinate 1,414 of CAZRZK010000005.1, read as the reverse complement.
CCAACGGGAGCATATTTTAAACTGCCGATTTCTGGAAGAGCAACTTCAAAGGTATGGTGTCCGTGATCAAAACATTGAACATGTTTTTCATTCAGGATCACTAAATTATCAAGGTATCCATCGATATTGCCAATTAAAAACTCAAAGGATTCCAATTCATTCAGTTGAGAAATCAGAATCTTTCCTTCTTTAGCATAGCGTGCAAGCGTTCTTTTAGGGTTACCCAATTTTGAGGAATCCCCCAGCCTGTCTCCATTCTTGAGCAGATGTAATGTCTAATTTTTATACAGCAAATGAAGTGAAATATGGCTTATTTGTGGGTGGGGAGAAGAGATTTAAAGTTACATAATCAAAATTGAGAACAGAGGGTTCTTCCGCCTATGGAGAGTTCATGACGATTAGATATTTTGCGATGATGTCGATTGTATTACTGAGTGCTTCCGCATTTTCAGAAGTGAAGCATGCAGTGGACCCTGCTCCCAAGGCGACAGTTGGATTCACTCACGAGCAGCTGGAAAAATTCCATGAAGCTGCGAACAGGCACAAGAAGCTGGAAACGGATGAGATTGAAACACTTATTTCCATGCTGAGCGATTCCAATCCCTGCCTCGCAGAGGCTCAATGGAAATTACGCCGCCTGATTCCACAACTGCAGGGCCGTAGTCTTGGTTCTTATCAGTTGAAGGCGGAGCAAAAGGCAATGGGTGCGCTCAATAGTGCGATTAAAGGTGAGGGTGAGAATTCTTTATTTAACACAGCCTATCACTATCCCTACACTAAAAGTGGCAAAGAGGCCCATATCCTGCTCATTCGACAAATGGTGGCACAGGGCAAGGATGAGCGAGCCAAAGAGGTGATTGAAGATTACGAAGCCTTTTACAAAAATGAAGCGAGCCATCCACAGATTTATTTTTACAAGGCCTTAGTAGCGGCGAGATTGGGAGAGAAAAGCGATCCAAATGGCTCTCTAAAGCCCTTTGGAAATTTTTCAGTGGAGCAACAGAGGGCGGAGATTCTGCGGTCAGGGAATGCTCCCATTAGGAAGGAAAAGGATATATTTGCATGTGAAGGCGAAAGGCTAACTGAAATCACATCCAAAGAAATTAGAACTAAAGCGGAAGCTTATCGTCTAAGGCCTGAGAGTTACCCACTTGAAAAGATTCAAGCGGTGCAAAAGTTTGAAAAAATTTTTGAAGGACACGATCAAGTTTGTGGCCTTCGAAAAGATAATACTCTTTATTGTTGGGGGGATGCAGACTCGAAGCTCGAAGAAGCCACTAAAGCGGGAAAAGTCAAAAACGTCGTCGCTGGCTATAGGCAAACCTGCGCAATCAAAGCGGATGACACACTCTTCTGCTGGGGAGATGAAAGAAGGAAACCTGAAGAAGCCACCAAAGCTGGAAAAGTCAAAAAC
>CAZRZK010000004.1:759-108537 GCA_964604555.1 uncultured Pseudobdellovibrionaceae bacterium | reverse complement strand
GGGGTTTTACCCCAATTCTACCTTTTTTGGAGTCCGTTTTTTTGAGGAGGGTCACTTAATCAATGATTAAACTTAAGATGAAGATTAACCTTTAGCGGCGTTGCCGCTTGGTAGTCCGATTCAACCGCATGCTCGTAACGATCTGGGACTTTTATGGCCCTAAGTTTTTCGACGTTTTTCCCATCCCGGTTTTAGCGGTCTGTTGATGCTGGTCTCAAACTTAGGAGATTTGGCCGCATCTGATAGGAAGTCTTTCAGCTCCTTTGCGCCACCCTCCAGCTCGATCCATTTTTTCGCTTCCTTCAATGGAAGAAACACCGGTTGCCTATCATGACCGGTTTTCTTCACGAACGCACACGGATCAGAAGTAATGATGGAAAATGAATCGATGATTTCTCCCGTTTTTCGATTGGTCCAAGTGTCATAAATAGCAGCCGCGTAAATAAGGTCATCGGCATCAAAAGCCACCATATTGCCAGCCAATTTTCCATCATAAATGGGCTCAATAAAAGAGGTCATGGGAACAAAGGAGTGTTGCTTTAAAAAAGGGCGCTTCCAGGTTGCCTTTTCATCGATGGTTTCAAGGCGTGCATTGTGGGTGGCGAACTTCATCTTGGGCTCTTTGCTCCAAGCAGGAATCAGGGAAAAGTTCATCATCCCTATCCCTTCTTTGTTGATTACCGGAGCTTGGGCGTAAGGAACTATTTTTTCATTCCAATCAATCGCAGGACCTATCTTAATTCCCAAGGCCCTTTCAAGGTCCTTCACCTTCGCCTTTAAGAGGTATTGTGCACACATAGCCTAATCTTAGGGGTGAAACCGTTGGGATTTCAACTGGTTAGTACAGCCTATTTTTAATGCTTTAAAAGTTCGGAAAAAGTTCGGTATGATGAATAGAGGTAGAGGGATATATGGATAATCTGACCGAAAAGCAGAGACGGGTTTTAGACTTCATCGAGAAGTATTTGGGAAAGTATGGACGCTCCCCCACTTATCAAGAGATCCAACAAAACTTCGAGTTGAAGGCTAAGAGCACCGTTCATGATTATGTCTCTGCCTTAAAGGTCAAAGGATACCTCCATCAAAAGGGGCGGCAGTGGAACGGTCTGCAATTGGTACAGACTTCAAACACCATCCCTCTACTGGGAAAAGTTGCCGCTGGCCGCCCCATTCAATACCTGAAATTCGGAGAGGCTTTACAGGTCCCAGATGACATGTTGAAGGGACGAGGCCAGTTTTTTGCTCTCCAAGTACTGGGTGACTCCATGATTGAGGAAGGAATTTTGGAGGATGACTATGTGGTGGTCCGCAAACAGGATCATGCCGATAACGGCCAGATTGTCGTGGCCCATATCGATAATGAAGCCACGATTAAATATTTTTACAAAAGAAAATCGCACGTTGAACTTCACTCAGCAAACGAGAAGTACAAACCCATTCACATCAAAGAGCACCAGCATTTTAGAATCGAGGGAGTTTTCCGTGGATTAATTAGAAAAGGATTCTAAAGTGCTATGGCGGTGCGGGTTAATATCGAGGAGTTGAAAAAGAAAATCGGTGCTGTGGATGGCTCCCTTCCTAAGCAGATTCGTCCTTTTTCTTTATACCCAAAAGGAATTCCTTCCAGCAGTGTGGTCGAGATTTTTGGTTCCGGAAAGACTGAGTTTCTTTCCCAATTTCTTAAGGAATACCCGAGCTTAAAAACAGTCTGGATAGAAAAAGAGATCTCCATTAACCCTTACGCCCTTTGGCAAAGAGGAGTCGATATCGGCTCTATTCTTTTTATTGAGTGCGGCGCGGAATCGGTTTGGGCTACTCAACAGGTGCTTAAGAGCCAGATCTTTCAGGTGATTACTCTCTCTCAATTAGAGTTTAAGGAGATGGAGCTTCGAAAAATTCAGCTTCTCATTGAAAAGACAGAATCCCATTTGTTTTTACTTTCTACTCTCCCCCATCAAAGTTGGATTCCGGCGCTGCAACTGGATGTGAATGAGGGAATTAAGGTTTTAAGGCAACGAGGTTTCCAGTGAGGGTTATTTGCTTTTATTTTGAGAAACCAAAGAATCTAAAAAATATTGCCGAGATCTTCTACCGCTATTCACCACAAATTGCCCTTTCAGAGAATTCGGTATTCCTGGAGATTGATCAATGTTCTCTTCTTTACAGTGAGGAAAAGTTTTTAGAAATCGCTCACTCCATTTTCGAAAGCTTGGAAGTAATGCCTGGAATCGGCATAGCCACCTCAGTTCCTCTTTCTTTTGCCGATGCTTATTTAGGAACAAAAGATCTTAAAAAAATACCAGTAGAGTTTTTAAAGTATTTTCTTTTTCCTTTTCAGAGAAATGAGAAACAGGAAGCTCTTCTAACGAAAACGGTTTGGTATTTGGAAAAGTTAGGGATTCGTTCTTTAGAAGATTTCATGAAGATTCCAGCCCGACAGTTATCTTCTCGGTTTGGGGCTTTGGGCCTCATGCTCCATGCCAGGGTTTGGGACAGTACCCTACTTTTATGGCCCAAATTCACTCCCGAAGAAAAGATCATGGAAAGGCAAGATTTTGATGCTGAAGTGGAACTCGACTCTGTTGAGCCCGTTATTTTCGTCCTTAAAAGGCTCCTGGAGCGCACCTACCTGAGGCTTGTTGCTAGAGGCAAGACACTCAAAGCCTTTGAAGCGAGATTCCTACTTGAAAAGGCCTCTTCGATTTTAGACCCTCATTACTCTCTTCTCATTGAGCTTAGCTTTACTCGCATCTCAATAAAAACGCTGCTTCAGCTCTTTCGGGACAAGGCTCAGCATGCTTTCCAAAAAAAAACACTTCCAGGAAGGGTGACCGGATTTGAAATCTTCGTTACGGAAACAGAGCCCTATCGCCCTGCGCAGCGAGATATCTTCGACCCGAACAGAGAAGAGAATGAGGAAAGCTACTTAGATCTGGTCAATCGATTGAGCTTAAAACTGGGGGAAAGAAATGTGTTTAAGGCGGCCTTGAAGGAAAGCTATCTCCCCGAAAAAAATTGGGATCGGAGTAAAGAAGGAGCCTGCCTGCTTTCAATGGATAATCTTCCTCAAAGACCTCTCCGCCTTTTACTGAAACCTCTACCTATTCCTATTCAAAACGGAAAGCTGAGCTTTCGTGGCCATATCATGGCCTTACAAGACGCGATACAGCCCGAGGTGGTATTTAGTGAATGGTGGGAGAAGGCGGAAGAGCGAGTCTACTTCAAAGCACACTCTCAACTGGGGAAATGTTTTTGGGTTTTTAAAAATGAAGATAAATATTTTTTACACGGATTTTTTGACTGATGTATGCGGAGCTATTAGCGAAGTCGAATTTTAGTTTCTTAAAAGGAGCAAGCCACCCTGAAGAGTTAGTCGAAAGAGCGATTGAGCTTGGATTAAAGGGGCTATGCCTCAATGACTTTAATGGGCTTTATGGGGTTGTCAGGGCTCATCAAAAAGCGAAAAGCCATCCTGAATTTAAACTCCTCATCGGTACTGAACTGACTTTCTTAGATCACTCTCCTCTTGTTCTTATCGTCAAAGACAAGAAGGCCTATGGCCTCTTATGCACGCTCATCACAAAGGCCTATCAAGGCAAAGAAAAGGGCGAGGCAAGTCTTGTTATTCATGATCTCATAGCAGCTCTAGGAAGTTATGCTTCAGGTTTTGTCATCCTTCCAAGAATTGAAGAGAATCTCTCAATCGATCGATGGAGGGATGTTTTTCCATCGGTTTTTCTCCCCTTGACCCAATACCTTGACGGGAAGGATGCAAATCGCTTCGAGAAGGTAAGTGCCTTGAGCTGTCGTTATGATCTCCCCATGGTCGCAACGAATGATGTCTACTACCACATCAAAAAAAGAAAAATCGTCCAAGATGTTCTTGTCTCCATTAAAGAGGGAAAGCCACTGAATGAAGTGGGTTACAAGTTATTTCCAAATGCGGAGCGGTACTTAAAATCCAATGCACAGATGGAGCGCTTGTATGCAAATAGACCTGAAGCTCTTGCAAAAACGCTTGAGATAGCTGAATCCTGCCACTTTTCTTTATCTGAACTTCGCTACTATTATCCTTCCGAGTGGATCCCAAAAGGGCACACCGCTCAAAGCTACCTTGAAAAACTAGTCCTAGACTGTGCCCCTAGGGTGTACAAACAAGGCATTTCAGACTCCGTAAAAAATCAACTTCAACATGAGCTTAGGCTTATTAAAGAGCTTAATTACGCCGACTATTTCATTACTATTTATGACATCGTGGAATTTGCGAAAAGTCGGCAGATCCTCTGTCAGGGGAGAGGCTCTGCCGCCAACTCCGTCGTCTGCTATGTGCTGGGAATTACCTCTATCGACCCCATTCAGATGAACCTCCTCTTTGAACGTTTTATCTCAGCGGAGCGGGGCGAACCTCCTGATATCGATGTCGACTTTGAGCACGAACGACGCGAAGAGGTGATTCAGTACATCTACCAAAAATATGGGAGGGACCGAGCGGCGATGGTGAGCGCTGTAGTTACCTACCAAGGTCGATCGGCCCTTAGAGAAGTGAGTAAGGCCTTTGGAGTAGAGGTTGGAACTCTTTCAGCTAAAAAAGTGGAAAGGCATTTTGACGAGCTCACTAAAAACATTCCAAATCGAGAGGGATTAAGAGCCAAAATCGACGCGGTCATGAACGAGATCCGAGGGTTCCCAAGACACCTCACGATTCACTCCGGAGGTTTTACTTTATCGGCGTGTCCCATTACCGGGATCGTTCCCGTAGAGCCAGCTCGAATGGAAGGCAGAACCATAATCCAATGGGATAAATATGATCTGGATGCTTTAGGGTTATTGAAAATAGACGTGCTATCGCTAGGGATGCTCTCAGCGTTACGAAAAACGTTGGATAATGTCGGAATGAAACTGCATGAAATCCCCCATGACGATCCTGCTACCTACCAAATGATCCAAGCCTGTGACACAGTTGGAACCTTTCAGATCGAATCTCGCGCCCAGATTTCTATGTTGGGAAGACTGTTGCCGCGTAACTTTTATGATTTGGTCATCGAGGTAGCGATTGTTCGGCCAGGCCCCATTGTTGGAAACATGGTCCATCCCTTCCTAAAAAGAAGAAAGGGGATCGAAAAGATTACCTTTCCCAATGAAAAAGTCAGAAAGATATTGGGCAAGACCTTAGGAATCCCCCTTTTCCAAGAGCAGATCATGCGGCTTGCAATTGAGTTGGCCCACTTCTCTCCTGGTGAAGCCGATATGCTTCGACGGTCGGTTAACGCCTGGAGGACTTCAGCCCCGATTGCTAAGATGGCACAAAGACTCATGGAAGGGCTGATTGAAGGAGGGCTTCCTTCATCGTTCGCGAAACAGATTTTTGAGCAGATCCAGGGTTTCTCCCAATACGGATTCCCGGAAAGCCATGCCGCAAGTTTCGCACTTCTGGCCTATGCTTCGTGTTATTTGAAGTGCCATTATCCTGCGGAGTTTACCTGCGCCTTAATCAACTCCCAACCGATGGGCTTCTACCGCAACGATACGCTTGTTTACGATGCTCTCCGCCACGGGATTCAGGTATTGCCCGTGAGCTTTCATCATTCTCAGTGGGATTGTGAAGTGACAAGCCCCAAATCCATCCGATTAGGATTTAGGGTGGTTAAGGGATTTGCCAAAAAAGATGCCGAAGCCCTCATTCAAGAAAGAAGCCAAAAGCCTTTTCTTGGGTTTCAAGATCTCTGTGCACGCACTACTATCCGACGTGATGTTTTAAACCGAATTGCGATGGCGGGTGGCTTTGAAGAACTGAAACTAAAACCCAGAGAGGCGCTTTGGTCCGTCATTCATTATGAAAACCTTTTAGAGAGTGCTACAAGCCATCAGATGTCTCTCTTTGAATTGGATACCGAAAGCCTTCCTGAGAAAGGAAGCTTTCAAGCTCTCACCTCCTTCGAAACCATTAAGGAAGATTACGGCGCTTTTTCCCTTTCGACCCATGGCCATCCAATGTCTGAGATCCGAAAAGCAATTTCTAAATTCCCAAAAACCGATTCACAGAAGATTCGTAACCTTAAGAATGGAATAACGGTCGAAATCGGAGGATTAGCATTAATACGACAGAAGCCCCCTACGGCTAAAGGATGCATGTTTTCAACTCTTGAAGACGAATTTGGCTTTACCGACCTTATCTTTCATCCAGAAGTTTACGAAAGAAACCGAGAGCAGATCCTGAATCATTGTTTTATTATCGTTAAAGGCAGGCTACAGAGGGATGCAAATTCTGTGAGCGTCTTAGTGCAAGAGGTTAGGCCCATATGGGAACAGGGGAGTAACCAAATTGGACTAAGCCGCTAAGGAAATGGAGACCTTCCTCGTCAAAAACGGCGCCACGGAATAAACCACTTCACGGAGGCTTCATCCATGCTCAAACCCAAAGATTGGCTCCTCGATCCCCGAAGTTGCCCGGGATTTCAGAAATATGAAGTGATTGCGCGCGAAGAACGGGGGGATCTTATCCACCACACCGAACACCTCACCGTTAAAATTCCCCAACGGTACGCGCTCGTAAATATCACTGAACTCGTAGAACAAACCCTCGAACGTTCCCGAGTCCAAGACGGCCTTTGCTTTATCAGTGCCATGCACATCACTGCCGGCATCTACATCAATGACGCTGAAAGCGGACTGCTCGAAGATATTTCCCAATGGATCGAAAACCTCGCTCCTTACGGCAAACCCTACAAGCATCACCAAACCGGTGAGGACAACGGAGATGCCCATTTAAAATCTTATCTCACGAATCACGCCATCACTGCTCCCATCACCCATGGTCGCCTCGATTTTGGAACCTGGCAGCAGATCTTTTACGCCGAATTTGACGGACTTCGTTCCAAGCGTATTCTGATCAAAGTGATGGGGGTCTCCAATGAACGAAAAACTCCGAAAGCTCCTCGATAAAAATATCTATATTGGCACTTCCAGCTGGAAATACGAAGGCTGGAAAGGATTGGTCTACGCTCAAGATTACTCTTCCGACAAAGCCTTTAAAGATCGTTGCCTCGAAGAGTACGCCAAACAGTACACCGCTGTAGGAGTGGACCACACCTATTATACCTGGCCGACTACGACCCAATTCGAACGCTACATGGATCAAACTCCAACTCAGTTTCGATTCGGCTTAAAGGTAACCGAAAAAATCACCGTCTTTAAATATCCGAACCTTAAAAGGTACGGAAAAGAGGCCGGGAAAATTAACGAAGGCTTTCTCGATCCCAAACTCTTTGAGGAGAAGTTTTTAACCCCCATCCTCTCGGCCAAAGAAAAAATCGGTCCCCTGATGCTAGAGTTCTCCCAATTCTACCCCGGCACCCTCACGAGCGGCTCTGAATTCGTTTCTCGGCTCGATCGCTTTTTCACCGATCTCAAACTCGGTCGGGATTTTCAGATGGGGGTAGAGCTCAGAAACCGCAATTGGCTCAAGCCAGCCTATTTCGAGATGCTCTCTCGTCATCATGTTTCACACGTCTATAACAGCTGGAGCCGGATGCCCTCTCTTCCCGAACAACTCGAACTTTCTAAAGATTATTCCTTCCCCTACATCGTTTCACGAATGCTACTCCAACCGGGAACGTTATATGATGAAGCGGTCGAAGCCTTCTCTCCTTATGACAAACTGATAGAACCGTCTGAAGAACTGAGAAAATCGGGCGCCGATCTCATCAGAAAAGCCATACAGAAAGGGATCTCAGCCTATCTATTTGTAAACAATCGGGCGGAGGGGTGTGCGCCTAAAACGATTGAAGCGATTTTGGCGCAACTGAGTGAGCTTTAAACTGTGGTAATTTTTCCAAGACTTTCATAATCGAAACGCCCAATACTAAAAAGAGGGTGTTTGCCAAGACCATATTCTTGAAAAAGGGTAGCGCCGCAATAAAACAGATCTGCAACCCTTCCAAAGTCCGTGGGTATAAAGAGCCTTCCGCCCAGACTGCGAAGTTGGTCACCAAAAAGAAAACAACCGCCGATCCAATTCCATTTCCCACAAATGACAACAAACCATGCGATTTCATTCTCCAGCCCATCATTGTGGAAAGGAGGATCGCAGCATAAACCACCAAACTTAAGGAGTGAAACCCAATGATCCCATCACTCACCAACAGGGCAATCAGCGGTACCATCAACGACATCCATCGGCTCGGCAACATTGCCCCAGCAAAAAGGGCGGCCGCTCCCATCGCGGTAAAATTGGGGGTGTGGGGGATAATTCGGGATAAAATGCCTGCCAATATCAATGCGACTACCAAGAATAACCGGGACCATGTCATAAAAATCTCCTATCTAAACGCAGGTTTGAATAGCTCTCCCCACCCGCTAAAGTCAACCGGCTTCTCAGAATCCCTTTTTTAGCGTATATAAGCGTAATCTATGAATATCCTGATGCGTTGGTTGATTACCAGTTTTATCATTTTAATGATCCCACACTTGATCTCGGGAATCCAGATTGAAAGTTTTGGGGCAGCTCTGGCCGTGGCGGCTATTTTAGGCGCGCTGAATTTCTTAGTACGGCCGGTGCTTGTGGTTCTTACTTTTCCCATTACTATTTTGAGCTTGGGCTTTTTCCTGCTGATTATCAATGGTCTGCTCTTTTACTGGGCCGGTTCGTTGGTGGATGGCGTCTATGTCGATTCCTTCTTCAGCGCCTTTTTGGCCGCTCTGATTGTGAGTATTGTATCGTGGGTGCTCCAATTGAAGAAATCCAACCAGCGAATTGTGATGATAGACAGCGACTTTGGAAGTCGAGGGGGAAACCGAGGGCGTCGCGTCCGTCAGGTCAACTAAAGACAATGGTATAGTTTCTGCGCAGGTCCAGGAAGATCAAAAAGTTCTACCGGTTTATGGGATGGATTTCGATCCCACCGTTGCAAATGCCGTCCTTCCGATCCGAATAAAGAATGTTCCGCAAAATAGATCGCATCCGGTGCACAGGCTAAGCCGTCGGCGATTAGATTGCTGGCAAGGGCCAGTTCGGTGGTCGATTCTTTCCCAGGCATTAAACGCTCTAAAAAGGAATCAAGTGGAACGGTAAATCCAGAGTCCGATGGGATGTCCCTTGAAACCAGCACGCTGTGATCCCGATCCATGCAGAAATCGTGGAATAAGCCTTTGTCTTTCCAGCGGTAGCTTTTTTTGAGGTTTCCTTCTCGATCGCGATGTTCGACGATCGGGGTGAAGGGTTTTCCCTGTTCGCCTGTGGAATAGCCCAACCAAAAGTCACCGTTGGTTTCATTCACTAAAAGACGGTGGTTGGGCCAGATTACCATACCCGGAAGGAGATCAATTTGAGTGACCTCTTCTCCGGTATAGAGAACTCTTCCAAGCCAGTTTTTTCGATTGTCGCGGTCGTCATTGATCGACCAGGTGCCATGGGCAGAAACGATCATTTTTTTTGAATGGGCAACCCAAGGCGTTTTATATTCCTGTTTTACGACGCCTTCGCTATTTCGGAGTTGTAACATTCCTTCAGGGGAACGTGTAAAGAAGGTGCCTAGAGTCGCATCGGATAGTAGGTGAGCTTTTTGCTCGGTGTCTGTAAATGTTGTGTCGGTTGACCTAAAGAGCTTTCCCGAATCTTCGTCTTCAACCCACAGGGAGCATTGTTCGGCATTGAAGCTCCAAGAGTTAGGAGTAATGTCGGCTTTCCATTCGATCTTTTTGCCATCACTTTTAGCGACGTAATAATCTCCCAAGATCCAGATCGTTTCGGCTTGGCAGATTCCAGTCAGCAATAAAATGAGAGAAATCATTGTTCACTCCGTATCCATTCCGACCAGTTGGGAAAAATTTCACTGGGGCGTGGTAGAATCCACTCGTGTCCATTGGCTCGATCCAAGGGAAGCGCGATCAAAGGGGTCTGATCGATCCGCTTGCCATTGGCCCTCTGTAATGAGCTGTTGCAAAGCTCCTCTTCAGAAGCCAAATCCATCGAGAATCGGGCTTTTGCTTTCTCCATCCCAACCTCTTTCTTCGGGCCTCCCCCATGGCAATAGTAACAATCCCGTTTTTCATAGATTGGAAGAAGATTTTTCTTGAAGAGATCCGTCGAATGACAGTTTTTTGGGGTGGCCTCTTTCAATTCATCGAAAGAGAGCTGTAAGAGAGTATCTCGTCGTTTCAATAGGAGCAGCGTCGTGATGCTCAAAACCGGTGGGGTTTTAGAGGCATTAACCGTTGCTTTGACGAAGGAAAGGTTATTCGCTCCCGGCACCTCTTCCCCGTTTTTAAGGAGGTGCACTCCTTCTACATATAAAGTTTTATCGGGAGTCACGAGTCGGGGTTTCCAAAGTTGAAAGAGATCGACCACATTATTTTCACCAAGGGCGACGACTTCCATTTCAAAGTAGGCATTGGGAAGGTTGGGAAGGGACCATCGCAGTTGAGAGACCTCATTCACCTTCATCTCCATGGGTAGGGCAGTGGGACTCGAAAGGATTTTGCCGGCATTGGGGCAGCTCTTTTGACCCATCTCCCACCAGTTTTTCAGCGCATCAGCGAGTTCGCTTTCGGTGACGCTAATGTTGGTAGTAACCGGCCACTTCTCCCAATGTTTCGTTTGGAATTTTTTGATAATGGTCGATTGCATCGGGGCCATGAAATCGATGAAAGGGAGAATGCTGATGTAAGAAACTCCCGAATCTTGAACCGAATGGGCCGGAGCCGGAATCCCGATGCTATCGGTGTCGTGGCAAGTGGCGCAATTATTCCTCAGGATGGGATGGAGTTGAGTTTTAAAGGCGTTCAGTCCACTCTCGCATGCGGTGGATCGATTTTTACCGAAAGCGAAAGTCGAGATGAAAATAAAGCAAAGAAAAAATAATTTCATAAAGGTTTACCCAAAAATAAGAAGTTGTTCCATCTCCTGACGTGTGAGCAGCCCACGAGGGACCACCTTTTCAAAATCATCCATCCGATTCTGCAGGCTTAGGTAGTTTCCAAAAATAGCGCAGGCCACGCGATCGGGCCGCTTTCCGATGAGGGTGGTGAAATCGGCGCTTTGGCCTTCGGTGTAGGAGCCGACTTGGATCTTGCGCATTGTTTTAGGTCCTGTGGGGTCATAATAGCCGATAACGCTCATACATTTATCACCGGCATCGCTCCGCCAGTTCCGGGTGCTGGCGTCGGCGTACATGCTGCCGTCAGTAATAAGGCAGAAGAAAAGGGGAGTTTTGCTCCGATGGGCCATTTCCACCGCCCGTCCGACATTCTGACCAATTTCGAGGTCTTTCTGGTCTCCAGTCACATTCGAGCCGTTATGATAGTCACACCCACCAATCGTGAGAGCTCCTGCGCCGGAGTTTTTGGATAGCACTCCTTTTACGATCCCAGAAAAGATCACATTTTGACTGTTGACGGCTGAGCCTGCATTGAGCTGATAGACCGCTGCAAAATCTTTATCGAGCCGAGGGTCATAAGAGTAAGGGTTTTCAACGAGGTGTTGGTTTTGCCCTAGGGCATCTCGGATCCGTTGAGCGAGTGTGCCGCCCTCTTCACTCCCTTCAAATTTCTTGATCTGTTCATAAGAGAGTTTAGAGAGCTGATTCGTCAGAGAAGCTAATTTGGGGCCGGGAAAATTGGCTAAAGGGCCGGGTGGTTTTAGATTGGCGGCGATATCATCTAAAGAACCTACGAAGATAGGTTTCTTAGAAATATCGGGTAAAACCCCTTCACTAAATCCACCAGAGTTGGAGTTGGTGCTGCCCATCCCTCTTTGAAGAGTCGTCCCTTTATATCCCCAACTTGCCAGTAAAAAATAGGGTGAAAGAGGGTTGCCAGGGTTGTCGTCCTGCGCAAAGTGGCAAAAGCTCCCAAGTCGCAAATTTTTTCTGGCCTCTGCCGAAGCGGTTTGATTGATTCCAGTTCGGAATTGTCCCACATTGGCCATGGGCAGGCCGAGGGATTCATCAAACCCCGCTGTTTGTGGATTCCATCCCAGAGTCGAATAGGATTTTAAGAGTTTCTTGGGGTCTTCTTCTCTTCCCACTAAGAAGTTACCAGGAAAAGCGGCTCCGCCGGCGCAATCAAAAATTAAAAAGGGAAGGGGGGGAATCGGTTCATCGGCTGCTGCCTCGCCCGATTTGAGCAGTCCAAAAAGTGTTGGGGAGAGCATCGTTGCTGAAAAAGCGATCGCCCCTTGTGAGAGGAATCGCCGCCGGGTAATTGGGTTCATCGTTTTGATTGAGTTCATGGTTGTTCTCTCTTTAAAGAATGTAAAAGTCTGGGCTCGAAACCACGACGGTGCAGAGCTGTAACAGGGTGTCTTTCAGATCACTCGATTGACTGTTGAGCTCTGCAGTCATTTGAGTGAAATGGGTTTGTTCAAACGGCGTTAAAGAACGTTGCCAAAAGATATTGGCATATTCTTCAAAGACCGAATTACCGGGAGCTGACAAAAGCTGTTTTCCATCTTTGGAAAAATCGATCTGTTTGTGAATCCAACGCTTTTCGCTTCCCAATTTGCTATCGCTGAGAATGAGCTCTTCACAGGCGGTGGAACCCAAGGCCATCGTGGCCATGAGAGAGGAGGAGTTTACCTCAGAGATGAGTCCCCATTGGGGCAGTTGTTCTTTTACTTTCGTAAAGGCTTTATTGACGTTGTCCGATTTCTCCATCCCAATACTGGTCAAAAGGGACTCATAGAGTTCGCGGAAGTTCTTAACGGTGCTACCGGCAAATGCCTGACAAGCTACCAATGATAAGATGAGGATTGTTTTATTCATAGCGAACCTCCTTCACAGGCTGGATGAATGGCAATTTCTTCAAAAAGTTTTCGAAGGTGATAGCCTTTCCCTTCAAAGTCGTTGACCAAAGCGGCTTGAACTTCAGTGGAAGGCTTTTTGCGGCAGACATGGTAAAAGACCTGTTGGACCATGCATTCAGAAAACCCGACCGAATCGGAAATCATTTTGCCGAAGGCCTTGATTCCAACCCCTTCGGTTTCTCCTCGCCAACCGATCAATTGATTGTGGCCTTGGGTTGAGAAGTTGACCCAGGTGTCACTCGAAGTGGTGTGGCCGGCAGGATAGGCGCCGCCATTTTGATTCATCTTATAGGCCACCTTATCTTTAATGATGAAAAACTGATTCCCGACAAAATCGAGCCGTGCAAAGGCGCCACCCATTGCATCCATACCGGCATGACAGGTACGGCATTCATTTTGGTAAATCGTTGGGTTTCCGCCGGGACGACGGGTCACGTCGCGTCGAACATAAAGGTCGGGCAGATTGGGATACTTCCATTTATCGATGGGACGGCAAAGGAATTCCCGGAAAGCATATTCTACCGCCCGCCGATTGGTTCCTGCGGCATAGTGGGCTTCTGCCCATCCCCGCGTCGTCAATAATCCCGCCGCGTGACCTGCGGAATCGGTCCATTGGGGAGCTACCTTTACCAACTCCGTTTTGAAGTTGATATCTTTCGTCTCCATTTGGAGATAGTGGTTGTTATCTTTTTGGGAAACGGCCGGCAGTTTGTGAACGGCATTGGCCTCGTAACGGAAATCGCCGGTGAGTAACTCCCGGGCATCGAGATCATCTCGAATCGCGCCAATCATCAAGGCCTGGAAATCATTAAAGGGGACAAAAGCGCTTTCTCCGCGATTAGAAAGGCTGGCCGCCCAGTTTCGAATCCGGATTTTATAAAACTTGGGATCTTCGGAAGCGATTTGGGCCGCCTCTATTAGCTTTCCCTCCTGAACTAGGGTCGCCATTTGTTTCAATCTCGGATCTGTTAGAAGTAGGGAGGTTCCGGTCAGGCGATAAAAGAGAACTTGAGCCGTTCGAGTCGCGTCACGTGCTCCAGCACAAAAAAGTAAACCAGGGAGTAAGGCCAAGAGGAGATAGATTTTTTTCATTGCGGGAATATTCTACAAATCGACGGAAAGACACGTCACGACCCACTGTGAGGGAAAACGATGGAATCATTCACTAAACTGTTCAGGGGAAATAAAAAAGTGTGGAAAATGAAATTGCCACACCCCACCCTGTCTTTGCAAGGAGCTCGCGAAGCGAGCAACGCGTCAATCGCGTCAATTATTTCTTTTGTAAGACGTAATAATCAGGCACCTGAATCTTCCCTGCTGCGATATCGGTCTTCAATTGATTGGCTTTGGCAATGACTTCGGATTTTAACACCGACTGATTAAAAGAATCCACGGCGAAATCAACACCACCTTCTTTCACTCCCATTACCTTTTTCCCAGCAGTAAACTTTTCATTCTTTCCATCGGCAATCGCTTCATAAACTGCCGTATCGACCCGCTTCAACATGCTGGTCAGGATCTTCCCGGGCTTTACCCAGTTCTGGTTGGAGTCACAGCCAATGGCAAAGACCTTCTTTTCTTCAATGGCGTCAAAGACTCCGAGTCCGGAGGCTCCAGAAGGGGTGAAGATCACATCGGCTTTGCTATTAATTTCACTCAAGGCCAACTCTTTCGCCTTGGAAGGGTTCCGCCAAGCATCTGAGGAACTGCCCACATACTTTTCGATCACCTTAATCTTGGGGTTAATCGCTTTAGCACCGGCTTCATATCCTAAATAGAAACGTTTAATGAGCGGGATCTCCATGCCCCCTACAAACCCCACCGTACCCGTTTTGGAACTCATCGCCGCGATCGCCCCAACTAAATAGGAGCCTTCATGTTCCTGAAACATCACCGAGCGGACATTGGGAAGATCGACCACCGCATCGATTAGGACAAATTTGGTTTTGGGGAATTGTTTGGCGACCCGGGCAATCGGCTCTTGGTGGACAAATCCGACTCCGATAATGAGATCGTAACCGCGTTGGGCCAGTTGGCGGTGATTCGGCTCAAGGGAATTATCACTCGAAGATTCGAGGACTTTTAATTCTATTCCTAATTTCTCTTTCCCTTCGGTGGCTCCTCGAAACCCGGCGGCATTGAAGGACTTATCGTCTTTGCCTCCTTTATCGAGCACGAGTCCTACCTTATAAGCATGACTGGTGAGAGTGAAGGAAAGCAGCCACAGAAAGAATAAATTTTTCATGGCTCACCCCTTATCAAAATGACAGGAGTGCGACAACTCCAATTTTAGGGAGCTTTTCACAAAGGTACGGCCTACCTTTGTGAAAATACCCAAAAGTCTTTTCACAAAGGTAGTCCGTACCTTTGTGAAAAGCTCCCAAACGGAGTGGATAGGTTCATTACTATTTTCCGGCTTTAGCCCCACCTTGACCGGTTCCACCTGCAACAAGGCCTAGGTTCTTTTCTCCTTCGGCATTAACGTAGATATCTTTTAACTTGGCAACGTTACCAGCAACACCCCCTGCTAAGTCTTGAACATCGGCACTCGAGGCATACCGTTGGTTGGTTCCATCCTGTTTAGCTCCGAATGTATCGGCCAAACCAACTTCTTGATCCAGTTCGATCTTAACGAGATCATATCCCGGATTGGCTTCCCGAATGTTGGTGTAGGTACCGTCGGCGGCTTGAACCGAGAAGAGTTCGGTATCGGCGTTGCCTTCCGCGACCCCTTTCACTGTTCCAGTGACCTCTTTTTTAGTGTCGGCGGAGACTAAGGTCACTTTAGTGCCATCAGCCTGTCTTTTAATCTCTTCGTTGTTGATCTCGGTGCGTGTGCCATCTCCATTGGATCGATAGGCAGTCATCTTGGTGTTGGATTGCGACTCCTCGACGCTGGTGACGGTGAGATCCTCTTTGCTTTTTGCTTGGACCGTCTCGAACCCGTCGATGACGTTGTTGACTTTGCTTCCGCTTTCATCGGTCATGTAGCCTTCCGCTCCCGTATAGGAGAGCGATTGCTCTGTCGTATTATAGTGTTTCACGTCAAACGCGGCATTTGGATCCACTGCCCCGTTATCGGCGAATAGAATGTTTGTGAATGTGATTAAGGTTAATGTCAGAAACTTCTGACTGATTGATTTGGTATTCATTTTTTTCCCCTCCGTTAACTGATGACTCAATCATAAAACAATTTGTTTTCGCCCGGAATGGTCAACGAACAGAATACGAATACAGATCGCAAAAAAAAGTATTCTTGAAGTGTCTATTTAAGAAATAGAGGAGTGTCTAAATTTTAGACAGCCATTTGTGCCTGACTAAAATAAAGGCAGTTGGAGTAATCCAATCGATTAAAGGGGTTACTGGCAGTAGACGTATTCTCAGAAGGTGGCCCATCCATTGCAATTTTAACCCTTGAATACGGTCTGTCCTGGAGGGGGAATGAAAGATTCTTTTAAATCTTTAGCTATTCTTTTCATCTCTCCTTTCTTATTTGCGAATCAAGATCTCCTGAAGAAGGAATTCGTTAAGCCAAACTCCATTCCGCACCCAAGTTCTAATCCTTATTCAAAGGCGAAATGGGAGTTAGGTAAGAAGCTTTTCTTTGATAAACGCCTTTCGGGCAATCATCAGATGTCCTGTGCCACCTGCCATAATCCAGAACAGGGGTGGACCGAAGACCGCCCGACGGCGATTGGGCATGGAGGCAAAAAGCTGGGCCGTAAAACTCCCACCATTTTAAATGGAGCGTGGGGATGGAGTTTTTTCTGGGATGGAAGGGCCAATACATTAGAAGAGCAGGCTCTGGGACCGATCCAATCTCCCGATGAGATGAACCTGCCTCTCAAGGAACTAGTTCTGCGCATTTCGAAAGCTTCCGAATACCCGCCCCTTTTTAAAGAGGTATTTCCCGAGGAAGGGATTACCACTGAAACCATTGCAAAGGCGATTGCGACCTTTGAACGGGAAGTGATTTCAAATGAGGCTCCCTTTGATCGATGGATTGCGGGAGATGAGAAGGCCATTTCTCCCGTGGCTAAACGCGGATTTGTTCTTTTTAATTCGAAAGCACAATGCGTGAACTGCCATTCCGGTTGGCAATTTACCAATGGAAGCTTTGCCGATACGGGCGTGACCCAAACCGATCAGGGGCGTGGAAAAATTCAACCCCATCCTTATTTAGATTATGCTTTTAAGACCCCAACGATCCGGAATGTGGGTCGCCGCCACTCCTTCATGCACAATGGGTCTGTTCCCACATTGAAGGCGGTGATTGAGCACTACAACAAAGGCGGGAAATTCAAACGGACCAGCACTGGGCTTTTTATACAGCCACTCCATTTAACCCAAACCGAAAAAAATGAACTTTTAGAATTTTTAATGACTTTAACGAGCGATCCTATTGCCGATCGTTCCTTAACTTCAATCGATAGGGGGAAGAAACCATGAAACCATTAATCCTGATTGCATTCTTGTGTTTACAAGCCATTGCAGAGGTAGACCAAAATGAACTTCCAACGCTCCAACTTTACCAAATCGGACAGCGTGGAAAGTATTGTGTTTCCCTCACCACTGATGAGAGCGGATGTATCTCAGGTACCAATGCCGATGGAGACCTCATTAATAATATGGATTTGATCAAAGGACATAAATTGGTTTTCACCAATCTGTCTGATGCGGTCCATGACATGGAATTCGATGGCAATAATAAAGGATTCCTACCGCCACAAAAGCCCAATGGCCCATTAGCAAGTAAAAGCATGGATGCTTCCGATCCCGAGAAACGATCCATTACCTGCTCCTTCCATGGGGCGCAGTTAGGAGTCGGATTTAGAGTATTGGATAAAGCACCGACCACGGAAGATGGAAACCGCGCGGTTCAAGGCGCTCCCGGTGAAAATATTTTAAAGGATATGTCTCCGGCAAAAGCTTTGATGCCAACAGCTTTGGCTGATGTCGCCGATTTCATCATCCGTCGGGGTGTTACCGCCGAAGTCTCCAATCTCTTAAAATCGCGGCCGGAGTTGAATGGCCAGGCCAATGGGAAGCCGGTCCAGATCACCCAATTGGGCAATAATAATTCGGGCGCAAATTTTACCGTTCCGGGAAGTGCCGATAATAAACCCACGGCCCAGAACTTACTGACCAGCAAAGGTTCTCAAGCCGAGAGCATCTTAACAGTGGGTAACGGGAGTAAGTTGGATCAGATGACAAATACTCTCACGATTGAGGATCCGAAAAAAGGAACCCTTTCTCTGAAGGGTGAGAAGTTAGTCAATGAAAAGGGGATGATTAGTTACATCTTTAAGGTTCCCGATCCCAAATCAAAAACTGGATTTAAACGCATTATGTTCTTAGCCATTCCTCCTTCGGAACCAAAGCAGGTGGCACAGCTTGCTGCAGTCCAGGAAGCTCCCACTCAGGTCGCCGCATTGCCTGACTATTGGCGAGGTTTGAGTTCATTGGAGAGGGCTCCTGCTCAAGAGAGCTCAGCCCGCTGGCCCTGGTGGTTATTGCTCTTATTGGCGGTCGCGATTTACGGTATGAAAAAGACTCGCGAGAATGCAATGGCTCAACAGTGGATGCGTTGGTTCTGGCTCCTTCTTTTCAAACGGAAAAAGGAGGAAGAAGAGAAGTCAGCAGCACCATTGCATAAATAGAGGTTCCATGATTTATAGCCGGCATGGCTAGTAGCGAGCTCACCATATCGGCATTGGGACGCGAAGGGGATGGGATCTCAAAAAGTAAAAAAGGGTTCATCTATATCGATCGCGCCGTTCCTGGCGATCGGTTGAGAGTTCGCTACCGTCCCGATCGACAGGGAATCTTACGGGGAGATATTCTAGGTGTCATTGAGCCTTCAACCCATCGACAAACACCCCCCTGCCCGCATTATGAAGGATGCGGAAACTGCACTTTTCAGCATTTAAAGTTGGATTATTATCGGCGTTGGAAAGAGAATTTGGTTCGGGATCTCCTATTCCAATACGATCTGCGCCCTAAAGAGTGGCTTCCAACAGAGTTTATTGGTGAACAGACCCGTCGCCGTCTCACTTTTGTGGTGACCAAGCAACGGGGCAAAATCGAAATGGGCTATTATGGCAGGCGTAGTCAAAAGGCGATTGCGATCGAAAGTTGTCTCATTGCCGATCCCAAGTTATGGGCATTGCGGTCTCCATTGAAACTTTTCCTAGCTCGAGTGTTGAAAGAGGGTGGCGAGCCGATTCATCTCTTCTTGCAGTTGATTCAAGATCAAATCGAAATGGTGATCACCGGCTATCCTTTAAGGATCGATTCCCAGTTCCGCAACGCTTTTAATGAGCTTCCTATTCAACGTTTGAGTTGGCGCGCTGAAGAAGGTGAAGAGTCTAGAATTTTGTTGGAGAAAAAAAGAATCTTCGCCGATTTTGGTCCTTTAAAAGTAGAATTGCCGTTGGGCTCTTTTCTGCAACCGACGTTAGATGGAGAGAGGGCTTTAGTGAAAGCGGTCATGTCTGCTTTGCCTGCTGCTGACCCAAAAATTGAAAAGGTTGCCGACCTTTTTTCAGGTTGTGGAACATTCACGGGGCCTTTGCTAACAAAGTCAGCCGCAGTCGACGCCTTTGAAAATTCTTCCGGTGCGGTGAAGGCACTTCAGAAAGCAAAAGGGGATTTGTCTTTACATGCCATTCGGCGAGATCTTTTCCGTCAGCCGTTACGGAGGCATGAACTGAATCGTTATGATGCCGTCGTTTTTGACCCCCCCAGGGCTGGTTGTTCAGCGCAAGCCCGAGAGATGGCTGGATCGAAAGTAGGCACTTTAATAGGGGTTTCTTGTAACCCTAAGAGTTTCGCCCAGGATGCCGCTTTGCTACGCAGTGGAGGGTATCGGTTTCAAAGTATTAAGATTATTGATCAATTTCCTTGGTCTCACCATGTGGAGTTGGTGGGCCTCTTTAGGCGTTGATACTCACTGAATGATTTGATACAAACCGCGCCCTGTCGTTACGAGGTGGTTATGTTTGCGATGAAACAGGCGGTTATTTTCTTTATTGCTCTCCTATTAGCGCTCCTGACGGTAAAGTCCCACGCAGCACAATCGGAAAGTTACTTAGATGCTGGCTTTGGATTTTCTCAATACGACTATAAAGAAGAGGTTCCCCCACCCACAAAAAGCACCGAAAAAGGATTGGTCGCATCCCTTGGAGTTGCTTATCATCTTCCCTTTGCAAGTAGTTTTTATTTTCACCCCTCTTTTAATTTAGGTTTTGCAGGAACCGCATACGATGGCACGAATATGACCGGCACTCAGGCCATTCGCTCCGATACCGACAATTTCTTTGCCGCTCCTGAAGCGATCGCGGGATGGACCTTCCTGGGTTATGGCACTCGCAGTTCATTGGGGATTTATACTGGGATGTCGATCCGTTACTGGCGGCGAGACATGAAGGGGCCGGGAGGTTATCTTGAAGACTACAACACCGTCACCTTCCCTTTAGGTTTGCAATACCAACAGTTTTTCACTCAGCTCTTTTCCATCACCGCCGATATTTCTTTGCGCTACATGGCAGGTGGAACCATGAAAGCCCACATGGGTAAGTTTGGAATGGCCGATCTCGATCTCCCTCTTGGAAGTCGTCTTGGAGCAAGGGTGTCGGTGCCGTTTACTATCTGGTCCGTATTTGGTGGAAACACTTCGCTTGTATTCACCCCTTGGTATGAATATTTCCGAATTGGAGAAGGTGATGCCAAGCCTGGACTGACTGCATCCGGACGATATACGGGATATGATTATCATGAGCCGGCGAGCACGGCTCATACCTATGGAACGATGGCGTCGCTCCGATTCGGTTTCTAAAAAGGGGTCAATCGACTTCTGGTACCAAAAAGTACCATAGCCAATTTCTGGCTATGGTACTTTTTGGTACCAGAAGTCGATTGACCCCTTTTTAGTTCCGGAACGGGGGCGGGCTTGGCGATTTGCAAGAAAATCATCACTCAGCACAACGGCCGCATTTCGGCCGAGTCCCAGTCGGGCAAGGGTTCTATTTTTTATTTTACGTTGCCAATTTTGGAGGGGGGAAAGAGGCAGGCGCTTTAAAAGAGGCGGAATTGAATGTTTATGTTATCTTTTTTTACCATGGACCTGTTTGTGAACTTCGCGAGCTAGCTTTCCGAATGTTTTTTCGATAAACAGCATTTTCTTTCGTGATTCCACCCTATTTTTTCTGACAATAGATGGGAAAAGATCAATGGCGCGTTGTAAGTCTTTGGGTAGCGGTGTTTTCTTCAGTGGACGAGTGCGTTTCATGCGTGTTTTAGAAAGTTTTGCTCAAATTTTATTTTCTCAGAGTCTACCAGTTTATCGAATCCTTTTTTAGATTGAATCTGTTTTGGTTTTTTTTCTGTGTTGTCAAAAATGAACCATTCGTCGCAATGGGTTCGGTAAAGTTTCCAAAAATTGGTGAAAGATCTTGGGTATCTGCGTAATACGGTGGTTTTGGGGATCGAGTGTCCCCCTTCTTTCACACGTTGACGGATACGCTGTAAATTGAGCGAAGGAGATTTAAGAAATACAAAATAGATCGATATTTCGTAACCCAGTTTTTTTGCTTTGTTAAGAATGGATATCCACGTCTTGCCAGATAAGGTTGATTCGAAGGCAAAGTTGTGTCCTTCAGCCAAAGCTTCCTGAATTGCATTCAACATTACACGACCGGCATGGAATGCGGCTTGTTCCGAAGTTTGGAATGAAAGCCCTTCAGCAATCGTGTCGGCATTAATAAACCGGCTTTTTCCATAATTAACGATTAAACTTAATTGGTAGCGGGGGTAGGATTTGAACCTACGACCTTCGGGTTATGAGCCCGACGAGCTACCAGGCTGCTCCACCCCGCGTTAATAGTACGGGGCAGAGTACGGGTTTAAGCCCGCAATGTCAATTTAGAATAGGTTCGTGGGGCGTGGTTTCCTGCGGCGGCTCCACTTCGAAGTCTTCTATCGACGGTGTATCAGTCGACTTGTTTTTCCGTCGGTATTGGCGGCGATAGCCAGTGACCGATTTCGCAGCTAATGCATTTTCAACGGCGACAGCCTCTTCTTCAGGGCTTTGGTAAACCTCCTGCACGCCATGCTCTGCGGTTCGAATGAGTTGTTCAATTTCCTTCAGGGAGCCGTCTTCGGCCTCTTCGCTCTCTTCGACCTCCGAAGAGGGGGTGGACGACATGAAGCGATCGAGCCCTTCTTCTAAAGACTTCAATGGATCTTCGGTGTGCCCCTGGAGTTGATCCAGTTCGCTTAAGGGGGGCAGTTCCGCAATCGATTGCACGCCCACAACTTCTAAAAATTTGGGGGTGGTCCCGTATTGCACGGGCCTACCTGGGACATCGGCTTTGCCAGCCATTTTTACGATTCCCCGTTCGATCAAAGTTCGCAATAAGTGGGAGCTATCAATTCCGCGGATCACATCAATTTCAGCACGGGTGATCGGTTGTTTGTATGCGATGATGGCCAATGTTTCGAGGGCCGATTTTCCTAAGCGGAAAGGCTTGGTTTGTAAGAAGCGTCGAACCCAGTCTGCGTTTTGGGTTTTGGTAACGAGTTGATAGCCACCTTGAGCTTTTCTCAGTTCAATTCCCGAATCCTGTTCAGCGTAGCGTTGATGGAGCGCTTCGAGTTGAGCTTCGATTTCTTCTTTGGAGACCACATTCTCTTCAAAAACTTCGTTAAAACGATCCATGGTTACCGGTCTATCGGCAGCGAGGAGGATCGATTCGATGGCGGAACGTAAGTTTTGGTTCTCTAACATAAGTCCTCAATACTGGTCTAAAAGGCTCGCGTTTAATTCACTTAAGGGGCGTGTAGCCCGGATCAAAATCGGTCCAAAGGTTTCACTTTGAAGCACTTCAATGTATTTGAGTCGCGCTAACTCCAATACCGCTAAAAAACTGATGATGATGTCACTCGGTTGTGGTTCAGGTGGCAATATCTGGCTAAATTGGATCGTGGGTTCTTGGTCCAAGATCAAGGTCAGTGCCGTCACCTTTTCTTTGATTGAGGTACGATCGGTCTCAATCTCCAATGGCGGTCGATAGGTGCGATTCATCGCAGCCTTCAGGCAAATCAAGAGTTGGAACATATCGACCGGTTCGATCGGGGCATCCATGAATGATTCTACCGATAGGAGATCAGCCTGCGCTGTGGGCGGACGAGGATAAAGTTCCCGGTAGAGCCAGGGGATTTTATCGAGGGTTTGGGCCGCTCTTTGGAACCGTTCATATTCTAGAAGTTGTTGGACAAGTGGGAGCCGTGGATCTTCTGCTTCCAGGGTTTCATCCCGAGGTAAAAGGTAGGCCGATTTGATGTGCATCAACGTAGCGGCCATCACCAAAAACTCACCCGCCAGATTCACATCGGGCTGTTGCATTTGATCGATCGTATCGAGGTAACTTTGGCAAATCTTTGCAATTGGGATGTCATAGATATTGATCTCTTCCTTTCGGATGAGATGCAGGAGAAGGTCGAGGGGCCCTTCGAAGACCGGGACATCGACCCGGTATGAAGTCCGTGATTCGCTGCGCGCGCCCGCCTGCTCAGTGTTTTGAAGATGAAAAAGTGAGTTCCAATCGGGTTGTATAGGATTAGCTGTCACAATGGAATTATCCTATCACACCTGACCTCAAGGCGGCGATACGTGCATCCAAAGGAGGATGGGTCGCAAAAAGGGCGAAGAAGGAACCCACGGTTCCGTTAATTTTAAGAGAGGCCACCGAGGGGTGTGCGGTATCCAACTCATGATGACCCTTCAATGCTTCAAGGGCCCGGATCATCTTCTCTTTTCCAGCCAGTCGTGCACTGCCCGCATCGGCGCGGAATTCGCGACGACGGGAGAAGTAAGCGGTAACGATGGCGCCAAAAAGGCTGAAGAGGAATTCAAAAAGGTGAATGCAAAGGAAATGGACCCAGGGGGAGGGGCCTTGATCCCGATCCCGATCGGAGGTCATCGCTTGGCTCACCCCCCAGGCAGCAATGCGGGCAAAGAAGATCACGAAAGTGTTTACCACCCCCTGAATCAGGGTCATGGTCACCATGTCGCCATTGGAAATATGGGATACTTCGTGTGCCAATACTCCTTCAACGGCATTTTCATCCATCTGGTGGAGAAGGCCTGTAGAAACGGCAACCAAAGAGTTTTTCTTGGATGGGCCAGTGGCAAAGGCGTTTACCTCCGGGCTGTCGTAAATTCCCACCTCAGGCATCTTGGGGAGATTTGCCTTTTGGGCGAGGCGATGGATGCGCATCACTAAGTCCCGTTCCGCGCCAGAGGATTGGGCTGGGTCGATAATTTTCACCCCCATCATGAACTTGGCCATGAATTTGGAGAGGAAGAGGGAGATGAAAGAACCAGCAAAACCGACTACCGCGGCAAAAGCCAGGAGTTGGTTATAGTCGATCCCGTATTGGCTGGCGTAACCGGTGATCCCTAACAAATTAAGGGTTAGGGAGATGGTAAACAGGACCAGTATGTTAACGATAATAAAAAGAAAAATCCGTTTTGCGAAAGCCATTTTATGTCCCCTCCTTGGGCAATGCATCCCATTATCTGTGTATTAATGACTAAATATCAAGCCCTGTTGTGACGGGACTCTTAAGTAGACAAAGAGGGGGGGGATCTTTCTTTGGGGTGTACCCCCCTCATGCCCCCCCCACCCTAATTTGTGGAAGCTTCTCCTTAATTGCTGCCTAAAGTTTTGAAACTGACGCGCTATCTTAAATTGAGTCAGCAATGTCCCCAACGAAAGGATTGCCTATGCGCACTTGGATCCTCATCTCTTTCCTCTTTGTTTCCCTCACATTATCAATTCCAGTAAAAGCGGAGACCTCCACGAATCCGCTCGATGGCGATGCCGCCTCCGTATGGGAATTGGTGGAGCAGATCATTTCCGGTAATTTTTTGAACGTGAATGGCCTTTCATTTCCCGTTTCGCTCTCTGGCTGTGCGATGACGGTAGGTCTGAATCTCCCTTATATCGACTTTAAATTTTCCCAGACCACTACTTGCCCCGTTTCGGGAACCGTAAGTGTAAAATTCTTTCCCATGCAGGCCAAGATCCGGTTGGAATTTAAAAACCTAAAGCTGATCGAAGCTCTGGATGCTGATGTCGCGCTTTCTCTGAAGAAGGTCGATAAGGCGATGGTCTTTACTTATAATGTGACCAATGGACGATTGGCTTATCGTTTGAGCAGCTCGAGTAGTCTTCAAGAGATGTCAATCTCGGCCATTGGATACCGAAAACGGGAAAATAGTAAGCTCGAGGCGAAGGGACGTTTGAATGTCTTCGACAAATCGACCGGAGCGGGGCGCGCACGGTTGCGTACGGTGACCAGTTCCCCGAAAGCAACCACTATCGAAAGGTGTGACCTCTCTGGAGCTAATGCTGGCGATGCCTATTCTGGCACGCTCTCGAATTGTCAGTGAAAAACACCGTCATTGCGCGGCCAGCGTCCACTGGCCGCGCAATGACAGTAGCGGTCACGGCAATCTCCTATTAGAATAGCGATGTGGAAACACAAAAAAATTCGATGCGATCCATTCTGATTGGAGGACTGCTTCCCGTCATAATTTATACAGTCGTCGAGGAGTATGGCGGCATCCTCTGGGGATTGATCTGCGGAATGATCTTTGGAATCGGCGAGATTCTTTTTGAATGGCGTAAATATGGCAAAGTGGAGGCGATGACCTGGATCGGGAATGGAATGTTGATTGGGCTTGGCGGCATCTCTCTTTTTACCGGCACCGGAATCTGGTTCAAGTTACAACCGGCAATTATTGAAGCGGTGATGGCGGGAGTACTGCTGGTTTCAGTCTTCATGGGAAAACCACTACTTGCAGTGATGGCGAAAAAACAGGGGTTACCAGTCCCTGAGAATATTTTTCGAGGCGTGACGATCCGGATCGCAATTTTTTTCTTATTGCATGCGGTGCTGGCTTCCTATGCCGCTCTCTATTGGAGCACGCGGGCATGGGCTTTTCTCAAAGGGGTCGGTTTTACCGTCAGTTTTCTGCTCTATATGGTGGGGGAGGGGTTTTTCCTTCGAAGTCGAATTCGCCAGGCTTTGATGCCCGTAATGCAGCCAGGCCCAAATGGCGGTAACTCAAATCCATCGCCACCCGGCCGCGACTAGTACGATTGATAAATCCACATTGGATTAAATAGGGTTCATAGACATCTTCTAATGTTTCCCGCTCTTCACTGAGGGCCGAAGCAATCGTTTCAATTCCCACCGGTCCTCCGCCAAATTTTTCGATCAAAGTCATGAGGTAACGGCGATCCATCTGATCGAGCCCCATCCTATCCACATCAAGCAATTGGAGTGCTTCTTGAGCCACCTTTTGATTGATCACTCCATCGGCTTTCACTTGGGCATAGTCTCGCACTCTTCGAAGCAATCGATTGGCGATCCGAGGCGTTCCCCGGGCCCGTCGACTGATTTCTAATGCTCCATCCATTTCGATTCGGCATTTCAGGATCCCACTCGATCGGATGATGATCATCTGCAGGTCCTCAGGGGTGTAATAATCGATCCGGAGCGTGAGTCCAAAACGTCCCATCAACGGTGAGGTTAAAAGGCCGGCGCGGGTGGTGGCCCCAATCAATGTAAAAGGCGGCAGATTTAACTTCATGATCCGCGCACTGGGCCCCTGTCCCAATACAATATCCAGGTGAAAATCTTCGAGGGCGGGGTAGAGCGATTCTTCTACCACGCGATTGAGTCGATGGATCTCGTCGATAAAAAGGACATCGCGGGGTTGAAGATTAGTGAGGATAGCGGCCAAATCTCCCGCCTTTTCCAGTGCGGGGCCGGAAGTGGCGACTAGATTCACTCCCAATTCTTTGGCCATCACATTGGCAAGTGAGGTTTTCCCAAGACCTGGGGGGCCGTTGAAGAGCGTGTGATCCAGCGCTTCTCCCCGTTGCTTGGCCGCATCTAAAAAGATTTTCAGCTTTGCTTTGAGTTCCCCCTGGCCGACAAACTCCTGCAAGAGTTTGGGCCGTAGCGAAAGCTCCTGAGAATGATCCTCCGGCTGGATCTCTTTATCGATTAAGCGTGTCGGTTCCATGGGTGACCTTCATATGTCCTGACATCTCTCCGAGTGCCATTTTCAAGCAGTTTTCAAAGCTCGCCTCTAAATTCTGTTCCATTAAGCGATCGATCACGGGGCGAACCTGTTGGATCGGATATCCCAGATTGAGCAATGCTGAATGGAGATCGTCGCGCAACGTTTGTTCTGCAGGCAAAGGTTTCGTTGCGGATGTTTTGGTCTGGAGATCCTGGATCCATTGGAATTTTTGCAACTTGCTAGCCAGTTCCAACACAATTCGCTCCGCCAATTTTTTCCCTACTCCCGAAGCTTCAGAGATGCGGGCCAGATCTTTGGTGATAATTGCCTGGGTGAGTGCCCCAGGGCCATGTTGGCTTAAAAGATTCATCGCGGTTCGGGGGCCGAGGCCTGAAACCGAAAGGAGGATCCGAAACAGACTTTTCTCCTGCTCACTCGCAAATCCATAGAGTTGTAAAATATCTTCCCGCACATGGGTGTGAACCCACAGAGCCAGTTCCATGTCTTGCAGAACATGTTCGAAATAGTTGGCGTGGAGTTGAACTTCATAGCCCACTCCCGATTCTAGTAATGTGATTGTATGGGAATCGGGTTGTTTAGAGAGCACCCGCCCCTTGAGAAAACCGATCATCCGGGAAGCTTAATCCGGGTTGAGTTCGCATGGCAAATGGCAACTGCCAGAGCGTCGGTGGTGTCATATTCCATAGGGGTTTGAAATCCCAACGTGAGGCGCACCATTTTCTGGACCTGTTCCTTATCGGCCCTTCCATAGCCGGTCACGATCATCTTTACGGTAGCAGGAGGGTATTCAAAAATCTTAAGCCCCTTGCCCAGGCAGGCTCCTACGGCAACGCCCCGCGCAACCCCCAACAGAAAAGCACTCCTCGCATTCTTAGAAGCAAAGATATCTTCAATGGCCACTTCATCCGGTTTCCAATCGCGCACAATCGCGTGCAATTTTTCCGAGAGGACCTCTAAGCGGGGGTAAAGGGTCGATTTCGAGGGGGCGTGAAGGGTATCGCAAAAAAGGAGCTTCATTCGATTCCCATCGATTTCGATACACCCCACCCCTAAATTGTGAGAGCCGGGGTCTATGCCTAAAATTATTTTTTTCACTCGTTAAAGTTGACTCAAGAGCGCCTCTTCCATCTCCAAGTTGGAGTGGACGCGCTGAATATCATCGTGATCTTCGATCTCTTCCAGTAACTTCATCAGCTTTTCAGCCGTTTCTTTTTTATCTACTGGTACTGTTGTTTTAGCGACATAGCTAAAACCGGTCGAGGTGGGGTGCATCCCGAGTCTGTCGAAGACGTCGCGCACCTTGTAAATGTCTGCCACTTCGGTGAGCACCTCTACCGAATCTTCACTCGAAGAGACATCTTGGGCACCGGCCTCGAGGGCGACTTCCATTACCTTCTCTTCCGGGTGTTTTTCTTTATCGAAAAGCAATTGGCCGAAGTGGGTGAACATCCAGGCTACGCTGCCCGATTCCCCCATGTTTCCACCGCCACTTTTAAAAATATTTCTCAAATCGGAAACGGTGCGATTTTTATTATCGGTCGTTACTTCCACTAAAATCGCTACTCCACCGGGCCCATACCCTTCATACATCGCCTCTTCGATCGCTGCCCCTTCCAATTCCCCAGTCCCTTTTTTGATCGCCCGCTCAATCGTGTCCTTCGGCATGCTGGCCGATTTAGCCGCCGCCAATGCGCTGCGGAGCCGCGCATTCATATCGGGATTGCCGCCTCCCATCTGGGCTGCAATCGAGATCTCTTTGCTGAGTTTAGAAAAGATCTTTCCCCGTTTAGCATCTAAGGGGCCTTTGGTGTGTTTAACTTTGCTCCATTTATTATGGCCTGACATAACGAATATCCTCTTACGAAGCTTCGGTTTCGATCAAACGCCCCACTAAAAATATCACCACTCCAATTCCGAGCATTGTGAGCTCTTTGGTCATCGATTGTTCCTTGAATCCAACATAAAGTGCGAGCGCCACCACCGCCATGGCCGCGGCCTGCAGGGATTTTCCAAAATAAAACATGGGCGCATCCTAGAATGGAATGGGAATTAATTCAAACCGGGGTAGTTTTCACAAAGGTACGGCCTACCTTTGTGAAAATGCACGAAAGTCTTTTCACAAAGGTAGGCCGTACCTTTGTGAAAACTACAGATTGGTAAGGTGAATGATAATTGTACAACGGCCGGCGTTTTTCGACTTGAGGTGGGTTACCACTGTGTTGAAGGTGGCTCCGTTGCGATGGTTCATATCGATGCCTACTGGGACATAAGGATATTCGATGGAACCTCCATCACTTCCATTGAGGGGGTGAAGGTGGGGAAGTTCCAAGAGTTGTTTTTCGAGGGCATCCACATTGCTTGCTCTTCCACTCAGAAAAAGACGGCTTCCGACATCGGTGACGCTATCGGGTTGAGCATGGCCCAAAAAGGTCCAACCGAGAGCATGATCGACAATCGCCGCCTTGTGGTGCGGAGAGCGGATCACAAAAAGGGCCCCTTCGAGATCTTTAAGTGATTGCGGATAGATGGCCGATGTAATTTGATCCCTAAAGTGCCGGGTGAGTCCAGAGAGATCCATCGAATGGATGAAGGTCTCTTTTTCCCCGCGAGTCACCCCGAGTCTATCCAACCCACGAATCCCTTCCACATCCATTGCCGCCACCGCCATTTGATAAAGGGAGGGACGATACCCCCAAAACTGGGTGAATTGGGTAAAAGTCGAGAGTGGAGACCAGTTTTTACCGTGATGATCGAAGAATTGAAATGGAATGCCCGCCTCTTCAGCAAGATGGGCCAGCTGCGGGGCTGCTTCGCTTAGTTCACATAATTGAATCTCTTTGATCTGATTGTCTTTTGCAAAGTTAACGATGTTGGTGATGTCGGATTTAGTCAATCGTTCCCCATGTTCGACTCGAGGTAGATTAGGGTAGAGCAGGATTTTTACTTCTTCCTTTTGATTGAGGAGTTTCTCCATCTCCCGAGTCGCTATCGCAATTTCTCTTCCTTCGGGATCATTTTCTGCAACTACCACCAGAGTTTTAGGACGGCGGGTGTTCAAATAAGATTGAACTCCTTTGGCCTTATGGATATCGATCGATCGATTTCTTTCGTTGCGCAACTCCCCTAAGTGGGTCACTAATTTTCGAGGGTCTTCACGATAGGCCTTTTTCATCAAAAACTCGATGGGATCTTTTCCTTCAGGAGCTTCTATTTTCTTTAAAAAATAGGGATGTAAATCGGAACGTGCCATCCAATAGGCAAACAGAATCTCTCTGGGAGAAAGCCCTTTTAAGAAATCGGCTTTTCCGGCTTGATACCCCTGTTCAAGCGCTTGGCTGAGGTTGTAGGCATTGAATTTAAGTTCTCCAAAGCGGCCTTCCTTGAATTTCACTTCAGCAAATTTAGGATCCACACCCCGAAGCCATTCCATTATTTCATTTCGGAAAAGGTGTTCTACCTTTTCCCCTTTAACGGTGGCTATGCGACTTTTAATTCTATCGATGGTTTGCTGGGGTTGCATGTAACCACTCACCTTAAGCGATGGCATCAGGATCTGATCCAAGATTGTTTTGCCGCTGTTTTGCAAAAGGAGAGTTTCAAGTCGCATCGTAAAGTAATGGAATCGAGCCACAAAAGCTTCTCGCATAAAGGGATCGTGAGCAATCTTTTGGAGCTCAGCAATCGTAAATCCAGGCACAGGATAGAGACGAAATGCATCACGAAAGGTTTTAGGAATGGGCTTGCCATAGAAGTTATTCCTAAAGATTGCAGTACTAATGGTAGGGAAAATAAAGCCGCCATCGGTCGTGGGCCATGGGCTGATGGGTTGATTGAGAAAGAGGTAATCGATCCAACGGGCTAAAACTGAGTTAACAATCTTTTCGAAAGAAAAGATCTCCCCTTTATATAATTCTTTAGCGAAATTATGATCATAGTTATGGGCAATGGGCAGCAGCAGCGCCGGCTTCCATTCTTGAGAAGAAGCATGATCCAACATTTTTTGCGGTATTCCAGGCTTAAGATGGAGGCTTTGCTCGAGAGTGGGAACCCCGTGGAGCCCCCGTTTAACTAAGATAGGAAAGGTGGGGCGAACCCAGCCGACATCTAAAAGAGTGTAAAGCTGGGAGTGGACGATAGAGTTTACCGCCATTTCTGGAGCGAGAAGGTCGAGATCATAGCGGTTTCCGAATCGATCGCTAACAACATAGGAATCTACTGGAACATTCGGGTTATAAGGGTGAAGCTCCCGAGTTTTCTGCTCGTCGATCTGAAGGTCATAGCTTTCTAGGAAATGGCCGAAATCGATCGGCATGGCGGCGTGGAGAATAGCTCTTGAATAGACCCCGAACCACACCCATAAGAACAGCCACCGTTTCATGATTGGAAAGGGTATATACCACAATCCGGGCCCCCTTTTCTAGGAGGGGGGAGGGCTCAATTTTGTCCTGATAATTTGACCACGATAACAGATCACCTTCCGTCGTTCTTTACCTTAAGGTGTTCTGCGACTGCTTATCTTTCCCAGCGTTTTTGGATGAGGAGCGCGATTCCTCGGTTTAAATTGCTATTATGACCCGAAATAAGGGTTTGATCAGAGTAGGTAAGGCTGGTTGAGAGAGTAGGATCTACCAGGTAGCTCAGTTGTAAAGCGACGGTCCAGAGAGAGCTCTTCTCACCACTCCCAACCACTATTCCATCGGTCGCCACTGGCTCTTCGAAGCTTGGGCTGAGCGCGACCCCCACGCGGAAGGCTCCTGGGTTCCACCCTGCCGAAAGGCTGCCACTCGCGCCCCAACCGGGGTGGAGTCCTAAACTTCCCGAATCATTTTGAATCGTGCGGGAAAAAGCGCGGTGCAGCTCCCCTAATAAGGAAAGATCCCAATCCCCCCAATTTTTTAAGAATAAACTTCCGAGTGAGAGAGCATAAAACCCTCGTCCTCGAGAATCGACTCGATAAAGGGCACTCGATTCATAAATCGAGCCGCCGG
This sequence comes from uncultured Pseudobdellovibrionaceae bacterium, assembly GCA_964604555.1. Taxonomy (GTDB): domain Bacteria; phylum Bdellovibrionota; class FAC87; order UBA2466; family UBA2466; genus CAZRZK01. The sequence goes on along the minus strand of CAZRZK010000004.1, from coordinate 76,628 downwards.
TGGGAAGAGTGGTCGTTAAGAATAAAATTCCTTTGGGGCGCCAAGAGCTGTAACTCCACTCGGGAAGGAGTTCGTATCCCAAATTTAATGCGATATCTCCAATCCCCGTTGATTCGGCCTGGTTTCCGCTCCGAGATCGCGAACGTCGGAGGATGGGTAAAGTCGTTCCTAATTGAAAGCGATCGGAGAGGAGCGTCGCCGCATCTAAACGGAGGGTTTGGGTCGATTCATTATCAGAGTTGTGGCGATAGCGGACCCCTCCATCCACCAGACTTTCTGCGACGGTATAGGATGAAGAGAAGGTGGTTGAGATTTGGGCCCGATCGTCGCCGGTAATGAGCGAAGGAACATTCGCTGTTCCTCCACAGCAGGGGGCAGCGTTGGATTCCAGGGAAAAGAGCAATGACAGAAGAAGGCTAATCTTTAATCGTAATCTCAACAAACTGCTTCTCCACTTTTTCACCTTCTTTTAACTGGACATAAAGTTCCCAGTTTCCGGGCATAAAACGCACTTTATTCACCTGGTATTTTCCGGTGCTTAATTTTTCTGTTTTCAAGAAGGTGACACTTCCACAGCAGGTCATCCGCAAATAGGAGCTCACCTGTCCTACGGGATCTTTCTCCCCCTCTTTATTCCAAAAGTTGAGCTGGAAAGAGGAATCCTCTTCGGCCGTTGGCCCTTTCAACCATTTAATTTCGGCGCACATGCCATTAGAAAAGGAGATGGGGCAACGGGTGTTGGTGACCTCCTCCTTTTTTTCAGTTTGCACCGGCGTTTCACCTTTTCCGCAACCCAAAATGAAGATGGCGAAGAACAAGCTAACGAATGAGGTGAAAAATAGTTTCATGGTTATCTCCTAATGATGCATCCTAATGTACGAGCTGTTTTTTGCGAGGGTTCTTTCCCTTGTCTTAATTCAAGTAATGCCCTTTTCAGATAATGCTCTTTAGCCTGAGCAGCATCTTTTGAATCATCCACTCCGCCATTAAACCAGCATTGTCCTTTGGCGCCAATAATAAAGGCATGGGGGGTTTTGAGAGCATGGAAACGGTTGGCCCATTCACTTTCTTTGTCTTGAAGGACTGGAAATTGAAGGTTGCTCTTTTTAAAGTGCTCTTCCGCGCCCGATTCCTCCTTATTCGAATGGATCGCCACAAATTTCATTTCAGTGAATTCTTTCTGAAGGTGATCGAGCACCGATTCATGGCTTTTTGAACACGGGCACTGAGAAGAGAGGAAAAGGACCACCAGGTTTTGAGGCTGGAATGTGAAGTCTTTTCCGGTTTTAAGATCGGTTCCGGAAATTGGGCCCTCAATACAACCAAAGCAAGGGAAGGTGATAAGAGGCCAAAAACACAGCAGAAATCGCATGATTTGGGCACCATAACTCTGGCCGCTTGGGAAAGAAAGCCCCTTATGCTATAACCCGCCGGTGTCACCCCAAGAAAGAACGGCAAATGAGAAGCAGATAAAAGCTATTGAAAAGGCTGAGGAAATTCTCGCTTACGCCTTTCAAGACAGGAACCTTCTTTTAGAGGCTCTGACCCATTCTTCCTATGCGAATGAAAAAGGCGGCACCGATAACGGGAATCTCAATAATGAGCGCTTGGAATTTCTTGGAGATGCTGTGCTGGGATTAGGGGTCGCTTTGAAGTTGATGCAGCTTTTTCCCAGAGCTCAAGAGGGAGCGCTTTCGAGGTGGCGGAGCGGGTTGGTCAGTCGAAAGGCACTGGCTGAAGTCGCAATCGAAAAAGGTTTTGGGGATTGGGTTTTATTGGGTAGGGGGGAGAAAAATACCGGTGGGTCGGAAAAACGATCGATTTTGGCGGGCGTGTTTGAAGCGGTGATTGGAGCCCTCTATTTAGATGGTGGATTTAAAGCGGCGCAGGATTTTTTAGATTCTGCCTTTGAATCCCATTGGAAGGAATTGACCGAAGGGAATTTGACCCGAATGCGGGATAGTAAAACGGAGTTGCAAGAAAAAGTTCAGGAAAAATACCATCAGATTCCCATCTATCAAATTGTAGAAAGCTGGGGAGCGGAACATGCAAAAACCTTCCGTGTCGAGATCACTCTAGGAGCTCGAGTGCTCGGGACCGGAGAAGGAAAAAGTAAAAAGGCGGCGGAGCAGGATGCCGCTCGGAATGCTTTGGAAAATGGTGAAGGAAATTGGGAGGAACCAAAAGAATGATTCGCTCAGGATTTATTGGAATTGTAGGGCCAACGAACGCAGGGAAATCAACTCTGATGAATGCACTTGTGGGGCAAAAAATCAGTATTGTTTCCCCCAAATGCCAAACGACCTATCATGGGATGCGGGCAATTAAACATGCCCCTTCAACGCAAAAGATATTTATCGATACTCCGGGATACCAGCGGAATCGCGAGAGAGTGGCGCAGCTTCTCAATGTGGTCGCCGATAAACATGCTAAAGAGGCCGATCTTCTTTTGTGGGTTTTTGATGCCTCTTCACCGTCGGTATTAAGACAGATTGAAGGGCTATCAAAAAAGATCTCCCAGATGGGCGAACCTTCTCACCATTACTGTGTGTTGAATAAGGTAGATCAGATAGATAAATTGAAATTGCTCCCGATGATCGAAAAAATTACCCAATTCAAATTGTTTCAAGAGGTGATTCCGCTTTCGGCTTTGAAAAACAAAAATGTCGATAGCTTAGAGAAGATATTGGATGCCCACCTTCCCAGTGAAACCGCCTTCTTCCCGGAAGATATGATCACCGATCGGCCGAAGCAGTTTCTGGTCACCGAGCGGGTTCGTGAGAAAATTTATCATGCTACCCGGCAAGAACTTCCTTACTCGGTCATCGTAGAGGTGGAACGGTGGGAAGAGCCCAACGATCTCGAAGGTAAAAAAATGCCGGTGATCTATGTCACCATCCATGTCGATAGCCAATCGAAAAAAGGGATTCTGATTGGTAAAGGCGGAGAAAAATTAAAAAAGATAGGAACCGAAGCCCGGAAAGAGATCGAGACTCTTTTTGGACAACAGGTCTGTTTGAAATTATTTGTCAGTGTGATGGAGGGGTGGAAACGGAACAGCCGTAAGGTTGAGGAGTATCTGGAACTCAAATGACGACACCACTTATTGCACTTATAGGCCGACCCAATGTCGGGAAATCGAGCCTTTTCAATGCTCTTCTGGGGTATCGACGAGCTATTGTGCTCAATAAACCGGGCACCACTTTAGATCGCTTGATTGAGACCCCAAAATGGGCCGATGTCCGGTTGTTGGATTTTCAGGGAATTTGGGATGAGAAAGACAGCGCCCAGTTGCAACAGACTTTAAAAGAGGCCGATCGGGTTATTTTTGTGGTTGATGCAGGTTCCGGCCCGACTCCGTTTGATAAATGGATCGCGAAAGAGATTTTACAAACGAAGAAAAAATACCTGTTGGTCATCAATAAAATCGACACGAAAAATTCAAGTGGCTCGAATGAATTTGCAGAGTTGGGAATGGATGAAGGGATCGAGGTTTCCGTCAGCCATCGACAGAATTTAGAGGTGATAAAAGAATGGATCTCCGAAGGGAAAGCGCCGGCACCGGTGGAACCCCCCACCATTTCCATTGCCATTTTAGGTCGCCCCAATACCGGGAAGTCGACCCTCATGAATCGGTTGTGTGGTGAGCAGGTATCGAGAGTCAGTCCACAACCTCTGACGACCCGTGACTTTGTCACTTATGCGTTTGAAACGCCTCAAGGCCGGCTTCGTCTTTTTGATACGGCGGGAATGCGTCGTCCACGGAGCAAAAAAGAGACGATCGAAGACCTCTCGATCACAGCGGTGACGGCGGTGATTGAAAAGGTGGATGTGATCCTTCTTTGCTTAAATAGCTTCGAGGGAATTTCTGATCAAGACACGCGACTTTTGAATCTTTGCATCCGCTACGGCAAGCCGGTGCTGTTGCTTTTCAACTTCTGGGACATGATGCGAAGGGAAGATCAAAAGCGTTTCTGGGATGATCTCCAATATATGGGATACCTCAAGGTTTTTGAAAGCCTGACCATCAGCAGTCGGGAAGGGACGGGATTAAAAGAGATCTTTCCGAAAGTATTTAAGGTTTATAAGCAGTCCCAACGGCGTCTTTCGACTTCGCGGTTAAATGATATTGTTCGAAAGCTGGTGGAGTTAAATCCACCGCCGACTATTGGCCGTGCTAATTTCAATATTCTCTATGCGAGCCAGGTGAAGGCTCAGCCCCCTACTTTTGTCTTCTTTATGAATCGGAAAGAGGCCTTTCCGCCTTCTTATCAGCGGTATCTGGAAAATGGCTTGCGAAACCGGTTAAGGTTGAAGAGCCAGGCGATGCGTCTTTTTTTTAGAGCTCACTAGACCGGCCGATTAGTGTTATACCTTCTTCTATGAAAGTTTTAGGTATTTCAGGAAGTCTCCGAAAAAAATCATTCAACACCTCCGCCCTGCGTGCCGCACAGGAGTTGGCTCCGTCGGGAATGCAAATCGAACTTTTCGATCTCGCTTCGATTCCTCTTTATAATGAAGAGATTTACGAAAAGGGATTTCCGCCGAGTGTGGAATCCTTGCGTCGCGAAATTAAAGCGGCCGACGCCTTATTGATTGCGACGCCCGAATATAACTACTCGGTGCCGGGAGTGTTAAAAAACGCGATCGATTGGGTTTCCCGTCCCCCAGAACAGCCTTTTGACGGAAAAAAAATTGCGATCATGGGCGCTTCTCCTTCGCTATTTGGATCAGCTCGCGCTCAGTATCATTTGCGGCAATGTTTTATCTATTTAAATGGTGTGATCCTCAATCGTCCTGAGGTTTTCATTGGGAATGCGATGGAAAAGTTTGATAAAGATGGAAAGCTGATTGATTCCAAAACGCAGGAGATGATCAAGAAGCTCCTAACAGCACTTCAGTAGCCCGAAGTAATCCCCGTCGAAATCATTCGATCCGATCGAATACCTGATATTCAAAAGTGGGTGTTGCGGGTTCGACCGTGAGGGCCAATTGCCAAACTTTCTTTAACTCGTCCACATCATGCCACCGTACTAAAAAATCTTTGTTGGATAGGAAGGTGTATTTTCCCGGGTTGGAGGGATCCATGAAGTAGAGGTGATCATTGTCATATCCAGTCACCACTACCCAATGGCCATCATCCCAATCTTGACTCCAATCTACGTTTGGGGTGTTGGTCCATGCCTGAATGAGGACCATCACCGGAAATTTATTGCGGATGGCGGTCTGGATCTGTTCGATGGTGCTGAAGGTGGTGACGCTGGCTTTAAATCCTTTTTCGTTTAAGTATTTTACAATGTTTTTGGAGTCGGTCCCCTCTTGAGGATCGGCCTTCAGTGCCACGGCGAGGGTTTCTTCCTCTTCCACGATGCCGTAGTAATGGAGGACGGAGCGGGTGGCTGCGACGCCACAGGTATAGTTCTCCTCCTGGACATGAAGGGGAATGTTGAGAAAATGGGGAATATTTCCAAGAGGCGGACGGGTATCGGCCTGGAGGAGTGGGATTAAAATAAAAAGTAAAATTTTGGGGATTGGCATAGGGTGAAATGATTTTAGTACGGCTTTCTACCCAAATCATTAAAAAATTGTTAGAATTTTTAAATCAGGACGGCGCATCGCTTCCTGTTCATCATGACCACAACTCTTACTCTCATCGTCCCCGCACTGAATGAAGAACTGAATCTCGAGGCCACGATCCGAAATATCGATTCGATCGTTCCGCGGTATTTTAAGGACTGGGAGATTCTGATTTTTAATGATGGTAGTGTCGATTCCACCGGCAAAATTGCAGAGCGTCTTTCCGCACTCGATCCCAAGATTCAAGTGATTCACCACACTACTCCGCGAAATCTCGGCGCCTGTTACAAAGAGGGGATCGAGATGGCTACAAAAGAATATTTCATCATGATCCCGGGGGATAATGAAATTGGAGTGGAGTATATGAAGGCGGTTTTTGCGAGAGCGGGGCAGGCCGATATGGTGATTCCTTATACCGTGAATCAAGAGGTGCGTCCCAAGTTACGGCAGTGGTTGTCGCATCTTTTTGTTTGGTTGGTCAGCCATGCTTCTGGGGTGCCGCTTCAGTATTATAATGGAACAGTTTTGCATCGTTCTCAGCTCTTGAAGCAGTTGCAGATCAAAACCAATGGATTTGGATATCAGGCGGAGATTTTGGTGCAGTTGATTCGCAAGGGATGCAGTTATATTGAAGTCGGAGCGCCTATTCTCTACCGTCCTTTCGGAAGATCGAAAGCGATTAAAATCAAAAGTCTGGTGGCGATGGCCGGATTTCTATTCTCCCTGCTTCAGGGGCGCATGGGTAGTTTAAAGTAAGGTAATTCCTTCTCACCTGCTTTGACGGCATTGTGAAAATCAAGGATGCGATCCTTCAATGCAGGGAAGTCGACCTGTTCAGCACAACGTTGTCCTTTTTCCAAGTAGTTTAATCCGCTGGCAAACAGTTTTTCGGTCCCTTTGAAGTTTCCCTTTTGGGCATGGTGAAGGGCGGCAGCTATTTGGATCAGCCCTTGAAGGAAATTGTGTCGTTCCCCATCGGCTAAGTTCCAGAGCTCTTCCCACTCTTCATGGGCCTCAAAGTATTCCCCGCCATCAAAGTGTTGGCATGCCTTTTCGAAGTGATTGTCCATCTCGTCAAATTAGATTGGATGGAATGAAGTTTCAACAAGTCCCAAGCTATACAGCGGGATTGCCGTGCTCTGTTGAAATAATTCCGATTTATCGGATGGGCAGTTTCACAAAGGTACGGCCTACCTTTGTGAAGACCCAAACGAACTCTTCACAAAGGTAGGCCGTACCTTAGAGCAGGATTGCCGCGCCACTCGCTGCGCTTGTTCCTCGCAATGACAGTAGCTTTAGGGGTATTTTAATTTTCCCACGGTTTTAACCCTTCATCATGACTAATGCTTTATTCGATAGATTCGGTTGCGGTAAATAGCCGCCATGCTGATGAATGGGGTGTTTCTTTTCTTCTTTAACTTAATGGCGGCCGAATGGCCTCATTTCCAGGTCGATTGCCGGGAAATCTTGCTAGGGGCGGCGGCGGAGTTGCCAGACACGACTGGCATTGCCGCAATGGGGGACTGGTTGGCAGACCGTGGAGATCCGGCGGGGGATTTTATTCACCGGGATATGGCCGCAAGGAGAGCGATGGCCGCCGATCCCTATTCAAAAGGAACGGCTGAGTCCGTGGCCCAGGTGAGTGGGGAAAGGGCGGTTCGAATCGGAATCATTCCTACGAGCTATCTCCCACAAGATGGAGTCGCCCATTGTTTGCGATGCCCCAGTGATTATCTCAGGGAAGGGCATGTCGATCAGGATTGGGCATCCCATCCTACCCTCCGGAAACTAGAACTCCAATACTATGGAGAAAGAAGCCGGGTGCAAATTGCCAAAGATCGAAAGTGGTTTTTAAAGACCCAACTGCCGATCGATAGCCTCCATCTCGTCGGTTTCGATCTCGAAGGAACACGTTTTTCCGATTTTAGATCGAGCCCCTTAGCGGCCCGCCTCACGGAGCTGGCCTTTTCAAATCCTGGGTATTATACGCATGAAAATGCGCTTTATTACGATTTCGAATTAGGAGGATGGGATCGGCTTCTTTCTGCCCCCTCAAAATTGACGCAATTGAGGGTTTTGAAATTGGAGTCCAGCCCACGAGCCTTTGAGGCGTTGGGCATCATAAAAAAGACTCCGTTTCGAGAGACTTTAGAAGAGCTCTCGGTGACCAGTGGTCGTGGGGCCGATCCTTCTGTGGATTATAGAGCCCTCTTAGATCATGTGATTTCCAATCACCCTCGACTGACCCGTTTGACTTGGCATTTCCCGAGAGAAGCAGATGCTTGGTTAGTGAATGAGAATCCGGATGTAGAGCGATTAACCCAACTTCACCTTAATTTTTCTGATGTTCATCATATCGATTTGGCAACCTTATTTAATCCGGCACCAGAAAATCGATTGAAAAACCTGACCGAATTAAAAGTGAGAGCGAATGGTAATGTCTATACGGATGGAAGAGAACTTTTTCAGGAGCCTGCTGCTTTTGCCAAAAAGTTGGTGAAGTTGGATCTGGATCTGCCTCTTCCAGAACGGGCGTTTACGGAGCTTTTTAAGAAGGGTAAATTTCCTGCGCTTCGCTCGCTTCGTTTTCGATCACCGAATTTTTCCGATCAAAACTTCAAAGAACTCTGCGACTGGACGCAGGTCACCCAGCTGGAAGAGTTAGTCCTTGAAGCTGGCCATATATCACCCACTGGTTTTAGAGTGCTGCTCAACTCTCGATTTTTCCGGAACCTCAAGATCCTCCGTCTCCGCGGAGTGGCTCAAAACTATTCCCATTTTTTGGAGGTGCTGTCCGAGTGGGGAGGGGCCCGCAATCTCCATACTTTAGAACTGGTGGGGAATGTCCGTGATTATGAAGAACGAGATTTAGAGCCGTTACGGAGAATGAATTCGCACTTAAAGGGGTTGGTCTCCTTGGACCTTTCTCTTGGCAAGGCCGCAGAAAAAAGCTCCGTTGCCCAACAGCGAAAGTGGTTAAATCTTTATCTGCCCGATCTGGTTTCGCTCCGGATTCTCAATCACCAACTCGCTGATAAGACAATCAAGGGTCTATTTGAGGCCCATCCCAGCCTTCAGGTGGTTTTTATGTTGGGAGAAAAATTACCTAATTTGCGGCCCCGGTAGATTGGCCAAACAGGTGTTTACGTGCTTCCTCGTCCAATTTTTTTGGGGGAGGACTAATCGCCTTTCCTTTTTCGTAGGCGCGCGCCGTCGCGGGCCGTTGTTGGATTTGATGAAACCAGCGTTTAAGGTTTAGAAAATTATCCAATTTTTGTTGTTGTCGTTCATGGGGAACAATCCAGGGGTAAATTGCCATATCGGCAATCGAATAGTGGTTGCCCGCTACGAACTCCCGATCGGCCAGGCGAGTGTCGAGCACCTTATAGAGTCGGGTCGTCTCTTTGACATATCGTTCGATCGCGTAGGGAATCTTTTCGGGAGCATATTGGGTGAAGTGGTGGTTTTGTCCCGCCATCGGCCCAAGGCCTCCCATCTGCCAGAACAGCCATTGCAAAACCTCATAACGTCCGTGAGGATCGGTTAGGATAAAGCGTTCCGTTTTTTCGGCCAGATATAAAAGAATGGCGCCCGATTCAAAGATCGAGATCGGTTTACCGCCTCCCGTCGGATAGGGATCCACAATCGCTGGCATTCGGTTGTTCGGGGAAATTTTTAAAAAGTCGGGATTGAATTGCTCTCCCTTCATAATATTGACGGGGTGGATCTGATAGGGAACCTCAGCCTCTTCCAAAAAAAGGGTGATTTTATGTCCGTTGGGCGTGGGCCAGTAATAGAGAGCGATCATGGGGATGGTTTCATGGATCTCATGCCAAACGTCAAATCCCCCGACAATTTGTCACACAAAAACCGTCGCCAGAGTCTCTTCATTGACAAGAGATCCATGCTATGGTGCGTTATCTATTTTTAGCACAGTGTTTTGTGCGTAACATTCAGGTGTTGGTGCATGGCCCGCAGCTTGCAATTCATTGTAGTACTTAGATGCCATCCAAGATCAAAAAACGTATCCGCATAGCCGGACGCCAAGCCAAGCGCGCCCTCAGTGGGAAGAAAGTAAAGTCGCTCGCAGAACAGGCCGCTGAGCGGGTGAAGAATATTCAATGGGATCCAAAGCAGTGGAACGATGAAGAGGTGGATGAGTACGCCTCTTGGATGCGGATTGGGTTGGTGGTTTTGGCCGTTTTCCTTCTGGCCGAAGTGGCCTCCCGTTTGAGTGGGCTTTTTGTTCGCCCCACCTATACTAATCTTCCTGCCAAAAAAGTAACGACCACTTCCCCATTCAAACCGACCGAAGATTACGACACGATCCTTTCCCGCAATATGTTCAATGTGGAGGGGAAGATTCCCGAACCTTTCGATCAAGGGCTGTTGGATTGTTTCTCCCAAGCCAAGATGACCACCCAACGGATCTCCCTTTTGGGGACGATTGTGATGGGCGATGAGTCCCTTTCGGTGGCGCTCCTCCAAGAGGAGGGTGGAGGGCCGAAGGTGGGAGTGAAAAAAGGGGAGCTCTTTTTTGATGGTAAATATGAGGCGATGAAGGTGGAAAGAAAGCGGCTCTGCTTCCAGGTGAAGGCCACTCAGGATCTGGAGGTCGTTGAGATTCCGGAAGAGGGGGGCGGTTTCGGAGCGACGTTGGGCGGTGGTTTCGGGGGCGGAGGCGAAGGGATTACGCCGGTTTCGGAGTCGGAATTCTCCGTCAAAAGAGATTACTTAGATAAACAACTTTTAAATCTGAATGATGTGCTCCAGACGGCAAAGGCGGTGCCGTATGTTGATAATAGCACCGGGAAGTTTAAAGGGTTTTTGATCCAGTCGATTGAGGATACCTCTCCTTTTAAAACGCTCGGCATGCGGCAAGGGGATGTGCTTTCGGCAGTGAATGCGATCCAACTCGATAATCCGGGTAAGGGGCTCGAGGCTTTTCAAGCATTAAGAGGCACTCCGGAGATCACTCTGAAAGTCATTCGGGGCGGTCAGGAGATGACCATTAGTTATAAAGTGAAATGAGGCAACTTATGAAGATTCTATTATTGGTGGCGGCGTTGTTTTTAGAGACAGCCTGGGCTGAAGAGTCTGCTCCACAAGTGCCTCCTGGGGGTGAAGACGATTTTGGTTTTTCTCCACCTCCCGAAATTGGCGGCGGTGCCGAACCGCGATCGAATCCAACGCCAGCACCTGTTCCTTCCCTTCGTAATCATTCTCGGGCTACGCCACCTCCGGTAGTGAACACGCCACTCCCACAAGCGCCTCGGGTCCAAAGTACTCCCTCTTTCCCACAACGCAGAGCAAGTGCGCCAGCAGAGATTCCTTCGAGTGGTAAGAAGGCAATCCAAAAGGCGGCTCCTAAATTGGCCGATTACCTTGAGCTGGATCCATCGGTAAAAGGGCTCGAAGTTAAAAACTTTGATCTCCCCGACAAAGATATCCGCGATGTGGTCACGATGATCAGCAAATGGACTGGAAAGAACTTCATCTTAGACTCCAAGGTGCGTGGAAAGATCACTATCATCGGGCCAAGTCAGGTTTCTCTCCAGGAGGCCTATCAAGCATTCTTGTCAGCCTTGGAAGCAAACGGACTGACGACGATTCAGAATGGAAAATATATCCGTATCATCGAATCGGCCGAGGCCCGTCGGGCACCGGTAAAAACCTATGCAGGCGATTATGCTCCTAAAGATGATCAGTTTATTACCCGCGTTTTCCAATTGAAGTACATCAACGCCGATGAAGTGCAGCGGGAGTTCCGGGATCTCACCACTCGCCAAGGAAAACTATTTGCCTATGAGCCGACCAACTCCATTATCATCACCGATACTGGCTCCAACATTCAGCGTATTAAGGAACTCCTTGAAGTACTCGATGTGAAGAGTTTCGAGACCACGTTGCACGTGCTGAAAATTAAAAACACTTCCGCGAAAGTAATCTCCGACATGTTAGGGGAGATCTATGGCGATCCCAAAAAAGGGGGAACCCAATCACGGAGCTTCCAGCGGAGCAGCCTGGAGCGGACTCGTGGCGGCGGTATCATCACCAAAATTATTCCTGATGAGCAGACCAATAGCTTAGTGGTGTTAGCCAATGCGGCTGGCTTCCGTTCCTTAAAAGAACTCGCAGATAAATTGGATGTGAAGGTAACCGATACTGGAAAAATCCACGTCTATTATTGCGAATATGCCAAGGCTGAAGATCTCGCCCAAACTCTGGCTTCTTTAGCGGGTGGCGGCGGTGGTGCAGGGGCAAGGACCTCTCGAACTTCATCTCAAAATCGGTCGGCGGGTGGCAATGCCATTACCAGTGCTGGATTTGGTGGACAGGGCGGGGCCGCCGCTCCAAGCCGTGGCGGCACGACGGCCGATCTTGGAGATGGTGTAAAGGTGACGGCCGATCCTCCTACCAACTCATTAGTGATCATCGCGAATGCAGCGGAATACCAGACGATTAAGAAGGTGATCAAAAAGCTCGATATCCCAAGGCTACAGGTGTTTGTGGAGACGGCAATTTTGGAAATACAGCTTTCCAGTGAAAACAACTGGGGAGTGGATGCGGGAATCGTGACCAATTCCGGAAAGTTTGCCGGTGGATTTGTCACGAGCGATCCCAAAACGTTGATTGGGGAACTTGCGAGTGGGCAGCCCCAATCGGCAGGAGCGAGCATTCCGATATTTAGTCCACCCTTTGGTATTTCGCCGTTGGCTCCAGGTGGAGCTTCTCAATCAGCCAACTTTCTTGGAATTATCCGTTTCCTGACGACTTTAGGGAATACTTCCATCTTATCGACCCCCCAGATTATTGCGTTGGATAATGAAAAGGCGACTTTTCAGGCCCAAGATAAAATCCCGGTTGTAGATGGAGTGACCCCAACAGTGGCAAGTACGGGACAAACAACCACTAACGCTTTTAACGTGCCTAATATTCAAACCAGTCGTTTGCCTCAAGGGGTGGACATTTCTCTTACTCCCCATGTCAATGCGACGACAAAAACAATTCGCTTAGAGATTGAACAAACAGTTGAAAGTGTAAGTTCAGCTGGAGTTCCCAAACAGCTTGCCGATTTTCAGCGAACTCAAACCACCCGAAAAACAAACACTCAGGTGGTGGTAAAGCATAATGATTATGTAGCTCTGGGCGGTTTGATTGCAGATAAGGTAGAGGAAATTGAGAAGAAAGTCCCTTTATTGGGGGACATTCCGATCTTAGGATGGCTATTCAAAGCCCGTGATAAAAGAGTGTCAAAAACCAACCTGATTATTCTTCTTCACCCTCGAATTATTGGGACCAGTCTAGATAGCGCGAAGTTAGTGGATGAGAAACTGACGAAGCGGGATCAGTTTATCGAAAAGCATTATGGTGGGGATGAACGACATGAAGAAGAGGTTGCAGAGTTAAAAGCAAAAGTTCAAGAACAGATGGAACGCGGGGCGAAAAGCGGTGAGTCGATTGAACGCTCCAATGAAGAGGATGAGGAAGAAAAGGAAGACCCCAAGAAAGACAAGGGGTAACCACCATGGCATCGAACGCAGCACAAGTCATTAAGCGAGCCCTGAAGCAGGAGACGAAGTTAGGGGAGATTTTGCTTTCCCAAACTTCGTTGACTCAAGAGCAGTTGCTGGAAGCTCTTGCTATCCAGAAGGAAAAAAAAGGTCGTCTTGGTGAAATCCTAGTCCAGAAGAAGTTTTTACAGCCAAGTGAAATTTTGGCCGCTCTCGGAATTCAGATTGGAATTCCCTTCATCAAAGAAATCGACGTCAATCAGATCGATCCGGAGTGGGTTAAGGAGATTCCAATTGCCTATGCCCGTCAGAGTGAAGTGCTCCCGGTTTCGATGGATGACGAGACGGTGAGTGTGGTGCTCTCCGATCCCTTTAATATCCAATGCCTCGATGATTTGCGGGTGATCTTCCAACGGGAAGTGAAGCCGATGCTGGCCGAGAGCAAATTGGTGCTCGATTCGATCAACCGGGTTTATGAGCGGGTCCGGCAGAATTTCGTTTCCGAGATCTCCGATGAAACAGAAGAGGAATTTCAATATGATCTCGAAGAGCCGGTCGATCTTTTGGAATCCTCTGAAAACGACGCTCCCATTATTAAGTTTGTGAACAATGTGATGTTCCGGGCGATCAAAGACAAGGCCTCCGATATTCACATCGAGCCTTATGAAAAGGACATGGCGGTTCGCCTGCGCATCGACGGGGTGCTTTATGATGTGGCGCGCTTGCCGAAAGGTCTCCATGCCGGGGTCTCCTCCCGTATTAAGCTGATGGGAGAGCTCGATATCGCAGAGAAACGGCTTCCTCAGGACGGTCGTATTAAGATTAAAATCGCCGGCAAGGATGTGGATCTGCGTCTTTCGGTTATTCCTACGGCACACGGCGAACGGTTGGTGCTTCGTATTTTAGATAAGAGCAGTGTGCGGTTGGATCTGAAGGATCTGGGCTTCGAAGAGGATACGATTACGACGATTAACCAGATTATTCATAAGAAGCATGGCATTTTTCTGGTTACTGGCCCTACTGGTAGTGGAAAGACGACCACGCTTTATGCCTCACTCTCTCGGATTAATTCGGTCGACCGGAATATCATCACGGTAGAGGATCCTATCGAATATGATCTGAAAGGCATTGGCCAGATCCAGGTGAACCCAAAGATCGGATTGACCTTCGCTTCGGGGTTGCGTGCGATTCTGCGGCAAGATCCCGATGTGTTGATGGTCGGAGAGATTCGGGATAAGGAAACGGCCGAGATCGCGATTCAGGCTTCCCTTACCGGTCACTTTGTCTTTGCGACGATTCACACCAATGATGCTCCCGGCGCGGTTACTCGTCTGGTCGATATGGGGGTCGAGCCTTTCCTTGTTTCCTCTTCACTTTTGGCAGTTCTCGCGCAGCGGTTGGTGAGGAAGGTTTGTCCGCGTTGCGTGACCTACCATGCTCCTCATCCTCTCGAACTTCAAAATTTGGGATTAAACCCTTCCGATTTTGAAGGGGGTAAGATTGCGGCACCCAAAGGGTGTATGGATTGCAACAACACCGGTTATAAAGGTCGGATGGTTGTCAACGAGCTGATGATTATTGATGATGAGATCCGGGAAAAGATCATGGAGCGGGGAGATGCCTCTGGGATTAAAAAGGTCGCGCAAAGTAAGGGGATGACCACTTTACGGCAGGATGGAATCCGTCGGGTTTTGGCGGGTCGTACCACTCCGGTTGAATTGGTTTCGGTGACACAAGAGTAAAGCATGCCAGTCTTCGAATACAAAGGATCCCTGAACGGGAAAAATACCAAAGGGATGATCGAGGCCGATTCGTCTCGGACCGCCCGCACCCGTTTGAAGCAGAAAGGGATCTTTCCGACCGATATCAAAGAACGCTCGACGGAAAAATCGGGGGCGGGAAAAGCATTCGGGAAAATAAGCGGCAGTGGAAGTGGAACCACCGTCAAACTGAAAAACCTGACCCTCATGATCCGGCAGCTTTCGACATTGATCAAGGCCCGTATTCCTCTCGATGAATCACTTTCAGCGGTGGTGGAGCAGACCGATGATCCCAAGCTCAAATCGGTGATGTCACAGATTCGGGAGAGTGTGAACGAGGGAAAATCGCTCGCGGAGAGTTGCAAGGCTTATCCTAAAGTTTTCACCCCTATTTTTACCTCGATGATTCAGGTGGGTGAGGCGAGCGGTAATTTAGATCTCGTCCTGAGCCGGCTCGCTACCTTTGCCGAAGACCAGTATGAACTCAGGAATAAGATTGTTGGAGCGATGGCCTACCCCGCTTTTATGATGTTTGCGGGTATCGGTATCACCATTTTCCTATTTGCTTTTGCGGTGCCAAAAATCACCGAAGTTTTTGCCGGTTCAAAGATGGCCCTTCCGATGCTGACGGTGGTGATGATCTCCATCAGCCAATTCATGTCCCAATACTGGTATGTGATTATCGGGGGCTTTATTGGAAGCTTCTCCTTTTTTCAGTGGTATACATCCACGGTTAAGGGGCGAGAATGGTGGGATGGGCTTTCATTGAAGATTCCAGGCTTTGGAAAGCTGAAAAGAATGGTGGCGGTGTCACGTTTTGCCCGAACCATGAGTACTATGATTGGTGCCGGGGTTCAGGTGCTGGATGCGATCGATATTGTGAAGGATGTGGTGGATAATGCCGTAATTCGCAATGCCCTCGTACAGGCGCGGTTGAGCATCTCGGAAGGAAAGACGATTGCCGGTCCTTTAAAGGCCAGCGGGCAGTTTCCCCCGATTTTGACCCATATGATCGCGGTGGGCGAGAAAACCGGTGAATTAGAGGAGATGTTGAATGTGGTATCGGACGCTTATGACGCCCAGGTAGATACCGCTATCAATTCGATGACAAGATTGCTTGAGCCGCTTATGATTTTGGTTATGGGCGGAATTATCGCGCTTGTAGCACTCTCGATATTCATGCCCATGTTGCAACTCAATAATCTTGGAACTGCGGGTTAACTGTTTTAGGAGAAAATTTATGAAGCAGGTAAAAATAAGCCAGAAGCTTAGACAGAAACTAAACCATAAAGGTTTTACCCTTGTGGAAATCATGATCGTGTTGGCGATTGTGGGAATGCTCTTTAGTTTCGTCGGGGTGAATGTGATCAATCGTTTCAAGGAGGCCAAGAAGCAATCTGCAAAGATCCAGATTGCCTCCTATCAACAGGCGCTTCAGTCCTATTATCTGGCCCATAATGTCTACCCCCACAGTTCACAAGGGTTGCAGGCGTTGGTCTCTAAACCGACGGCTGGGAAAATTCCGGACAACTATCCGGAAGGGGGATACCTCGGGAAAAAATTAGCCCAGGATCCTTGGAACAACCCATTTCGTTATGAGTGCGACGATTACCAGAACTATTCGCTCGGTTCTGATGGCCCAGATGGAGAAACTGGGACGGACGACGATATCAAGGCGGAATAAGCATTCGGAAACTTCGGGTTTCACGCTCATTGAGATCCTGATCGTTCTTTCCATCATCGGGATGGTGATGGCCATTGGATTACCGGCGATCCAGCGCGTTACCCTGACACGGGTCAATTCCCTGACCCGTAAATTTGTCGGCCTCACCCGTACGATCCGCAATGACGCCATTTTATTGAACACCGTCCATCGATTGGCTATCGATTTCGATAACTCTCAATATTGGGTAGAAATGCAGCGGAGTTTTGAGCTATTAAACACCGAAGAGCCAAATCCCAAGAAAAAGAAAGGTAAGAAGGAGGAGCCACCCCCTTCCAATTTTATTTTGTCCGATAAGTTTGGAAAAAAACCGACCCCTCTGCCCGATGGCGTCGTGATCGATGGAGTTTTAAAGGAGCGGGAAGGTTTAAGGAAGGAAGGAATGGTTTATATCCACTTCTTCCCCAATGGATTTAATGACCAGGCGATTATTTACCTGAACCGAGCGGGCAGCAAAAGCGAGGGCTATTCCCTGGTGCTACGCCCCACCTCCGGCCGCATCGAGATCATGAGCGGGAGGGTCGATGCCTTTTGATAAAACTCCTTCAGGGTTTACGTTCATTGAGGTGATGGTGGCGATGCTGATCTTTGTGTTGGCGGCGCTGGCGGCGGTGAGCATTGTACGGGGTTCGGTGAGAGCGACACGGGAATCGAAGGAGATGAGTGTAGCGGCATGGTTAGTCCAAGGGGCGATGGTGGATCTGGAGACCCAGATCGAAGCCGACGGGTTTGATAAGGGGTGCGAAAAGAAGAAAGAGGGGAAGTTTAAAGCCCCTTATGAAAAGTTTAGTTGGATTTCGAGTTGTGAGGAGATCGATTTCAATATTTCCCAAGCAGCTGCCAAAGTCCAGGCGGCGCTCGAAGGGGATGGTAAGGACAAAGATGATAAAAGGGAAACTCAAGAGGATGCGATCCAGAAGATGATTTTAGAGAATGCCAGTAAATACCTCACCAACTCTTTGCGAGAGCTGCACGTAAAGGTTTTGTGGGTGGAGGGAAAACAGAAGAAAGAGGTCTCACTCACGACCCATTTTGCTCGTTATGATCAACCCCTATCTCTACCAGGAGTCGGTGGTGGGGGGAGTAAATGAATAAAGGATTCACATTAATCGAGCTCATGTTGGCCCTGGCGATCTATACGATCATCGGGATTACCACGGTAAAGCAACTCACCCAGATCCAAAACACCAAGAAACTGGCCTTTCAGGAGCTGGATCTTTACAACGACGTTCGCGCAACGCTTTCTTTGATGCGCTATGATTTGAGCCAAAGTTTTCATGTTCTCCTCGATGATCTCGGACCCGAAATCAAAAAAGCGGTCGATATCAACTCCCCGGCCCCGCATACCTTGTTTGATGGCCGTCGAAATCAATTGATCTTCACCTCATTGAGCCACCGGGTCTATTACGCCGATAAACAGGAATCGGATCAAACTGAGATTTCCTATTTTTTGCAGCCCAAACAAGGAAACAAGTTTCCTTCCCTGATGAAACGGGAAAGTGAGTTAATCGATGAAAACCTCTATCAAGGAGGACAAGTTTACACTCTCGTCGATAATGTGACTACCCTCGAGTTTCAGTATTGGAATGAGAAGCTCCAGAAATGGGTCGATGATTGGAATTCCGATGGAGGAGATGTCCGGGACAAGTTTCCTCTGGCTATTAAGGTCAAGTTAGGCGTAATAGGGCAAGAGAATCGGAAGTTAGAGGTGGAAACGAAGTTTAAGATCGCCTTTCCGAATAACTCCCCCACTCTGGTGCAACAACTATGATGATAAAAGGGGTCAATCGACTTTTGGTACCAAAAGGTGCCATAGCCAAATCGAATTTGTTGGCTATGGCACCTTTTGGTACCAAAAGTCGATTGACCCCTTCTAATAATAAGGGGGCGGCGCTGCTGACGGTTCTCATTGCGATGATGATCATGACGATCATGCTTTTTGAATTCCAATACTCCAGTATGGTCGAACGCAAGTTGGCCTATAACGAATTGAATCAACTCCAGGCCTACTATTTAGCGAAATCGGGGGCGCGAATTGGTATTTTGAGAGTCGTGCTTTACGCCCGGGCCAAAAAATCGCCTGAGATTGCCGCCATTCGTAAAAGTCTTCCAGCGATCGATTCCCAGTTGGAGGCGATTTGGAATTTGCCGTTGCCACCATTTCCACCCCCAAAGAGTCTGGTGAAAGCTTTAGATGGTGGGGAGCGGATTGAGGCGGAAAAGCAGTTAAAGGAGACGAAAGTGACCGAAGGGGAGTCAACCCATGTGATCTCCTCTGAATCTTCTAAAATCAATTTGAATTTTTTAAAAGTGGATCCCAAAGAGCTCGGCCGGCGGATCAATTTTACCGATGCTCCCAAAGGCGTAGCTCAATATGTGGCCCGTATCCTTTATCAATTTATCGAGAATTTTATGGCCGAATCGGAGGATCCCGCTGAAGAATATAATAATCTCAGGGCCGATGAATTGGTGATGGATATTATGGATTGGGTCAATCCGGGGGGCGATCGGTTCTGGGGTGGAAATAAAGATGCCCATTATGAGGGGCTCACTCCACCTTATAAGGCCAAGAAGGCCAATTTCTTCACCGTCGATGAGCTCAAGATGGTGAAGGGGGTGAGTGGGAAGGTTTACCAGAAACTAAAACCTTATGTGACGGTTTATTCAAACGACGGTAAGATCAATATTAATGGGGCCAATAGTTCCGTGATCAAGGCCCTATACCGTGATTTTACCGATGATGATATGAAACGATTGGGCGAAGAAAAGGCACGCATTGGAGGGACTTGGCCAAGTGTGAAAACTTTCACCGATTTTATTACCAATCAATTAAATCGCAGGGGATTTTCGACTGCTTACAATGATCCCAACACCACACCGCTCACCACCGATTCGGCCAGCTTCTTGATCGAGTCCTTGGGGTCGATTCAACGAAGTGGGAGCTCGATTCAAAAAACGATTAAGGTCGCGGTAGCTTTTGTCCCTCCAAAAGGAGGATCTGCTATTCCTAATGTGAATTCGAAAGCCGAATGTGCCAAGCAATCTGGGGCTACTTGGTATGAAAATCCGGGCGGGGGAGGAGCCTGTCGGATCTGGCCCAAAAACCAGCAGGAATGTATCGACATTGGTGGTGGGTGGACGCCTTCTGGAAGTCTCTTTTGTTGTCGCGTACCGGGTAGCAGTTACACCTATGATGATTGTGCCGATAGAAGTAAGCCCGCATCGAACCCCTCCACTGGCGGGGGAACGGGAACTGCCGCGACTAATCCTCAGCAAGAGGCGAAATCGCTTAAAATACTTTATTGGAATGAAGGATAACTATGCGCATATTGGCGGTTGAATTTGGATCCTGGAGTTTGAAGGCGGTGGAACTGGAGGCTAAGTTCCGACGTCTTGATATTTTAGAGTTCCACGAAAAAAGAATCGATTGGACCGACAAGGATCCGGCGGTGGCCTATAAAGGGGCTTATGAAGATCTGATCAAAAGCCTGCCGGTGAACCCAGAAAAGATCGTCACTAGCCTTCCCGCGGCCCATGTTGCTTTGCGCTTTTTGCACATGCCCCTTACCCAGCGCAAGCAGGTGGAGAAGGCCTATTTATTTGAGCTTGAAGAGAATGTTCCTTTCAAACTGGACGATGCCATTATCGAGCATTTTGTGTCTCGCACGCCTGATGGAAGTTTGGTTCTGGCGGCTATTGCACCGAAGCGATTTATTTCTCAATACCTGACCTGGCTCCAGAATATCGGGGTGGAGGCCGATTGGCTCACCTTTGATGGGATGGGTCTTTTGAATCTTTATTTTTCCCAGGTGGCGCGCGAGGAAAAGGATTTTGATGACGGCCCATATCTCCTTTTAGATATTGGCCATATGAAAACCACCTTTGCCATCGTGAATGAAATGCAGGCGTTGGCTTTTAGGAGCATCGCATGGGGTGGCCACCAGGTGAACCAAACCATGTCGATGGTGACCGGCATGGCTTTGGAGGAGGCGGAACGGCTCAAGATCAATCAACTGGATCTCTCGGTCGATCCCGAAACCCTAAGCGGAGAGAATCAGGATCTCCATAATGGAGCGGTCGATACCTATCTCGGATTTACGACGGAGTTGGCCCATAACCTGGCGGCATTCCGAAATACCTACCAGCTTGAACCCAAAGAGGTGAGGATCTGTGG
This sequence comes from uncultured Pseudobdellovibrionaceae bacterium, assembly GCA_964604555.1. Lineage (GTDB taxonomy): Bacteria > Bdellovibrionota > FAC87 > UBA2466 > UBA2466 > CAZRZK01. The sequence goes on along the minus strand of CAZRZK010000004.1, from coordinate 55,880 downwards.
CGGAACGGCCCAGACAAAAGGGATTATTCCGTTTCTGGAAAAGCAGCTTCACCTGCCGGTGAAACCGATCCATCCACTAGCTGGGCTATCGGTTAAGTCTGAAACGTTAAATGACCAGAAACTTTCGATTGCAGAAAGTCTGGGACGAGGACTTTCCGTGGCCCGCACTGGCGGACTGTATTTCAATTTCCGTCAGCAGGAGATGGCGAAGCAAAATTCGCTTTCGGCCATCGGTTCCTTTATCGAGAACCGGCTTGTTTTGAAGTTCATGGCCATCCTAGCCCTCTTTGTCGGTATTTTATTCGCCCATCTCTTTTTAGCCCATTATATGGCCGGGAAGGAAGCGAATGTAGCGGTTGAGGAGTTGCGAAAAGTGTTTGGCCAGACCTTCCCCAATGTAAACTCCAAGCTGCGAACCTCTTTAACCAAGAATCCGACCGATCTGAAAAAATTTGTTGATCAAAAAAACAAGGAATTGGAGCAGAAGGTAAAACTGGTCTCGGCGACCAAAATTCCATCGATGGGAATCGTCAAACAGATCAGCGATGCCTTTCCACCCGATGTGAAGGTGGATGTGAATCAACTCCAGATTGAGGATCGGAAATTTATGATCGAGGGGGTTTTGTATAGTGGGGAGATTGGCCGCATTACGGAACAATTGAAAAAGTCCCCGCTGTTTAATGATGTTGCATTAGATCAGCAGGGGCAGCGTTTCACCTTTAAAGGCACTATAGTGGGGAAATAATGGATACCGTTACCAAAGCGAAAGAGTGGATCAATCAAAATGCGCCGATGCTAAGCATCCTATACACCAATAAGTATGTCGGTATTGGCTACGATAAATTCGCCAGTCTTCCTGCCAAACAACAACGGCAGATTCTGTTTGGCATCTTGGGTGGTTTGGGGGGGCTCCTCTTTCTCTATCTAACCATCTCTTACTATACCCTTTGGTCAGAATCCCGAGAAGCCCGTGAGGCCTATACGATGATCGATAGTTTGATGCAGTATCAGAAATCGAAACGGGACAAAAGCCAATATCTACAGCATTTGGAGCGCAATTCTCAACTTGCAGGCACGGGTCAGTTTAAGGAACATGTTTTAAGTCAGGCTAAACAGGCCGGTATTTCTCAGCGTTTTATTCAGGTAGAGGAGAAAGCAGAGCTTGATAATCCCGAACTGAAAAAGGGGGAAGGGGACATCAAGGTGAAGCAGGTTTCGGTGAATGTAGAAAAGATCAACCTGCAGCAATTAAAAGGCTTTTTAACAGCACTGGAATTTGGTTCTTATAATTTAAATATTCCAACTCTTCAAATTACCAATGACAGTAAGATCCGGGGTTACATGCAGGCCAAGTTTACCGTCGTGGCGTACCTCTTCCAAACTGAGGAGAGTCTCTAATGGCCCGCCTACCCAAAATAAACAAAAAACTTTTTTTCATCAGCGTCATACTCTTTCTTTTTTTCAGTGTCTGGATGTTTCCTTACCACCACCTGAAGGGGTATATCTTTGGCAAAATATACTCGATGACCAAGATCCTGATCCTGGCAGAGGAGATCGAACCGGTTTTTTTAGGGTGGCCTGGAATTCGGGTCCACCATGTTGAAGTCGCCTTGCCCCTGGGAAATGGCGAACTCGATTTAGCGAGTGAAAAAGTAACGGTGAGGGCTGGAGTTTCTGGCCTTTTTCCTCCTACCCCTGCTTTTTCTCTCTATATGAAGGGGCTCAAAAAAGGGGGGGATCTTTATTTAAAGTTTAGCGAATCGAAAGAAAATCTGACCACCTATCTTGATGCTGATGCGGTCGAGCTCCAGCAACTGAACTTCCCTTTCTTGGCCCAACCTCTACAGGGACTCTTGAACGCCGAAAGCGATACCCAGATCCACACCAAACAGCTTTCAAGTTCATCCGGCAATATAGATATTAAAATTGAGAAATTTAAAATTCCCTTAATCCAAATCGAGCTTTCCGATAACTATGGCTTTCCCATTCCATCGATGCAAATCGGGGTGTTGAAATCAAAGATCCGGATCAAAAATGGCGTGGCGGAAATTAAGGAATTTACCTTTGGAGATTCGAAATCCGATTTTTCTGGCACGATGACCGGAGAAATTAAATTAGGACGGGATCTGATGAACTCTACCGCCAATGTTATTTTAAGGTTTCAATTCTCCGATGCCATCAAAAACAACGCTCAATCGGCTACGATGCTTTCCTTCTTCAATAGCTTCAAGAATGAAAAGGGGAGTTATGGCATTAAGTGCACTAAGAGCGTCGCCGAGATCGCGGGCTGCCTCCTGCTTCCCGAAAAAGTTGAATAGTTTTTACCGCCTAGGTACCCACTTCCTTTACAGAAAAACATTTGTTTTTTCTGTAAAGGAAGTGGGTACCTAGGCGGTAAAGACGCTGACAATTTGATTGCGTTCTTCGGCAGTGAGGTTTTCGCGCACCGGAAGCGATAGGATCTGTTCCGAGAACTGCTCCGTTACAGGAAAATCTCCGCGTTTAAATCCTAACTTTAAGCAAGCTGGCTGTAGGTGAATGGGAATGGGGTAATGGATTTTGGTTTCGATTCCTTTAGCAGTCAGTTTTTCAATCCATTGCGCGCGGTTCTGGCAGCGGATCTGGAAGACATGGAAAACGGGGTGAGTCGTTTTGGGATCATAATAGGGCAGGGTGATCTCCGGCCCTAGTTTTCCCAGTTGGGATTGGTAAAAGGCGGCATTGGAGCGCCTTTTCACCGTGGTTTCCTCCAGCATCGAAAGAAAATGGCTGCCGACAATGGCCTGCATCGAATCGAGGCGGCTATTCATCGAAAAGGTTTCGGTTTCATTCCGATTGATCAATCCATGATTGCGTAACTTCACCAAGGTTTTACGGTCTTCTTCAGAGTGGAGCGTAATAAAGCCTCCGTCCCCCCAAACGTGGAGATTTTTTAAAGGATGGAGACTGAAGCAACCGAATCTTCCAAAGTTTCCCACCTGTTTTCCGCGGTAGGTAGCGCCAATGGCTTGTGCGGCATCTTCAATTAACTCCACCCCATATTTTTTATGGATCGCTAAAAAGGGGTCCATATCGCAGGGAGTTCCCGTCAGATGGACCAAGAGGATCGCTTTGGTGCGGGCGGTAATCTTCTTTTCGACCGCTTGGGGATCAAGGTTGTAATCGGGACCGATATCGGCAAAGACGACACGGGCTCCTGTTAATTCAATCGCAGAGGCCGAGGCCAGAAAGGAATTAGGTGCGGTAATCACCTCATCGCCGGCGCCAACACCAGCGGCCCGTAAGGATAGAATCAGTGCGTCAAGCCCTGAGTTCACGCTGACTACCGAATGGCAACCAATCGACAGGGCTAATTTTTTTTCAAACTGTTCGACGATTGGGCCCAAGATAAATTGGGAACTTTGATAAAGCGCGCCAATTTCATCCAGGATGCTGGGAAGGAGTTTTTTCTTATTTTCAGAGTCGAGTTGAACGAAGGGGATCATCCAATAAAGATTATCCCCCCAACTGCATTATAAACTCAAGAGGTAGCCGCTGCTAATATTGAGCGAGCAGCCATTTTGATAAGAACCGGTGCAGAGCTCATAAAGAGAGTAGGTTGAACCGGCTTCAGGGTTAAAATAGCCGACCTCGGTACTGTATTGGTAGCCCCAGAAAGTGCTGTATTTGTAAATTTTGTTTCCACTGGCTCTCAGGATAAGATGGGCATTGCTCATCAATGAGTTTGTGCATCCTTGTTTGAAAAATCGAACTTCATAGTTTCCAGAAGATCCATTTTGAATGAGTTGCATGCAATTCGCATTGGGGTTGTATGAAGTATTGTCGAGTATGACGGACAAATTTCCTTTAGGTGCTAAATTCGCAATGAAGGTGTCATTAGGGTCGAAATCGCCCCCTCCTCCGAAATCACCCCCGCCGCCATTATTCCCGCCGTTGTTACCCCCGCCGCCTCCGTAGTTATTGATACCGGTGTTTCCATTTCCACCATTCCCTCCACCCCCTGGGCGATAAGGAACTTTCTCTTCTTCTTTTCCGCAAGATATTAAAACGACTACGGCTAAAAGCCACAAAAACTGTTTCATTGCATTCTCCCCCGAGGGCTCTTAAGCAGGATGGATGCCAATCGATACAGCTTGTAACAGAGTTTACAATGGGACAATTTTGGTCGGTTCGGTTACAGCCTGAATTCATATTTTTCTGTTCAGTTTTCTTGGGCTTTACGCTCTGTCGTTAGTTTTGAGTCCTATTTCAAGGGGTTATGTTGCCTAATAAAAAGGCAGCTTTAGCGCGATAAATGTCACCCCTTCTGGCCGGAAAAGTGCAGTCCTCTGACCTCGGAGTTGTGTCTATGAAGCCGAGTGCTGTCGTTTTAATTTTTTCTTTGTTAGTGAATTCGGTGGTCTCCGCCCCTATTCCGGAGGAACCCAATCAACCGATTCAGTATTGTATTGAGCGGCCCAAGGAACGCCGTGAAACCAAGCTGAATGCGACTAAAGCGGCTCCTCAGCCGATGCCGGAGTATAAAAGAGAATGGTATGAATGGAGTGACACCGTCACCCAATCTATATTTGGTGAAGAAGACCCAGGGGATAACGTCGCAATTTTAGGGATCGGCGGTGTTAGCTTCGGGTTGTCTCGATATTTTGGGAAGGACCTCTATCATCGACTTTTCATGATGGGATATGAAGCCCGAAAAGAGAGCAATCGAATCAACAGTGATAACGAAGCGATTGAAGACAGGTTGAACCAGCGGGTGCTTACAAAAGAACAAAAGGAGATTTTAAACAGCCGTTGGTCTGAGATCGACAGTAAGTTGACTGATCTGGCTAAAACTCCAGGTAACGAAAAGAAAATCTCCGACCTGGAATTTCAAAAAATAGTGATTGAAGATATCTTAGCAAAAAAAGAGCTGACCGATGAAAATCGGCAGGCGCTAAAGCTTCGGCTATCGGACAATCAAAAAGAGCTCACTCGACTCAATAAACCTGCTAGCATTTGCAAGACGATGCTTGCTTTATTAGGTGCGGGTGGCTTTGGAGCCGCGACCGTTTATAGCGGTTGGCATGCGGGATTAAACATGCATCGGACCGGCACTGTTAACCCCTTGGAGTGGAAAAACGAGCAGGTCGTGAAGTATAAAGAGGCTTTAAGAGAAAAAGTCGAAAAGGATAAATTGGCAAAGGAAGTGGCCGATTTTGAAGCGGCTGGCAAACCGATTGCCGATAAAATTGCAAAATCACTCATCTCGATGCAGACCGCATTGAGCAAGGCTCTTTGCAATAAGGATAATAAGCACCCGGAAAAGCCGCACGACCATTTAGGGAAAATGCGCGGACCGGAACCTTATCACGCGGGACTGGATGAGGATTTTCGGGAGTTTGAAGAGATAGAGGATTTTTCCAAGAAAGTATTGGCAAGCATGTTAGATGTGATCAAGAAGAACGACGGTCCTCCCCATCTGATCGACCTGGCGGTGGCGGATGGAAAGGCACCTGCCGATCTGCTCAAATTACTCTACTCGGAGCGGAATACGAAAGCGGGGCAAAGGGTGTTTCGTGAATTTATCGATCGAGTCACCGTGAAGACATTAAAAAATGTGATGACCGAAACCTTCCGTTCGAAAGAGGAGATGGTCTATAAATTAGACAAGATGAAAAACTGGATTAATACGACGGTTGATATCGTACAAAAGAATCTCAACTAAGCGTAAAATTTCTTCACCTTATCGACGACAAAAGAGATCTGCTCTTCTTTCAGGTACTGGTGTGCTGGAAGGGTAATGGAATGCTGGCTCTGGGCCTCCGTTTTTGGGAATTGCCCCTGCTTATAATTGAATCTTTTCGCGGCCGGCTGGAGATGGAGCGGGATCGGGTAATGGACCTTCGCTTCGATGCCGTGGTGGTTTAAGTATTTCAGGAGCTCGTCTCTCCGTTCTCCCTGAATGATGTACAGATGGTAGACATGACGGTCATTGGGAGCTCTTTTAGGGATTTGAATCGATTCTATTCCTGAAAGGGCATTGTCATAATATTTTGCCCACTGGATCCGCTTTTCGATGGTGCTGTCCATCGTTTCAAATTCATGCAGGGCGACGATGGCATGGAGGTTATCGAAGCGGGAGTTAACCCCATATTCGACGATGGTGTCGCGGTCTTTCATGCCATGGTTTCGATAGAGCCGTAATTTTTCCGATAAAATATCGTCATTCGTCAGGATCATCCCGGCATCCCCCCAGACATGGAGTGGTTTTAAGGGATGGAAGGAGAAGGCGGCGCAGGCGCCGAAGGTGCCCACCGCTTTCCCATTGATTCGAGCTCCCATCGCTTGGCAGCCGTCTTCAACCACGGCGAGGTGATGGTCTTTAGCGAGTTGGCAGATGGCCTCCATTTTGGCGGGGCAACCGGCCCAGTGGACGGGAAGGATGGCGCGAGTCCGTTCAGTGATAGCCGATTCAATGAGGTTGATATCGATGTTCATGTCATCGGCAATATCGACATAAACGGGGCGCGCACCGGTCTGGATGATGGCGCCGGTAGTGGCGATGAAACTATTGGGTGGAGTGATGACCTCATCTCCGTTTTCAATGCCGCAGGCCTTAAGAGATAAAAACAAAGCGTCGGTGCCCGTTCCGACGCCGATGGCGTGTTTCGATTGACCATAGGCTGCAAACTTTTTTTCGAACTCCGTGAGATCTTCTCCTAGGGTGAAGTCACAGCGTTTCAAAAAGGCCCGAATCTTTTCAAAGATCGGTTCGGGATTGGCAAACTGTTCCGTGAGATAAGAGAAGGGAACTCTCATGATAGCTCCTTAATCGCTCGTGCGAGAAAGTTTGGGGAATCTCAGTAAAAAAATAAGGATACCATTCAATCCCGCCCACCAAAAGAGCCACTTGATCCAGGCTTCGCTGACCAGCTGCTTCTTCATGAAGATTTGACGCAGGTTTTGGGGGAACTCGCCGATGGGTGGCAAAAGGGTCAGGATGCTCTTTGCCAACTTCAATTCTTGGACGGGAATCCATTGCTCTATTGGCAGGCTCAGCACGATGGCTGCAAAGAGGGAGAGCATCATCAAAAAAGATCCTAAGAAAAAGCCGGAGAGAGGGCCTATCAACAAGGAAAGCATCGAGAAATAGAGGGAGAGGGTGGAAAGGGTGAGCCACTGAAATAAGGTGGCCCAAAGCAGCGCCTCCCAAGCGATTTTGCTGGAATCGAATCCAAAGGAGAAGAAGAAGGCTCCCAGAAAAAGGGCCGCCTGGACAAGAAAAATGAAGCCATAGACGATGAGGTAGGAGAGCACAAATTTCCACTTCGGGATAGGCAGAGAAAAGGTAAGCGAGACCCGTTCCCCGCGATGCAGATGGGGCAGAATCCAAAGCCCAAAGATGGTGCTGAAGAGCACCCCCATTCCAAACTGCAATACCATACCGACAAAAAGAAAATCCCTTTGATCAAAACGGGCGATGACTCCGTTCCATTGAAGCGTGCTGTGTTTGAGGGCGGAAATCCCTAAATATTCGACGAAAAATGAGATCCCTAAGAGGGTCCAGAGAATTCCGCTGCGAGAAAGATGGCGAAGGTGGACTTTCAGGAGTTCAATCATGTGGTCTTCATCCATTCGCTAAAGGCCGCCTCCAGACTGCCGTGCTGTTTCTGAATCTCAGGCAAGGAATAAAAATGGCGGGATTCCCCGGCGTCGATCGCACAAACGTGAGTGCAAACTTTTTCCGCCTCCAGGAGCAGGTGGCTGCAATACAGGGCGGTTCCCCCTTCGGCCAAATATTCCTCCAAAGCCTTGCGGAAATGGAGGATATGTTCCGGATCAAGCCCATTAATTGGTTCATCCAAAATCATAAAAGCAGGAGAACCGATAAAGGCAGCCGCGAGCAGGAGTCGTCGGAGGTTTCCTTTCGAGAGTTTGCCAATTCTTTTTTCGAGTGGGAGTTGGAAGCGTTCTCCCCACTTATAGACTTCAGCTTCTTGATCGTCATGTGCATTCAATCTCAGAGAGGCGATCCAGTATAAATATTCTAACGCTGTTAGAAACCGAGGAGGAGCCCCGTCTTCTGGGACGTATGCGATTTGCTTGAGTGTCGCCAGTTTTCCGGGGCGCTCCCCAAAGACCCGAACGGTTCCCTGGCTGGCCCGCTTCAATCCGAGGAGCACTCGGAGCGTCGTTGATTTTCCCGCCCCATTTCGCCCCACCAGGGCCATACAGTTTCCCTTTTCAATTTTAAAGGAGATTCCTTTTAAGACCTTGGTAAAGCCATAGCGCGATTCCAATTGGTCGGCTTCAACAATAAGATGGGAGTGCGATGCGGTCATGTTAGTGGGGTTCAATATATCATGAAATTCTGCAGAATATAGGTTATCGTCCGAACCTCTATGAAAGGATTGCGAATCGGTTTAGATGTGGGAGGCACCCTCTTAAAAGGGGTGGCCGTCGTTGCTGATAATGACGAATCTCTCCAAGTGATCTCCCAAAAAGAATGGCCTTCCGGGGCGAATGAAAGTCCGGATCGGGTGATCCAAACTTTATTGAAGGCACTCTCTTCTTTTCAGGCATTCGGAGCCATCCAGACGGTTGGGATTGGGTGCGCTGGATCGGTGGAACCGCAAACGGGCATTGTGCGAACCTCCCCCAATTTTGCCTCTTGGAATAGGGTAGACCTCAAGACTCCGATCGAATCGAAATTAGGGGTGCCAGTGAGGGTGGAAAACGACGCCAACTGTGCCGCAGTGGGTGAGTGGAAAGCGGGTGCCGCAAAAGGAAAGCGGAATGTGGTGATGGTGACTCTCGGAACGGGACTGGGCGGGGGAGTGATCTTGAATAACGCCCTCTACTCGGGAAGCACGGGAACGGCTGCGGAGCTGGGCCATATGTGTCTCGATCCCCATGGCCATTTTTGCCCGTGTGGGAGTCGGGGATGTTTTGAACGTTACTGTTCCGCATCGGCCATTCGGGAATTGGTAAATCGTCGGTATTCGGCCCGTGAAGTCTTTGAAAATGAATCGGATCCGATCTGCAGAACGGCGAAGGAACAATTTATTTTTTATTTTCAGATGGGGCTTGTGAGCATTGCCAATATCTTTGATCCCGATGTGGTGGTGATCGGTGGCGGAGTGGCAAAAGGACTCGCCAAATATTTTCCTCGACTTCAAGAAGCGATCCAGCGTCATGCCTTTCCCGCGGTTGCGAGCCATATGGAGATTCGGGCAGCCGAACTGGGAAATCAAAGTGGTGCGATAGGGGCGGCATTTATCTAAAACGGATTGAATCCAACCACAAATTGAAGAGCATAGACGCGATAGGAGCGTGTCCAATAATCCTCTCCCAATTCATAAGCATAACTGGCCAAGTGGATTCGAGTGTGGGGAAACATTTCAAGGCTGGCACCGTAAGTGGGATACCCATCCATCACCCCCACACGCAATCCAAATCGATTGTGTTTAAATTCCAGGCCGAGTCGTCCCATTTTGACCCAGGGGCGATAACCCAAAATGTCGCGTACATCCAGTGCGACGTTGAACCAACCTTTTTTCTTCATCGGAAATTTAATTCCCATGCCGGCGTGGTAGCTCATTGGAACAGCTGGGGGCGTAGGCGTTCGACCATATTGATGGAAAGAGGTCATTCCAATATCTTCTGCCGTCGCCCCCAATTGAATCTGGGGGTCATTGGGTTTGGTTGGGACTTCAATCAGCACGCCGGCATTGGCGGCCATTGCCCATCCTAAACCCGAGGATCCTTTCACGCTGTCAAAAACGGCCTCTAAAAACTCACTTCGATCGGTCCCGGTCCGTTCGAGGAGATCGGTGCCGGTCATGTAGAGATCGATAGCACTTCTTTGAAAAATTCGTCCGCTGACACCGATGGAAATGAACTTCATCAAGGGAACTCCAAAACCCATGATCAGTCCGCTGTCACTGACGGAGAAAATATCAACGAAAGCATCGAGGGAATTCAAATTTCCGATATCGGCAAAGACGTTTCCCAGTTGATAGAGACCAAAGGTAAAGTTCGGAAGATGGACCGAAGGAAAGGTGGAGAGTCGGGTGAATTGAGTGTCCCCTCTCAGTAGGCTTGAGGTTTGATCGCGGAAAACAGCAGCATAAAGACGATCGAGCGTATCGAGCGAATCGGCGGCGGTTGAAAGATCAATGAGGTTAAAGTGAAACCCTTTTCTCTTGGCGAGACCTGCAGGGTTGTACCAAACGGCATTGGAGTCATCCGCGAGACCGATATTCGCATCTCCCATTCCGAGCATTCGGAGCCCCTGATAGCCAGGACGGAGAAGACGAGCCGAGGTGATTCCGGGAAGAAGTAAAAAGAGCAGAATGTAGCCAGAGTATTTCATCTAAAATCCAAGCGTGTACCTAAAGAAAAATCGCCGGTCTTCTTTTGCCGTCGTAGGAGTTCCGATTTCCGTGCCATAGCTGCCCAATTCAAAGTTGCCCCCGCGAATCCGAAGTCCTGCCCCTGCGCTCCAATACATTTGTGCAAGTCCCAGCCACACATAAGCGCTGCGCTCGCTTTCCAGCTGTAAACCGAAGTGAAGTCGTCTCATTAATGGAGTGGCTGGAAGTTCGATGTGCTTCCATTCTGCCGCGAGTGTTAGGCGGGTCGTTTTGCCAATATAGGGATGGAGCGAAAAGGCGGCATTGAAGGATTGCGAAATTTTTTCGGGACGCGCGGCCGTACTTGCAAAGAGGAGAGAGGATTGACTGGTGAAGCGGGTATCAAAAAGGTCTTTCCATACCACCCCGAGTGAGGGGAGCCATTTTTGGGGAAGGGTGGCCAACATTCCAATGTCGGCACCAAATCCCAATCCTGAGCTCATCAACGATTTCACTTCCGATTCACTGTCCAGATCGGTGTGATCAAAGAGTCCCTTGATTTGCTGTCGGAAAATTGCTTTTCCGGTGAAGCCCACTTTTAATAAGCCACCTGCCAAACTGGCGGAGGCTCCGAGGTTGGGAATGACATCGGTGATTCCATTCACATCCATTTGGGTGCCATCGGAAACTCCGGCGAAGGTATGACTCGCTAAAATAGAGAAGGCATATCCCCGCTTGGAAATCGCGGGCATAAAATTAAAGCGATGGTAATAGTAAGTGTCTGGACTGTCGGCCATTTTGGGGGCGATTAGGGAAATTCCCAAGGATTCACTCGACATAATGGGACCTAGGGCATTACTGCCCAAAATACCCTCGATAGCGACAGGAGTGATTTCCCAATCTTTTTTTGTCGCCTTCCCTAAGCAGGCGGGATTATAAAAATTGGCCTGATGGCCCACCGCGTCGGCAGTCAGAGCATTTCCCATCGCTAAACCTTGGGGAGAGTCATAAAGATTAAAGGTTTCAGATAGACCTATGGCCTTCAGGGGGAGAAGAAAAACGAAGATGAGGAATCCTATTCGCATGTTTGGAAATAAAGAGGGGTTCACTCTTCTTATCGGAATTGTGAAGAAATAGTGAAGAGCAAGGATTGATGCGTTGCGATGTGGTTTTTCGAGAGTTGGACAAGCATCCTCAAGCACGTTAATTTGAGTAGAAGGTGCAAAAACTGCAAGAAATTAAGATACCGGGTCGAATCCGGTTGACCGATCTCCCCTACCCAAAGGTGCTGGGGGTGGCCGTGCGTTGCTTTAAGACGGTGGAGGTCCTCTTTTTTCGCCTGCTTCAATTGCTCGGGTTTTACCGGTTGCAAAAATCGGTCGTGGCGATCCCCTCCTTAGCCCTTCGGAATGTCACCAGCCTTCAAGCGGTGGTCTATAACGGAACGCAGGAGGAGATTTTGGGGTTCAGGCCCCGAGCCCTTATTCACCAACTTTTAAAAGGAGTTCCCGATGTCGAAATGTTTGAGCGGGTGAGTTTTTCGCTGACTGTTTCCGAAAATACCTCTCGCACCATCGAAGCCAATACCGAAACCCGTGGATTTATTCACCTCCAGGTTCCGTGGCAATTGCCCTGGAAACCGAGCAAGGTTTCCTGGCTGAGAGTGACTCCCATGGGGGTGGATACTTTGGTCGGACGCATTCGATTGGGCGATTATGAGATCATCAATAGCCCGGTTTTCTTTTTGACCCGGGATATTGAGTGGGTACTGGTCTCCGATATCGACGATACGATTAAAGATTCCAATATTGCGAAGACCACCGGATTCAAGCAGATCGTCTCGAGTATTTTTAAGGGACACTATTATCGTTATGATGCCCTTGCCGGGATGGCGGAGCTCTACCGTGAACTAGAAGCCAAAGGGGTGTTGATTATTTATGTAACGAGTACCCCCTATGCACTCGCGCCTTTCCTGATGAAATTCCTTCAAAGCAATGGTTTTCCTTTGGGCCCAGTTTTCCCGCGTTGGTTGGGATATGGACGGTTTCGGCATAAGTGGCGGACCATCCATCGGATCCTGAGTAATCTGGAACACCAGAAGATGATCTTCATCGGGGACAGCGGCGAGCAGGATCTCCAAATTTACCGTCGATTGAATGACACTGAAATTTTTTCAAAACACATTCAGAAGATCCTGATCCGCCATGTGCCGGGCACACCGATGCAGAAGCTGCTCGATTCGAAAGAGGCCTATTACGGGGATATTGCGGAGTTACGGCTGATGTTGGGCTCGTTTTTTTAATCTTCTAGAATTCATACCGCGCTCTGCTCTACTCCTAACTTTTTTGCCGTCGAGGCCATTTTCTCGTCATAGGTAGCGAGACTTACCCCTATCTTTTTATCCATTAAATAATTCAGGGAAGCCAAGTGGAGTGCATCTAGGGTTCGAACCACCGCGGGAAAGGGTTGGAGGGCGCGAGCTAAAACTTCCGGGTTTAGTTCGAGGATAGCGATCTTAAGGAGTAATTGTTTGAAAAGTTCTCCATGCGAAGCCTCTAGCTTTCTTGCATGGATCCGATTCCAGGTTTCATACTCTAAGAGCCGGCTTGAGATCAGCGGCTGATTCCAAAAATCTATCGATGGTTTCTTGTCCTCTGCAAAAAGTTGTGCAAGCACCACTGAGGTGTCGAGATAGACAAATTTCATCGGCTGCGATCCCGATCCAGTTCTTTCAAAATTTCAGAAAGGGGCACCATTCCCTTTCCTTCAGGAACTGGGGCTGAAGCCATCACTGGCGGAGTGATCATTCCCTTGCGGATAGCCTCAGCTAATTGCGCATCTGCTAAATAGGGACTTCTGTCGGGCCGGGGCGGAGTGATTTCCGCAACAATTCGATCTCGATCTGAGATGAGGATGGTTTCCCCGCTCGCCGCAAGGCGAATGTATTCGCTTAGTTTGTTTTTAAGCACTTTAATTCCCACAGCACGCATCCTTATTATTGTAGCTACTAGTAGCTACTTTATCAATGGATTATTTAAAAAATTCATATTATCAAATACTTGCAAGCATATGCCTGTTCTAGGATTCAAATTGAACTCTTTTTCTCATTTAGGCAAGTAGGAGAAGGGAGCATTTCGAAAAAGTCCCCTTCTCTGTGATAAAATATTATCTGTGAAATCACTCCTTTTGCTTGGCACCCATTTCTTTCTTCAAACACTTTTTGGCTTCTCTACCGCCTATGTCAGTTTCGACCCGCCGGAAGGGTGGCGATGGGAATTGGCGCAAGGGGTGTGGGTGGGGCAGAGCACCGTTGAAGCCGATCGGAAAGAGGCGGTGGTTTTATCGATAGCCACTCTAGCCGCCGATTGGGATTCGGTGGAAAACTACGAAAAATACCTCAAGGAGCCTAAAACGATCCAAGATGAAGATGGAAAAACTATCACCTCAAAAATGAGCTACACCAAGCAACGAAATATCAATGGCAATCCCTGGGTCGATTCGTTGCAACTCAATTCGGAGTTGCCTGGGTTTTATGCCCGTTACCTCGCCACCACCTACACGGTGAATGGCACTCGTCTTGCTGTTTTGCTCACTTATATCGTTTCAGAAGAAAAATATACCCAGTTTGCTCCCCTTTTTGAAAAGATGGTCAGTTCCCTAAAGCCCAATGCGGAATTCGATCTCAATGTCTCCACCAAGCAAGGGGACGGACCCTTGCCGGGTTCAGATAGGTTAGGGCAGGTGAAAAACGACATCTTAAAGGGGATGATCAAGATTAAGAAGCCCGAGCCAAAGGCTGAAGAGCCTCCACTTGCTGAGGACTCCGATTCAACGCTCATGTGGGTGATGGTGGCGGTATTGGGAGGGGGGGCATTCTGGTGGATCAAAAAGCGGCGTCAAAAGAAAGCGGTTGAAGCGGTAGCTGTAGTGGAAGAAGAACAGGTTCCTCAAAAAGAAGAAAAGAAAGAAGATGATGATGATGAGAGTGATGGGGGAAGCGGGCCGAAAGAACCGACTTTAAGGCGTTAGGCCATGCACCAGGATCTTTTCTTCTGTTCGAAAGACGACCCGGATTTTCCCGCCTTTTTTTACCTCTTCCACAAAACCTAAGCCAAATTGGGCGTGTTGGACGATGTCTCCCAGCTCGAAGCTGGTTGCCACGGTGTAATTTCGAGTGGGCTTCCCGCCCGCGCTTCGCATCCGCTTTTCCCAAACTTCAAAGGGAGCATCCTGGACTACCTTCGGAGTGGTCACGCGGACCCTCTTTTCACGGGGAGAGGCATCTCTGGCCCCTTTTCCGGCTTTATAGTTATGTTGGCTCTGACAGGATTTGCAGATGACCCGAACTGGCCTTCCATCCACCATAGCGGCAATTACATGCCCTCGATCCTCTTTGCAACGGGTGCAATAGGCAAGGGTGTCGCCTCCGACTTTAGGGGGGCCATAAAGCGAATAAGCTGAGAATGACATGCATCTCAGTCTATTCAAATCGATCCCATCCTGGCAAAATGATTTTATGCCTCGATTGTGGAAGATAAAGTTGAGTTTACTAGCCGTCTATGCTCTGGCCTACCAGATCTTTTATACGATTCCGAACCTTTACCCCCTCTACGCCCCTAAAATGATATCCCTCATGGGAGTCGATCTGGTCACTCCCTTCGTTCCATGGACCTTTGTCATCTATATTTCCCACTATGTCCTGGCCTTATCGGCCATCCTCCTGATCAATTCAGAAGAGAACTTTTGGTCATACGTGAGAATGATGTTTTTGACTCTGCTCATTTCGGGCAGTTTTTTTTGGTTCTTTCCCACCGTCTACCCCCGGCCTGATTATCCTGACGTAGACAACTGGTTGGTTTCCTTTACGATGAACTTGGTGCGTTCAGCCGACACTCCCAATAACTGTTTCCCTAGTATGCATGTCGCCACCGCGGTGGTGACGACACTGATCATGCGCCAAGTGCGTCCGAGATTTTTTTGGATCTACTTGTCTTGGACCATCGCGGTGCTGATTTCAACACTGACAACTAAACAACACTACTTCATCGATATCATCGGTGGCTGCGGAGTCGCTTTCTTCGCCCAGTTTGTTCAGGGATGGGTGCCGGCTCTCCCTCGGATTGTCTCCCAAAGATTTCCTCGATAAGAGTCGACAATCGCGTCGTATAAATTGTTATTCCATGTGGATTGCATCGGGAAAAGGTTCTGGGATTGGGGCTGGCAACGCCTCCGGCATGCATTGATTGAGGCTCGCATTGGCGGTGGTATAAGCCTCGTTACATTTTTTCACGCAATGGCGAACACAAGCACAAAGAGAGTACTGAGTGGCACAATGCATTCCACAATTATTCTGATTGAAATGAGTATTCTCTATATATTTTGGATTCAATGGGAAGGCGCAGGGTATAATTCCTGCATCTGCTGCTCCAGAAAGAAGGCAAATAAAAAGAAATAGACCGTACTTAAATTGCATTTTTCCTCCGTCAACGTTCAGTATGAATAAAAACAAAGGATATCTTTTAATTGTGGAGGAATTGTGTCGGCCTATTCGTCCGATTTTTTGCTTGAGAATTGAATGTAATAGCGGGAGAAGTTTTTGCTGCCTTTGATGTTTTTTACCACCCGCGCGAGTTCTTCTTCTGTGACGAAACAGCCATGGAGCCTGCGGAGTGGAATGGCGGGCTGGATCATGAGCGAGTCTCCGCGCCCAATGAGGGCCTCTGCACCCGAACAATCAAGTACAGTACGGGAGTCGATAGCGGAAGGCACTTTAAAAGAAATACGCGAAGGAATGTTCGCTTTGATCAACCCCGTGACTACATCGGTTGAGGGCCGTTGAGTCGCGAGCACCAGATGGATACCTGCGGCTCTCGCTTTTTGGGCAAGTCGAGTGATGGCTACTTCAATTTCCTGGCCGCCTGACATCATTAAATCGGCCAATTCGTCCACTACGATTACGATATAAGGGATTTTATTGCGTTGTTTGGCATTGTAAGAATCGATATTTTTGGCTCCAGTCTCAGCCATCAATTGATAACGTCGATCCATCTCCTTGACCGCCCAGTTCATGGCATTAAAGGCAACATTGTTGTTGGTGATCACATCGGTGATGAGGTGGGGCAATCCTTGAAAGGCGTTGAGCTCGAGCATTTTGGGATCGATCAAGATGAGCCGCAATTGTTGAGGGCTCAATCGGTAGATCAAACTTAAGATGAGTGAATTGATGAAAACCGATTTACCGCTACCCGTGGATCCTGACACCAAGAGGTGAGGCATGGCAGCCATATCTCCCACCACTGTATTTCCATCCGTTGTTTTTCCAAGGGCGATGGGGAGCTTTATCTTCTTATCGTAAAAATCATCTCCGGCGATAATATCTTTAAGTGGGATCGTTTCGATGCTCGGGCGTGGTACTTCAATTCCCACCACCGTTTTTCCTGGGATGGGCGCGATGATCCGTAGTTCTCCCACTCCCAAAACAACGCCTAAGTCATCTTGGAGGGCCGCAATTTTGCTGAGTTTCATTCCGGCATCTGGCTTAAATTCATAAGTGGTGAGGACGGGCCCTTGGGACACGCTCGTAATCTCTCCCGAAATTTGGAAGCTCAAGAGATGTTCGACCAACTTGCGGGCATTCTCCTTCATCTCTCCACGGGACATTTTTTTCGCATTTCCTTTGTCCCCTTTCATGAGTCGAGGGGAGGGCAGGGAATAGCCTCCGGAGAAAGGAATCATCTCCTGGAATTCATTCGGATCGATTTCGGCTAAGTTTTCTTTTTCGTCCGAGCCTTCTTCATTTTCATCGGTTTCATCTTCATCGGCTTCATTCGATTCTTCATCCGGATCTGCAGATTCATCATCGGTTTTCTTTTTTCGTTTCGCTTTAGCCGGAGGGGTGGCTTGGCTTTCTTTTTTAGGGGAGGATTTTCTTTTCGAACGAGAAGACTGACGGTTCTCTACCTCTCCCTCGACCTCTCCAAAGAGGCTGCGGAATCCCTGGATGAAGGAAAAGCGGGTGGTGAGCATGAAGGTGGTGAGATAACCGCCAGCGATCAATACGATCGCTCCGGTTTGATTGAAGTATCCTTTTAACCAAACTCCAATATGAGTGCCGACCCAGCCCCCTTGAAGAAGACTGACTTCGGGTTGACCCTCTCCCCAGAGGAGTTGGCAAGTGATGGAGGTAAAGAGGGTTCCCAGGGTAACCCCTGAAATCTCCACTTTGCGGCTTGAGATTCCCTTGCCCATGAAGGTGAGGGCGGCAAACCAGAGGGTGAGGGCGATAGTGGTGAAACCCGCGACGCCGGTGGTGCCCAGGATCAATTCGGACAAAATCGCTCCGACAATTCCGCCTAGATTGGACATGTGATCGAAGCGTTGTTGGAAGAGGTGGTAGCTGTCGATGGGAATATAGGAGGTGAGTGAGATCAATAAGAATACGGTGATTAAAAGGAAAATGACCCCTTTAATCTCCAATAAGGTGCTGTCCGACTCCGAATTATCAGATTCAGAATCATGACCACCTTGAAAAAATAGTTCTAGGGCTAGTAATAGCCTTTTCATTCCACCACTCCGGGGCCTTGATGTGCAAAGGTGATGCCGGTCGAATACGAAACTAACCTCCAAAAATGATTGCGCTTTTCGATTTCTCAAGGATAATAGGCTTTCCATTTTGAGGCATTAAAGTGACAAAAATTGGCTATTTACAATAATCGCACCTAAAAAAGTAATGGAAATACTGAATGAAATTTGGAGTCCAGTTTTAATCCTGTTGGCCGCTTTTATGATTGGTTGGGCGGCCGAGGCGGCGCAAACCTTTATCCCAGCTGCATTGGCTTTAACCGTCTTGGCCTGGTTGCAGACCCTCCCGGAGTTTGCGGTCGAGGCCCACATTGCGTGGAATCAGCAACGGGATTTGATGATCGCCAATCTGACTGGATCTCTAAGGCTGTTAGTAGGATTGGGTTGGCCCATGATTTTTTGCGTCCACTTTTTTTCGCGATTGCGACGGCGCAAAATCGTGACCCGGCTCAAATTAGAAGGAGAGGATAGCCTTTCAGTCCTTTTCCTTTTTATTTCGATCGTCTATTTTCTGGTGATTTTATTCAAAGCGACCCTCACCTGTTGGGATGCCGTATTCCTGACCGCGATTTATGGAGTCTATCTTTACTTGGCTGCCCGTATGCCAGTTGGGGAGCAGGAGGATTTTGAAGACCTCCCCTGGGTCAGCAAAAAAATTGTCCAGATTCCGGGCCGGGGCAAAGTAATGGCTGTTATTTTATTTTTTGTGTTGGGTGGCATTGGCCTTTATATCAGTGTTGAACCCTTCATCCACACCCTTCAAAAATGGTCGGTTACTTGGGGGATTTCTACTTTCGTATTTGTTCAGTGGATTGCGCCCTTCCTTTCTGAGTTTCCCGAAAAGGTGACGGCCTTCAATTGGGCCCGCCAAGAAAACAAAGCGCCCATGGCTTTGATGAACATGGTCAGCAGCAATATCAATCAATGGACCTTGCTTGCCGCCATGATTCCAGTGTTGTTTAATCTTTCCTTGGGCCATTTCGAACCGGTCATTTTAGATCCTCTCCACCGTTCAGAACTTGCCCTCACCATCGCCCAATCTTTTTTAGGAGGCATTCTTCTTTTGGATATGGAGCTCTCCTGGATCGATGCATTGATTATTTTTGTGTTGTGGGTCACTCAATTCATCAATTCGAGCCTTCGTTGGGAAGTTACCCTCGCATATTCCGGTTGGGCGGCCATTGAGATCCTCAAATTGAGCTGGGCCTACTACAAAAAAAAGGAACTCCCTCACGCCTTTACCTCGATTCGTCAGATCCAGTTTCGATGAGGTTGCCACGTCGCAAGCTCCTCGCAATTGTAAGTGTTACTTAATTCGGTGATGGAATTAGAAATTGAATGGGTTTAGCCCCGCCTAGAATATTTAGAAGAATTCAGACTGTTTGGCGGGGCTAGTCATTTCAAACCTTCGAGATGCCTTTGTATCTTACTTATCAGAAGGCTATACACTTTTGTTCTATTGGGGGTCATGTAAAAAGCGGTGTTCGTCGCATAGAACAACCCCCATTCAATTTCTAATTCCATCACCGAATTACTTAACTCTTACAGCAATGATGGCCCTATTTGCGTCCACGATTCTGTTTCAAGAACTCCACAATCAACTGCTGTCCTACGGTCCCAATATAATTGTAGCTGAGGGTGAGTTCTGTCACTTGCTTTAAGTATCTTGATTGAGCGATAGCACGGGCCCCATTCGTTCCGATCGGATTCCAACTCAAGTCGAGTGAAGTTAAAAATTGCAAATTTTGTGCATTAGCCAGTACCCTTACCGCTTCAGGAATCAATTCATTGTTGTCGAGTAAGAGCGTCGTTAATTCCGTTAGATAGCGGGATCGGGTCAATGCGGTGGCCCCATCCATGCCGATCCCATTTCCTGAAAGATCGAGAGTGGTCAGGTGACGTAGATGCGGACTGGCTGCCAATGCTCGAGTTCCCTCAACGGCTAAATGATTGTTGTACAATCCTAGATAGATGAGGTTGGAAGGGCCCTTTTCCAGCAATTGTTCAAAATCCCTTGCGGTCAAATTCATGCAGCCGAGATCCAGGGCAAATATTTTTTGGATTTGTTCTGGAGAGGCAGCTAAAAGGGCATCCCGGGATTTTGGGGTTAAAACAGGTAAACCTTCCGGAGTGAATAATCCAAAGGTGCCGAGGGAAAGTAAGTTCTGACCATAAGGGCTTTGTGTCCATTCGTTAAGAACTGCGATTTGATCAACCAAACGTGTTTTCAAAATCTCCGCCAACTTTTTTTGTGACTCCAGATCGGAAGAAGTTTTTAGGACTCGAATCTGTTCGGAAGCTCTCAATATTTGAGCAGAAAAAGGCCTGCCATGCTCTTGTAACCAATCGGCGTAGACTGTTTTTTCAGTC
Organism: uncultured Pseudobdellovibrionaceae bacterium; assembly: GCA_964604555.1. GTDB lineage: Bacteria > Bdellovibrionota > FAC87 > UBA2466 > UBA2466 > CAZRZK01. The sequence goes on along the minus strand of CAZRZK010000004.1, from coordinate 35,595 downwards.
CCTCCTCGACTGTTGGCTACGATTCCTGCGAGCAATGCATTTTCTTCGAAAGGGATCCTAGCTAATGCCACTATTCGGCTGCATTTGTTATTGCCCGCGATGAGATTAGGGGGGAGAAACCCAAAAAATAGAAATCCCAAGGCAAAAATGACTCGTTGCATAATGGGCACCCTAGCTTTTTCAAAAGGGGCAATTCAAGGGTAGGGCAATGAAATTCTGTGGCTTTTTGCGCTGATGGCAAAGATAGGTAAAAGTGGCAGGAGTATCTATTCTCCCGGTTTTATGCTAAAAGGGGGGTCGTTTTTAGAGGTTCCTAACTATGGCTTGTAGCTATGAAAGATTAGAAACGCAGATCGATCTTTTTGGCAAAGCCTTGACCAAAGCTTCTCACATCTTAATTACCGCGCCTGCCTTTGCTGATGGTGATTCGGTCGGAACTCAGCTGGCTTTAAGATATCTATTTGCCAAGAAATTTCCACAGTTACAGGTCACCATTTTAAATGACCTGCCTTTACCACCTCGGTATCAGTTCATGCCTGGAGCCTCTGAGATCCACACCCCTGAAAGTTTTCAGCAGTTGAACCGAGACCACAATTTTGATTTAGGCATTGTTGTCGATGGGGGAATCGATCGTGCAGGACGTGTGAAGGCCTATTTCGATCGCTGCCAAACCAAGGTTTTTGTGGATCACCATATCATTAGCTGCGACTACCCCTATGATATTCGCTTGGTCGAACCCGATGCCACAGCCACCACCGAATTGGTTTATGAACTATTGCAGCATCCTCCCTTTAATTGTGGAATGAGTTCGGAATTGGCTCAGGATATTTATTTAGGGTTGGTTTTTGATACCGGTTTCTTCCGTCACTCCAATACCACTCCCGAGGCGATGGAATTAGGGGCAAAGTTGTTGCGTGAAGGTTTCGATTTTACCCAAGTTGGTGAGCGAGGGATGTTGGAGCGAACTTATGCCGGCCTTCAATTGCTTTCCGATACCTTAGGAAGGGCTAAACTCATTGCCGACGGGAAAATTATTTGGTCGATTTTGTCGCAGGACAAGATTCGTGAATTAAACGCGACCGATGATGATCGCGAAGGAATTATTGATCAGATGGTATTGACCCAGGGGATAGACGTTGCCATTTTATTCTATGAGCTTCCGCATGGAGAGACACGCCTTTCGCTCCGCTCTCACGGAGCCTTAGATGTCGCCTCTTTTGCGCGCGGTTTGACGGTCCATGGCGGTGGACATCGCAAAGCGGCGGGCGCCAATTTGCAGATGCCGGTCGCCCTTGCGATTGACTGGGTGTTGGATAAACTGACGAAAGAGATCAAACGATGTGGAGCACATTCCTAAAAACCAAGATCCACGGGGCTACGGTCACCGATGCGAATTTGGAATACCGAGGAAGCATTTCAATCGCTCCGGAATTGATCCAAGCCTCGGGACTCAGGGTTTTTGAAAGGGTGGAGATCTACAACATCACTAATGGAGAACGCTTTGCAACCTATGTGATCGAAGGTCGGCCCGGAGAGATTTGTATTAATGGCGCGGCCGCATGGAAGGCGCGTCCCAGAGACAAGGTGATCATTGCCGCTTATGTCATGCTCTCTGAGGAGCAGGTGTTGAATTTTAAACCCACCGTGGTAATGGTGGGGGAAGGAAACCGAATCGAAGAGGTTTTAAAGGGTAGGGTATGAGTTCCATTCTTTCGATAGTTTTTTTTACGGCTGTTACGGCATTAGCTGCCATTCATCCACATATTTGCTCAGAAGTGGATTTGAAAAAGGAGCTGCGTGTTTTTAAAGATCCTACTTTGTTTGTCGGAATTTTAAGTCAAATCTATGCTGAGCCCCGCGAAGGAATCGAAAGTTTGAAAGAAGAGAGCCCTTTGCGGATGGTGGTTAAGGGAAAAGTTAAAGTCAGATTTGAAGAATTACAAATGATGCATAACTATGGCCCTATTTCCAAACTCTATGAATTCGTCGAACCTCGATTGAAAAAGTCTAGGTTGCCCAATGGCAAAGATCGGGAACCGATCCGCGCTGTCACTTTTTGCGGTGAAGATGCTGATTCCTATTCGGTGGGATTTGTTCTTGAAAAAGATTTGCAAGCCGCATTGAAGGATGATCTGGATCTGAACCAGATGCCCCCTTCCACTCCGGGGAATGAAATTCCCCGGTATTCTCCAAAATAGTGGGCAAAAATCCTTCGTGAAAATCATGGTAAAATGGGAAGATGCCTATTGCCGTTGGTATCTTCCTTTTTCTGCTTTCTAATCCAACCGCAATAGCGGCCGATCGACTTCAAGAGGGTTGCGCTCTTCTCGCTACATTTGTTGGTAAACAGGAAAATATGGGTGCCTGGTCCAAGCAATTACATGCGCTTATGAAGCGGCCACTTCCCCCGTCTATTTCCTCATCGATCCAGTTCGGAAACAAAGAGTCAGCCAATGAAAAGGCTGCGTCTCTATTACAAGGTAAGCCCGTTGCAGAGGTGTTCATCGTCACTCATCAGCAAACGGGTCGCCAGATAGAAACAGCGAGTCTCCTACAAGAAGATCGTTTTAAGGCCGTCCCCAGCATCGTTCTCTCATCGGAGCGATATCCCATTAAAGATAAGGCGCTGGCAGAGGTGGCAACGCTTCATGAACATTCGAATTTGGGTGAGTTCCAGCCAAAATTTGATGCCACCACAGTCCATCTGGCTGGTGGCACGTGCGGCATCTGTCTATCCAATACGGCGAGTCTCGTGATGAACCACCTGTGGTACACGAAGAAGCATTCGACCATTACCATTCGCCTTCATGTGGACGAAGTCTATGGATATAGTGCACTGGCTCAGTTTCGTAATTCGCAGGGCGAAAAGAAATTACGAGCAGCGGAAGCTGTTGCAGCAGATCTCTTGTCCGGCGGCGTGAATGACACCTTAATGGACACCAGCAGCGATGCAGTGACGATTAAAATCCTGGATAAAACATCTGAGCAGGAAGGGGTGGGAGGGCGTCGCACAGTGACTGTCGTGGCGATAAGGCCAGACGGGAAAGAGGTCAGGTTAATCCTTGAATGACGAAAAAGGGATTTAAGTGGAACGAGCCGTTTTAGAAGTCGCGGTCGCTATTGATGTCTTTTATCTTATCAATCTTTGTTGCTGATTCTGCCTAGGCTTGCCTGGAACTCGCAAATGATTGTGAGTTGTCCCGATCCAGTCGATCTCCAGTTTTTCTTGCACCACATGAATCGCTTTGCAAGGATTGATTTGGAGAGGGCCTCTTAAATGTCGATTCTGCATTTTTTAATTTTGTTTTTTCGGATCTAGATTCTTTGGTAGGGAATCACTCCCAACGCTTCCCATTCGTTCCTCTGAATATAATTTTGGACCCGCGCAAATTGCCGGCCCCACTCAACTACCTTGCTAAACACTACTTGCTCCCAGAAACCTTTGCCGCAGGCTTTTCCCTTCTTAGCTCCAGTCATCTTACGGGCGATGATGCCGGAAATGCTGCGCAAGAACCCCTGCATTCCTTTTCTGTTCATCGGTTGAGTTAATAGGTGTAAGTGGTTGCTATTAATTGAGTACCGAAAGAGTCTGACTTTAAATCTCTGCGACATTCTGGCTAGGAGAAGCTTGATAAAGGGAGCGTTCTGGGGGTGGAGAAACACGCTTTGAGAGGATTTAAAAACCAAATGGTGACTTTTCTTAGGATTAATCGGACGTCTTTCTTTTCTTTTACCTGTTGCAATAGTTCCGCCATGCTCCGAGTTCTTTTTTAAAGTGGGGAGAATGAACTGAATCATGTAGTATGGATAGCAAAAAATTATCATCGGGGCAATGTTATTTTTATCATTTTATCGTCGATAATAGGCAATTTTTGATCCAAAAAAACAAAAATAAAAGCGTCACTTAAGAGGCCGCTGTCAAATCAAGAGGGGAATAAGATTGTGGTAGGGACAAAAAAGACTGGAGATCGACTTGAACTGGACAAGTTATCAGTGTTTGCGGCGCCCAGGTAAGGCTAAGCAGAATCGGTAGTCAGGATTGATAAGATAAAAGACATCAGGAGCGACCGCGACTTCTAAAACGGCTCGTAAATTTTAATTACGCAGCGATTTTCAGGCAGACCTGATTACGGCCCTTTTCTTTGGCTTCGTAGAGTTGCTGATCGGCAGCGTGGATGAGGTCTTCGATCGTTTCGTAGTTGTTGCCTTCGAGGGTCGCGATGCCGATGCTGAGTGTGATGTTCACCTTTTGTCCACCCAAGATCATCGTTTCGCTTTCAAAGCTTTTTCGGAGTCGTTCCGCGGCAGTAACAGCTCCTTCGCCTCGGATGTTTCTCAAGATGATCGCGAACTCTTCACCGCCATAACGGCAGGCGATGTTTTCGTGGCGGAGCGTTTTTACGATGTGCTGCCCGACCATTTTTAAAACCTGGTCGCCGGCGATGTGGCCGTAGGTGTCGTTAACTCGCTTGAAAAAGTCGATATCGACCATCAGTAAGCTCAAAGGCTGCAGGGTGCGTTTGCTGAAACTAAATTCCTTTGAGAGAGCATCGACAAAATATTTTCGGTTGTAGAGTTGCGTGAGTCCATCGATATTGGCCGCACGGAACAGGTTTTGTTGGTAGTTTTGATCGACCGCGTCTTGGTAGCAAAATTTAAAATAAAGTCGGGTGCCTACGAGCACCTTGTCGCCATCATGAAGGACATGTTCGGCAACTTTGATTCCATTCACGAAAATTCCGTTGGTGCTTCCCAAATCTTTGATGATGATTTCCCGATCGTTTTCATTGTGGATCTCGGCATGCTTTCTCGAGATATGGGGATCTTCGACCACCAATTCACAGGCGGGATCCCGGCCAATGGTGATCTTTTTGAGTCCCGAAAGGTTGTGCATGTGGCCGGTTTCGCGGCCTGAAATTTGGATAAGGTAAGGCTGTAGTGGTGATTTTTGGGTGTTGACGTCCACCTTCTCGGTGATGACGATGACTGTCTTTTCGCTGCGATCTCTTTCTGACACACCCACTTATCGGTTGGATTCAACTTCCCCTTTAATTGTTCCGAAGGAGATAGGCATGGTTACACTTCTGCTTATCGGTTCATTTTGGCTGCAGGCTGCCACTCTGCAGCAATTGATGAACGAACACCATTATTCCAAAGTTGCGGATCAGTGTGAGAAGTTGAGGGTTGGAGGGGGGAACACTCCAGAGGATCAAAGCGCCTGTCTTTGGGCCTATCTCCGCACCTCTAAATTGGCTCAGGCAGAAAAATTGTTAGCAGGGCTCCAAAAGGATGTTCCCTTCGAAACGAAACTGGCCACGATTTATATCGATATTCTGGGTGGAAAAGATGAGAAGGCTCGAGAGCAGTTGGATCAAATGATAGCGGAGTATAAAGGAAAGCCGGGGGAGTTGAGCGCACAGGAGTTGTTGGCTGAGTTTTATGAACTCAGGAACCGTAAAGATGCTGCCGCTTTCCTCTATAAACAGGTGGTGGCGCGCGATCCGGCGCGGGCAACTTCGCATTGGGGATTGGGTCGTTATTACTATCAAATGAGTGATGTGGTTCGGGCCAGGGGCCATTTAGAAAAGGTGGCCTTTTACTGGCGGAGTCATGCTGAGAGTCGATTTATGTTAGGAGCGATTGCGCTGCAGAATGAACAGGTGGATATTGCCGCGAAGTGGTTTACGCAATCTTATCAACTCAACAAAAAAGATCCGCGGTTGTTGGAACAGATCGGAATTGTGTTTGAGAAGAAAAATCGGATCGAGTCGGCATTAAAGATGTGGAAACGAGCCTTGGCGCTTGATAAGGATGCCAAAATTGCGAAACAGAAATACCAACAATATTCCGAGAGTACGATCGACAGGATGCTGGAGCAGAAGAAGTTCGAAGCGGTGATTGCGCGGATAGAGTTATTAGGACCGCTCAAAGAGTTGGAGCCCAAGTTTTTATTGAAGCATGCCATCGCTTTACGGCAACTCAACCGGAATGAAGAGGCACAGGCCGATTTGGCGGTCTATCTCAATGCAAAACCGAATGATGCGAAGGCGCTCGAAGAGTCGGGGGTTTGTTTTTTGAACCAAGAGCGTTATCCCGAAGCGCTCGATCGTTTTGCTCGGGCGATTGAGCAAGAGCCACAAAATGGGCTCTTCTATTCCTGGTTGGCCTTTACTCTGGAGGCCAAAGGGGATTCGATGGAAGCCTACCAGCAGTGGAAACGGGCGACTGAGTATCTAAAGGATCCCGTGGCGATGAAGAAGGCACAGCAGCATCTCCAAAACCTTGAGCGTAAGATCGCCTCCGAAGAAAAGGCCCGCCAGGCCAAGGAAAAAGCGGAGCAAGAGGAGTAAAGTTGCTCTATTTCAGTGAATCCCATCTGGTGTTATCATAACTGCATATGTATAGACTCATCGGGCTCTTGCTGCTTGGCTTCGTGTCCACTGGTATGGCTCAACGGTCTATTTCCGGCAACACTATCACTTGGGATTATCTATTCCGTTTATCCCAGCAACTGAGCGACACGGCGGGCAGCAGTTATCGATTGAGTCGTGTATTTCATCTGACACTTTCGAATCTTTCCGCCTCCGAACGTCAGACAGGCCATATTGAGCTGAAGTTAGAGGGCTACGTGGGGGATGCGCCTAGTAATCTCGGAAAGAGCTATTTGGGAATCATCGCCAATGCAATGGCCATCCCTTCAATCGCAGTAGCGGGAGGAGGTATTTATTCATTTACCGCAGTGCCTGCTTCTGCTTCGATCTCCTTTGATCTCCCTGCGGGGGGAAAAAAGTCGGCCGAATTTAGTGCCGAATATTTAGGAAGTAACCTCAATTACGGGGTAGGGGGCAACGCGGTGGCGATCATGGGGAGTTTATCGTTGAAGATCCTCATCGAGAACACCGATAAGAGGGCCTTGACGGCAAGTTTAACCGCCCGGAATCATTGTTATGGAGGTTGCCTGGCAACCACCGGCGGTTCTACTACGAATGAAAATTTCATGCTAGCCGGTCATTTTAACAATGACATTTTAAATCTGGATCTCAATAGCGGCCGGCCCTTCTAGTTATTCTTTCTGGTATAATATAAAAAGCACTTCTTTTCCTAATGGGAGCCACCATGCCACGAACTTTCTTTCTCCTTCTTTTTCTGATTGCATTGGTATTTGAAAACTGTGCTTATGCCAAGAAGGATTTCCGCGGGCTTTTCGGATCTTATCGACGAGAAAAGTTTACCGAGAACGAAGCGACGAGCGGGGATTTCGGGGTGGATGTGCTGCTTTCGTCTTTGATTCCTCTCACTCCGATCGTAAAAAGTTCCACCTCCACGACGAGTGCAGGGGAACCGATGAACTACGCCACCTTTTTCAATTTTGAGTTGAATTTCTTCTACACCCTTTATTATGAGTGGGAGCTGTTCTTCAATATTGCGAACTACAGTTATGAAACACGAAAGCTCACCAATGAGGGGAGCGATGGAAAAACGCCTATTTTCCACCATTTCGAAATGGATGTGAATCCCGCCATGCTAGGGGCGAAATACCGCTTTAGCACGAGCGATATTGTTCCGTATGCTGGCGCCTCGCTGGGATTAGCCTATGTGAAAAGGAAAGGGTATTACGATAACAACCTGACTATTTTCAATGAACAGTACCTCACTTCGGTGGTGGGGCAATTGATGGCAGGGGTTGAATTTTTCTTTGCGCCCCGCGCCGGTATTCGGTTTGAAGTCGCGGCGCATTACCTGCAACTACCTGAAAAGACTTACGATGATCCGAGTGCAACCGATGGCATGTTCCCGGTAATGACCTATCAATCGAGTCCATGGTCCTTTAGGTATGCGAGTGGTTTGTTCTTTATGTTTTAAATTTTGTGAAAAAGCACCCTCTGCTTCGTCATCGGCTGGCTTTCACAAAGGTACGGCCTACCTTTGTGAATGACTGCGTCTTCACAAAGGTAGGCCGTACCTTTGTGAAAGCCAGCCCTGCTTCCTCGCATCTGATACTTTTTGACCCAATTTTCTTGTTTCGAGATAATTTAATGGATTAATTTGCTGAGATTGAATAAAATAATAATGTAGTCTTACACCAGATTTTTTTTCCCTTCACAATCAAATAGCGCATCCGTTAAGGAGGATCTTTCCCATGGGTGAAATCGTCGAATTAGCAAATTTTATTAAAGAGGGTGGTTTTGCCAGTATGATGGTCGTCGTAGTGGCCGTCATGTGCGCCGCCATCGCAGTCGAGCGCTGGGTGCGGATCCAGTTTCAATATGCGATCAATAGCCGAGCCTTCATGGCAAAGCTCAAAAAATATATTTTGAGCGATAACATCGATCGGGCGATCAGCCTTTGCAACAGCAAAAGCAATGCGCTCCTTCCAAAGGTGTTAAAGAGCGGTCTGACCCGCGCGAAAGATTCAGTCGAGGACATTAAGAACGCGATTGATGAGGCCACGCTTGAGGTGCTACCCAAGCTCGAAGCCCGTGCCCTTTATCTCCCGACTCTAGCCAACTTAGCGACGCTGATTGGTCTCTTCGGAACTATCTTAGGACTGATTATGGCCTTTAGAGGTGGAGAGGCCGTAGATGCTGTGACGCGAGCCGCTTTCCTTCAGAAATCGATCGCGATCGCGATGCACACGACGGCATTGGGAATCTTCGTTGCGATTCCGGCCCTTTTCATCCATGCCGTATTGCAATCGAAAATCAATTCGATCATTTCCGATATCGACCAATATTCGGTGAAGCTTATCAACCTGCTCAGCGCGGCCCAAAAGGTGGGAACTAAAGGGGCTGCTTTGAGTGATGATGATGCCGCTTCCAACGATTGATTAAACATGAAAACACCTAGCTCAAAAACACATCGGATAAAGCCATCGGATGGACTGAACCTCACGCCGTTCATCGACATGATCACCTGCTTGATGTTCTTCCTGCTGATGTTCGCGGCGCTGATCCCGGTGGCGATTATCGATGCTCCTTTGCCAAAGATTGCCTCGACCGCTGAAGAGGTGAAAAAGGCAAAAGAGGATGATAATAAGCTCGAGGTGACGGTTTATATCGATACGAAAGGTTTAAGGGTAAGGGCGGATGTCGGTGGCGAGAGAAGTTTCCCGGTTGTGAACGGGAAGTATCCTTACGAAGAATTGCACAAGCATCTAGTAGGGATCCATCAGAAGAAGCCCGACACCAAAGAGATTACCCTGATGCCAACCGATGACGTCACCTACGAGACGATGATCGAGGTGATGGATTCGGCGAGAGAATTGACCCAGAACGACCCGGGGTTCCAACCGGTACCCCCAGATATTGCTCAAAAGCCGGAAAGCGTGCAGTTCAATCGGCTCTTTCCCGACGTGAGCATTGGAGGAGTGTAAATGGCTGGAGGCGGAGGAGACATTGGAGGAGGTATTGGTGGCAGTCGCCTGACAAAGGGGCGAGTGACCAACCGTAGCCGTAAAGCCAATTCATTGCCGGGTGGGTTGATGTTGGCTTCGATGCTCGACATCCTCATGGCGATCCTCTTTTTCCTTTTGAAAAACTTCTCCAGCAACGTCACCGATTTCAACATGGGCAAAGACATTTCCCTCCCGAACAGCTCGGCGATGATGCCTCCTGTGCCCGCGCTGCAATTGGTGGTAACCCAAAAATCGGTCCTGCTCGACGATAAAGAGGTGGCTACCATCGTGAATGGGGAGGTTAGCCCCAAAGATCTCTACAAAGATGGGGTGACCATTGTTCCGCTCATGCAGGCCTTGAAGCAACAGAAAGATAAATCACTTTATATCCAGAAAAAGAATGACGACCACTCCTTCACCGGTGCCATCGTCATGCAGGCCGATAAGGGCTTGCAGTTCAGCGTCCTCAAGAAGGTCATCTACACCGCCGGTGTCTCCGACTTCGTGATGTTCAAGCTCGCCGTCCTTAAGAAAAACGAAGGGTAATACTCCTAATAATTTGTAGTGGGACCGCTAGTAGTAGGAATAAAGCAATTGCGAGCTCTTGCCCAGATTGCGTCGTTTGTAGCAAAGGGGCCACTAAAATAAGGATAAAAAGGCGAAGGCGCGGGACTGGGAAAAACAAAAATGTCATTGAGGGTGAAACCGGCTGGGCAAGTGCAAGCTCCTGTCTCTGGATTTGGGTTGATACAATGGTGACCTTTAGTATTGCTTGCTACATCTACCCAAACTGCTTCGAAATAAAATCCTCCATAGAATGTTTTGGTGGTGTCTTGGCATTGGATCCGCTGATTCCCAAAATCGACTCCAACCATAATCTGGTTCGCTCCACAATATTTTACCACTCCTGATGAGACCCCGCTGGCCGCAAGAATTCTGTCTATCTCCACCGTGGCGGTTCTTTTAAGTTCTCCAAATCGGACGGTGCTTGCAGGTAGACGATCGACGGTGGCTGCGACTCGGAATGTGAGAGTGACATCAATAGCTGCGGCTCGCTCACAGTTCGTGGGCGCCGGATTTCCCGGGCAAATGAATCGAAAATGGGTTAAGGCTTCAAAAGGACATTCAGGAGAAGCCGCTGAGCAAATCTGCCCACTCAATGAATAACGGATCGGATTTCCGAAAGAACCGGCTATTTGTCGGTTGTCTTTGTCGTAGGTATCGAAATCATTCTCCCGATTGTGGAGACAATCGGCCGTTCCGGGGCTGGGTTCAATGCAGTTCCAAACATAACTTCCAGTGCTGGGGTAGTGGGTCTTAGTAATCGCCAGTGCCGCGGGAAGAGTGACGTTAGCGTAAAGGCGCTCAAAAAGCCTGTCTCTTTCGGTACTGGCTCGGGAAGTGCTGAGGCCGCGGTTAACGGACTGCATCAATTGAGTGATGGAAAGCGTCGCAATGGCTATAACTGAAACGGTAGCGATAATGGAGAGTAATCCAAATCCTTGCTTGGTTTGAATAAAGCGTTTCACAATAATATAGACTCCTTTTATCCTTATCGGCAGAAATTCTTTATTTATTGAAAAGCCAACTTAAAAGATCACTTGGGTCGTGGGCCGTAACTGCTCGACCCATTTATGAAACCGAAAATGGGTTATGGGCTTCATCTGACCATAGATCTCTGTCATATCGATGAATTTAAGTTTTTTCAGATAAGGGGTTGCTCGGTCGAGCACATCCATGGCCGCTTCGGTGTGCAGGGCATTTTCTCTCAGAACCAGCCCTTTCAGCGGCCATTGGTGAAACCGAGATTTATCGGACAACAGGATTTCTAACCCCTCGGCATCGATATGGTTATTGCCAAGATTGAGGTATTCCAAGGCGGCGAACCGAGCCCTTGCCATGTGTTTGATTCCAGGGAGGCCGATTTTTAAATATTCTAGATTGAGATCGATCAAATTTTCTCTTAAGGCATGGTTGGCTGCAGATAGGGCCGAGAGTTCGGATGGTAGAAAATCGGATCGAGACAGGTTAAGGGAATGGGCATTTTTCAGTTTTGAATGCGGCCCTAAGCAATTCGCAAAACCACGTGCATTGAAATTGTTCTGGGAAAGGTTCCAATAGGAGGTGTTTTCGAAGCTTGGCCCCTGACTATTCACTAGTTCTGATAAGAAGTGTGCATCGAGGCGATTCTGGGAGAGGTCAATCGCTCGAATGTGTTTGAAAGGGCCTCTGATTAAAGAGGATATGAGCGATCGGTCAGGGGCAATGTGAGGACCGTATCGGTTATCAAAAATGTATGGATTTTCTGATAAGTCGAGATGGATTAGCTGGGTGAGGAGAATTTTACTTGTATCGATAGGAACTAAACTTCGGTCTGATGCGCCACGATTCGCGCATTCCAGGCTCTCTGAAAGTCTTAGTGAAACCAACTTGCTCATTTGATTGCTTTCGAAAAGTTGCTGGAGCTGTAAAAAGGAGACATCCGATCCACTTAAATCAAGTTCAGTGAGATGGCTGAGCTGACTTTTCGGATCTAACAGCATCGGAAGCACATAGGGGCGCTTCCACTCGCCGTTGGAATGGACCTTCAATTTCAAGCGATTGAGATGTTCTGAATAAGGATGTTGAGCTAAGGTTCGTACTCCGTTCGTATCCAAAATGTTTTCGACCGCTAATGAGGTAATGGGAGCGCGAAGGTGATTCATCAATTGTTGAATGTCTTCATGTCCTGAGCGTTGAAGGTTGATCCGGAGTCCAGTGAGTGAGAAAAGCTGGTCATCGCTCAAGCGGTAAAATTTTGGAAGTTGATGCGAGCTGAGATAAAGGACTGGTAGGCCTTGCTCAAAATAGAACGCCTTTCTCTGTAGAGCGAGGAATTTTCGAAATTGGGCATCTTTTAGGTGGATAACAGGATGGGTAAAGGGGTGAGGGTGTTGATAGTAGCTACCTAAGGCGGGGAAAGATTTAGCCCAGAGATTGCCCGGCTTAGCGATGATTTTTTCAGCTTCCGCTATCAGGGTTTGCCGTTCAGGATCGAGTGTAGAAATTTCATTCAACCGATTCATGATGACAATTAAGCGTGGCCAATCGGTGAAATCATGATCTCTTAGATAATCGGCCAAGATTTCATTCGACTTGGCAATAGGATCCCCAATTGCACTCTTCAGGAGTGTGTGGAAGTCTCCAGACCGCATTTTTAAGAGCTCTTTACATGGAGAGTAATCACTGCCGGCTGTGACTAGCCTAGAAACAAGATAGATCCCGATTAAAAATAATTTCATGTCTTCCCTCCAATCCGCATTTATAACGACTGAATTAGGAAGATCTAAGAGGGGGCGAGAATTTAGTGTGGGAAATTTGCGGTGTCACGTTCGCCTTGTTTCAGCTTGGTCAGCGCATAAATCGAAGAAGAAAGGAGCGTCGTCAGTAATAAATAGATTCCCGCAATGGTGATCAAAATGGGAACCGGTTGAAAAGTTTCACTGGTGATGCGATTGCCGGTCAAGGTTAGCTCCAGAAGCCCAATCGCCGAGACAATGGCACTGTCTTTTAACAGGGCGACTAAATTGTTCATTAAAGGAGGGAGCATGACCTGAATCGATTGAGGCAAGATCACGTAACGGTAGATCTTCATTTTGGTGAAGCCTAAGGAAGCTGCAGCGTCAATCTGCCCTTGGGGAACCGATAGGATTCCGGCGCGAATTGCTTCGGCATTATACGCACCTACATTCAGTGATAGCGCAATAACAGCGGCCGAGAACTCATTTAAGTTCAGTCCTGGAACAATAACGGGAAGGGCATAATAGGCAAACAAGACTTGAGTCAGAAGAGGTGTGCCTTGAAACACCCCGATATAGACTCGGCTCAATATTCGAGCAAATGAGAGCGGGCATAGTTTAAGGAGTGCCGTTGATAGCCCAACCCAGAGGCCGATAAAGGCAGAGGTCAAGGTGATCTTCAGAGTGGTTTGAATGCCTTCCCGAAAGAGCTCGGCGCGTGAGCCAATCGGTTCCGGCATTATGGCCAAAAAATGGACGATAAACTCAGGGGCGACCCAAAAGATTCCGCAAAAAACGACGAGGATGAAGAGAAAACTCTTTATTTGGCTTTGCAACGAATGTCTCTTTGAAAGTACTGCTGACTTAGTTTAGCGTACCCACCATTCGTAAGCAAATTTTGCAACTGTTGATCGATGGCCTTTTTTAACGAGTCGTTCCCTTTCATGACGACCATTGCATTCCGCTGTGAAAAGAGAACGGCCCCCTCTTGCAAATCGGGATGAGCCTTGATCGCCTCATACGCAACCATTTGATCGGAGACCCAAACATCCGATTTTCCCGCTAAGAGATCTTGAAGCGCGGTATTTTCATTGGGGAAGGTTTTGAGTTGCTTCAGGGTTTTGTTTTTGGAGAGGTAGTCGTAGTAAACGGTTCCCACGGGGACGGCGACACTTTTCCCCTTCAGGGCTGTTTCGGTCGTAATCCCGCCTTTTTTGGATACCATCATAGCACCCGTGCAATAGTGGGGTTTTACGAAATCGGCCACCTTCTCCCGTTCCGCGGTAATGGCGTGGGAAGTCGCGATTAGATCGAAACGATCCTGTCCCAGTCCGACGAGAAGAGTGTTGAAAGGTTGCACCACCCACTCCACCTTTACTTTAAGCCCGGTGGCCATCTCCTTTGCGAGATCCACTTCAAATCCAGTCAGCTCTTTTCCTTTGAAGAAGTTAAATCCAGGCGTTTCTCCATCGACCGCTACTTTAACGACCCCTGATTGCTGAATGGTTTTCAAGTCGCGGGCAAAAGTGGGGTAGATAACGTATAAAAGCGAGAAAAAGAGGGTTATTTTCATAAGGTGAGTGATCTAGCAAAAGAAATGGGAATACACAATAACACCGTCACCGCGCTTACTTTATGGGGGAAAAAGGCTTCGAGATTTCGCGGGATAAAGATTTCGCCCGTTTTCAGAAGTTTTGTGGTTTACAATGGGTTAGTTAAATTTTTACTACAAATGTTCAGGATTGTACTTAGAATCCATTGGAGTAAAATTAAATTTCTGAGATCCCATCTCCTCAATTTGCGGAATTACTTCGATTATTTCTTACGCAATAGTATTCCCTTTTCACGCCCTTTAAAGGATCAGGCGGAAACACCGCCTACCGATAAGCTTGTTCAAATCGAGTTTCGGCAATTTTTAGATACCTTCGATTGGAAGCCGATTTTTAAGCGTTTATCAGCAGATTCATTGCAAGTGGCCGACATAGGAGCAAGAAATTTCCTGTTTGCGCCGGTGATCGATGATCTACTTATTCGTCACGAACGGAATGGTATGGTTCATGGCATTGAGTGCGATAGTTTTCGTATGTTGTGGGGCTTTCGCACTCGCAAGGACTATGGTGAGTTTTATGCCCGGAAAGCACGGCAAGGACAATTCCATGCCCTCGATTTTATGAAATGGAAGACCCCTTTAGATCTTGCTTTTCTGTTGCACCCCTTCGTATCGGAAGATCCTTTGTTGGCATGGGGATTACCGCGTAGTCTTTTGAAACCCGAGGCCCTTTTTAAGCATCTAGCCGAATGTGTGCGTCCTCGAAAAGGAGTGGTGATTCTCTCTTCTCCTTCCGAGGATGAATATAACATCGCACTTGAGCTGGCAGAAAAGGCGGGGTTAGTGCTCAGGCAAAAAACGCTGTGGGAGATGGGGCCTGAAAGTGTGCAATCACACCCCCGATTTGGTGCCTGTTTTTATTAATTGTGTCGATCCCTCCATCATTCCTTCACAACCCTCGGGTAATCTAATCAGAAATCAATCGAAGTGAGGAACGTTAATGCAAAAAAACTTCTTTCTGGCCTTAGTTATCTCTTTTGGAATTCATTCAGTATTAACCGCGGAAATGGCCGATCCGGGTTCTCTTCCAATCACGTTAACCAATACGTCCCCGCCTGCACCAGATCCCACAATTATTCCGGTGATCTATGAGGATACGATGCAGGCGCCTAGTAACGGCGATATGGCTGCCGCTCAACGATTAGTTGCGGACATGAACCACAGTGCCCAGCAAAACATGGAAGCTGCTGCGGAACTGGGTAAAAGTAATCCCAGTTATTTTCAATATCTAGCATGTGTTGGCTTTTTAAATGCCTGTAATGCTCTTTGTCTGACCGATCTCAATCAAGATACCGTAAAAGCATGTATTACAAAATGTGGTGTAGAATTTCAGGCTTGTATGAAGTGAAAAAGCGTGAAATGACTAGGGTTGAATTTCGATGGCGTTGACCGCCCAGCCTACGAGCATTGAGGTTTTAAATTGAATGTGAATCAAACCGGTGCTGTCACTAGTGGCAGGAAGGGTAACGAAGTGAGTAGAAGAAGAGACTCCTTGGAAGGCCCCCCCGGTTGAAACGGTGGTATAATTGCTAAGCATAAACATGGCGTCATAAGAGTAGATCTTCACATTCACCGTTCGATTGGCTCCTATATAGACGGTAAATTTGCCGATCTGAACTCCTTTATCAAAATGGTAATCGCTATAGAACGCCTTCTGTTCATTGGTGGCTCCTGATGGGAATCCGGTTAAGGCAGAACCAAAATAAAATGAAGTATGGTTGACCCATCCATAACCTTGTGAGGCGGAATAGTCGGTATCGGTGTAGACAGGAAGCCAGTCTGGGCCAGGAATCGTACCCCCAGTGTTCGCCTTCATATCGAATTTTCGGGTAGCAACAAGATCATATTTTTGAACCACCGAACCTTTGCTGCGTCCCAGGAAATCAACCGCGGTAATCGTCGAATTCCCGTCCACGAAAGGGCGGCGTATTATAAATGTCGCGGCGCCGGCGGCGTCGGCTATCGTTTGATTCCCCAGAATTTCAGGTCGCATGTCGGTCAGAATCGTTCCTCGTTGGGCCGTAATCGTCAAAACTGCACCGGGAAAGGCGCCGGTAATCGTAAAAGTATCTTGATTGAGTGCATCGGCGGGAATCGGTGGAAAAGAGGAAATCGTTAAAGGTTGCACATCGTCCACCGCTTGAATTGCGAAGCCAGAGGCGGACCATTTCGCCGTGAAATAGGTCGCCCCACCATACACAGCATCTTGAAAACGGATCCAGATTGGGTAAACGCCACCTGTGTTAATGGGGGTAATAGGCGGGCTGATGGCATGCGTGAAATGGTTAGCTGGAATTTCCAGTCCTCCCCCCGGAGTATAAGGAGTGTAATTAATCCCATCGGTGCTGTAAGCCACTTGATTCCCTTCTAGATTGGTGTTGGCATCGCCTAGGAAGGCAGTGAGTTGAACGGGTAGGGGTGAAAGGAGATCGACCCGAAAAATACCTGCACTGTCTACTAAATGAAAACCGCTAAAATAATCTCGCAGCAACGCTTGATAGGGGTTTCCTTGCAAACTATGGAGAGAACCAGCATCTGTTTCTCCCCCGGGAATTTTAGTCCACCCAAATCCGTTATATTGGATCGATTGATTCCCTCCGCGTCTGCCTGTTTGAGTATAGGACGACCGATCGACCATGATGGCATCGGTTTGAAGCGGGTAGTTTGAGGAGGGTTGAAAATCAAAAAGCATTGCAGGGGAAGAGGGTGTAGAAGCGACAGTCTGTTCTTCGCAAACTGAGCCTGGAGCCGCTCGGCACAATCGACTGGAAGGGTTTTGGGAAGCAGCCGCGATGGTTCGTTTCACATCGATCGATAATGAAAGTGATTTTGAGAAACTTCTTCCTTGGCTCCTGTCCCCTAGATCGAGTTGGGCAAGGAGAAGATTGCGTGTTGAGCTGGGATTCAGATCGGTAACTTTGAGCATTCCCTCTAAATGGTTCAGTGGAAGGAGAAGATGAAGTGGGGTATTTAAAAGCTGTTTTACCGGTACGTTGTTTTGATGATTGGAATAATAAAAATAGGTGAGGGTGAAATTTGCGGTGCAAGTACTGGGCGGCGTCTTTAGAGTGGAAAGGTAATCGGTAATCGTTGTTGTGACTGGCCGACAGCCTACAAATGTGGCGTCATTTTGGAAACGTTCATAATTGTTGAGAAGCTCTACTTTAAAAAGAGCGGCAATGGAGTGTGCGGTGGTGAGGAGGCGCTTTCGGTTGACCCTTTTTTTGCCTGGCGATTGTGCAGGAGCGAAGAAGTGGTAAGCGACAATCCCAACATCAACAGGGTAGTCCCAACCCCTAATGCCAATAATAAAATACTGCCACGATGATTGGGCTGAGTTGAAAACGGCGAATTTTTGTCATTGCGAGGCCTGCGTATGCAGGCCGCGGCAATCCCATTGTAGAATAAATGACGACGAGATTGCCACATCACTCGCTGCGCTCGTTCCTTGCAATGACAGCTCTTTTGGTGTCTTTTCAATAAGGTGCGGTGATTGAGTCGAAAGGGGCTCACAAAATTGATTTAAATTATCTCAGATTCAAGATGTCATTGCTCGAAAAGTACGGGATTGTCACCTTTGGCTTAGCCCTACGTCTGTGATATTGGTAAGTGGATATGGATAAGAGCTATTCCCCGACGTCATTTGAAGAAAAACTCTACCAAGAATGGGAAGCGAAAGGCTATTTCAAGGCTAAGGATCTTGATCCCAAGCCCCCCTTCACCATCCCTTTACCCCCACCCAATGTGACCGGGGCGCTCCATATCGGCCATGCGCTAGTTACTACTTTAGAAGATACACTCACCCGATGGAAACGGATGAGCGGTTTTAATGCGCTTTGGATGCCGGGAACCGATCATGCCGGCATTGCGACCCAGATGGTGGTGGAACGGGAGTTGGCCAAACAAAAGGTGACCCGTCAGCAGCTGGGACGGGAAGATTTCCTTAAAAAGGTTTGGGAATGGAAGGAAAAGCACGGCGAGATTATTGTTCGGCAGATGAAAAAGCTGGGGGCGAGTTGTGATTGGGATCGGGCCCAGTTCACGATGTCTCCCACCTATTCCAAGGCGGTGCGGGAGGTTTTTGTCCGGCTCTACCAAGAAGGACTGCTTTACCGTGGGGCTCGAATTACGAGTCGTTGTTTGCGGTGTGAAACGGTGCTTTCCGATCTTGAAGTGATCTCCAAGGAAAAGAAATCGAATCTGTGGCACATCCGCTATAGCACCAAAGACGGAAAACATTCGGTGGTAATTGCCACAACCCGTCCAGAAACCTTATTGGGGGATACGGCAGTAGCGGTCCATCCCGAGGATGATCGTTACCGTTCGCTCCATGGATTAAAGTTGGTGGTTCCTTTCGTGAACCGCGAGGTTCCGGTAATTCTTGATAGCTATGTGGATCCCGCTTTTGGTACCGGTGCACTGAAAGTGACTCCGGCCCATGACATCAACGACTTTGAGTTAGGGAAAAAACACCAACTGGCCTCGATTTCCATTATCGATCTCAATGGAAAATTGAATGCTCATGCTGGACAGTTTCAAGGACTGAAAGTAGCCGAAGCGCGGGATAAGGTGGTGGCGGAACTCGAAGCTCAAGGGCTTCTCGTTAAGACAGAGGAGATCACCAACCAAGTGGGCCATTGCCAGAGATGCGATTCTGTCGTTGAGCCCTTGATCAGCGATCAGTGGTTCATGAAGATGAAGCCGATGGCCGATCGGGTGATGGCTGCGGCGAAGTTGGGGGAAACGTTAAGCCTTGATGAAGTAGACAAGAGGGATGATTGCTTTAAGATCGTACCCGATCAATGGCAGTCGACTTTCTACCATTGGATGGAAAACATCCGTGACTGGTGTGTGTCTCGTCAACTTTGGTGGGGACACCGGATTCCAGCCTGGTATTGTCGGGATTGTAATCATATTTCAGTTTCGCTGACCGATATTGCAAACTGCACGCGCTGCCAATCGAAGGCGATTACCCAAGATGAAGATGTGCTCGACACCTGGTTTAGTTCGGGCCTTTGGCCCTTCGCCGGATTAGGGTGGCCGGAGAAGACTCCCGCCTATCAAACTTTCTATCCCGCTGCGGTCTTGGAGACCGGTTTCGACATTCTTTTCTTCTGGGTGGCTCGGATGCTGATGTTGGGGATGCATTTTAACGATGGAAAGGTGCCCTTTCATCGCGTTTATCTCCACGCCATGGTGCGGGACGAAAAAGGGCAGAAGATGAGCAAGACCAAGGGGAATGTGGTCGATCCTTTGGATCTCATCCGTGATTATGGGGCCGATGCGTTTCGTTTTAGTCTGATGGCGATGTCGGGGCAGGGCAGGGATCTGCGACTGAGTCTCGATCGTGTCGAAGGGTATCAAGCCTTTTGCAATAAGTTGTGGAATGCGAGCCGCTTTGTCTGGATGCGGATTTCCAGCCCCGAATCTTTTACTGCGGTTTTAGGGGCAGAAAAGCCAGAGGAATGGATCGAAAAAAATAGATCCCACATGCATGTGGTGAACCGCTGGCTCCTCGCCCGGATCGAAGACTCATCGTCAAAAGTGGATAAGGCGCTGGAAAATTTTAAGATGGCCGAAGCAGCCCAGGAGATCTATGCTCTTTTGTGGCATGACTACTGCGATTGGTACATTGAGTTTTCGAAGGAGCTTTTAAAAGATCCCAAATTGGTGGCAGAGACGCAAATCTGCATGGGATTTGGATTGCAGCAGATCTTGTTGTTAGCCCATCCTTTCATTCCCTTTATTTCGGAAGAGATCTTCAAGAATCTTCCCGTCGCGTTGCAAGGGGGAATGGAAACCTTGATGAAAGGGCCCTATCCCAAAGTGAAAGGGACCTATCGGGATGAGAAGTCGTTGGCGATGGTTGCGGTTTGGCAAGACGCGATCGAAAAGGTGCGTACCTTCCGCGGTGAAAACAACATCTCTCCCAAGGCCAATCCTGAGGCGACTTATGAAGTGAAATCGGAATTTAAGGAAAATTTTGAGCAGGGGATTCCTTTTATGATGGCCCTGGCCCATTTAGGGGGATTAAAACCAGAGACCGGGACTCTAAAAGGAAAAAAAGAGACGGGAGAGGTGCTCTCAAAATCGGCCACTTTCCATATTCCGTTGCAGGGATTGGTCGATTTTACCGAGGAGAAAAAACGGCTCGAGAAGCAGAAGGAGACGCTTCAAAATGGCATTCGACATGTGGAGACCATCTTATCAAGGGCCGATTTTGTGGCGAAGGCACCTCCTCAATTAGTCGAGACGGAAAAGAAGAAGTTGGAAAATTTCAAGCAAGAACTCGCTTCGGTTGAAAAGGCGCTGGCTCGTTTGAGTTAACCCATGCAAAATTCTTTGGATAAAATTAAAGAGAGGCTTCAGCAAGGGGGATGGACTTTTGATCTGATATGGCCTGCCTTTCGACAGTCTTTAGAAAAAAAGATTTCGCAAAAAGGACTGCCCTTTCCATTTCTCACCGCAAACTATTATCGTCAGCTTGAAATTCCGAAAAATTGGGAACCGAAAATAAAGGAAAATCCATTCTGCGTGATTGATAGTTCAGTGGGGGAGGGAGTTCCTTTTTGGAATGTGGCATGTGAAGTGGTTTTCAAAGGAACAAAATTAGGGACCTTCCCAAAGGGGGCGGAGGTTCAGATCCGCCACGCCCTTTCTGAGATTGAACTGGCTTTTCCAACGTTGAAAAAGGATTTTGAAACCTATTCCAATTGCTTGGTGGTTTATCAGGGGGAGGATCGGGCGAAGTATGATTCCGGTTCGCAGCCTCATTTTGCCGGGGCGCTTTTTATGCATGAACGGACTTTGTTAAGCCCCACTTTGAGCTGGTCACTGGTTCATGAGATGGCCCACCAGGAACTGTTTGGATTGAATCTGGCCGATAGGTTAGTGACCGAAGTCGGGGATGATCACTGGGAATTTGCCCCTTTCCAGAAAGAATCTCGTCCGACTTTGGGACGGTTTCATGCCGCCTTTGCACTCTATCGCACCATCCAACTCAATGAAAAGATTGGGAAATCGACTGCCGAAGAAAAACAGCTCCTGTTACAGACACTGAGCACTTTCCGCGATGGTGACTTGACATATCTAGGTGAATTTATTACAAAAATAATCCTGTTGGTGGAGGCTCAAAAGTAGCAGAGGAGAGTGGTATGACGTTGAATTTAGAGATTTTTAACAATCCCCTTTTTAGTGAACCCCGTTCTATCCGTCCTTAATTTTTCTAGAGTTTTTTTTCGATGGCCGCGGATGTAAATGCCCCTTACTACGCACTCTTACGTCGTTTCTCTACGACCGAAGCCCTTGTCCGGGGGACCGCGCTAGTCTCTTATGTCGTTTTTAGTTCCGCAATGGCTCTGCTTCCTGGTTTTGGCCCCCAGGGAATTTTAATTTCAAATGCGATACAGATGTCGGTGGAGGGAGTCCTTGAGTTTCCGTTTGGATGGTTTGCCGATCGGATTGGTTGTGCGAGAGCGACGATTGTTTCATATCTGCTGAATATTTTGATCACCCTCGCTTTAGGGATAGCAGTGTTCTGGGCTCGAATGGGGGAGACGCAATGGGCATGGGGTTTTATTTGTATTGAAGCGATCTTAAGTGCACTCGCGATTTCACTCCGAGAAGGGGCGTTTCAGGCGGGCTATTCGAGATGGTACGCGGATGCCATCAAGCAAAAGGGGTTGGAGTTGGATCAGGCTCCGCCGCTTTTTATCAAGAGTGCACGCTTCTCCACTTTTTTCCGTTTTGTGATTCCACTGTTGGTGATTTCGGTCGTTTTAATTTTGAAATTGCTGCCCAATCCTTTTTTCCAGTTTGATAGTTACACCTCTACCTTCATTGCCTTGGGATTTGTGATTTTCTTCCAGTGCCTCACCTTGTTTAGGGTCGCTTCCGATCTCTCAGGGCAGGTGAAGACGGAAGGTGGCTTGAAGCGTAGAGAGGAAACGCAAAGTCTGTTTAAAGCTTCCCGTTTAGTATTCCGGGCCATGCAGATGAACCCGGCCGCTTTTATTCTCTATGCCACGGGACGGTTTCAATATTCGATCTCCTGTTTTTGCATTGCGGGGCTGGCGATCCAAAAGATTGGGACACTTGGATTTCCAGAGCCTTATGGCTGGTTAACTGGAATCTCAATTCTACTGGGGACTTTTCTACTCGACACTCTATTCTGGAACCGTCTTGGCCATCGAATGGATCGCCGGAATGCGATGCAAACCATTCGATTCCTATCGATTTTCCTGATTTTCAGCTCTTTTGGTTGCTGGGTGCTTTATGTCGTCGAGGCCAATCCCTGGTTGCAGGCGTTTGCCTTTGCGGGCTGTGCCCTGAGTGGAGTGACCTGTACGTCGGCCATTCAACGCTATCTCACTTCGCATTTGAATGAATGGGTGGAAAAAGGATTAGAGGCCAGTTGTTTGAGTTTCGCCGAAACGTTGGGGATGTTGGCCGGGGGCATCGTGTTGATGGCCATTTTGGGAGTGGATGGCTTTTTGCCGAGCACGACTCTGCTTCTCGCGCTGGGAATTCTAGTGGCCGGCGCGATCCTGTTTTATGCCAGTGCGGGTCCCCAACTCTTTGGTCGTCGGAGCATTCCACTCAAGACCTTTCTTTCAGAAAGCTTCCTGACCATCGCCATTTTAGGTGGCACTATCATCGGCGTTTTGAATCTACACACCTTTGTTTCGACACTAGCGGAACAGCAAGGAAAGATCGAGAATCAGAAAGCAGATCAATTGACCCAGGTGGCGATCGAGTCGGATCCCAAGTTGGCGCAACCCGATTGGG
The DNA here is from genome assembly GCA_964604555.1 of uncultured Pseudobdellovibrionaceae bacterium. GTDB lineage: Bacteria > Bdellovibrionota > FAC87 > UBA2466 > UBA2466 > CAZRZK01. The sequence goes on along the minus strand of CAZRZK010000004.1, from coordinate 12,527 downwards.
GGATGGTGGGGAAAAAAGATGGAGAGGTGCCAATCCAGTGTTTGACCATCAATGGATTGATGTCTTATGGAGATTGCTATTCAAAGAACTGCTGGTTTTTGTCGCCGAAATATTCCCGGAGTTGGGTGAGTAGTAATGAAAAATTTCGCCAGTTGTTGACGGTCCGGTTTGATCGCAGCCCTTTTATCGAAGCGGTATTAAGGCGGATTGGGTTCACAGTTGCGCTGATTTTAGTCGTGGTAGGACTAATCTTTATTTTATTGCGCGCCATCACGGAAAGGATTGATCGCGAACTTAAAGGGGTTTTGAATCAAAGAGAAGGGGAGTCAGATCTGACGATCCAGGAGATTCGCGACCTTTCTGAACGAATTACTGCATATGCCGCGATGACCAATGATATCGCCTCCCACCGGGCGATTGCCGAACATTCCGCGCGTGTTGCGCATGACATGCGTTCTCCTTTGACAGTATTGAATCTGATCCGGGAGAGCCCTGAGTTCCCTCCAGAAATAAAGGAGATCTTGAAGGGGACGATCCAAAGGCTCAATGAGATTACGAAGGACCTTCTTTCCCAGGAAAAAAAGCTCCGCACGAATCATCCGATGTCGGAGTTGGTGGAGCAAATTGTGCAGGAAAAGAAGGTGCAATATCAACCTCGCCCTGAATTGGCGATTAAGGTCGAGACCAGTCTCAACCCAAAGGGGCCTCATTGTTCCGTTGACCCTGTTTTATTCAAATCGATTCTCTCCAATATTATCGATAATTCCGCCGAGGCGATCGAGGGGGCTGGAATGATCCACGTAAATGTGGAGAGCCGCGAAAAGCAGGTGAGCGTTTCGGTGAAGGATACGGGAAAAGGAATTCCAGCGGAGCTGATTCCTAAACTGGGTGATTCCAAGATCAGTTTTGGGAAAGATAATGGCAATGGAATCGGGCTCTTTCATGCCCAAGAGGAGATTACCCGTTGGGGTGGGAAGATGCAGATCGAATCGCAACTTGGGAATGGGACTCGAGTAACGCTTTATTTCCCTCGCAACGACACAGACGTGTCATTGCGAGGTGGCCTTTAAGTCGACACGGCAATCCCGTCAATACGACATTACCCTTTGGTGCGGTAAACGCATTTCAGTTCTTCAGTTGCCCTCACCCCTTTTTTCTTGGTGACGGTGAGCACGCCCTTCCAAGTGGTGCCGGACTTATCGCCCTGTCCGTATTTGAAGTTGGGAACCGACAAGGAGACGGTCTTGGCATTTTCAACGTCGACACCCAAGATTTCGGTGTCCTTTATCATGTCCTGCTCATCGGCTTCAGCGACATCGAAGTAGGCATTAGCAGCGGTGCCTTGGAGAACATCCTCTTCTTGAGTAACAGCAGCAATGGTTCGATCCCGCTTTTTAGTGGGATCGGAGATGATCATGACTGAAGCTGTGCGTGTCCCGCCCTTGTTTTGGCCACGGGTTACGACCGAAAGGTCTTTATTTTCGTTTTTGCAGGAAAAGCTATCGGCAAAGGAAGTTGATCCGATCAACAATCCGGTTACCAATAGGCTCATCGTTAACTTATTCATCTTACTTACCTCATGTAGAAATAGAGGAGGTAGGGGAATACGATAAACAAGAGATGGGAAGCCATTAAAAGACTTCAAAAGACTTCCCCGGCCTTCTCTAGATTTTGTTAAGCCTAGAGAAACCGTTGGCAATGCAGTATGTCAATTTAAGGATTGTTAAGAATTAATTTGTGTTAACAGCCGTGGGCTTCCATGCAACGATCATAACACTCGAGTGGATCGGCCTCGAGGGAACAGTGAGCGTAACATTGTTTCCAGATCTCATCACAATCGGGTTCGATAGCGGCGTGTGCGGGGACCAAAAGCAGACTGAGAAGAATGAAAAGCAATGAAAGTTTTTTCATTTTTTTATTATAGCAGGGGTTTAGCACAAGGAGCAGGATTAGTGTGCATTTACATCAATTTTCTTCCAAGCTCATGACGTTACTCTCAATCGTGGAGCAAATTGTTTCAAGGGGAAGATGACTGAGGTTTCTGGGTGAAAAAGGGTTTTGAAGTTCCGCCCCAATTTCATCTAGTGAAAACAGCGGATAGGCGGCGAGAGACACGACCAGTGGAGTGAACGAACCTGCGCGATCCACCAGAGCCAGAGGCAGGAGCAAAAGAAAGAGCAAAATAAACCGCCTTGTCTTTATGGCAAGAACGAGTGGCATCGGCGTGTTGCGAATCCTCTCGCAAGCACCTATGGCATCAATTAGCAAGGCCCTTTCTCTTTCAGCACGTTGAAAGGCAAAGTCATCGAGTCCATTTGCCCTCATTTCTTTCAATATTTTCGCAATCCGAGAGCCCACATAAGTTGGCATATGGTTCGCGCGTCGAATATTCTCCGTTTCTAAGGGCCCTATTATTTTTTCGACATCCTGGAGACCTTTTTCTTTACGCAACGATTCGCGCATTACATGTGGCCATAAGGCGACCCATTTTAAAAGCAATTTAGAAAGCTCGCAATTCTTAGGAGAATATTCATAACCGATAATGGCCAGGTTACGGCTCTGGTTGACAATGCTTCCCCAAATTTTTCGGGCTTCCCACCAACGATCTGTTCCTGAGTTGACTCTCAGAACTAAAAGAAGGCCCAAGACAACCCCTGAATATTCAAATGGAGTAATAGGAATAGAGAACGCGGGGAATAAACTTGCAAGATGAAAGGTGGTTACAGAATAAAGCGCTGCCACAATCACTCTGGGAAGAACTTTTGGTGTAACCGATCCTTTCCAGGCTAGAGCCGTAGCCAGAAAGTGCTTGGCTTCACCTTTGTTCGTTAGTTCGGAGTATGGATCGGTAAACCGACTTGCGATCGGGTTAGATGATAGTAGTGATCTGGTAGCCATAATAAATCTAATCGACTAAAGTGAAAAACGTGTTGTATCAGCCATGACCTCCTCCTTCACTTCTGATGAAGAGAGATACTTTTTTGTGCGAGAGTCATAGAGGGTGATAGCCCCATTTTCAAAGTGATACACCCAGCCAAAAATCCTGACACGATTCTCACGAAGTGCCGCCGATACGGCAGGATGAGTTTTCAAGTTGTCGGACTGAACTAAAACATTCTCTTCGACAACTTGATTGAGAGAGGTTTCTTCACCGCACACCTTTATCCGCCGGCGGGTGGCTTGAGCATGTTTTAACCAATCCCTTACGGAGGGCAGATTCTCAAGATTGACTTTGCCCATGAGCGCTGCCATGGCTCCGCAGTGTGAATGCCCACAAATGACGATGTTTGAAACCCGGAGTCCGTCTATCGCAAACTCAATGGCAGCTTCTTCACCTCCTTGGGAAGCTCCAAAGGGAGGGATAATGTTACCGGCGTTTCTGACTACAAAAATTTCTCCGGGTTGAGTTTGAGTGACGAGATTAGGATCGATTCGAGAGTCGGAACATGTGATAAGAAGCGTATGTGGTTTCTGTCCCTGCGACAAACTTTCAAATAGGTTTTTTTGTTTTGGAAAAACCTCTTCAGAATATTTTCGAAGTCCTGGCAGTAAGTTGTTCATAATCTTCTCCTTATTGATGAATGCTCAGTTTGCGGTAAACTTACGTTCGATTTGTCGACTTACAACCCGTTGCCGATCGCCAAATCGATTCAGGCGCTCTAACAGTCGCTCAATGACTTCTGCAAGCGCGACATAGAGGCTATTAGCCGATTTCTCAAGGATGACTCCGCCTAATCTTCCGCCCAAAACCCTCACTTTTACACCAAAGAAATCTGGACCTGATTGATTGGGTGAATTATCCATGGATAGTGTCACGGCGATTCGACTTTTTTTTAGTTCTGGGAACCTTTCTATCAATTCAGAAATTCGCTCCTCAGCCAGTCGCTTTGCCATTTCTGATCTTTCCAAGTTTTTGAAAATTACCTGAATCATGGACTCTCTCCGTTTCTTCATTTCCCACTCTACGTATTTTTTTTGAATAAATAAAATAGATAATAAGGCTGATTATAATCGTTTAAATCTATACATTAAATTCTTTCATCAGTCTCGCGGCTACTGGGTTTTCAATTTTTCTTTCAGCTGTCACTAACAAGAGCTCTTCATACACCCCTTCAAGTTTGCCAATTTCGATCAACTCCCCCGCCAAGATCTGGCGAGTGACGGTGTGAGGAGCCGTAGGAATTATTCCAAGACCGTTTATTGCCATGAGTTTTTTGACGCCGATGTCCTGGCTTTCTGCCACTACATCAAAAGAAATTCTATTAGCTTTACTCCAATGATCGAGATCATATCTAAGTCGACTGTCATAAGTGGGAATAATGAAGGGTTGACCCGAGAGCGATTGAGGAAATTGTTTTCGAAGCGGCTTAAACTTCGGGGCTGCATAAACGGAGACTGTTTTTTTGGTGATAACCCTGTGAAAGAGGCCTTTGGAGTTAGTTCCCGTGGGTAGAAAATTTGTCACTAAAAGATCAATTCGGTGATTGGTGAGCTCCCGGAGTAGCTCATCCCCGCGCCCCTCCAAAAGCACAACCTGACATGGCATGATCTTCATGGCTTTTTCCACCATTTGGACGATGATTTGTTTAGCGATGCTGTCTAAGGAGCCAATGTGAACCGATAACCGTTGAGGAAGACGGCGGTCACGAAGCACCTCATACATTTCCGAGCCCATCTTGAAAATGTTCCTTGCATAATCCAGTGCCACCTTGCCCTGCTCAGTTAAAATCAGCCGTTTATGTTGCCTCTCGAATAATGAAATTTCTAAGGCCTCTTCAAATTGCTTGAGTTGAGCGCTGAGCGTGGGTTGTCCAAGCCTTAATTTTACCGCTGCTTTGGAAACACTCCCCTCTTCCGCGATCGTCTTGAAATATAAAAGGTGGTGGTAGTTTATCCAGGGATCCAAATGGTTTCCTCTCAAGCCATTTACTAAGGTTTGCTCTCAAGTGCTTTGATTCGTGCTTCAAGCTCATCGGTGCGAGCGCGTAGTTTTGCGATAATTGAGTCTACTTCTTCCGAGCGATAGAAATTGCTATTCGCTCCTCGCCACCGACATGCATAGGATCCAAGGTCGAAGTCATACCACCAGTTCATGCATGGTTCGAAAGTAACGCCCCTTCGTGACGGAGTTAATGCTTCTCGTTCCACTGATTGGACAGGTGCGCTTAAAGTCAAAGCGAAGATTAAAAATAGGCCAAGCTTCTTCATACAGAATCCTCCAGGACACCTCTCTTAGAATGAGAGAAAGAACGACCATCATAACCTTTTCTTTGCCCGCTCGACTAGTGGGATTAGTTAAGGGTTTGAATTCACTCCTGAAAAAAATGGGCCTTCCTGGACGAAGTTCGAACTTTTTTTAATCGTAAAGCTCAACAACAGTCATAACTTATGGAAAGGTTACGTTTTTTTACAATTAAATGCTTCCGAAGCCTTTCTGAATACAGATAGTGTTTTTGTAACTAGGGACGTCCTAGCGTGTTGCTTGGGAGGGGTATGAAGGTCTATTTCAGTTCACAAGATTTAATGAAAGTTTTAGTGTTGGTAGGGGGCTTTTTGCTCAATGTAGAAGGTATCGCAGGTGATCATCTGTTGGATCCAGCACCTAACACCGTTCGACCTATTGATGCTGGAAGGCCAAGGGTGATTAAAAATAGCGATCCTGAACTTGAGTTTCAAGAAAACTTAAAAAAAAGCGCTAAGCCAACTTCTTCAACAAATGGAACAGCAGCGACTTACTTCAATCGACTCCCCACCCATAAAACCTAATAATAATCCAAGCGACAACGAAAGAGAGGCATTTTCATCCCAGCCTTTATCCCAACAACAACCTCCATTTCAATCAGAGGAAAGTCCTACTCGTATTAAGATTACCAAAAACAATATTGGGGAATTTTGGAGAGAGGGTAAGCTAGATGATATCGTTCATTCCTTGATTGAGGCCTCCCAGGAGGATCGCGACAGATTGTTAAATGCTCTGGCAAAAGCCATTAAGGAACAGAGTGCAGAAGCAATGCATCCTATCGAAAAATCGAGACTGCTCAATAGAGAGGTAAGTTTCCGCTTTCACTTGCACAGCGTTTACATGAGTAGAGCCTACTCTTGGCCAACCAAGAAGCCGATCACTCCATCAAATGGAAGTATTTCAGATCGTATTCGAGCAATACCCAACCGTTTTAGTGATAATCGGAAACAAATGAGTGAGTTTAACGCTCAAGAGAAAGCACGTTTCGAATCCGCCTCTAAAAGATCGGCAGAGTTTGCAAATGAGATTCTGGCTGCTTTACAGGAAATAAAAGACAAATAAGATTATATAGCTGATTTATAAGAAAACCTTGTAACCTATATTAAGTGCTTTCGAAAGGCGTTTGGCCATTGCCCTTCCAATGGGACGACGGCCGTGCTCCATATTGGATAGGTCAGCTTGGGTCACCCCAATTTGCTTTGCGAGTTCTACCTGGGTGAGTCCCGACTTATGACGTGCCCCCTGAAGAACGGCACCAGGACGTGTATGCTTTTTATCAAGGTCCAGAAAAAGCGTATCAGCCGGAATGTTAGCCTCTTCTTTTTTTAAAGCACATTTTTCAAGCACACGAACCACCTGACCAATCCGGTTTTTAGGCACAAAAAAAGTTTGGGATATCTCTCCAGATATCGAAATTTTAGTAAGGTGCGTTTTCATGAGTGCCGACATAGTAAATCTCCACAATTCTATTCTTCTTATCCGCCCGCCAGCAGGCTACAAAAGTAGGCCGACCACCCAACAGGTGACAATGGTACGCATTTTTCTCGCCTTTGAGGGGAGAATAGTGTGACCAGTTTGCCCTATAAGGGCCATAAGCCTGTATCTCTGCTAACAGAGCTCGCAATGCGAGCTGAACCGATTCGGGTAGATCTAAGAAATTCTTTTCGACCCGCCTCGATGCGGTAACCGTCCAACTCATTGTCTATTATATGGCATTAATTGCAATATTGCAATTAATGCCATATTCCTTCTAGAATAGCTTATTTTTTGGAGTGAAAACAGCATGGTGGAATTGTAATTGTCTCTATCAATGGGTCAATGATTGGAGGGGAGCATTTTGAGGGTGGAAGTATTTTGGCTTTCCTGGACGACGTTCGAACTTTTTTTGTGAGTACTCTGGGTATGCCGTACATCAGCTCCACGCATCACTGCCTTGAAAAATGAATTAGACTTGACATTATAAGGTAATTTACCTTAAATTATTCCAAGGTAAAGCATGGGTAACCGTTGTATCGTCACCATTTCCCGTTTTGCAGAAAAGCAGTTGAAACGGATTCCTACCCACATCAAGGGAAACCCCTTGGTTTGGGCAGAAACGGTTGAAGGGGTCGGAATATGGGAAGCAAGAAAACTTCCTGGCTACCACGATGAACCCTTGAAGGGAGACAGAAAAGGTCAAAGATCTGTGAGGCTCAACCGGTGGCTATCGGGCCATTTATGAAGAATCCGAAGAAGGAGAGCTGACTATTATTGCAGTCCAGGAGGTTTCAAAACATGGCTACAAATAAAAAACTCATACCACTTCTTGAAAAAGATATTGGGGAGCTTTCTTTTGGAAATTTTTTAAGAGCTACACGTGATGCGATGGGAGCCAGCCAGGTAGAGATGGCAAGGCGCCTGAATATTTCCAGTGGTACCCTTTGCGACATGGAGAAAGGCCGCCAGTTGGTAAGTGTGTCCTTAGCTGTAAAAATCGCTAAAGTGGCGGGAATCTCTCAATCGATTGCAGTAAAGTCCTGCCTTCAAGACCAACTCAGGAAAGCCAATATCAAAATGAAGATTGCCGTGGGTGAGTAGCCTTTACAGAGTATGGTATCATGATGTCAGGTTAACGAAATGCCCAATCACTTCTCGTTCCAACTTAGCCTTATTTATTGCGTGCTTCTGGTCTGTACCAAAACCACCACTAAAAAGCGATTATTGGTGGTCTATCTGTCATTGTTGTCGACATTCTCCTTAGGGGAAAATGGACACATTACAACCCAGTTACTAACGACTTCAATGGGAGTTGGGGTTAATTCAGGTCGGCCTGTCGCGCCCAATTTCGTACCTAGTGTGGTGCAAATCCTCAGACAGGGGAGCTTGAAATGCACTGGAACTTTAATCGGAAAATGCGTCCTCACAGCCAGACATTGTTTACGAGATTCTGAATATCCATATTCGGATAGATATAAGGAATCCTCTGTGTTCCAAGAGAATTCGAAGGAAAAGAGTGAAATCGAAACAGCAGCTTTCGAGGATCCGGATATTGCGGTCGCTAAACTAAAAACCCCGATAAACTTTGGAGCTTCAGATGAGTCCATATTGTCCACTGAGGAGCCTAAGCGTTACTCCATTGCAGCGGCGATAGGGTATGGCGAAAATGAAGCGAAGTCTCCCCGTAAAGTAATTGGACGCCTTTTGACAACTGAGATCGGTTTGCAAATTGAGTCCGTGCCCTTCCCAAGTGCTTTGAGTAATGGCGATAGCGGTGGTCCTCTTGTTGTTCTCGATCAGAATGGAAAGCCAAAACTTGTAGGTGTCCTAAGTAACATTGGGACTTTTGAGGGTGACCAACGTGGAAGGTACCTGAGCCGTCATCACTCCATTTTTAAGAATAAAGAATGGATTAAAAAAACCGTGGAAAAATTTGGCTGTTTCAAAAACACTGGAACCTTACTCCTGCCAGAGAAAGCCTTCGAGGGTATTTTCGGGTCCAAGAGCGAAGTAAACGGTTTTGTAAGTTTGTCGCTTACTGAGCTGGAAAGCGAGAGACTCGCTCGAGCGCTTCGCGCAGATATGAGCGTCGAGGGAAAGAAGGACTTTCGTGAAAGTGCGGGTATAGTTGAGAGTTATTTAACAAATGAGATCAAGCGAAGATTGCGAAAGGAACTCCACCTCCAGGAATGGAGCCATGTCACTAGTCCGCTGTTTAATATTTTTCACGTGTTGGCACCGAAAATAATCGAACGCAAGGGTGCGAAGTCGGCAATCATTGAGGTGATCCATTCGAATATCCCCATCGCCACTATTGAACTGTCACTCGAAAAAGAAGCAAATCTTCACGTTTATCCCTCGCCGCAGTTCCTAGAGAGCTCCGTAAATTCTGGGCTGAATTCCGAACGAAATAAGTGACCCGAGTCTTCCTGAAAAGACCACGCTCAGGAGCCGGTTAGTTAAGTGTTTGAATTCGCGCCAGAAAAAAATTGGCGGACTAGGATTCGAACCTGAAAGTTAATCTCTTCAAAGAACGTAAAACAAGGCTAATATCGACGTAATCGAGCAAGTCTTCCTTCCAGTTGTTACCGGTTCTTTTTGGCTGTTTATTGATAAAATCGACCACGGATCGACCACGCTTTTTTAACGCTTACCGCGAGCCAGCTGAACCAACTCTATTTCGTAGGCCGCCCGCTCCATCAACCATTTTTTCAGCAATGTTTGGTAACTTCTTTCTCCCCGAAGTTCCGCTATTTTTTGCAAGGTTTCGATCAGATTTGGAGGTAAGCGGATAGAGGTGGGACGTCCCGCTTCAAAGCCAGAAACCATTTCCCATTTGCTTGCGTCTAGGGCCTCTCTTTTAAGTTTTTCGAGGTCTATTTTGGATGGTTGTTTCATAAAAATCGACCCTGTGTGCAGCAATCTCTTCTAAGTTGAATTCATCCCATTCGAATTCAATGGAACGGAATTTCGCTGGCTGCACTATCTTTTTAAATTATACCATTTGTAGCTACAAAATTAATAATAATAACCATATATAGTAATATTTATGTAGCTACGTTTCCATGGTGTTACGTAAACCATTAGGATAAAATCTGAATCTCCGAAAGTTTAAGAACGTCTGTGATTCGATAAAGAGTGATTTTTAGGCGTATGTCTTATTCCCATAGGTCATTTTTTCCGTTGCGAGTAAGGTAACTGCCATTGTTAGAAATCGTTGGCATTACTACGGTTTCTTTTTCACCAGAAACGTGAGGAGACCTCTTTCGTGTACGTTCTGAGGTGTGCGTGCTACCGATCCTAGGAAAGTGGGGCATTGGGCCTCTTTCTATCTCTCTAATCGCACCTTTTGGATCCACAATAATTTGAACTAGGCACATAAACCCGATAATTCCACCAATCCACTCAAATAGCTTATTCATACCCTCTCCCCAAGCTTCACTATATTACGCAGATCTCACCTGTCTAGCTGCACCCTGATTTAGGTACCATTCAGTGGCCACCAGTTTTTTTATTACCTTTGCGGGCGGAAAAAAACCATGGGGATACTCCCGTTCCATAAACCGCGTAATGAAAAATGATTGTTTTTCATTTGGCAGATAGGCCTCAAAAGAAGCAACTGCCTCATCTGCTGAACACTGTAAAATGGGTTTCATTTCCTGTTCCGATGTCGGAAAAAAAACAACTGGTGTCTCTTTTTTAATTTTTTTTGATTTCTTATAAATTCTTAGATCTTGCTCATTTTGAGGTGGTAGCTGTATCAAAGTGAGCTGGGTGGTTTCTCGATTTGAGGCAGCTTGAGATTGAAAATGAGGCGCCTCATATTGAGGTTGCTTCTTTTGTGTGAGCCGTCCTTCAGGATCAGTTCCAGAGGGACTGCTTGCAACGGAGGATACTTTCCACAGATTTCCTTTCTTGAAATCGACCTCAACCACAGAGATCAACCCCGTTTCTTTAAGTTTCTTTAGGGATCGTGAAATGGTGGCATGGGACATACCTGCCTGACTCTCCATAAAGCTTACTGAAGCCCTCACGGTGCCATCAGAGGTAGGAAACCGCCAAGCCCTACTAGAAAGCCATAGAAACAGGCGAAAGGAGTCTCCCGAGAGCTCTCGCAGAGTAGAATCCCAAAAAACAGCATGGGAAAGTTTAAAGAAACCACTCGCTTCTTTTTGAGGTGGCTCAACTTGAGGCGCCTCAACCTTTGTACTTTTTGTATCCTTCGCACCCTTAGCACACCTATTTTGAGCACCCTCATTTTGAGGATACTCAGGATCGACTCCCTTAAGTTGAGCCCGCTCACTTTGAGGTTGCTCAATCGAAGTATGGTTTTTTACAGGCACCTCAATTTGAGCTGGCTCATTTTTTTCTTTGGGAGGTGCAAAAACTAAAGCCTCGTTTTTTAGTTTTAAGGGCTCATTTACTCTAAGCGCCATCATCCGTGCCTTTAAATCGGAGTTTCGTTGCTTAGTCATCGAACACCCCCTGCAACCTTAACGATCGAGGAAACCACATTGGCTTCTGGGTTAGTGAGCCCAAGTCTCACCATCACCTCACTTGAAAGCTTCAAATAATCTTGAGCCCCTGTACTCTCAGGAGCGTGGTGAAAAATGGTCCTTCCGTAGGCGGGAGCTTCCTTTAATTTCACCGATCTTCTAATTTTGGTTTCAAACACCTCCTCTCCAAAACCTGAAATTAATTCATCCCATGTTTCCGCCGCTATGCGCGTATGATCCGACATGGTTAGTAAATACCCTAAGATTCGAAGGCGCTGATTTGTTCCTTCGCAAATGTCCCGCACTTCCGACAGCAACTCCTTAATCCCCATCATTGCAAAGAAACTTGAGTCCACCGGAACAATCAGGCTATCTGCTGCATTGAGTGCAGAATTCATGAGAGGTCCCAAGGTTGGAGGAGTATCAATCAGAATCACATCATATTCATGGCGAAGTTGATTGAGTCGATGCGATAGGCGGAGCTCACTATTTGTCATTCCCACCATTTCACGCTCTGCTCGGGCAAGAAGAGGAGTTGCTGGAATGAGATCCAT
>CAZRZK010000004.1:0-749 GCA_964604555.1 uncultured Pseudobdellovibrionaceae bacterium | reverse complement strand
TACCCTGTCCTTTGTGAACCACCTGATCTACTGAAATTTCTCGGTTTAATATTAGATCCCCCACAGATTTAGATACCGAATCCAACGGGATTCCTACTCCTTGCGTTGCATTCCCTTGAGGATCTAAATCCACCAGCAGGACTCTGAGCTTTTGTAGCGCCAATGCCTGGCTTAGATTGATAGCGGTGGTTGTTTTTGCAACTCCACCCTTTTGATTAGTTACCGCAATGATATGTGCCCCCATATTACCTCCAATTGACTTCGGCTCTGACTGGATGGAGCATCACAATTAGAGCCGGGCCCCATAGGCCTGGTTTTTGATTGTTGTCCACTGCATTAGTAGCGGACCCGATACCGGCGCCGGAGGCGGCAACCTCAGGCGCCTTTTTGTTATATATAACACATGTTATATAACAATCAAGTTACATTTCGCTAAACGGATATCTATCGTATAATGTATGTAAGATGAAGTTAAAACTCGAAGCAATTTTGCAAAGGAAAAAGGTGTCAAAGTACCGCCTTGCACAAATGCTTGGAGTACACACACCTACAGTTTTCCGTTTTTTCAAACCAGACTATGATCCTAAACTTTCTACATTGGAAAGAATTGCAAAGGCTCTTGAAATAAAAGTGAGAGACCTACTGGATGAATAAGGAATTAAAGGCTGTTCAATATATCGAAGACTCTTTTCGCACGATCCGCTCTTGTTCGATCATTTTCTAAATTGGCAGTAATACATTCCATTAAG
>CAZRZK010000003.1:120891-151463 GCA_964604555.1 uncultured Pseudobdellovibrionaceae bacterium | reverse complement strand
CAGTACCTTCCTCGCAGCTGGCGTCGTCGCAATGACTGGGAAATCCATATAGGAGAAAAAATTCTGTGGATCGCGGACCGTAAAGAAATACTGCTTCGCCTGCTTGACCGAGCCGTGAATGGAGCCCTTTACACCGGTGCTCTTCAGCTCCTTTTCAATTTCATTAATGTCGAATGCGAAAATAAGGGAACAATAGGAAATCAAGAAAAGTATAGCCTTCATTCCCACAGCCATACTTGAGCTGAACGGAGAAAGCATGACGCGCTAAGTCACTGCACTTGTAAACAGGCTGTATCCATATACTCTCAGAGGACAAAATACACCTCTTTTTCGTGGTATAATTATTTTATGAAAGGCATCCTTCTCATCCTTATTTTCTTCTCGGTTCCCACCTTCGCAGAACATTCCAGAAGAGGAAGGGGAATGCCTTTAACCCATGGGCAAAGGGTGATTGAACCCAATATCGGTTCTATCTTTCCCGAGTTGCAGGGGTACCAAAATAATTTAGACACTTTTCAGTTGTTCACGGGGTTTGGAAGCAACGCAGGTGAGCAATGGCAATTGAATGAGAGCGCGATTCAAAACAGCCCTATCTTTGTGCGACCTCAAACTTTTGAATAAAACTTCCGCTTTCTAAGGCCTGTCCAAAGGGATCGGTCAATCCTGTCACCTTCAACTGGTAACTTCCCGGTGTAAGCCGGGTGTTGGGCCTCAACACAAAGAGGTTGGTTCCCACGCGGTATTGATCTGGCAAGTTGAAAAGGACCTTATCTCCCGTGTTGAGATTGCGTAGTTCCCAATGGCTTTTATCAAGCATGCTATTGGCGTCAAATACCGATAGCGTTCGCACTTCCACTGTATCGGCCGTCACATTTACCCCACCCAATCGAGGAGCGGGCAAAGATTTCGAAAGAGAGCGCCAAGAATCGACTCGACCTGCCCCTAAAAGCCCCGCAAACTGGGCGGCGTTTTTAGACTCGATGTTTTCACAACTTCCTAAAAGCTGAGCGGCTATTTGATCTCGGGTCCAGTTTGGATGGAGCGACCAGATGAGAGCCGCCACGGCCGCGGCATTGGGGCTCGCCATGCTGGTACCGGTGTAAGATTCATATTTATTTGCAGGTATCGTCGATAAAATATCGGTGCCTGGGGCACAGAGGTCTATTCCTGTGCCATAGTTACTGGATTCATTGATTTTATCGATCGTGTTTTCGGAGCGGGTATTGCAAACCAATAGAAGTTCTTCGATTTTCTGACGAGGTGGATTCTTCTCGTTTCCATTTCCAGCCGAATTGAAATGGAGCGCTCCTTTCCCATAAACATATTTCACCGCTTCGGTGAAGGTGGGATCATCCACGAAGCCATCGATGTTATAACTGGTGGTGATGATCTTGGCGCCATTATCAACGGCATAGGCATAGGTTTTCGCGATAATCTTGGAGGTCCAATCGACTCCCCAGGAATAAAACTTGAGTGGCATCACCTGAACGCCGGGAGCCGTTCCAGAAACCCCTACTCCATTATTAGAGGTTGCCGCGACGATTCCCGAAACATGGGTTCCATGATCATCATATTCGGCAGGATTGGGATCCGGTTTTTCCACGGTGAAATCCCAACCATGGACATCATCGATATAGCCATTGCCATCATCATCGATTCCATTGGCCGGAATCTCTTTTTTGTTGGTCCAAATCGCTTTCGAAAGATCTTCGTGGTTGATGCTGACCCCGTCATCGGTCACCGCGACGATGATGGAATTATTTCCTGGAGTGAGATCCCAGGCATCGAAACTTCCAATCAGTTTATGGTGATGTTGTTTATAGACCTGAGGATCATTGGGGGTCGATTCGCGAGGATCTCCTCGATAGATGTAATTAGGCGCGGCCCATTTGATGCCGGCTCGCCCTTTCAGTTTCTCGAGGGTCTTCTCAAGTGAATTCCTTTGCGTGAGTCGAGCAGCATAGACCTGACCGAAAAGCTTCTCTTCGATCTTGATCCCTTTTATCGCAAAAGGTTTGCCTTTAAAGGCGATGATGACTTCGTCGGAAGTGGAACGATTTAAACTAGCACCTATTAATGAAGGGGAAAAACAGAACAGGGCACACCACACGATCGTGTGGCCATAGAAATGGCGATCCATTTTAGCTCCTGGTTTGACTCTTGGCTTGTTAACTTCTGGGAATAGATTTTATGGGGATATATTTATAATACCCGATTTAGAGTTATTGTTCGAGATCTATCACTTGGGCATTGGGAGAAATGATGGCGATTTCCACGCGGCGGTTTTTGGCGCGCCCCTCCGGAGTGTCGTTCTTGGCAAGGGGTTTCGTGTCTCCATAGCCCGCTATCGCCATGTGATCTTGAGGAAAATTAATAGCTTCGATGAAAAATTGCGCTAAGTTCATCGCTCTGCGTATCGAGATATCCCAGTTCCCTTTGGAAGTAGTGCCTGGTGCGTTATCGGTGTGCCCTTCAATCTGAAAATAGACTCCTAAAATCATCAGGCGACGGCCTAATTCAAATAAAAACGGGGCATATTCTTTCTTTAGTTTGTCGCTCCCCGGTTTATAAAGAAGCGTCTCGGCGAGGCGAAGTTTATAGCCGCCTTCCATTGCGACAACCTCGACATCGGCTGCTCCAAATCCCAGTCCCATCGTTCGCGCAAAGAGACCTCTCACCTGCTCCATGATCCTCTCGACCGCTTGAGCTTCTCCCGCTTTTCCAAAAGGTCCGGACTCATTCACTCCAGGTGGGACTTCTGAACCACGTCCCGGCGGTTTATCAAATGGCACGAAAGGAGTTCCCTTTAAAGGATGGATACCGCCCGCTGAAAGAAAGGAACGTTGAATGTTATCGACTGCCTTTTGATATTTGGCCTTGTCACTTTGGGAAAGGGCGTAGAGCACCGTGAAGAATGCGAATAAGAGAGTGATGAAATCGGCATAGGAGACCAGCCACCGCTCCAGGTTTTCGTGTTCGGGATGTTTGTGCTTCTTTGCCATCGATTATGCCGCCTTCTTCTGATCACCGTGGCCATGGACGCCAATTAAATTATTCAACCGCTCTTCAATCACTCGAGGATTTAATCCTGCTTGAATGGCACAAAGACCGGTGTAGATCAAATTCATCTCATCCGTGTCAGCTTTCGTGATCCTTTTTATTTTGTTGGCCATTGGCAGAAGCACCAAGTTCGCTGAAGCCACTCCATACACCGTCGCCACGAAAGCGACGGCAATACCACTTCCTAATTTGCTCGAGTCGGAAAGGTTCGACATCACGTGGATGAGTCCCAGCACCGCTCCGATAATTCCCACAGTGGGTGAGAAGCCTCCACCAGTTTCATACACCTTCGCAGCGGCATTGCCCGCCTCTTCGGTGTGGTGCATGGCATCTTCCATCATCTCTTTGATCACATTGGGATCATAGCCGTCGATTAAATAGCGTAAGTATTGCGCTAAAAATGGATGTTTGATCTCTTTCGATTTTCCTTCCAAACCTAAAATTCCATCTTTGCGGGCAATGTTTGCGAGTTCCGTAATTTCGTGGACCAAAGGAGCAAGATTTGGTGGATTAGATAAATAGATTCGCATGCAAAATTTAAGTGAACTGATCATCTCGGCCATGGTGCAGGAAAGCATCGTCGCACCGAGAGTTCCTCCTCCCACGATCATGGCTGCAGTGGGAACCATCAATTGCTCTAAGTGCCCCCCTTCTAGGATCTGCCCCAGCACAACGCAACCGAGACCGATGATAATACCCAAAATACTGAGAATCATGATCTCCCCTCAATGACCCGAAGTTGAATCAATTCTTTCTTATATTGCTTAAAGGCGGCGACCACTTGATCCACCGTTTCCTTTACGAAGAAAGTTTGCCCATTCGTAAGAGTGACGAGCGTATCGGGAGTAGCTTCCACCGTTTGGATCCACTCGGCATTCAGTTGAATGGTTCTCCCATCCAGTTTAGTAACCCCAATCATGATCGACACTCCATGCTTCTCTTATCGGCCGATTAAGTTAGCTTCATGAGGGAGAAAATAGGTTGATTGTGTATGGCGTTACATTCTCTGAAATCGATGTTGACTCATCATATCATCCCTGTAAACGTGCTGAACATGGCTAAACAGGTGTTTTCTGTTCCAATGGTTATGTTCTTTTTCTTGGGTTCTTTAGGTCTCGCCGAGGAGAGTGAACAGGTTAAAAAAGTAGCTCTCCTTTTCAATAACCGCTGCCAAAAATGCCACAACGCAGAAGTGAAAGATGGAGATTTAGATCTTTCCCAACTGAAAGGGCTTGGAAAATACCGTGCACTCATTAACCTTTCCGATCCCGCCAAATCGGAACTCATGAAGCGAATTGTTCCCGGAGGAGGAATGCCCAAGGGGGGACCGGCACTTTCAAAAGAAGAAGTGGCCTTAGTGCTCGAATGGATTAAAACGGGAGCTCCGGATGAAACCCTTTCTACTGGCGATATAAAAGAGGAACGAAGGCTGGAAATTCTGGCCGGGGGGGATGCCGAGGATAGTAAGCAGCCGCTGGAACTCCAAATCTTGCGGGCCATTTTAAATGATCTCTCCCGGCTTTCAGAAAAAGAGGCGCTTCAGGTCCGCTACCTCACTTTGACCCATCTCTGGATCGCCGGAGAATCGGATCAGAAGATGGAGGAGTACCGACAGGGTATTACTAAATTGCTCAATAGCCTTTCCTGGAGATCGCAACTCTCCCAGCCCATTGCGATCGATAAAA
Organism: uncultured Pseudobdellovibrionaceae bacterium; assembly: GCA_964604555.1. Taxonomy (GTDB): domain Bacteria; phylum Bdellovibrionota; class FAC87; order UBA2466; family UBA2466; genus CAZRZK01. The sequence continues at coordinate 146,718 of CAZRZK010000003.1, read as the reverse complement.
ATAAGACGATTTTGCGCTTTCGGCTCGATTCATTGGGGTGGTCTGACGAGCTCTGGAACAAATTGGTGGCTGAAAACCCCTACCAATTAAGGTTTAATCATCCCGTCGCTAAATTGGTGTCTCGATTCAATCCCAAAGCGCCGGTTCCTTTCCTTCGAGCCGATTGGTTTTCCCAAACGGTCAGTCGTCCCCCGTTTTATGAGGAGATTTTGCAGCTTCCTAAAACAACGGGAGAATTGGAAAAGCAGTTATTAAAAGTAAATGTAGAAAGGAATATTAGAGAAGGGAAAATAGCGAGGGCCGGTTTCCGAAAATCGAATGTTTCCGGCTTCAATCGACTCATTGAACGGCATGATCTTCTCTTATATCCCGGCTATTATTGGAAGAGTTACGATTTTGACGGGAACGCGGGAGAAAAAGATCTTTTCAAAAACCCTCTCACCTTTAAACATGCCGGGGGAGAAATTATTTTTAGTCTTCCGAATGGTCTACAGGGTTATTGGCTAGAAAAGGCCGATGGGACTGGGCTTCCCATTGCCCCCACCGAAATCGTGGCCGATACCACCCGTCGGGATACCCGTATTTTCAACGGAATCAGTTGTATGGGCTGCCATGTTGGCGGGCTTCAGATCAAATTCGACAATATTCGAGATCATGTAGAACGCACCGCAAACGCCTATAACGTCGCCGATTTGAAAAGAATCCAGAATGCTCACAAACTCCAAGCAGAGATGGCAGCGCTCTTCAAAAAGGACATCGCCCGTTATCAGGCGGCGCTGGATAAGATAGGAGTTAAGGAGTCGGGAAAACTGGATCCTATCCGTACCTTAGTGGATCGCTTTGAAGCGGTCGTCGACATTGAAAATGCCGCCGCGGAACTAGGAATTTCCATCGCTACCCTGAAAGAGACGGCCAAACAAAATATCGATGTCAATGTTGCTGTGAGCGAGCTCGAGAACGGGGGGCTTCCACGGGACACCTTCATCGCGGCCTTTACCCAGATAGCCAGCGCCCTTAAATTGAAAGATGCCATTCCATCTGGCATCTCATTTGAAGCTTATGTGAGAGCTCTACCGGCAAAGCTTCCGGTCTTAACCACGCACCTCAAGTTAAGAAGGGAATTTGGCACTACTTACGACACGGCAGTGTTTCCCAACATTTCCACCCCCAATCAGTGGCTTTATCTCAACCCCAACAACCAGAAAAACTACCTCTCATTGGATTCAAAATTCTCCGATAGCTCCACTCAATTCACTTTGAAAAAAGAATTTCTGGAGCATCATGCAAGTTTGAACGGGAAATTCCTAGCTGTTGGCACTGTCAGTTTTCAGGCCCCCTTTGAAATTCAGGTTTTTTCCATCCCTGACTTTCGGGAACGCCATTCGGTCTTTCTTAGAAATCGCTCCCAACGTTTGAAGGGAATTTCCGACAGTGGAGAGGTTGCGGCGATTGCCAATCAAGAGGATAGGGACAGCACGACGGTTGATGTCATAAAGTTGGAAAACACCTCATCCAAAGTCATCACTTCAGTGGAACTTCCCATTTTCCAAAAGATAAGCCTCTCCCCGGATGGCTCGACGTTGGTCTATGTTATCCCCACCGATCAAAGACAAACCAGAGCGGAAGTAACCTTCCATAAGGCGAGTGATAACACCCTCCGTAAAATTGATAAGAACAGCCTCGTCACCACAAAATCCAACGGCGGGATGTCGTTTAGTAAAAGCGGGAAGTTCTTCTTGCTTTATGGAAGCGTTCACACTGATAAAATCAATAGCGCCATTTACCTCTATGATGTGAAATCCGGGAAAAAAGCGGTTGAAATCCTAGCTCCCGATTCCATTCGAATGTGGATTTACCATGCGATTGTCCGGGAAGAACAAAAGGATATCATTTTTCAAGTGAGGTTTGAAAAAAACTACCCCGATCCCTCAACTTATGGAGTATTTGCCTACTCCTTCGAGACGGGACAATTCGCCAAGGCGCCCTTTCTCTTTTCGGATGACCAGCAAAAATTCAGCACGGAACAACTCCATCTTTCCCATGATGGAAAATTTGGTATTATTAGGGATCAGGTCTTTAAACTCGATTTTAAATACTAGGGCCGATTCGAACAGGCAGAAGTGCGCAACTATGGCCCGAGATCCAAATAGTCCAGATTGCTTCCCATATCGGCGGGGCTGCCACCTCGACTGATCGTATCTCCGACGCCGAGTTGTCCATTGGTATTGAGCCCCCAGCACTTCCAGGCCTGGTTAGAAAGATAAGCGCAAGTATGATACCCAGCTCCGCTCGATAACTGATGGACAGGTAAACCCAGATCGACATAAGGGAGCCCTGTTCCCATTTCGTTCGAAAAAGAACCCCGAGGGATCATATCGCCCAATCCCAGCGAACCAAAATTATTCATTCCCCAGCATTTTATTTGGTGATCCTCCATCAACGCGCAGGTATGGAACTCCCCGGCGGTAATTGCCACCGGCTTCACACCGGTTCCTAAATCGATCGCCTTTAAACGATCCCCCATTTGATCACTTTGATGTCCAACGGGCTCTCGATGCCCCAATCCCAACCGCCCATCTCCGTTATACCCCCAACATTTCACTCTCCCATCCATTAAAAGGGCGCAGCTATGGCTATTCCCAAGTGCCAATTGTTTTACCTTCGCGTTCTTTCCGAGATTCACTCGGTTTGGATTTTCGGAATCGGCCCAACCCATCCCCACATTGCCAAATAGATTGTTCCCCTGACATCGAATCGTTCGATCTTGAAAAATCACGCATCCGATAAAAGGCCCAGCGGCCAATTCTTCGATCCCCTTTTCTTGGAATTCATATGCATTCATGAGAGCGGAATGCCCCCAGCAACGCGATGAATGATCTTCCAATAAAGCACATGAAACATGGGCACCCAAAGACACATCGATGGCTTTTTTCCCACCTAAATCCACACGGGCAAGATTATCCCCCATCTGTTCCGGTTTTGTTCCGATGAACGCCCCCGGAATTCCCAATTCACCATAACGGTTTGACCCCCAACATTTGATCGTTTTATCGCGCAAAAGAGCGCAAGTATGCGAGTACCCCAGAGCCACCTTTTCTACTTTTACCTCTTTACCTAAATCCACCGTCGGCAACAATTCCCCCATGGTCGAGGGGCTCGCTCCCCGCGGTGAAGAATCCCCCAGGCCCAATTGCCCATCCTGGTTATATCCCCAACACTTCAGAGTTCCATTTTCAAAGACGGCACAAGAATGTTGAATTCCGACAAAAATGGAAGGGAACTTCTGGGAAAAAAGAACATTACTAAACAGACCCATTGTGAGAATTAATAGAAATATTTTATTCATTTAATATTAATTCGAACAGCCGATGAGTTTCATGTCAAATTTTAAAAGCTCACTCCTTGAGAAGGTTCCAAAGGCTCTACCCCTCTTCCCAATGATGGTTGCGCATGAGGAAATGCAAAATGGGAGAGGTGATAAAGGTGGTCACCAGGGCCATGATCACCAACATCGTAAAGAGTGTTGGAGAGATCACATTGAGATCAAGTCCAATATTAAGCACTATCAATTCCACCAATCCACGGGTGTTCATCAAAATGCCAAGGGCTGAGGCTTCTCGCCAACCGATCCCGGTCAAACGCGCGGCCACTAAAGTTCCCCCAAATTTTCCCAGGGTCGCCACTAAAATGATGAGACCGCACAACAGCCAATCTTGAGTTCCTTCGATGAGGCTAATTTGGGTGCGCATTCCGGTGAAGGCGAAAAAAGCAGGAAGAAACATAATCTGGATCAGATCCTTCAGTCGATCGACCAGTTCAGTGGCCATTCGACTGGCGGGTGGGGTGATCGCGCCCAACATAAAAGCGCCAAAAATGGCGTGGATACCGATAAATTCGGTGGTGAGGGCCGAAAGCAGAATCGTTACAAAAATAACGGCCATGCCCCCTTCAGTAATTTTGTCCAGTTTTTCTAACAATGGAACCAACTTCCCAATAATGGGACGCACTACCGTTAACATCACTACGATAAAAAGGATGGTCATTCCTAGGGTGGTCAAAGCGCTTCCAATTTTGGCCTGGATGACACTCACCACCAGGGCCAACAGACACCAGGCAGTCACATCATCGACCGCTGCACACGTCAGCGCTACCGTGCCCAATCGACTGCGATGGATCTTTCGATCGGTCAAAATCCGAGCCAATACAGGGAAAGCGGTGACAGAGATACTCACCCCTAAAAAGAGGGAAAAGCTGGTGAAGGAAATCCCGGGGGGAGAAAGAGTTGGATAGAGATAAAGGGCTAGAGTTGAGCCCAACAAGAAAGGAAAGATAATCCCGGCGTGCGAAATGGCTAGAGTGGCATGACCGCTGCGTCTTAGAATTTTGAGATCCAATTCCAATCCCACTAGGAACATATAGAGAATAATTCCCAATTGAGAGATGACGCCCAGAAAGGGGGCGGCCGAATCGGGAAGGATATAATGATAGAGAGTGGGATACCAGCTCCCTAAAAAGGAGGGGCCCAGTAAAATGCCACCCACCACTTCTCCAATGACCGGAGGCTGGTGTAGCCAATGGAAAATGGCGCCAATAATTCTTGCGACCACGATCACTACGGCAAGTGCCAAGAGCACATGCAACATTGTATCAAGTTGCTCGCGCATCATGCGGGTGCCGGTATAAAGAAGCTGTTGTTGGGCAAAGAGGGTCGACTCCCCTTTTTCTCGAATAAAGAAATAGACCACTCCAGCCGCAACGATCATCAAAAAATAGTAGAAGAAGGTCTTCAGGGTCGAGAGAAGGGTACGGGGGCTATTAAACATATTCTAATATTGGGAGGGACTAGCCCCGACTCCAACAATACTGCAGGCAGGGATGGTTTTAAGCCCCAATTTTTCCGCTTTGGCGATCAGCTCGGGGCTCTCGGCACCGGGGTTTAACCACAGTTCCAAAACCTCTTTTTGAGCGATCTCCTCGATCACCTGTAACCCAACTGAAGGGGGAAGGTAAAGGCTTACCATATCTAATTTTTTCACGGGGACTTCGGAGATGCTTTTATAGGCCTTGTGCCCTTCAATCTCGTCGACTTTAGGATTGATGGGGTAGACGGTATAACCACGATCGGCAAAGACCCGCACCGCTTTGTTCCCAAATTTACTGCGATCCTGACTGGCACCTAGGATGGCAATAGTAGGCTTAGCCGACATATTCATTTTGGGTTCACCTTTTTCATGGTCACCAAAGCGCCGATCAAAAGCACCCAACCGATAATAAAGGCCATTCCACCCACCGGAGTGAGTTTGACCCAATAGCTCTTTCCAGTAAGGGCCAACATGTAGAGACTTCCTGAAAACAGGAAGGTCCCTGCCAAAAAGACCGATCCACTGATTTTGAGCCAAATCGATTCCGATTGTTGGAGCAGGATCCCCACCAAACAAAGGGCAAAGGCATGGTAAAACTGATAATCGATGGCGGTGTGGAAACTCTTCTGATTGCAGCTGCTGATGATCTTATTTAAGAGGTGGGCACCGGCCGAGCCCATCAGAACGGCAACTAAACCTAAAACCGCCCCCATAACGAGGTAAAACTGGCTAAACTTTTCATGCTGGGCCGTCATTTAAAACCGACTGTTTCCGCCTCGTTCCCGATTTTTAATGAGCCGCTTCCGGGCCGCGATCGATTTCTTTTTCTTACGAATTGAAGGCTTCTCGTAAGATTCACGCCGCTTGACCTCGGTCAAGATTCCGGCCTTTTCACAATCGCGCTTAAAGCGACGCACCGCATTTTCGTAAGGTTCTCCGTCTCGTACTCTGATGGTTGACACGCGTTTCCTCTCTCAAAAAAGTCTGGGCCAAAAGACTGCGACAGCATACCCGCAAATTCACTGCGAGGCTAGTGCTGAAACTTTCCAGACTGAATAGGCTTCGGTTTCCTTAATAGGTTGGTGGCTTTGCCAGATATACTCCCGAACGGGGTCTCCTGGCGGATAAAGCACCGGAGAAGGATAACCATGCTGCAAACGTTTCATTAAGAATACCACATTCTGGGGCGAGAGGTGATGTTGGTAATAGTCGATGTAGTACTGCTTCGCTCGGGAGACCGGCCTCACCCAAGATGAGGAACTCCCTACCCGCATTTCAGTTAAAAGGTAACCCGCTGGAAAATCATAGAAAAAAACATACCCGGCTTGATTTTCGAAGCGTCGGATATCGGCAGTCACTGCATTTAAATAATCCAGTTTTTCACGACTGGTGAACAATCCCCGATAGGGTCCCTGCTGAACTCGATAGGTCAGTTGAAAAAGAGATTTGTCACAATAAAAAGCCTGGGCGGCAAAAAGGCCGAGAAGGGCTGAAATCCAAACAGAAAAATAGACCGGCCTCTTCCATTCACAGTATTCCATCAAAAACCAAAAACTAACAATGAGCGCGGGAGCAAAACCGATAATCGCATTCGCCGCGCTGCTGATACTAGACCAAGCGGTTAAGATGCCGGCTAAAAATGCGGGAAACCAGATGGAATAAAAGGCTTGGCGAACCGCCGAATTCTCCTTTAATCGGGGAAATAGGACGAGGGGCAAAAAAACAAAATAGTTGGCCCACCAAACACCGGGATAAGAAATATGGGAATAACCCCACCATAAGATCAAAGGAAACAGCGCCCAAACCAATAAAGGCACCCACTTTCTGAAAATAACCGCCGCTATCGCCCAGATCCATAAGATGGCAATGCTGGGAGGAATGTTTTTGAAAAAAAGATGGGACAATACTAATTTTAGCTTTGCGAATCCGCCCCCATGCCCAAGGGAGATCAAAGAATAGGTGATCGCATCACCAAATCGATCCCCTGCTTTTAAAATCGGCGGCAAAATTAAAAGAAGGCAAACTGCCGCGGCTGTCATCGCCGCGACCCCCCACCTCACGACCGCTTTGCGATCTTTTTTGAGGTCTTTCAGGGTAAAAATCAACGCCGTGGGTACAATCATCACGATCAGAGTGGGATAGACAATGCTCGCCAATCCCCAAGCGAGCAGCACCCAAAAACGCCGACCCGGGAATTGGGAAAGATGGAGAAACAGCCCCGCCGTCCACAACCCACAGCCGATGGTGTTGTAACTGAGCGTAGGAATATTAAACGGAATGAAGAGCAGCCAGAGCAAAGAAAGGGCGATCGCCTTTTTCTTTTCCATCCACTGTGAAAGTCCAAAATAGAGGGAGGCGGTAATCCCACTCCAAAATAGAAGATAGAGAAAGCGCACATAGAGCACCACCCCTTCCGTCCCGAACCTAGAAAAATAGGCCCGCATCCAGGGCGCTATTAACAACACGGGGGTCTGGTGCACGAAAAGTTCATCTACAAAAGGGATATCCCCTCTCCAAAAGCGATGGGCAATGGCTATTAGAAAAGCTTCATCGGTGAAGTCGACGCCAAAAAACAACCTTATGACAGAAAAAAAAACGGTCAGCGGGATGAGCGCCCAAAGAAAGGAGGAGGCCATTCTTTTGAATGTTACCCTACGCCCTTCGTAATGCCAGTGAGATTCTGGTCCCAGGTTGGAGCTGGTGCAAAAATATAAGGCCACGCATTTATTTTTACGCACAAAACCGCAAATTCCGTTTGGCACCGCTTTTGCTTTGCTCCTTATTCAGAATTTGACCTATTAACTTGGAGGTAACTCATGAAAGCATTTATTTTAAGTATGGCCCTGGCCGCTTCAGCCTTTGCAGCAAACACGAAACCTTTTCTGACCAAAAGCAGTGGGGGTGGATTCACGATGCCCGAATATGCCGGTGGAGAACGGTGTGAATTGTATGCGGACAAAGTTGTCGTCAGCCACCAATTTGGAATGGTACAACCCACCGCGTTGCGTGTAATTGAAGAAAAGAAGGTGAATCTGATTGGAAACATCAGGCTTGTGATCGAAAAAGCTGCCTCTGAAGAGGTCACCACGAAACCTAATGGGTTATGCGATGGCCCCAGTACCTCGATTACCGCCGACAACGGTCAACAAGAACCTGTTCTCCTCTATGTTACCGGCGGATGTGGGAGCCCTGCACGGGAACGCAATGGAGTCTACTCTTCCAAATTGCGAGAGATTATCGATCTCTATTGCCCAAAGACCTTTTGATTTCCGGTTAAAGGTGTTCGTCTCCTTGAAAAGAGACGAATACCTGATTAAAATCTAAATAGATTCTGCTGAATAAGTGCTTTCAGAGCGAAAATTTGAGGGTTTGAGTGAGACGAGAAAAAATCAAAAAAGCCCGGAGGCGTGGCCCCAGAGCCACGTTGAGAACTTTTTTTGATTTTTCCGAAGTCGCAGCCGAAACCTCAAATTTGCAGCTGAAATGACTTATTCAGCAGAATCTAAATAGTCGCTGTCGGGAAATCTAAAAAATTAGCCCCGAAGGGACTCACATTCTTGTCGCGAACATATTAATGAAGGCCCTTCGGGCCTACCTTTTTGAATTTCCCGACAAGAACTAAATAGCCTTTATGATTCGAAACTCATCCTTAATAGTTTTATCCCTCACACTTTCTATTTTTTCTGCACCTGATCTCTTTGCCGGCCGACTGATCAAGACTCCCTCTATCGATTGGTTCGATTACTGGGAAGTGACGGCAAAACCGCTGGTAAACAATACTTACAGCCGCTGCGTTACCTTATCTTTGACGAATATTTCGCCAACTCCTACATCGCAAACGGTCGAAATAAAAGCCTATGTCGATACCCCTCCTTATGCCGGCCCTGCTGCGGGGGCCACAACCCAGGTCGCAGTATTCAGTCCTGAATTTTTACCGGTGCAGCCTGTACATGGTGGAAATCCCAGCGCCCCTGCTTCCTGTTCCCCAGCGAACACCTCTTGCGTTCCCAGTTCTGCGGTCTATACGATCCCTCAAAACGAAACCAAATATGCCGGCAGCTGCATTCGATATTTAGTCACAGCCCAGGGCCCAAACTCAACCGGAGCGGTTGCGTTTGCGGGAAGCCTAAGATTGGAAATTAATGTCACAGAATCGGATGGCGCGATGGTGGCCCTCATCAATACAAATTATTGGAATATGCTGAAGGCAGTGGATGACAAAAACATCCATTCCGCGATCCAAAATGTGGGAAAAACATTCGAGGTTAACGGGGGACGCCCGTTCTAATCCTCAGCAGCCCCAGTTTGGAATGGCCCTCCATCTGTGATAAAAGACTCCGATAAATGTCACTCCTACTCGACGCTAAAAATCTTTCCTATGGCACTCCCAGCGGGAAAATCCTCCAACGGGATCTTCAATTTCAACTCCAATCGGGAGAATGCCTCCTCATTGAAGGAGAAAATGGCACCGGAAAATCAACTCTATTAAAGGTGATTTTAGGTCAAATGAAGCCCCTCGGCGGAAAGGTCAACTGCCCGCTCCGCTCTTCTGAAATTGGCTACCTTCCTCAACTCGAAAATGCCGAGGTCCATACCCCCATGACCTTAAGGGATGTATTAGGATTGGTCCCGACCTGGTTTCCCTATAAGAAAGCATTGGAAGAATTCCCGATTCTTACCCCTTCACAATTGAATCTCAGATGGAATCAGGCAAGCGGTGGGGAACGGAAACGGACGCTGTTGCTCAGGGCTTTGATCCAACTGCCGAAGCTTCTCGTGTTGGATGAACCTTTCAATCACCTCGATGAGAATACCCAAAAGCAGATGCAGCAGATCTTGACGAAGTACCTCAATCAAGGGGCTATTCTCTTGGTCTCCCATGATCCGATCACCCTTCCCAAAACCCAAAGGCTAACATTATGCTTGAACTGATCGGAATCTACATCTGGACTCTATTAGCGGCCGCCATCTCTGCTCCACTTCTTTCTACTTTAGGAATTCACCTTGCTACCCGGGATCGCTCAGCCCAAACTCTTTGTCTCGGACAAGGAGCACTCGTCGGCGTCTTGCTTGGGATCGGGTTGTTTCACGACTTAGAAGGTTCCTACATGGGAGCAGTGGCTCCATTTTTAATGGGACTTTTTATTTCCTCCTTCACCTACTGGGTGACGGAACATTTAGGGGGCTATGCCGGGGCTTCAAAAAACAGTCTCTTTGCGGCGATATTGGCCTTTTTAATGTCGGTGGGTTATCTGATCGGGAATCTTTTTCCCGCCCTCGAAAGCCACATGGCCCAGGTTTACTTCGGAGATTTGGCAACTTTATCGGCCGTGGATTCCAAAGTGGCGACGGTGGTGAGCGCCCTCTGTTTTTTATGGATCCTCCGCTATCGGCAGGCGATCGGTTGCCTTTCGTTTGAAATGGCCCTCTTCGGAGATTCCTATGCCAGGCTCCACCACCGATCGGTGCAGTGGCTTTTCCGCATTTTGAGTTTGATTGTTCTTTCTTTCTCGGTCCAGTTTCTGGGTTTTCTTTTCACCGTTTCGATGCTCTTCGTTCCGACGAGCATCCTCCGTTTTTCAAAAGTGGGGGGATTGAAATTCCATTTTGCAATCTGCATGGCTATCGCCCTCTGCAGCAGCCTCTCTGGCTTTATTATTTCGCTCAAATTCACGCACCTTCCCACCGTTCCCACGATTTCGGTCACCGTTTTTCTATTGTCTCTTTTAATGCTGGTTTTGTGTGAGCTGGCGAGGCGTGGAAGTGCCGCCATAGAGGCCGGGAAGAAAGAGAAGCACGAGCTTTACTAACTGGTAAAAGGCGATGGAGAGCTTGGGATACCAAAAGGAAAAGCGGCCGCTTTCAAAAAAACGGGCACACTGGACCGCAGTGGCATCTGCCGGCACCACCAAGCGATCGAATATTTTTTTCTGCAAGCCTTGGGGTTCGGGATAGCCTGCCATGATTTGTGTGCTCACCGGGCCAAGCACCACCGTCTTATAATGATTTAAAGCATCCTTCTTTTGGAGCATTTTAAAAGCATCATAAAGGGCCCGTTTACTGACGTAATAGGCGACATGGGCCGGATTGGGAACGATATTGGAAGTCGAAGAGAGGGAAGCGATCGTCTTCCCTGAGATTCCCAGATCATGGATCGCTCCGACGAAACTCATCACCCCATAGAGATTGGTGTCGATCACCGATTTAAAGGTGTCGAAATCCAATCCGCACCCGTTATCCAGGCGATTGATCCCCGCATTCAGGACAAAGAGGTCGGGAAGGGTTCCCTTGTTTCGTAACTCCCCTAAAAATCGGTGAACCTCATTTTTCGAGGTGATATTGAGGGTGTGGAGTTCAATGCCGGGGTATTGGCGCCATAAATGGGGAACTTCCCGACGATTCACCACAATTACCTTACATCCCAGCTTGTAATAATAATCTAAAAAGGCGTGTCCTAACCCGGACGTGGTTCCGGTGATCAAAATTCGATCAAATTTTGGCTTCGCGGCAAACTTAGACTTCATTCAAACCCAACCCTACGGGATTCGTGTCCAACAAATTGCGAATCGCCGCCCCAATATATCCCGGAGCATAGACATCGGGATTGGCCTCGGCAACCCTCGGCGCGATTTTCTGATGCAATTTTGCTAAATGGTAATAGGGAACATTCGGAAACAGGTGATGCTCATGGTGAAAATTGACGTAAAAGGAACCAATCAAACATCGTTCCAACCAAATCAACGGTGTGAGCCGATAATGGTTTTGTGGAGTAAAGAAAGAACGGGTGTAGTAAGTTCCCTCTTGAGGGGAACGATTTTGAAGGTGTAATTGTCCCGACAATCCATGCTCGGCAATACCACGAACCCGCATCAAGAACATATGAGCTGAAATGGCGGGAAGGATCCAAAAGAGAATGTATTCCACTAAATTCCCCTCAAACAATCCCAAAATTACAATCAATTGAACCGATCCCAACTGAGCCATTTTTTTAAGCTTGATACTCAAACTTTCCTTTTGGGTAGAAGTCTCTCCATAGGAAAAAAAGATCTGGAGCGCGGTGATCCCTAAGAGATCTTTTAAAAAAAGAAGATAAAGCGCTGGATTCCTGAAGTCACAGATCCGATATTTCTCCCGGTCTGAAAGGGGATCTTTCTCCGTCCCTACATACGAATGGTGGCGCGCATGTCCTTCGGCATAGCCTTCATAAAAAACGCCAATCGGCATCGAACAGAGCCACTTCGCCGCCAAAAAATTCCATCGCTTCGATTCAAACAGACTATTGTGACAAGCTTCATGGGCGAGCTGTAAAAAGGCGCCAAACCTGCCCGCAATCAGGAAGGCCACAGGAATCATGAACCAACTCAATCCATATTGTTGAAAGGCATAGCGGCTGACCAGAATGATTGCCAATAGCACAAACCAAACCGATGTGACCGCAAAAAGTCCTTTGCGATTATGGACTGTGGTTATCTCTTTGATAAACTCCTTTGGGAGCTGGTAGTGTGAGGGACTATATTGTATGGGATTCACCTGCTTAGTTTATGCTGTCAGGCGTGAAGTGGTAAGTCGCGGTGCGTATGAAAACTTGCAAACTGCGTCACACGTCGATCGAGGGGCTCTAAACACCTTTTATCGAGTGGAGTTCGGCTCCAATCGGCCAAAGTAAGGGAATCCCAATCGCTCAAAACCCCTTTCTCATCTCTAGAAAGGTATTCACAGTGGGAGACACGGTAAAGCCGTTGCACACAAACGCTACAGACAGCCCCTCCTGCTTCAGTATCGAAAATAACCGACCGGTTTTCCGCCTGACAGTGGACACAGTGCTCCATGCGGGGCTTTAATCCTAGTTCTGCCAGGAGTTTTAATTTAAAAAGTAGGAAAAGGGCATTGAGGCGATCCTTGTCTCCTTCCTGTTCGATCCAGGCCAATGTTTCCCCAAGGAGATAATAAATGGGCGCAATCACCGGACTTGATTCAGTCAGTTGCCGCACCCACTGCACCACCCCTCCAGCGGTCATCACGCGATCAAGACTCCCACGAATCCCGTAAAAACTATTCAGCACCGTGAGTTCTTCGAGGTAACACCGAACCCCCGGCTCGCCGCGGACAAAAAGCTCATCGTGGCAGAACATATCGAGCCCGCCGACATACCGACGTTTGCTCTTCCTCGCCGACTTTGCCAAAACCGAAACATTCCCCCACCTTTCGGCAAAGACCTGAATGTACTGATCGGCCTCCCCGAAATTTTCACGGAGGAGAATGATCGCTTTTGAGCTCTTGGAGACCATCCGCCCTATCTTCCTCTTTTCACCTAAAAATGCCAATTTCTAAGAACTGCAGTGCCTTATCCATGACATAAAAGCATATTAGCGTTTGGTATGCTTCTGCAGTGAATCAAAGAGAAAAAATCAAAAATTACTCTTTCTCTTCTTCATCGAGATATTTTGTAAATGAACCTAACGATTTTGTCTTGCCGGCAGCAGATTGTTTAAGCCCTCTTTGAACGCTCGACATAGCTTTCTTATTTTTGAAAAGCCAGCCTTCTTTGGCATGAACTTCAATCAATGGTTCAAGCAAAGTGGAACCATCTGCAGATTCTTTTAAAGTATAGCCGCTAAAATCTTTCGCCCTTTTACCGAGTAAAATACGACCTTTGCTATCAGGCCTCACCGTTTTCACTTTTTGGTCGTTAGGAATCGCCATAACCTATTATCGGATAAAGTGGGAATTCCCACAAGCAAGGTGGTTTGATTTAAGTAATTGATATTATTTATATTTTTTTATAAATGGCAACAGGGCGAGTTCGAATTTAACCAACAGACGTCGAAGCAACCACTTTGTGACGTTTCCCCTTAAGATAGAAAAAGAGGCCAATGCAGTTGAAGAGGATCGTGTAGATCTGGATGAGGGTGCACAATGCCCCGCCCTGATCGGGATTCGAAACCCCGACCCATTTAAACAGAGTAAAGAAAGCCACCTGCCCCACTCCAATGCCTCCCGGTAAGAGTGGAACTGCGGAAGCGGTCAGTGCCAATGGAACGACGAAAAAATAATGGGGGAGATCCATTTGGATTCCCATTTCCGCCCCCATAAAACTATAGAGCAGATTCATGGCAAAAATGGAAATCCCCGACAGGAGCAAAGCGGTCGCAATCGTCCTGAAAGAAGATTGGTAAACTAAGAAGGAATCGATAAAAATTTTCAGGTGTTTCTGTTTGCGCAGCTGATCGAGCCCCAATTTCACCCATTTTAACTGCCAAAACCAAGGGGTATAAAAAAGGAACCCAACCAAAAAGGAGAGTGCGGTAAAGCTCCAAATACAGATGGCGACCAACTTGAGTTGAGGGTTCCCCTGAAGCCACTCCGGGAAAAAAAGCAGGGTCACAGCCGAATAGAAAACAATGACCGCCAAGCCGATCACCCGATCAAAAAAGACGGTGTAGACCGCCTTGGCTTTTCGGGTGGGCTCTTTTCCGGCTACATACCAGGCCTTTACCACATCCCCGCCAACCGATCCGGGCATGAAGGTATTGAAGAAATTCCCCACAAAAGTGAGTTCGATTAAGTTTCCATAAGAAAGGTTCATTCCCTGGGGGCGAATCAAAAAAAGCCACCGAGCGGAACAGACCAGAAGGCTGCAGCAAATAACCGCAAACCCCCACATCAAATGGCGAGGGCTCCAAAGCAGGGTTTGGAGAGTGGAAAAATCGATCATTTTTGAACGAAAAACGTAATAAACCAACCCAATGCCAATAAGGGGTTTGGCGAATTTCCAGAACGGGTCACTCCATTTTTTTTTAGATCCAATATCCATTGCCGTAAAGAGTATCCCTCACTATATTAACGGACGGTAAAAATACAATGAGAAAATGCTTATGAAAATCTGCGTCGCGGGAAGTGGCTATGTGGGGCTTGTCGCAGGAGCCTGTTTTGCCGACTCTGGGAACACGGTCATAGGATTTGATATTGATAAGCATAAAATTTCATCCCTCAACAACGGCAAAGTGCCTATTTTCGAACCGGGTCTCGAAGAGATAGTTCAGAAAAACCTAGAGGCGAAACGCCTTTCTTTTACGACCGACCCTGCCGAAGCGATTCCCAACTCCGATCTCTTTCTGTTGGCCGTGGGAACCCCGCAAGGCTCTCAAGGAGAGGCCAATCTTTCCTATCTTCTCAATGCGGTCGATACCTTTGGAAAGTGGATCAACAAGGATTGCATTATCCTCGTGAAAAGCACCGTTCCCGTCGGTACAGCCGATCGAATTTCCCAGATGGTAGGACAGCTCAAATATTTTTGTCCTGTGGTGTCTAACCCGGAGTTCTTGAAAGAAGGGACAGCGATCCATGACTTTCTTAAACCCGAACGGGTGATTTTAGGCTCCACCTCTTCCAAAGCCATTTCAATAGTATCGGAGCTTTATAGCCCGTTTGTCCGATCGGGAAACCCCATTTTGGTGATGAGCAACCGTTCAGCGGAACTGGCTAAATACGCGGCCAATAGTTTTCTTGCCATGCGGGTCTCATTTATCAATGAGATTGCCTTGCTAAGTGAACGCTTCGGGGCCGATATCGAAGAGGTGAGAAAAGCTCTCACGACCGACAGTCGAATTGGAAATCGATTCCTCTATCCGGGATGTGGTTATGGAGGCTCCTGCTTTCCAAAAGATGTGCAGGCACTCATCCGAATGGGCCATGAGCAAGGATTAGAGATGCCGCTCTTTCATGCCACTCACAACATCAATGAACGGCAAAAGCTTTCGCTGTTTGAGAAGATGAAGCACCATTACCAAAATATGAATGGGAAAAAAGTGGCTCTGTGGGGACTTTCCTTCAAGCCCCTTACCAATGATATCCGAGAAGCCCCCTCAGTCGCGCTCATCACTCAGCTCCTGAAAGCAGGGGCCACCGTGCGCGGATATGATCCTGCAGCAAACGCAGAGATTCGACACCATTTTGGGGATCGGGTGCAACTTTATGATGAAAGCTATTCGATGCTCGATGGCGCTGATGGTCTTGCCATTTTAACGGAATGGAATGAATTCCGAACCCCCGATTTTAGTCGCATTAAAAGCTCAATGAGCCAACCTACCCTTTTTGATGGACGCAATCTTTTCGATCCTATCCAGATGCGGGAATTGGGTTTTGATTATTTTGCCATTGGAAGAGGGAAACGATGAACACTCCACTCCCGAAAGGAAGATATTTAGTGACAGGGGGAGCAGGCTTTGTCGGCTCTCATCTTTGTGATCGGCTGCTATCTCTTGATTGCGAAGTGATCGCTGTGGACAACTTAATCACCGGCCGACGAGAAAACCTCAAAGCAGCCCTATCCCATTCCCGTTTTACCTTTATTGAACAGGATGTCATCGAACCTTTGAAAATCACCGGCGGCATTGCGGGGGTTTTTCACATGGCAAGTCCAGCAAGCCCAGTCGATTATTTGAAATACCCCATCCAAACGCTCTATGCCGGTTCCATTGGAAGCGATCGAATTTTAACCTTCGCAAAGGAAAAGCAGGCTCCTATTTTGGTCGCCTCCACCTCGGAGGTTTATGGAGATCCCGCAGAACATCCGCAAAAAGAGAGCTATTGGGGAAATGTGAACCCGATTGGGCCCCGCGGTTGTTATGATGAATCGAAACGGTACATGGAAGCGCTTACCATGGCCTATCGACGAGAATTCCAGGTCAGGACCCATATCGTTCGGATCTTTAATACTTACGGCCCCCGCATGCGTACGAATGACGGAAGGGTCATTCCTAACTTCTGCATGCAAGCCCTGAAAAATGAACCGATCACGATTTATGGAGATGGAACCCAAACCCGCAGCTTTTGTTATGTCGATGATCTCGTAGAGGGGCTCATGCGCCTTCTCCAATCGGACTATTATGAACCGGTCAACATAGGAAACCCAGGCGAATACACCATGCTTGAACTTTCCACAGAGGTTAAAAAAGCGTGTGATTCCCGTTCGACCATCGAATACCTTCCTTTACCGGTAGACGATCCGAAACGGCGCTGTCCTGATATCACTCGTGCGAAACAACTCTTGGGTTGGGAACCTAAAATCCCCTTAAAAGATGGCATTCAAAAAACTCTCGACTATTTCAGATCCGCTCTTTAAAGGGATCTTCGCTCTTTATCTCTTTTCACTCGCCACCTCCATGAGTGGGATGGAGCTTTTCTCTACTTTACTCGTTGCCTATTATCTTCTCTCGGGCCAACGAAACCTAATCACAACCGCCACCTCCCTCCCCGTTTTTTGGCCTATTGTCTCTTTTGTCCTCATTTCAATGGTAGGAATTTATTTGGGGGATGCCCCTTATGATCAAAAAATCTATGACTTAGGAAGGCTGCGCTTTTTCCTTTTCTTTTTCATCCTGACAGCGTTGCTTATCCAAAAAAAACCGAGTGATTCCTTTTGGCTGAGATCCCTGACCGCCATCTGCATCGTGGTGGGAATCTATGGATTTATCCAACACTTTATTTCGATCGATCTGATTCGTCCTGAAGGGAAAAAGGTCCTTCAATTTGCGATTCAAGAGGAAAAATTGGGCCCTTTAGTCGTTGGAACTTTTAACCACCACCTCACCTTTTCGAATATCTATTTTCTGTACGGAGCACTTTTCACGGCGATAGGCGTTGTGACTCGTCGGATTGCATTCCTTGGGCTGGGCCTTTTTATTTTCCTACTTTGCTTTTGGACCTATAGCCGCGCGGCGTGGGTTGCGCTTGCAATCTGCCTTCCTTTGCTTCTGATTCCTTATGGCAAACGAGTGATCGGCATCGGAATCACGGCCCTGCTTTGTCTGGGGCTTGCCTCTTATATTTTAGATACGGGGTTCAGGGAACGCCTGAACCGCACTGTGGTTGGAGATCAAGATGAGCACACCCTGGGCCCCCGGCAACGCCTCTGGCGAGCGCAATGGGAGTTCTTCAAGCAATCTCCACTCTATGGTGTAGGGTTTAACAACAATGAGCGGTTTGCAAAACCGATGGTCGATAAACTCTACCCAGAGCGGCAAGATAATTTCTATGGCCATGCCCATTCCATGCCGTTACAGGTTTTGGCTACCACGGGCATTCTAGGCACCCTCGCCTTCTATTCCATCTGGTGGCAACTCTTCGCGATGCTCATTCCTATCTATCGAAGATCAAACGCCCAATCGATTGGAAAGGCACTCGCTTTAGGACTCCTGATCGCTTTCATTGGCTTCCATATCCAGGGATTCACCCAATGGAACTTCGGCGATGCGGAAACCCTCCACAATATCCTCTTCTTATGGGCCCTTACCGCATGGCTCCATAACCGTTCACTTGTGACTCCTCGGTAAGCGCGGTATAATAATTTTATTCAACACACCTATCAAACAAGTTCCAAAAAAAACTAAATCCAATGGACAAAGGTAAAAGCAAGACACCAAAGCGTGTAAATGAAAAGATCATCGATCTTTCCCTTTACCGAAGGAACAAATCGGAACAACGGCGCCGTGAATATGAGCGACTGCTCTTTAATCGCATCTTAGGCGTCTATAGTTTCGCCGAAAAAGGCGGGCTCCACCACATCGAAGTGATCGATGTGAGTCAATCGGGACTGCGATTCCGCGAAAAGCAGGGCACCGAAAAGCCGATGCTCGCCGGTCAACAGGTGAACCTTCGGCTCTACTTCACTCCACATACTTTTTTGCGGATTCTCACCACCGTTAAACGCATGGAGAAGGAAACGGTCAACGGCCAGACGGTCTATGAATATGGCTGCGAAATCGATCGGGAAACCCTTTCTTACGAAACTCTCCGACAACTCCTGATGTTCATGGAGAAATACGCCCAGATCGCAACCGAAGACCCCAATCCTCCGATGATCTGGTTCTAAATTACCCAACCACTCGACAGCGAATGTGACTGAAGGATCCCTTCTTCTGGTTCTTTTTTGAGGGATCCTCGGAGGGTGAAAACCGGATATACTTCCCCCACTGATTACTACCCAGCTCAAACGTGAACTGTTATGTTTATTTCGGTGGATTTCCCAAATAAAATAACTTTTCTAAAGGAGTTGACCAGTAAAGAGCCCGCAAGCCTAAATTATTTCCAAGTCGATTTTTATGCCTTTGGGATCAATCTTTTCCTAACTTTCATATTAACTTGGGCACTTGGACAATTCTATATTCGATTCTCCCAGAGTATTTCGAGTCGGGAGAGTTTTGCCCGTAATTTCCTTCCTGTGGGAGTGGCCACGATGTTCGTAATCACAGTTGTGAAGTCCTCCATTTCTCTATCTTTGGGGCTTGTCGGAGCACTATCCATTGTTCGCTTTCGGGCTGCCATCAAGGAGCCGGAAGAGCTCTCCTATATGTTCCTGGCAATTGCGATAGGATTGGGCTTTGGCGCAGAACAAAGACTGCTTACTCTTATCATGTTCAGTTTTACGCTTGCGGCCCTTTATATTTTAAGGGACCGCCTGTTCAACATCGATAGTAAAGGGCTTTTTTTGACTCTCTCCGGAGAGTTAAAAACAAAATCCGCCAATCAAATCATCGATGTGCTTTCTTCCTACTGTCTAAAGATCAACCTTAGAAGGTGGGACGAATCGGAAGGTCAATTTGAAGCTGCTTTTATGGCTCAATTTAAGGATTTCGAGGCCTTCAAAAAAAGTAAGGAGGCGTTGCTACAAATTGATAGTGGATTGCGAATTGGCCTGATGGACACTCAAGGATTGATCTGAAATTTCTCATTCTATGTGGATTGTGAATCCTAAAAAAAACTGGGTTCAAGCTTTTTTAAGGTCACCTCAATTCCGTCTTCCCGCATTAATCTTTGCGATAATTTTAATGTTGTGGTTTGTGATTAATTCGGCAGATTTTAGATCCTTGTTCCTCAACACCCGGGATTTATCAATCGAGACGATTGAATTGCAAATGACACCGGGCCATCTGAATCGTTTAAGAGAAAATGCAAGCCATGCTCAGAAAACCGGGATGCTCATTCCTTCCGATTATAAGTTTAAATCAGCCTTATTGAACTCAGCAGGAAAAACTCTGCCAATTCGACTTCGCTTAAAGGGAAGGTGGCCCGATCATTTTACCTTGTCATCGAAGCTTTCTTTCAGTGTTCAAATAGAAAAGGGGATGGCCTTTCATGGGATGCATAAATTTTCATTGCAAAGCCCTGCCACCCGCAATTTCATCTGGGAATGGGTTTTTCAAAATGCCGTTAAAGAGCAAGGCGGAATTGCTCTACGATACCAGTTTTTAAAGCTCAGGGTAAACGGGGAAGATTGGGGAATCTACGCGTTAGAAGAAACCCCCGATTTTCCCGTGATCGCGAATAATCAGCGGAGAGAAGGGGCTTTACTTAAGTTTGATGCAGATCAGTATTGGCGCGAATTTTGGAAAGGATCCAATGAACCGGAATTAAGAAACACGGACACATTTATTTCTGGATACGGCTTTTATACATCATTACCCATCGTTCCAATTTCGATGGATAAAACCATTCAGGATCCCGTTTTATTCGAAGGATTCCAACTGGCACGCAGCCGTTTGAACGCATTTAGGAGCAACCAGTTGAAATCTTCCCGCGTTTTTGACGTGGATAAAATGGCCAGTTTTCTCGCTCTTAGAGACCTTTTTGGAGCTCACCATGCGATTCATACGAATCAATTCCGCTTCTATTTCAACCCCATCACATCCCGTCTTGAGCCCATCAGTTATGATAATGATCCGGGGCATCTACTTGAGATTACGGCATTTGGCCGTTCCCAGATCGATTGGCGCAGGGCCATCGGTGAAGGGGGCGGGAAAGAATATTTCCTTTCGCAGCTTTTCAAGGATGATGAACTTTATTTGGCTTATATTGGCAAACTACGCCGTTTGACTCAGGGTGATTTTCTCAAAAAACTTGGACACAGGCTTTCAGACAAAGTTGAACCTCTCGAAAGATGGATTGAGTCTGAGTGGCCGGAACAAAAAGAAGAATTTAAGAATACACAACATGTGTTAAACACCAATCTTCGTCGAATTCAGCAATTTTTGAATCCTCCCCATGCATTGCGAGCCTATTTTGAAAAAGGAGGAATAAATTCTGTTCAATTAACAGTAACTAACGTACAGCAACTTCCTATCGTTGTTGAGAAAATGTCATTGGGCAAGTCACTGAATTTTAGTCCTATTGAAGGCAACCTTATCAAAGGAAAGGGAATAGTGAATCCTCTCTCCTACCATTCAATTTCTTTTTCTAATTCCCGTCCGATTCAGTGGGACCACTCAATTATCAAACAGTTGAAGATCCATTATCGCATCTTGGGTACAGATGACATGCGAGTTGAGAAAGTTTTACCGTGGAATGGAACTAGGGGGGTTTCATCGATGCCCCCAACGTTAAATCAGCAGGCGATTAAATATAGCTTTATCCATATTAATGAAGCGGATAGACAGATATTTTTTCAACCCGGTACATGGAGAATGGAACATCCATTTA
The DNA here is from genome assembly GCA_964604555.1 of uncultured Pseudobdellovibrionaceae bacterium. Classification (GTDB taxonomy): domain Bacteria; phylum Bdellovibrionota; class FAC87; order UBA2466; family UBA2466; genus CAZRZK01. Next base: position 125,380 of record CAZRZK010000003.1, on the reverse strand, counting down.
TAATTCCATTTGGGTTCAAGGTCAGCATTCCCCCTGGGACACATCTTAAGATGACAAAAGAAGGGAGTATCATTTCCCATTCACCCCTCCACCTCAGAGGCCCAATTACGATCGAAGGGGATCCTCAGTTTGGAAATGGGTTGGTTGTTTCTGGAGCTGGCGGCCCTTCGATATTCCGTCAGGTTCGTTTTCTTAACCTGAGCCCTTCTTCTACATTCAGTAAAAATCACCAGATAACCGGGGCGATTACCTTCTATGAGGCACCTGTTGAAATCTCAAATTGTGAGTTTGTGAGCAATTCCAAGGGAGACGACTATTTAAACATCGTTCGATCTGCTTTTTCAATCAAACAATCCACCTTTTTGAACATCTTCGCAGATGCCATCGACATCGATTTTTCCGAAGGAAGTATCAGCAATAGCAGATTTATGCAAATCGGTACCCGTGATAATAACGGGGATGCGATCGATCTCTCTGGTTCCATCCTAAATCTGACAGATATCAGGATCAACCATGTCTCCGATAAAGGGCTCAGCATCGGGGAATCGAGTCAAGTTGAGGCAAAAATGATTGATATCAAAGGGGCCCAGATTGGGATAGCGGTGAAGGACTCATCCTTGTTCACAGGCAATGAAATAAAAATTGAAGATTGTAAAACAGGTATTGCAGGTTATTTGAAGAAATCGATCTATGGCCCGAGCCAATTAATGATTACGGGATTAAGTACAAAGAAGAATAAGGCCGATCGGATGATCCAGGAGGGCACTCTAGTTGAACTCCATTGATGCATCAGGATTGGAATCCATTTTTGAAGGTGCAAGTGATGTTCGGCATGAAATTAAGTTTTTCGCTCGTGGGGATCTCATTTCTATCCAGGATCTACTTGGGTTATTCGGCTTCAAGACAAGTTATCCACCTCGTCGGGTTTATAATCTTTATTGGGACACCCCATTTCTCACTCATTATTGGCACCACCTAGGCGGATTGCATTCTCGCCTTAAAATACGCATGAGAGGTTACGGGTCAGATTCACGATCTCTTTCCCAAATTGAGCTTAAAGCAAGACGGGGAGAAATCATTGTTAAACGAGTTTTCCCGCAGAATGAAGGAATTTCCATCCATTCCAATCCCTTTCTACGGTTTCGAAATGTTGCGGTTCCGGAACCGCTTCAAGTCTATTTTCGATCTTTGCAACCCAGTCTATTCAATTCATTTCTTAGGCATTATTACCTTGCGAATGATGGCCACTTCCGAGCGACTATCGACAGTCACCTTAAATTTTCTCATCCTGATCAGAGGTTAAACCATTATAATAAGAATGGAATCTTAGTTGAGTTTAAATTTGCGCCTGATCAAAATGCTAATGCGCGAAGAGTGCTTGGAAGTCTTCCCTTTCGATATCATTCGACTTCGAAATATATTATGGGAATTCAACTGATTAGAAACTTACTTGGTTTTGATTACTCTCCCAACTCTGCGGTGAAATTCCTTGACGATAGTTGTCGTGTAGATAATCCGCGAATGGTTTCAGGATAATCTTACGAAGGTAGACCATACCTTTGTGAATCCCAAGCAACCCTTATTACGCACCGAGTCTCGGGTTCTTATAAGGAAAAGCCGATAAGATCGGCGTGTCGATATGGAACCAAATCGTAAAGGGGTCAAAGCATGTCATCACTCCTTTTTTCCGACGTATCTCGCTGTTATTTGAAGGGAAACCCACCGAAACCGTTTCCATAGCTGCCGCAAAAAACTGGAAGAAGATTTCCCATATTGCGCTGAATAGTTTCGTTTCCCTGGTCGTAGCCTATATCCTAGTGGCTCCAGGCCCTTACAGTATTCACCTTCCCACCCTTCGCGAAGGGCAGTTGGTTGAACTCGATGTCGTCTCCCCCCTTTCTGCTGATATCGAAACCCGGGACAGTCGGAGCACTTCCCGTGATGAACTCGCCAAAAAAGTGGCCCCCGTTTTCGATTATGACGAAACGGCCGTCGAAAACTGGCTCAAAAATTGGCAACACACCATCCGCACTCTTCGTCAGGAATTCTACCCGAGTGGAAAACCCGCAAAAAAAATGACTTCGGAACTTTTGCAGCGTCGGATCCAGGATTTAATTGGGAAACCCATTCCCAACACACTCGTCAGCTTCCTCCAGAGCCGCCAATTTTCTCCCACGGTCGAAACAGAGCTTTCGAAAACCGGCGAATTTTTATTAGGAAGACTCATCACCTCGACCGATCTTTTCGCCAGTTACTACAACACCGGGATCGTCGTGCGACAGCTCTCCCACGATCTCACCGAAACCCTCATCTATGATATTTCCCGTATCTGGAGCATGGATCAAGCGCGTGAATTTATCGGCCATGTCCCGGAGCTTTTAAAACGGGAACGGATCCTAATCCATCCCAAGATCGCCTCCCTTCTCCAGCTCACCATGGTCCCCAACTTGAAACTCAATTCCGCCCAAACCGAAAAACGGATCCAAGCCATCATGGGAAGTACCCGCCCTATGCTCACCACCCTCAAAAAGGGTCAGCTCATTCTGCGACGGGGCGAACGGGTAACCGAATACCATCAAAAATTGATCCAAGCGGTGAACCTCCTCATGTCACCTGCCAGCATTATCAAACGACTCCTTTGGACCAGCGCGATTTTATTGGTCCTCTTCTCGATTCTCTTCCGGATGGAGCTCACCAAACGCGGCTTCTGGTTCCTCTCCCTGAAAGACAGTCTTGTTGTGATGGGACTTCTTATTTTATCGATGATGTCGGTGAAGTGGGGCTTACCCACTTTGCGAATGGTAATGGAACCCATGCATATCAATCGGAGCATTGAATACCTGCTTCCTCTTTCTGCAGGAGGCGTAATTCTCCACCTCCTCATGGGAAAAGAGGTGGCCTATTCTTTCGCTCTCCTGATTTCTCTCCTCTGCGGCTTTATGCTGGATCGGGATTTCTTCTTTAGCATCTGGGTATTCATGGTTTCCGCGAGCAATATCCAGATGATCCGATCGTGCAAGCAACGGACCGATCTTTATAAAGCGGGCATCTGGAGTGGCGGCATTGGAGCCATCATCGTCGTCTGCCATGGCCTCATCTTATCGGCTGGATTCCGTCATTTAGTCTGGCAAGAGCTGTTCCTTGCCGGCGTCTTCTCCGTTTTTTCTGGAATTTTATCGGCGATTATCTGTGGCACCCTCATTCCAGTGATGGAAGCCCTGCTCGGCTACACGACGAGCTTGAAACTCTTGGAGCTTTCAAACTTCAACCATCCTTTACTCCATAATTTAATGCTAAAAGCACCGGGCACCTACCACCACTCGGTGATTGTGGGAAGCCTCGCGGAGCTCGCAGCCGATCGGATTAAAGCGAATGGACTTCTCGCACGCGTTTCGGCCTACTATCACGACATCGGAAAGATGAATAAGCCGCTTTATTTCATTGAAAATCAGCCCCCCAATCAAAACCCACACGACGCCCTCCAACCCTCAATGAGCGCTAAGATCCTATTCTCCCACGTTAAAGTGGGGACTCGCATGGCCCGGGAATATAAATTAGGAAAAAAGATCACCGATATCATTGAACAACACCACGGGACCACCCTCGTTTCCTATTTCTTCAATAAAGCCAAAAAGAGCGAGAACGTGGCGGTAGAAAAAATCATCGACGGAGATTTCCGTTATCCAGGCCCCCGTCCCCAGAGCCGTGAAGCGGCCATCGTGATGCTTGCCGATGCGTGTGAAGCGGCCACGCGGAGCATCCAATATCCAACCCCGTCCAAAATCCAGACCATGGTCCAAAACATCATCAATCGACGGTTCTTGGAACACCAATTCTCCGATTGTGATCTCACTTTGAATGACCTCAAAATTATCGAGGAGTGCTTTACTCGCACCCTGGTTTCGTTGTACCACCACCGAATTGAATACCCCGGACAACAACAGACCGGCCCCTCTACCACCCAAACCCAAGCGATTCCCCTCCCCATTCCCATCGAAGCCAAGCGGGCAACCCAAGCCAAGGAATAACGGGTGAAATTCTACATCGAAACTAGTTTCAGCGATCCCGCCTCGGCAAAATACCGCGCCTACATTCGTAAAGTTGCTCACGAGACCTTGTTACAGGTTCCCCAATCGGTACAGCGAAAACTGCTTACCTCACATTCAGAATGGACCCTTGAAATCGCTGTAATTGGTAAAGCGCAGATGCAGAAAATTAATTTTCAATTCCGGAAAAAAAACCGTCCTACTGATGTTCTCTCCTTTTCTAACATTGAAAAAGGCACGACGGTGGTTCCCATCATTGGTGAAGTTATCCTGTGTTGGCCTATCCTAAAAGCTCAAGCGAAGGAATATGGAGTGACTCTAAAACAGGAAATAGCGCGAATGCTGGCCCATGGAATTCTCCACCTCTTTGGCTACGATCATGAGCTAAGCAAGTCAGAAGAACGGAGAATGTTTCGGTTACAAGAAAAAATCCTAAATAAGAT
>CAZRZK010000003.1:58775-120791 GCA_964604555.1 uncultured Pseudobdellovibrionaceae bacterium | reverse complement strand
GGGACATGTTTTTACTTGGGAACAGAAAAGCCCATTCTTTTTCTTGCAACAAAAACAACGAGACCAACCAAAAGAGCGATGAAAAGAAACTTAAAAGACTGAGGCAATTCTGGAGCCCCTCCATCACACGGAAGCGTACAATCATTGGATTGATACCACACCCCGGAAATTAAAACGCTGTTCCCTCCATTACAATCCCCCATCCAACTATATTGGCTGGACGTAGAAGGCGTGCACGTAATATCGAGGTAACAGGTGCCTCCTTGCTCAAAATCACAAAAACAGTTCGCATTGGCAAAGGTTGCAGAAGGGGAGCATGCAGGGGCATAAACAAACCCAGTGTAGGTTAAGGAATAAAGAAGGAGTAGTTTTTTTATCATTTATTAGTTTTTCTCAGCTCTATTGCCTCACCCAACGATTCATTTTTAATATTATGAACGATATCGTTTGTATACTTCAACCAAGTTCGTCAGCCCACGCCATCACCGGATTAATACATGACTTACCGCACAAGGCATCGACTCATCAAAGACGAATCGCATCAATCGGATCTAATTTCGAGGCCCGTTTCGCCGGAATCCAGCTGGCAAAGGCAATCATCAGAATTGCTACCCCAAAAATAGCGGCGATTGAAAGGGGGCGCACTTCTATCGGCAATGATCGATCGTAATAGATCTCCGGGAGCTGATAATGGGAAAAATAACGGATGTAAATAATTAAAAGGAACATCAAAACCGCGCCACACACCAACCCAACTCCGCCGACAAAGCCTCCTTGCCACCAAAAACATTTTCGGATCTGTTGCGGACTGGCACCCAATGCCAATAAAACACCGATATTCCGTTTCTTCTGGGAGATATTCATCATGAGGGTGATGATGATATTCATCACCGCGATCAAAATAGCGAAACTTAAAATGGTAAACATCGCGTACTGTTCAAGCTCGAGCGAATGAAACAGGGCGGAATTCAGCACTCGCCAATCGACCACCTCAAGCCCTTCTCCTAATAAGGGCTGCAACTGCCTTTTCAATCGATCGACATGGGAAAACTTTTTCGCCCAGATCTGAATGCCAGAAAGGGGTTGGCCTTTTGCCAGAAAGGTTTGGGCATCCGACAATGGAAGATAGAGGTACTGTTGATCAAATTCATAATGGCCCGAACTAAAAATCCCCGAAACTTCTAGCCACTGCGTTTTTGGGGCGCGCCCAAACGCACCCGTTGTTTCCATCGGTGAAATCAACCGTAACCGCTCTCCATCTAAAACACCCAACCTTGCCGACAGCTCGGATCCAATCAAGGCCTGGGGCAAAGGAGCATCATTGCGAGGCAATTTTCCCGAAATGATATCGGACTGATTCTGGGCTAAGGATTCAGCGGGAACGCCCCAGACTACCGCACCCAATGTCCGTTGTTTTGATTGGAGGATCATCTCCTTTTCTAAATAGGGAACGACCCGTTCTATTTCTGAAAGAGATCCCACCTCTTTTAAGAGAGGGGAAAAATCCAGAAGATTCCGCTCTTTTTGAGGAGGAATGGGCCGGATTAAAAGATGGGGATAAGCTTTCAACACCCGATTTTGAAGGGCGGTCTCAAAACCGTACATGACACTGAGAAGGGCCCCCATCGCCCCAATCCCAACGGCGATGGCCACCCAAGCGAGCAGGGTCATGGCACTCAACTGCCCTTTGTCGGTGCCACGCCGTAGCAGTCGCCACCCCACCCAAGGCGCGAACCCCATCACTCTTCCCCTTCATCAGGAGGAGGCTGGGGAGGTGGAATATAATCCTCGTCGTTAAATTGAGGAATTTGAGGAGCATTGAAATTGGGTTCTCCGGTTGCTCCTTGAGGCATATCATCATCAAACTGCTGGGGCGGAACCGGGGGCGGTTCATAAGGAGGGGGGTCCACCGCTTCATAAGGGGGAGGAGAATAACTAGGAACTTCGGGAGTGGGCATCGATTCTGCGGGAGGGGTAGTGGGATAGGGGTTGTTCTGATAGGGTTGGCTTGGAAGCCCTTGAGTCTCGCCCCCCGAACTCCCAAAGGACTCACTCGGTGATTGAACTTCCGGGGAGAGAGTCTCCCCAGCTGGCGCTTCGGCCTCGGGTTGTTTCTTTACTGTTTTCGAGCCCTTATCGGATACCCATAAATAGATTCCTCCGGCAATTGCCAGCACAGAAACTATTAACCAGAGGTATTTTTTCATCCCTGTAAATTAGCAAGGAAAGCATTTCAATGCTATATAGAAATGCTTATGGCGAATGTAGAAAGCAATGAAATCCCCCAATCCCATTGGGCCGACCAAGCTGCCCAAGAAGTGATCGAACAACGCAAAGATAAAGCCCAATTTGTTTGTGCTTCCGGTATCTCCCCCAGCGGAGTGGTCCACATCGGCAATTTTCGCGAAGTTATTACCGTTGATTTTGTGGTACGAGCCTTAAGAGACCGCGGGAAAAAGGTACGCTTTATTTATAGTTGGGATGATTACGATGCCCTACGCAAGGTGCCGGCCAACCTTCCCAAACCGGAGATGATCCAAGAGAACCTCCGCCGCCCTATCTCTGCCCTGCCCGATCCCTTTGATCAGCATCCAAGCTATGCCTCCCATTTTGAAAAAAGATTTGAAGCCGAAATCGATCCATTAGGAATCGTCCCCGAATTTATCTATCAAAATGAGCAATACCGAAAAGGTTCTTATACAGAAGGGATCGCCTTCGCCCTCAAACACCAAGAGCAGATCCGAGAGATCTTAAACCGTTCTCGCACCGAACCGTTGCCCGAAAACTGGTGGTGCGTGACCGTCTATTGTTCGAAATGCAACCGGGACACGACCGACGTCACTGCCTTTACCCCCCCCTATCAAATCGCTTACCGATGCAAAGCATGTAAAGCCGACCTTAAAATAGACTTTTCAAAAGAACCAGGGGTGAAACTCCTTTGGAGAGTCGACTGGCCCATGCGCTGGAACCAAGAAGGGGTCGACTTTGAACCAGGCGGAAAGGATCATTCTTCTCAAGGGGGATCTTACGACACCGGCTGCGAAATCATCCGTACCATTTGGAAAAAGGAGCCGCCGATCTATGTCCAATACGATTTCGTCATGGCCAAAGGTCGTGGGGGAAAACTTTCCTCTTCAAGCGGAGAGCTCATCACCTTATCGGAAGCCGCGGAGATCTATGAACCGAATGTGTTGCGATGGATCTTTGCGAGCCGCAAACCCAACCTCGATTTTTCGATCGCTTTCGATCTCGATGTCCTAAAGGCCTATGACGACTTCGATCGTTGCGAGCGCTTTGCTTACGGACAAGAAGAAGGTGAGGAAAAGAAGATCAATTATGAACGCCGCATCTATGATCTTTCCTTGGTGAAACAGGAAACCAACCCCGATCGAAAAAAGATGCCGCCCCAATTCCATTTCCGCCATCTTTGCAACGTCCTCCAAATTTTTGAAGGGGATATGAACCGCGCCATGACGGCCTATGCAAGTCAGATTCAGACCGAGAGTGACAAGACCCGATTTAAACTCCGAGCGAGCCGCGCTTGGAACTGGATTGCCAAATACGCCCCAGAGGAATTTAAATTCCTACTGCGAACCACACCTTATAAGACCCAATATCCCGAAGCGATCGCGGCGGTGGTGAAGCTGCTCAAATCAAAATCCGATTTTGGCGAAGACGCCTTAGCAAATGATATTTATCAGATCATGAAGGGACATCAACTCGATGCGAAACGATTCTTCCCGGAGGTCTACCGCATTCTCATTGATAAAACCAATGGCCCTAAGCTGGCCTCATTTATTTTGACAATTGGACTGGATCGTTCGGCACAGTTCTTCGAAAAGTCATTGTAACAACGGGCCGTCAGTCTAATACCAATATATACAGCTTCACCTTTGCCCTGGTACCATCAACTCGTCGTATCTCGACCTCGCAACTATTCTCACCATCTTCAAGGATAGGATCAAAGGAAACATCCACCCGGTGATGCCCCCTCAAATCCACCACATCCACAATTTGACACTCCGCAAACATCTGCTTAGTCACCCGAACTGAAGAAACTATTAGATCCTCAACATAGATTTGGGCTTCATTGGAGCGCCACATCTTCACTGTCGCTTCATTTTTTTTAAGTCCGAGATCAACCTGTTTAGAACTTTCCGCGAAAAGAGAAAATGAAAAAAATAGAATTAAAAGTTTCATATCCAACCTCATTTGTTAATTCGTCTAAGGGGCCGAAGAATTCGGAGGCTTGGAAGGAACCGGTTAAGAAGTGCGCCCTTGCTCTGCATTACTGCAGTTCTTAAAGTTTAAAAACTTTGAGCCCAGTTTTGATTTCTGTCAACTGCGGTTGGCAAAAGAAATGTTAAGGCCTAGCCGGGCTCCAAGTTCTCCAACCATAATATCGATTGGTCTGTGGCGGCTCTCCATAACCATACTTCACTTGGCAATTTTGCGATGTGCAAGTTAAGTGGTAGCCGGAGCTCACATAATAAGGTTTGCACCCGGTAGCGGTGCAACCCAATTGATAGTTGTCAGAAATGTAATGAGGTTTGCAACCAGAAGCATCGCAGCCTAATTGATAATTGGATGAGACATAATAGGTAGCACATTTATCTTCTGAGCATCCAAGTTCATAGTTTGAAGAGACATAGTAGGTTTTACATCCGGACGATGAACATCCCAGTTGATAGTTGTCACTGATATAAAAGGTATTGCAGCCATCTTTCCAGCAACCCAACTTGTAATTGGATGAGATGTAATAGGTTTTACACCCCGACGCATCACAACCAAGCTGATAGTTGTCGCTGATATAAAAAGTAGCACACCCCTTTGCCCAGCACCCGAGCTCGTAGTTATCTGAAACATAGTAGCTCTTGCAGGTTCCTTCGTAACAACCGGTTTCGTAATGGCTCGCATAACTTGAATGAACAGTGAAAAGCAAAGAAAATAAGAATGGAATCATGCCCCCGCCTCCATGGCCCGAAATGTAACAGGATTTGGGCTCTTGGCAAGGAGCTACTTCTTAAGGATGTTAGCGCAAAGAAAAGAAACACCCAATTGTTTGTAATAGCTCGTGCGGTTGATCCGATATTCCCACCACATCCCCGGACTGGCATCTCCCTCTTTTGAAGTCTCTCCGATGCGATTAAATCCCAATTGTTCTGTGATATAAACAGAACGCTCGTTTCCTTTTCTAACGCGACAGACAACTCCCTCCACTTGAAGCTGTTCAAAAGCATATTTAAGGACTTCTTTGCGAGCCTTTGGCCCAAGGCCCTGACCTTGGTAATTGGGATGTATGCCAGTGCTGCTCTCCCAATAGCCCTCCGGGGAATAGGCATCGAGTACAATAAATCCGGCAGGCTTTCCATCTGGCGTGGAGATTTTAAATCCATAACTCCAAGGGAACCCCGTTTCACCAGTTACAAATATTCCATCAAACCAATCGGCAGCCATTTTACGATCCAGTTCAGGGTTGGCTTTTCCCGCGGCTTGTTCCACAACTGCCTTATTGCCCATCACCGAAATAAAGGCTGCTCTATCTTCCAGCGTAACTCTAGAAATTTGAAACTGGGAATTACTGAAAATAGGATTGGGAAAAAGGGATGTCGACCACACAATGGATACTATTAAACAAGGAACTGTTCGGTACATAGATAACCCCCCATGCCTAAAATAAAGCAAGGAAGATACCAAATTGTCAGGCTTTATCCTCCGAAGGAATACGAATAACTTTCAGCCAGGTTGTTTTTTTTCTCGTGAGCTCAGCAAGATCCCAAGCATTCCATGGCTCACGATAGAGGCGAGCATAAGAGGAAAGATGGCTTGATGGCGATCGGTCATTTCCATCACAACGACCCAAGCCGTAAAAGGGGCGCGAACCATCGCACTTAAAAAGGCCGCCATTCCAACCATCACCAACAAATTTGGACTCGAATAATCGGTCAGCGAGGCAGCAATGGAGCCAATAGCAGCTCCTAATCCTAAAGCGGGCGCTAAAAAGCCTCCGACACATCCACTCAAGTGAGAAATGAGAGTGCCTAAAAAACGACTGACAACCATACTCCAGCTGGCTTGCCCCCCCTCGAAGAGAAGGTGTTGAACCACCGCAGTTCCTCCACCAATCGAGGCCTTATCTACATAGTTCGCAAGAAATGCCATTGCGAGTCCAACCAACACTGAAAGTTTGAGCTGTGTGTTCAGCAAATTGGGAAATCGCTCTCGCCAATTCACTTGCAAGAGACGATGAAAAGGATAGGCCACCAATGCACACGAGACTCCAACTAACACGGCCCATGGCAGGGAGTTAAAGGAAACCGCAGCAATTTTAGGATAGCCAAAATAGAGATATCTACCGGAGAGCCACTGCGAAAATACTCCACCAATAATTGCGGAGGAGATCACCACCGTTTTAAATTGGTGGAAATGTTGGTGCGCCAACTCTTCCAGCACGAAAACCACTCCCGCCAGCGGCGCATTAAACGCGGCCGCAACTCCCGCAGCTCCGCCCGCAATGATCCAGGAACGATGTTCGGTGTAAGGTGCAAGCCGGGTAGAGTGGCGAGCTACAAAATAAAAAAGACAGGCAGAAAGATGCACCACTGGTCCCTCGCGTCCCAAAGAGCCCGCCCCTAAAACGGCACAGAGTGAACTGCCTAGGATCACGAAAAAAACTTTTAAACTTAAAACCTGATCGATCTCCGATTTTTCTTTGAGTAGATCCATGTTCAACGCTCGGATCACTGAAGGAATCCCTGTTCCTCCCGCGGCAGGGGCCACCTTCACCACGAGCCATGTAGAAAGAAAAAAGAAAAAGGGCGAGGTGAGGAATAGGATTCTCGGATTGCGATCATAAATATTAAAAACAATCTGGATGCATTGACTAAAAGCTTCCGAATAGATCACCGCCACGAGCCCTACGATCGCGGCTGCCACCCAATAAGGAACCCCCTCGAGGTAAGGACGTAGCGAAAGCTGAGTTTCAAGCAGACGCTTGAGCTTCGATCCCTTCAAATAGGCAAGGCCTTCATTGATAATCACTTTGAAAATATCTGGCTTAAACATCTCTTTTTTCTATCCAACCTTTCGTCGATATTTAGTTTACTATTGTAAGATGGACTTTCAAAGACCGGTCGAAGAATCTAAGAAATATTGGAATCTCCCCCCTGAGCAGTTAGTGGGGGTGGGAAAAACAGCGGTGATTCAATCCTTAAAGGAAAACAGAATCCGTTGGGACTTGGGAATCCCCTTCCTAGTGTCTGAATGGAAAGCCCTCCTTTCCCCTAAATTTATCAAAGAAGATGTGGTCGCCGGTTTAACAGTGGCCTGCATTGCGATTCCCCTCTCCTTTGCGATTGCATTAGCGTCAGGCGTAAAACCTGAAGTCGGTTTAGTCACCGCCATTGTGGCTGGAATTGTCTGCGCCCTCTTTGGTGGCACTACCCTCTCGGTGAGCGGTCCTGCGGCGGCGATGTCGGTATTAATTGCAAGTGTCGTCGAAACGCATGGATACAATAACTTATTGGTTATTGGATTGCTCTGCGGTCTTTTTCAACTTTTAAGCGGAATACTGGGGATTGGAAAACTGATCCGCCTGGTTCCCAATGCGGTAATTGCGGGGTTCACCGCAGGTATTGGAGCCATTATTTTAATTGGCCAATTACCCAGAGCCTTAGGTCTTCCCCCTCCAACCCAGTCCCATGTTCTCGACGTCATTACCCATATTGGTTCTTATCTTCACGATACCCGAATTCCAGTCTTGGGAATCACCCTATTGACCATTGTGATCATGTTGAGACTACCCAAACTTTTGCCGAAACTTCCCGCTCCTTTGGTAGCGGTTGTTTTACCCACTTTAATTGTTTACCTCTTTAAATTAGAAGTGCCTTTGATTGGTGATATCCCTCGTTCATTGCCCCTCCCTACGCTGCCTCAATTTCCGGAAAATTGGGGGCCCATATTAAACTCGGCAATCACGGTATTTGCGCTGGCTTCCTTAGAAACCCTTCTTTCTTCTACCGCTATCGATCGGATGAGCAAATCCAAACCGCATGAACCTAACCAAGAGTTAATCGGACAGGGAATTGGCAATTTAGTGGTTCCTCTTTTTGGTGGAATTCCAGTGACAGGCGTCATTGCGCGAACCGCCCTCAACTTCCAGTCAGGGGCTAAGACGCGGCGCTCCTCTATCGTCCATTCCCTTACCTTACTTGCCGTGGTTTTTTTAATCGCTCCCATTATGAGCCAAATTCCCATTGCAGCCTTAGCGGGTGTGCTCTTGAGCGTTGCCCTCAACATGCTAAACCCCAAAGAGTTTAACGCCATCCTTTCTGTTTCAAAGGCGGAAGCGATTGTTTACGTGGTGACTTTAGCGGTCGTGGTGCTGGTGGATCTGATTGTAGGCGTGCAAGCGGGAGTGGCGGCGGCCGTGGTGATAGGCGTGATTCGTTACCTTCAAATCCAATACAGGACAAAAAAAAAGGGTAGCTGAGAATTCTTTCTCAACTACCCCTTGGCCACTTTAAGAGATCTTCCAAAAAATGGCCTTTATTACGATAGAAAATTACTCTAAATTACGGCTCATCCGTTTCAACACGCTATCAGCCTTTTTATCCATCCGCTCCTCAATCGCATTCTTAAAGGCACTCCGGAACTTCGAAGAAGAAACGAATGAAGGACGCTTCACCTTAGCGTTTGCAGAGAGCTGAACCTTAATCGCTCCCCGGTTGCCATTATTCACGCTGACTTGTGAATTAAGAGCCTTAAGATATTGACTGGTTTTGGAGTTACCAAAATCCTGCGAAGAGAACTCCGATTTCACATAATTGTTTCCTAACGTGGAAACGGTCGTGTCATGCTCAACCGTCAACGCTTCTCCCTCGGCATTCAAATCGAGAGAACCGGAAAGATCGAACACCTCGGCCCCATCCGACCCTGTGCTCAAACCGGTATAATAAACTTGCTTCGATTGATGAGTGATCCCTTGAGTGATCATTCCGCTAATTCCGCCGAGCTCAACTTCACCTGAAGTGAGCAATGGATAAAGATCACAGTTCTTGACGACCTTTCCACTCAAGTAAGAGTTCGTGCTGCTGGCATTCTCTTTCCATTCGGCGGGTTGGCAAAGATAGCTGCCATTATTATTTGCTGCACGGATTAAAGCTGCGGCGCGCTGCGTGCCATCATCCATTCCAGAAATAAAATCGATGATCATTTGAATAATTGACATGATTAAAGCGAGAATCGTAGCGAAGTCCATTTATCCTCCTTGAAAGAGTGGTTATTACTATGGGCAGCTATTTTTCGGTCGTCCCGAGAGCCAAGTTGAGCAAGGATTTATGGAGATTTCGCCACAATTATATTGAACAACGCAGGACAGCACAAAAAAGGGAACGGGTTCAAGGAGTTGGGTTTTTTACATCATTTCATCTTATTCACTGAGTAAAATGATTTATGGGGCAAAATGCCTACTCGATGAAAACAAATATTTTTGAATTGGCCCGTTTTACCGCAGATGACTGGGGTATTTCTCCCGGAGTAAATGAAGGAATTTTGAAATTGGCGCAGCTTGGAATCATTCGTCGGGTCTCGGTGATGGCCAATGCCCCATTCGTTACTACCTATCTCAATGAATTGAAGCAGGTTCCCGGCCTAGAGCTAGGATTGCATTGGAACCTGACCCATGGGGTTCCTTCTGCGGTAGAGGAAAATGGAGTTCCATTTCAAATCTTAGCTCATCCCCCAAGGGATCGCCGCTTTCACCTTTCAACGGAAAAGATGATCCTTTTAAGCCTCAACCCAACCCTCCGCCCGCGACTTTTTGAAGAAGCAAGGCGAGCCCTTATAGGCCAACTGACACTCTTGCAACAGTTTCAGATTCCCGCCCGCTACCTGGATAGTCACCAACACATCCACCTTATTCCCGGTATGCTCCATTATGTAGGCGCCGATTTGGTAAAACTTGGGATCAAGACGGTCCGTTATCCTTTGGATTGGTCCCTCATCCCCACTCGACGTTTTTTCGTCTGCTGGTTGGCTCTTGGCAATCGTTCGGCATGGCAAAAGCATGACTTTGACTCTTTACCCTGCATCTATCCTTTTGCGGAACACTTAAGTGACTACGATGCCCTTTTAGCCAAGGTGCTTCGTTATCCCGGCGCTGAAATCATCGTACACCCCGCCGCCAAGCTCGATTTTGGGGAACATGGAATTGCCGATCTCTATCGCGCCGATCGGCTCAAGGAATATCACTACCTGCTCGCGATGCGACAAAAATGAACAGGAGCAGGTACCCACTTCCTTTACAGAAAATTCTAAGAATTTTCTGTAAAGGAAGTGGGTACCTTTTATAGCCCCACAGCGGCGGGGTTCAGCAGAATGCGAACCGAATCGAGGCGAGGCAGTTGCTGCTGCATACGGGTGATCCCATCCTCACAGTGGAACTGAAGCAGTTCCAATTCTTTGGGATCGATCAAACGATTGCGTTTGATGAGTTGTTCTAATCGCTGGATCTCCTGCTGATAGCGGGCTTTTCTTTCTTGCGCGGCCTTTTCAATGATCGGTTTAAAATGAACGGCCGCCTTTTTCTGAGCCGCCTCTAAAGTATTATCCAACGCTCCTTTGAGTTTCAGGACCAGTTGGCTGGCGATCTCGCGGGGACACTCTTCATAATCGACCGCTCCCAAGCTTGGCTTCTCGAGCATTTTTCCACGGTGATCATAGTTCAAGATAGCAAGACACGGGGGAAGATCCCGTTCCACATCCAACACCACCGGTGCGCTCACCTCCATCACATACATCAATTGGATAAGTACAGGAATATTCAGACCGGGTTTGATTCCCAGAGCGACCTTTCCCGTTCCCCGTTCTAAAAAGAGGCTCAGAGCACCTTGAGTGATGGGGTGATCGAGAGTCAGAAAGGCTAAGTCTTCACGAGCCAGGGCAGCGTCGCGATCAAAGGTAACGAGCTGCTGTCCGACTTGGCTAAGTCCCGGAAAATGTTCGACATAGGTCAAGGAATGGGCAGAGAGTTTTTTAATTGGATTATCATCGGCCCCCTCTTCATCGACGCCAAAGAAATCGAAAGCCGCCTCCAAGAACCCCTTCACTCTGGGCTCTTGGGCAAAAGCCTGAACCTTTTCTACGACGCCTTTACCGAGCGCTTCATCATAGGAATTCAAATCCAAGAGGATATCGGTCGATTCGCGCTGTTTTTTCTTCAGTCCTTCTACAATGACTGCCGATTTTTCTGCAAACTTTGAAAATTTTTCATCGCGCTTGGCATAGATTTTAGAAGACGGAATATAGGAACGCATCACCTCAAAGAGCTCTTCATAGAGATCTTCCACTTCATCTCCAGCGCCCCAGGGTTCTTGGAAAGTATGAATTACTTCAAAGTGCCAACGCTTCATTGCCTCTTCCGGCGTTGCCTCTAAGAAAGGAACATGGATCTGGATCGCTTTCTTTTGCCCGATGCGATCGAGCCGACCAATTCGTTGTTCTAAGACTTCCGTTTCGAGTGGAATATCGAGTACCACCAAGTGCTGACAGAACTGAAAGTTCCTTCCTTCACCGCCGATTTCACTGCAGATTAAAAGCTGCGCACCATTCGGATCGGCGAACCAAGCCGCTTGTCGATCCCGCTCCACCACTTCCATCTCTTCGTGGAACAGGGCCACCTTCACGCCACTTAATCCACGCAACGCCTCATGCACTTCGAGCGCCCTTCGGGTGGAAGAGCAGATGCAAAGGCATTTTTCGGTTCCTAATTCCTTGGTGATCAGATCCCTTAAAAAGAAGGCGCGCGATTGGATCCAGGAGAAGGCGGCATTCTTGTCTTTCGGACGGAGTTTAGAAACGCCGAGGGCTACTAGTTCTTGAGTCGAAAGCTTTTTGCTATCGGCCGATTCTAAAAGATCTTTCCATTCGGCAGAAAGGGGTAAGGGGTATTCCTTAATTTCCCGGACTGGGAATCCACGCAATTTTTCTCTTCGATTTCTAAAGTAAACCCGGCCCGTTCCATGGCGATCGACCAGCGCCTTAATGAGCGGAGTGGTCTCTTTCCGATCGTAAAGATCGAGCAGATCTTTTTCCTTCGCAAAAAACTTATGAAACCGTTTCTTATTCTCCTCGGTCCATTTCCCTGCCAGGATCAGTTGGGCCATCTCCGAAACTTCATGCATTTTGGCCTGGCCACTCTCAAATTTTTTGTAATCGGAAAATCGAACCGGGTCGACCAAATGTAAAAGTCCAAAGAGGGTGTCATTCCCATGGCTTTCGGGAGTTCCGGTGAGGAGTAACAGCGCCTTAGTCTGCTCCACAATGAGACGAGCCACATCCCATTCCGGCTCCGGCTCCTCTTGATTCCACTTCAGATGGTGGGCTTCATCAAAGATGACCAGATCCCATTTCTCTGCCATTAACTCTTCTAGGCGATCGGGAGAGTCGGTCAAGAATTCAATCGAGGTGAGAATGCGTTGGTTTTGTGAAAAGGCCGATTTCCCTTGAGAAAGGAGTTCCTGTTCGCTCCGCTCTTCATCCACCAAAGAAAAGAGCTCGTTGAATCGGCGGTAAAGTTCGGCGAGCCATTGGTGCTTCAAAGCATCCGGAACGACAATCAACACCCGCTCGGCCCGGCCACGTGCCTTTAAAGCAGAAAAAATAATTCCGGCTTCGATCGTTTTCCCCAATCCCACTTCATCCGAGAGCAATACTCTGGGTTGGAGTCGTCCCACCACTTCGTTCGCCACAAAAAACTGGTGAGGAAGAAGAGTCACTCGAGGCCCTACAAATCCTCGATAGGGATGGGAGCGGTAGAAAGAGGCCAATTCCCAGGCCTTCGCTCTTAAATCAAATGAAATCGGCTCGTCCCAACGACCAGAAATGAGGAGCGAAAGTGGGCTATCATCGACAAAAAGGTGATCCAGTTCATATTCCCAGAGGGTGATTTTGCCGGAGCCATAGGCGATAAGTCCCTTTTCCTCGATGATCTTTTCTATCACCAACAACTTTCCATCTTTGGAACGGGCCTTTTGTCCGACTTGGAGCTGGTGGCGTTTAAGTGGGGTTCGCTGGAAGGTGTAACGACGCGTGACTTCCGCAGCGGGAAACAACACCTCCACATACTTCGGAGCGGTAACCTGAATGACGATCCCTAAGCCCAGTTCAGGTTCAAACTCGGCGGTGACCCGTTGACCAATGATCCACATTTTTTCTGATTAACTCCGGCTCCAGATTTTTTTGATCCAACTCTCGACTTCTTTGAGCTCTGAAGGAAGACCCGCGGAAAGATTTTTGCAGCCTTTGGCGGTGACCACCACATCATCCTCAATCCGGATCCCGATGCCACGGTATTTCGCCGGCACCGTCAAATCATCGGGTTGGAAATAAAGTCCTGGCTCCACCGTCAACACCATTCCCTCTTTGAGCTTTCCATACTTATAGTTTTCAGCCCGTGCTTTCGCACAATCATGCACGTCGAGCCCCAACATATGGCTGACATTATGCAGAGAATAACGCTTATAAAATTGATTTTGTGGTTTCAGCGCTTCATGGGCCTTAAAGGGAAGAATTCCCAGCTCTTCCAGTCCATGTGCCAGCACTTCCATCGCAGCCACGTTGGGGGCCATAAAATCATTCCCGGGTTTCACCTGTTTCATCGCCGTCTGTTGTGCCTTCAACACCAATTCATAAATTTGAGCCTGCTCTTTGGAGAATTTTCCAGAGATGGGCAAAGTGCGGGTGATATCGGCGGTATAAAGAGAATTCCCTTCGACCCCGGCATCTAGAAGTAAGAGGTCGCCTTTGTTGAGTTGTCCGTTATTTTTTTTCCAATGCAAGGTACAGGCATGATCTCCTGAGGCTACAATGGAAGAGTAACCCACATCATTCCCTTCCATTCGCGCACGGGTATAAAAGACCCCTTCTAATTCCCGCTCGCTCTTAGCCTTTTTCATTCGGGCGATCACATCTTCAAAACCCCGTTTGGTGGCATCAATCGCGAGGGAGATCTCTTTTAATTCTTCTTTGTCTTTCAGAAGCCGCATCTCATGAAGGATGTTCATGAATTCGGCATCCTTTTTCAACTGGGTGGTAGAATCTCCATCTAACTTCTGATCCAATTCATTTGAATAACCACGGGCCAATCGATAACTCTTCGCCACCTTAGTAATAAACGGAAAAAGCTCCTCATTGCGATGGGCCTCATCCACTTCAAAAAGTTTCTGACTGGGTTCCACTCCCAACCGTACGCCAGCCCCTTCCCACAATTCGCCTCTAATCCGATCGGTAAAAAAGGTCTTATCGCTACGGCCCGGATTGTGGTCCACAAAGAGGTGGCTGCGATGCCCCTGCGCGGTCGGTTGCAACACCAACACACATTCCGGTTCGTGAGAGCCGACAAAATAGTAGAAATCGCTGTTGGGACGGAACGGAAAAAAGGTGTCGTTGGAGCGAACCTTGGGGCTACCAGCCGGAATAATCAAAAGCTCCCCAGGGAATTGCTCCGAAAGGCGGCGCCGGCGAGCCAAAAAATTCTCAATATATTTAAGCCTTTTCCCCTTGGCCGGCCCTCCCAATCGCCACCGGGTGAGCATGAACTCGACCAGGTTGGGGGGGGCTTCGGAATCATGGGTTTGGGTGTTTAGGGGTTGGTTTTCAAAGGTATTCATGGCCTTTTTCTTTTACCACGACAACTGTTTAGAATAAATCAGGCTTTTGAGGCTTTGTTCAAAAAATACCAGATGCGAGGAAGCAGGGCTAGCTTTCACAAAGGTAGGCCGTACCTTTGTGAAAGCTAGCCACTACCACTTAGAGAAGGTTGTGCCAATCAGATGAGTAATAATCCCCGCCCCACCCCCCAGCACCAAAAGACGCAGTCCACCAAGTAAAAAGCCACGTCCGGTAAAGAGGCTCAAGAAGCTACCTATACAAAACAGCGAGGTAGCGCTCAGTATCCAGGTACTTCTTAAGATGGCACTCCAATGAAAAAGGGAGGGAAGCAGGGGTAAAAGAGCTCCAACCGAGAAGGAAATAAAGGAGAAAAAGGCGGCGGCATAGGGAGAACCCAACTCAGCCGGATTCAACCCAAGCTCTTCCTTGGCGAGGGTGTCCAAAGCTACCGCCGGATCACTGATAATGTGGTCCGCCATCTGTTTCGCCTGTTTTCTCTCAATCCCTTTGGCCTCATAGATGAGGGCCAATTCAAGAGCCTCTTCTTGAGGGTATTCTCGCAACTCTTCCCGCTCTAAGTGGATCTGGTATTCATAAAGCTCCCGCTGGGAGCGGACCGAAATATACTCTCCGACGGCCATTGAAAAGGCCCCGCCGAAAAGGCCGGCGACACCCGAAAAGACCACCTGTTTCGAATCGGAAGTGGCCCCTAACACCCCAAGGATTAGGCTCGCATTTGAAACCAATCCGTCACTCACGCCAAACACAATCGCCCGTAAATTTCCGCCACCGGCGCCGGCACGATGGGTCTGTTCCGGTGCGGCGGTCGGTTTGTCGTGGGAAGAAAGGGTGCCGGAGTAAACCGAAAGTCCCCGGACCTTCATAGCAGCTAGAACCGGTTTTATTCGTTCAGGACCGATGACTTGAATCAACCAAGCGACGAGTCGAGTCCGGCTATCGGGAAGATAGGTGGTCGGAACAGGCTCTCCCTGCTTGTCGATCCGTTTCCCCCACAATTTAGCCTGCCCTCTCGCGGCCGCTGCTAAAGAAATAAAAAGTTGTTTGCGGTTAGGGAGCTTCTCCTTTTGTGCAAGCACCTCGTAAAGGTAAGCAGATCGCATCTCCTCATTCCAATTTTCTTGGTTTTCTACTTGTCCGCTCATTTAAATTAAAAACTCCTGGCACCAACGGTGCCAATATTCACAATCTTTGGCTACATCCTTTACCATAACAGGGGAATGAAACTCTAGCTCTGCTTGAATAGTGTCCAAGTCGAGCAGACGCCACAGGTGAGGAATGAAGGCATCATCGTCTATAAAAGCAGTTTCACGGGTCGGGGTGAATTTAAATCGAATCGGTTGGATAGGAACTCCTGCCGTCGCGGCAATTTCAAAAGGGCCCCAACGCCACGGTTTTGTTTCCTGGATCGAGGTCGTTCCGGATGGAAAGAGAACCAGGTGGATCGGCTCTTTTTTAAGGTGTTCCACCGCTATTTTTTTTGCATCCCCACGATGCCCTTTGCTATCACGCTTCACCAACATCATTCCGCAATCCCGAATCGCTCGCCCGATGACAGGCCAATTCCCGATCTCACTCTTTGCCATGAACCGTACCGGTCCTTGGGAAAGGAGAAGAGGAACCTCTAGGTAACTGACATGATTTCCAATCAACACCACAGGCCCGGGCGCCAGTTGGCCCTTGATCTTTACCTGAATCTTCAATTTATCGAGTGAATCTTGTCCCCACTGAACCATGTTGCGATCGGCCTCATTTTGACGAACTCCATCGGGGAGCCGTGCCAATTTTCTTAAATAAGCCGCCCCCTCGGTAAAGATCGAAAGCCCAATGCGGATCTTTTGGATACTTTTCACGCGCCGTATTTAGAGACGAGTTGATTCACTAACGTCGTGTATTGGGTCATCGCCTGATCGGCCGCCATTCCTTTGCACTCTTCCCAGGCGTCATATTTTTTTCGGCCGGGGATATCAAACATTCCGGGACGCTTTCCCGTCACATCTCCCGTGGTGGCCTGTTTATACCAGCTATAGAGTTTCAAAAGCTCGTCATTACTCGGCCGCGCCTTAAGTTGTTTGACCTTTTCGGATGCGGCAACAAAATCACCCTTTAAATCTTTTGGCATTCCCATAAATCCTCTATAATAAAGCTACCTTGAACTCGAAACTAGCTGCCAGTTTAATCAAAGAGAACCAACTTTCCAACTTAAGAATCATTGCCTTTGCGCTGATCCTTTTAGGCCTCTATCTCAATGGTCTTGGATTATTGCTATTGCTCCCCTTCCCCGCCATTTTCATTCTCCATCGAAAGCAGAAACGCTTCCAGAATGAATTGCAGCTGCGCTTGGATCTAAAAAATGCTTTGAAAGCCAGAAGAGAACTGGAGTGGGCGCAGATTCCGACCCATCGAATGGAACACTCCCCTGCTCACTTTAAAGATCTCAATTTAACCGGGGAACACTCCCTCCTTTCCCTGATCGACTTAACCGTCAGTGATTCGGGGACGGAGGGGTTGATTGAACGGTTCCGTGCTCCTTGGCTAACTTCAGATGAGCTCCTTCAAAATAGAAGGTCTGTTGAAGAGTGGCTCGCGCGCCCCAAACAACGTCGTCACTGGATCCTCCACCGATTCCGCGAAAACTCCCCGATTCGCTTTCGCTTAATGCGGCAATACCTCACCCGCCCATTCCACACTCCTCGAGGGAAGCAGATTGCAATCCTGTTATTGGGGCTCCAGGCCTTAACCCTCTTCCTGCTTTTTGCCTTTAAACGGTATTACGAAATTCCTGGATTCCTCTATTTGATGGGGCTCGCGCTTGCCTCCCGTCAATTCAGTCCTCAATTTGGGGAGCTTTTAGAAATAGAAACCTCCTTGCGGCAATTGCGACGCCTTTCGCCCGGTTGGAGTTTAAAAGCACTCGAGTGGGGAGTGAGTGTGCTGAGCATCCGGGCCAATCCCTTCGTCTATGTCTTTGTGCATGTGACCCTCCCACTCGACTATTTGACCTGTCTTTACTTAGAGAAAAAGCGCAGTACTTTCCAAGAAAAATTGGAGGCGTGGGAAAAAGAGATTGGAGCGATTGATGCTGCGGTATCGATTGCTAATTATAGTCGACAGATTAAGGGAGTGACTCCCGAGTTTTTAGGTGATTCTCCCCATCCTGTTATGGAAGCGGAAGGGGCGGCTCACCCTCTCCTCTCGCGAAAGCAGGCAGTGACCAATCCCATTCACCTCAACGCAGAAAACCGACACCTCATCATCAATGGCAGCAACATGTCGGGAAAAAGTACTTACCTCAGAACCGTCGCCCTCCATTTTTTATTAGCCCGAGCGGGAGCGAATGTACCAGCAAAAAAATTTCGCTTCAGTAATGCGCTCCTCTTTACACAAATTCAAATTGAGGATGATCTGAGCCTGAATAGCTCACTCTTTTTTAGTGAAATCTCGGCTCTTAAAAAATTGGTTGATCTCTGCCAAGAAGAAAAACCGGTCCTTTATTTCCTTGATGAGATGCTAAGGGGAACCAATCATGAGGAGCGGTTGAAGGGGAGTCACGCCGTTTTAAAGGCGGTTGCTACTCCACATGCCGCGGGAATCATCACCACCCATGATCTCAAACTCATCGAACAGTGCGACTGGATGAGACCATTTCACTTCAGCGACATTATCGTCAATGGCAAGCCAAGCTTCGATTACCTTCTTAAACCGGGAACCACCCGCACCACCAATGCCCTCATTCTGATGAAAGAGGTCGGGCTTCCTATTTCTTCGTGAAACGACATTGTGTCCCATTTATCATCGATATCTCGCAGACCGCGTTCCAGGCGTCTAGTTGACGCAATTTCTCCAAAAGTATTTGAAGCCGAGCTGATAAGTGGACTAACTGCATTACCAAAAATTGTAAGCAGGCGGTTAGGGACTTCTATCACCGATTTAAGAAAGATCTGCACTGAAATTACGAAAGGAATTTCACAACACTAAGCAGGGGTGACATTGTTACTTAGAAATCGAATCTTATGGAAAGAGATTTTCTGAAGGAAATACGCCTTCGTCCTCCCAAAACCCGGCGAGCTCTCGATCCTTCCGTTTCCATTGTGTCCCATCATACAGAAACCTTGAATAGGTTACCTTGAATTTTGTTTCATCTTCGGAGCTAGCAGCGAAGTCAGGGCGGCACCTTACTTTTAAGAGTTCAGGGAACCCATTTTTCCCATTTTCTTTTATCTTCCAGTTTGTTTTTAATGATTTCATGAGTTCTATTGGTCTTTTATGCCCTCTTTCATCAATGGAATTCACGACAACTCGTTTATTATTTTCTATAGAGTATAAAGTTGATATAGGGCCATTATACGACCCAAACCCAATGCTTTTATCTATAGTCTCGAACTGGAAGGTTTTGTTCGCAACTTGAAAGCGTTTATTTGAGCCAACAGCGGAGTTAAGTATCAACAGAAATGATAAAATGACAAAAATTAGCTTCATTTTCTCTTAGGCTTTTTTTCTTCTAGATTGTTAGAAACCTCTTCATCAGGACGAGTTCGAATAAAAATGGAACCATTTTTCTCAACTATTACTGCGTCGACTCGTCCTTCTTCGATTAGGTTGATAACCTCAGGTTTTGACTTCCAGCCCACCCCTTCAACCAGGTATGCGGTAATGGTATTTCTTTTATCTGTTTCGATATCTATAATGGATTTGACGTAAAATTCTTCTTCAGTACCGGTTTTATTCCCTTCAATTTGCTGAATGGCAGAAACCAGCCTATTAAATTCTTTTTCAGAAAGGTCTTTGATCTTTTTATTTATATTTAGACCTGTTTTTTCTCGGATCAGTTTTCGATATTGTTCTGGATCATTGTTATCCTCTTTGGGAGCGAATGACGAAACCATGTCAAAGACAGTTTTATTTTGGTAAGTCTGTTTTTTTAACAGCCATACGAGAGCTTGAAGACCCTTTTCATAGGAGGGAAAAACGGCAAATCCCCCAACATTTCCTATGGAGCCTTGGATTCGTGTGTGGACGCCAGTTTTAAGATTGCCGGGATTGTTGTTACGCCAAGTCCGGGTGCCGCCTTTTTTTACAAAGCGTTTCTTCCCATTAACGTAGATAACGCTCAGGCCCTTCCCCTTAAACGCCTTGGAAAACATGGCCAATCGTAGCTATTTATAAGGGGATATTCAAGCTAGGCCAACTTGTGATCAAAATGTGTACAAGCCCAATCAAAAAAGCTGCTAATCAATAAAAACCAAACACACCGCCAAGAAAGACTAACCTCTTGTTATGATTGTTAACTACTTGATTTTACGTTTATCGTCGATACCCCACCGACCGCGTTCCAGGCATGTTCCTTCACAAAGGTAGGCCGTACCTTTGTGAAGGATTGTTTTTGCTGTATTAAAGGCGAGAATTACTTCTGCCTGACCTGCTCTCAGGCTCTGGATTTAGATTATGGATTCTCGTTTCGTCCAACTCTGCTAGCACTTTGTAAGTTTTAACAATGAGGTTGCCACCCCAAAAGAAGAATTTCGAGGTCTCCTTTGCCTCTATTTCAATTAGATTTACTTTCGATGTCTGGCATTGGGCTTGAACAAAATCCCTACTCTTGACGACATCGAAACGACGTTCATCCTCTTGACTGACAAATACAGCTCCATTGCTACTCGTTTTAACGTTTGAAACCCCATCACAATTAAGTGTGCCGGTTAGCTTGATGGGAGTGTTGCTATCGCCTTTTGTAACCTTTGGCGCAGTGGCACAGCCGCTTACTATGATTGTGCCCGCCATAAATACCGTTATGAGTGACCTATTTGGTTTCATTTTTACCTCTTTTAGTTATGCTCGTGCCGTGGTGCAAGAGCGTGGTTGTAGTTTTTATGAAGTCGATTTACAGAAAACCAATTATCCGAGTGGGGGTCTATAGAGAGAGTTTAAATAGCCCTCTCTGGGAAGCTTCGAATGTTGAGTAGAGAGGAAGGATTTGATAACCGGCTCAGGGCAAGTAAAAGCATTGCTAAAGATGGCAATCGAGTCTTCCCCATTCAGAAGAGAGCCCGCATCTTCAGTATTCTCAGCGCTTCTTTCAAGATGGCTTTGAGATATGGAAAGGAATTGTGAATTAACCACAGACATAAGAAGGATAGAGATTAGGAACAGTGCTTTAGTGAATTCCTTAACCATCTTTATAAAGATTATGATTATCAGGGTAAAAAATCAATGCTCACCAGGACTATGCCGCTCCACGGTTGAGTAAAGCAAATTAGATCTGCTACCATAGGTTGTCACAAACTAATTTCTATTTCAGTCCTATCATAAATATAACCTAATTCTGATTTGACGTTGATTCGATATTCATAGAAACATGGGAGAACTTTGGACAACGTGCAGATAAAAGCAGTGGCAGGAGTAATTCTTCATCGGTTTACCCTTCTGTTTCTTTTTGTTTCCTTAATTTTGGGTACGTCTAGGTTTTCCTTTGATTTATCACTCAATGATTCCTCTTCTGAGAATGCTCCGCAATCAGACGCTGAGACAGAGCCCTTCGGTGCCGAGGCATTGGCTGAACGTTCCAATCCTCGTGAAAACCAAGTTAAAAACCTTCACCAGGGTACGGTGCGTTATTCATTTCGCCGCGATCAGAATCCTTCCACTAATCGCTCCTTTTTTCCAATAGGGCATTGGCGACAGGTGATGGATACGATCCTACAGACCTCCCTGCCACTTAGGTGTTAGATTCCATCCTTGTAACCCTACTATTTTCCTGACGCAGTTTGCTCTCAATCTGAAATTTCTCAGACTGACTCTTTACACTCATAAGACCCCAAATTTTGGAGACAACTTTCATGAAACGTTTGATTCAAGGTGTGCACAAATTTCAAAACGGAGCATTTCATCGCAATCGAGAATTGTATCTTAAACTGAGTAAGCAGCAAAACCCCCATACACTTTTTGTGACTTGTTCCGATTCGAGAGTTATTCCGAATCTTATCACCCAATCGGAACCAGGTGATATTTTCGTTATTCGGAACGCAGGAAACATGATCCCCCCCTATTCCGAAGGGGTATCGGGTGAAGGAGCTACCCTCGAATATGCCGTTCGTGCACTAAGCGTCAAAGAAATCGTCGTTTGCGGACACTCAGAGTGCGGGGCCATGCGAGCACTAGTGGATCCTACGATGACTGAGGGACTTCCGCTTGTCAGAAGCTGGCTTAAGAACGCATCCCGAACAGCAGAAATTATGGCCACACAATATGAAACAAGACCTGAAGAAGATCGTCTGAACATTGCGATCCAAGAAAATGTCCTGGTACAGCTTGAGAACATCAAAACCTATCCTTTTATAGCGGAGGAGATCGAAAGAGAGGGGATTAATCTTTATGCCTGGGTATACAAAATCCCGACCGGCGAAGTATATCAATTTGATTACGAAGTTGAACAGTTTATCCCTCTTGAGAAACCAACTGAGGATAATTCTGAATTTAAAGTAGTATCCATTTAACCTGTATGCATCATTTCGAACGCCAAGCATAATCAGGAATAAGCAAAGCTTGGGGACGGCAAGCTGACACCACTTCGGTAACCTTTCGACCCCATTTCAATTCCCTTCCACGCACCATCTGAGTGTGGGGCCGTTGGCTCGCATCTTGCTTTGACTGTCAAAGCGGGAGGGGAGCACACATGCACCTAAAAAATTTAACATTCACAACATCACTCTTTTTGGCAGCCTTTTTCACACTCACACTATCGGCGGAAGAGGTCGTGACCTCTTCCTCAACTACGGTCGCAGCACCGATATCACCCAGTAAAATCATTGGTGAGATCGACCTGCGCCCATCGATGGTCATTCCGACGAATGACATCTATATGGAGAACAGCTTCGAGGCGGGATACCAGTTCTCTCCGGGGAGAACGCTCTCTTACGCTCATTACTTTGAAAACACCCTCATTAATGTCGATCCTGAGAAAACCGGATTTTCGGTAGTAAACAATGAAGGCTTTATCCGCACCCGCGTGAATAATCTATGGGAGAACAAAGGATTAGGTCTCTCCTTCAACTACCAAAACCGCGCCTATCTCCCTGTAAGCCGCACCCTCGGAGAAAGAGGAATGGTGGTGACTCTTCGAAATTACCTCACTCTCGTTAAAAAATTAGGTGATTCAGTGAAATTAAGTCTCTCTGAAATGCCCATTATTCCTATTAATAGCAAAGCGGGACATGCAGGAGCAGCAAACCCTGCTTTCCAAAACCGGATCTATCTCATTGGAGACATTAGCGTAACCGATAAACTTTCGGTCTCGCTTCCAGTTTTCTTCTGGTTCACCAAATATCGGGATTTTGCTCCCGAGGCTGCGAATAATGACGCCACCACCTTCACACTCATGATCTATCCTGAAGTGAGCTATTCCCTGACCGATAACGTCAGCGTGGGCATCGCTTACTACAGCGATAACATGGTCCAATCAGATTTAAGCGGATTGAATTTGGGGGAGGGACTTAAAGCGGGCGTGACCCAACTCGTGCTCGCAGCGAGTCTGTAAAACAAACACATAAGACCGGGGCGGAGTCTGATATCCAGACTCCGCCTTTTTTTTCAAAGCTAAACCCACCGGCCCCTCTTTTGCTTTAACCCAGTCCCTATATGGGGGCGATCTTCCTTTTCCTAATTCTTCATTTACAAGCCCAACCCATTCGGCTGGCCGTTGGAATGGCCGAAACCCAATCGGCTCCGAATGTGATTCGCATCGCCGTGGGAAATTCCAAAATCGCCAAAGTGAAAGCGGTTCCCCCCAACCATTTTTGGATCACCGGCCTAAAGGTCGGCAATACGAGCGTAACCACTTGGGATTCCCTTGGCCATGAACGGCAATTTGAAGTGAGAGTCTTGAGTGACGACGCCTTCTTCGTGAATTCCAACCATACAGACGTCGTCAAAATCGCCCTCGAATTTATCGAGCTCGATACCCGTGCCAGCTCTCAACTTGGCATCCGCTGGCCCGATTCGGTCCAATTCGGTGGAAAGGCCAGCTATTCGAGTGAACTCTCGGGGCTCAACTATATGGGACAATTGGTTACCGCTAAAGGCATGATCCAACACCTGATGCATGAGGGGACGGCCAAAATGATTGCCAACCCCGATCTTTATGTGCGCCTTGGGGAACTGGCCACCTTTCATTCGGGTGGCGAGTTTCCGGTTTCAATGGCGGTCGAATCATTTGGTGGGATCCGAAAGCAAATTCAGTGGAAACCCTATGGCCTCACCGTCAAAGTTACCCCCAAAAGTCCGGATCGTCGGATGATCAGTTCCGATATCTCAGCTGAAATCTCCGAACTGGATCCCAACTTCATGATCGAAGGAGTTCCAGCCCTCACCAAACGAAACGTGAATACGAAAATGAAGTCGATCGATGGGGAAACGGTCATCATATCGGGATTGATCCGTCGGAAATCGGCCGATGGAAAAACGGGTCTTCCTTTACTTTCCCAAATCCCGCTCATCGGAGGACTTCTCTTTGGCACCACCGAAAAACAACATGAAGAAATGGAACTTTTCATGTCGATCACCCTCTCGTTCCAGAATTCCCATTCGGTGCCATCAAGATGATCGGCCAT
Source organism: uncultured Pseudobdellovibrionaceae bacterium (assembly GCA_964604555.1). Classification (GTDB taxonomy): domain Bacteria; phylum Bdellovibrionota; class FAC87; order UBA2466; family UBA2466; genus CAZRZK01. The sequence continues at coordinate 96,498 of CAZRZK010000003.1, read as the reverse complement.
TTTCCCAGCCTTGAAAAACAATTTGCAGGAGAGACGAGCTGTCTTCTTCCTTATCTGAAAGATGAAACCATTACCGATATCCTGATCAATGGAGTGCATTCATTCTACATCGATCAAAAAGCAGGACTCCAACCATTTCCCACTCCCATCACCACCCAAGCTCTCTTAAGTCAACTCATCGAACGAATGGTAATACCGACCGGAAAGCGAATCGACGCTGCACATCCCTATCTTGACGGTAAATTGGCCGATGGAAGTCGTTTCCATCTTATTCTTCCCCCCATTGCAACCACCGGCGCTTTCATCAGCATCCGAAAGCATAAATTAAAATCGGAACGGGGCACGCTCCTATCTCGCTTTGGGCCGCCCAATGCCATTGCGATCTTGAAAGAGATGGTGTCCAAAAAAATGAACCTGCTGATTGCAGGCGCAACGGGAGTGGGTAAGACGACCCTACTCTGTGAACTCCTTCATTTGATTCCTGAAACCGAAAGAATTCTCATTATCGAAGAAACCCGCGAGATCGAAACGGGACACCCCCACACTCTTTATTTGGAAGCTAGACCCAAAAGCCCCGATGGAATGGGAGAAGTTTCACTCAAAGACCTCATCCGCAATGCCCTTCGCATGCGCCCCGATCGATTAATTTTAGGAGAATGTCGTGGAGAGGAGGTAAAGGAATTGCTTCAAGCACTGAACACCGGCCACTCTGGCTCCCTTTCCACCCTTCATGCCAATAGCGCTCACCAAGCCTTGCGGCGCTTAGAGACCTTGCTTCTCTTTTCATCGACCTCACTGAACCCCATTGCCGTCAAAGAATGGATCGCGCAATCAATTCAGGGAGTGGTCTTTCTTGGCAAGGTCCACGAAGAGAGAAAAATCATCGAGATTGTGCAGGTACTAGGGACCGAAGGGGATCTCTATCGCATCTTGCCTAAATATCAGTCTCGCAATGACAACCCGTGATAACTTTCTGATAAGTAACTGCTATACTTTGTAAACATGAAACAACGGACAGAGATTTTGAGATTCATATCCTTTGCGATTATTATAATGTATGGAACCAGTCTCTATGGGGCTCGGTGTGTCTCTACTCCCCCTTTCATTGAAATTTTTAATGCAGGCCCTAGAGACTTCTTAGGAGTCACCATAAACATTCAGGTTACCAATCTTGGAACTGAAAGCCAGACGATAAAAGCAGAGCTGCCAAACGCTGGATTGCAAATTGGGTGGGTCAGAACCGATGGAAAATATTACAATGATCCCCCTTCCCCTACGGCCACTCCGACCATCATCCCAGCCATCAGTCCCGGAAGTAATGCAACTTTCACAGTTCCCGCTCAAAGCAACGGCGGCACCGCCTTCAGTGTTCATTGCCGTATTACTTGGGGTCCTGCTGTTAGTTGTAGTCCTAATTGGCATTCTGCTTTAGCAATGACAAGCATCGGTAAAGCAAACCTTACGAACTCCGCCATTTATGGCGGAGCAACAGTAAAAGTTTGTATTCAAGAGGACAGAGGAGCGGTATTGGGGAGTGTTTATGCCCGCTATAGCTCTGATAATGTCGCAGTGGGTACCGACAAATCGTTTTCACTCCAATTGAACGGCGGACGGCCGTTTTAAAGTCCTGTAAGCAGTCATCATTATCATCCTATAGGAGCAAGAGTGGAGGCGAGACTCTCGATGCTCTTTTTATCGAATCGCTTCTCGGGACTATAGAAAAGTTCGTTGCGGGCGGTAAAGATATGTTTACGGACTTCCGACTCCGGTTCGCAATATTTCTGCGCAAAAGAATAGGCTAAAATAATAACCCGTTCCCAATCCTGCCGTTGCATCGCTTCGGTGACCGCTTTGATCTCCTCGCGCTTTTGATATCCTTCACTCGCATGGTAGTTCCGCTCCCACCGTCGATACCCTCTTCTACCCAAAATCCCAATCATGGCCAGCACAAAAGGCACTTGCCAGAGCCAGAACCAACCCTTTCTCTCCCAAGGAACATAAAAGCTGTATTCTTTAATAATGAGAGGCGGCTGGTTTTCATTAAGCCAGCTCCCCATCTCTTTCTGTTCCATCACGAATCGGATCGTATTTTTGATAGGATGCTCAATATATTTTTTGAGATTGGGATCAAAGGTTACCCAGGTTGGTAAAGTAAGCTCATGCTCCCTCTCCCCTTCTAGGAGCAGACTGAATTCAAATATCTTGCTGGAATCGTTATTCGATCGATAGAAGTAGTTTTTTTCCGAAAGCAAACTCATTCCCGGAGTGACCTCCTTAAGAGGAAGCACGAAATCCGAAAAATTACCTTGTCCTGTAACCAACACCCTTAATGTAGTAGGCTCACCTCGAATATAGGGAACCTTTTCAGATTCCGGCTGTATTCTAAAATCGCCGACCCCTCCAGTAAAATATTTTTCAATATCTGGCTTAGGAAATTTCGGCAATGGCATGATTTCTAATATCGGTGGAGAGCTTTCCACAGAAATACTATTCCGTGCACTTGCTCGAACAGAACGGACCATCACCTTCATCGGGGCGATGTCATGGGTCGATCTCCCCATCATCGGGGCGATACGATAACTTCCGACGACCACTCCCCGTTCCATCGCACTGATCAAGGGAAGCATCATCGGCCCCTGCCTCAGGGCCAGGTTCTCGCTCCAAAAACCTTTATATTCGGGAAATTTGGCCACTTCGATATCGAGAAACTCATCTTCGGAAACAAAAATGTACTCGCAGGTAACCGGTTCACCAATGTAGATCTTCTGCTTTTCGCAGATGGTTCGGAAATGGCCCTCGGCATGCAAGAAGGCGAATAGAATGGAGAATAAAATTACCATGGTTTGTCTGTGGCAGTGTTGCCCTTGCCCTGCTTGCGATCGTTGGCGATACGTTGAAGCGCCTGCTGTTCTTCATTCTTTAAAAGTTCATAGATTTTTTTCTTATCGGCATCGGAAAAGTGCTGAGGTTGGTAATCTTTCTGTGGCCCATCGCGGTCTTTTCCAGGGTCTTTGCCTTGCGATTTCTGCTGATCCGCCTGCATTTGAGCTGCCATTTTTTTGAGTTTTTCCCGAATGCGCGAGGCCAACACCATGTTGTCCGAAATTTCATTGTTCCACTTCTTGCTGTTTTTGGTCTCTACCTTCGTGTCGAAAGCTTGTTGAAAAGATTGCAATGCCTGTTCCACTTGAAGTTCCCGGAGGTAGCTATTGCCCAAATTGTTCAGAATCTTTTTCTTTAATTCCGGATTGTCTTTTACCAGACTCAAGGCTTCTTCTAATAAGGGAATTGCCTGATCGGTATGGTCGCCGATCATTTTGGTACCCTCATTATAAAGGTCATAGGCGTTCTTCTCTTCGGCCCAGCTATTTCCCGATACTGTCATTACAATCATGGCAATCGCCGCCGTCGCCCGAATCACCCATTCCCACCTTCCTAATATGAAATTTAAGAAAAGAAGAAGCAGCCCTGTTGCTAAGAAATAGATGAAACACTCTCGATTGACTTCGAACTTCGTCGAGACCGCTCCTTGGCTCAATAATCGTTGGATCCGTTCTGCGAGTGGAGGCACCGCCTGGAGGCTGGCATCACTTAGGTTTCCACCGGTAATATTGGCAATCTCCTTCAACAGCGTTGGATTTAATTTGGTTTGGATTTGGCTTCTGGAAACGGAAGGAACAATAGTCGCGCCTTGGGTCGTCCCGATACCCACGACATGCACGGGAATATCGATCTGACGGAACTTCTTAAGAAAGCTGGTATCGATCGGTTCGTGCGACTCTCCATCGGTGAGGAGCAACACCTGGGTTGGGATCTCCTCCTGATTGTCTCTCTTGATGCGATGGATCTGTTTCCATAAGGATTGAAAAGCACTATTGAGCCCCGTTCCCTTTTGCGAGGCGACATAGGGATTTAACGTATCGAGCATGTCCAAAGCGGCGGCGCGATCGGTTGTGAGAGACATGAGCAGATAACCATCACCAGTAAACGGGAAAAGGGCCACTCGAACGCCGGGATTGAGGGTGCCAAAAAGTCGCTCACAAAATTGGATCATTACTTTGAGCCGCGAAGGCAGTGTATCGGTGGCCAGCATACTTTCGGAAATGTCTGCCATTACGAAGAGGTTTCCAATGAGCCCTCGCTGGATTCCAATCCAATTGCCGGTTTGTGGACGGGCCATGGCAAAAATCAGAAGTAAAAAGGCCCCAGGCAAACAGACAAAGCGCATCCAGGCCATGGTCTGCGGAAGTTTTTTCACTTTGATGATCATTAATGTAAGCAGGGGAATCAGTAATACTAAAAGCCACAACCAGATCGGATCGGCAAACCTAAACTGCATATTGCCTCACTCTCCGGAAGCGGGTCTCTTCAAAAATAAAGATCAAGATCGCCAACACCAACGCAGCAGCAAGCGGGTATTGGTACCACTCGTGCCGTTCGGTTCGAAGCTCCACCTTCACTTTCGATTTTTCAAGCCGGTCGATCTCCTTCAAAATCAAACTCAACATGCCATTGTCCCGCGCCATATAGGCCTTGCCGCCGGTAATCCGGGCGATTCGGGCGAGGAGCTCTGGATTCAAATACGAAGGCACCTGTGCGAGTAGTTGTTGGCGATTGCCATCGGCATCATATTGATAGATCGGGACCATCACGCGATCTGATTCGCCGATTCCAATCGTGTAGATCCGAATCCCCGATTCGCGGGCGAGTTGAGCCGCCGTAATCGGATTAATGGCACCGACATTACTATCCCCATCGGTGAGTAAAATGATCACCTTGGTCTTAGCGCTCGATCCCCGGAAACGGGAAACGCCATTGGCCAATCCTTGTCCAATCGCTGTGCCCTGCTTTAATTCCCTCATTCGGGCATCCTGCACCTGCTCCAAAAGAAAAGGATGATCCATCGTGAGCGGAGCTTTCGTGATCGCCTCCCCCCCAAAAAGCACTAGACCAATCCGATCATAGGGTCGGGATTTCACAAACTCCTGTACCACTTTTTTGAGGGCCGTAAAACGATTCGGTTTCAGATCATCGGCCTCCATACTTTCGGAGACATCCATCACCAACAGCAGATCGATCCCATTGGAAGTTATTTTCTTCTTCTGTTCATTCCAGACCGGGCGGCAAAGGGCAGCGATGAGCCCTAACAGAACCAAAATCCAAGCCAAAAAAAGTATCCTAAAATACCAGCGAATCCGGATTTGTGATTTTTGGATAAAGTCATCCCAAAGGGAAAAGCCGGAAAGCTTCGAGCCCTTCCAACGCAACGGTCTGAACCAAAAATAGATCGCCCCTAAAATGGGAAGGGCAAAAAGGGCGATGATTTTAGGGTTCAGGATTTGGAACATAAAAATAATTTTTCAATATTGTGAGTGCTTTTCTCCACCACTTGGGGCGCTCTGGTCTTTTCTGGCCCAAACTGATACCGGTCACACTCCTGACAAATCTCTGCTAAGGGAGCCTGCTCCACTAACTGGGAAAGATGCCACAAGATCTCCGTCGAGGTCCAGCTGCGGGCAGTCGGCGAAAAACGCCGCTTGCAAAACTCTCTCAAAGCCAAAGTGGTTTGATCCACCAGCTTGTCCGATCGATCGGGGTGGTTTTTCAGTTCATTTCGGATCCGATCCAACTCTCGACGCAACCACTTCAGTTCGTCCTCCGTAAATACTGGAACGTGTGATTTTCTTTTCTTGAGAGCCCAACGCCACTTCGGCAAGCGGATCGAATTTCGAAAATACCAGAGCACCCCACCCACTATGAAAACCAACAACAAAGTCAGCCATGGAATCGGTTTAGAAACCAACCCTTGATCTCCCCTCAAGGTTTCATCCTCGTGACTCCGCTGGGTGACAGCCTGAAAAACGGTGCTTTCGGTAGAGTAGGTGTCGGCCCCTAACCTGATTTCTAAGGGCGGAATCCGAAATTCCCCTTCATCATAAGCGGTGAAATCATAAACCCAACGCAGACTGTCCTCATCCCGCTCAAAAAACTGATCCAACAATTGAATCTGGCCGTCCTTCAGCAAAAGATCATCGCGGATCTCAGGCTCTAATTCCCCGGAGTTTTTGGCCTCTAAGATAATCTCCAACCGAACCCGTTCACCAGGTTGGATCTCGGTGGGCGAGATCTTGGTTATGAGGGGATTACCTACTCCTATAATTGGGAGCGCCAAAATACCGAACCAAAGTGTGAAGATAGTCTTCATCGGTGTTTAATTCCAAACTGTCGCAATGGTGTTGTCGTGCCAACCTTTTGATCCATTGTTTATGTTGGTGCGTGACCTTTTTAAGTCCATTAATAAAAAATCTTGATCCTCCATCTAAAAGCAAGGGCCTTCCGATTTCTGGATCAAAAACCGTTTCGATCCCTTGCAGCTCCCCCTGTTCCATCGTGTTGGTGCAAGAAATGAGGGTCACTGCATGGCGAAGGGAAGCAAAGGCCAAAGCCTCCGAAAGTTTGGGATCAATAAAATCGGATAAAATATAAAGTTGGCTCCGTTGCCCTAATCTCCGCATTACTTCATGCAGGGCCTTTAAAAGGGATGTCCCTTTTCCCTGCTCTGCCACTTCATTCAGTGCCTGCCGCCAATGAAACCGTTTCTTTTGAGGCGGATAATAGGATTTTAATTTTTCATCATAGACTGCCACTCCAAAGGGATTTCCCAAATGCTCGGCGGCAAGGCCCAGGGTACTCAAGATATCTTGATAGACCCGATACTTTCTCCGTCCCCTTCCATCCCAGCTGGAAAGGCTTTTGTCGACGAAAACAATCACATTGGCTTCGTGCTCTTCATCGTAAACCTTTACGGTGGTTTTACCGGTCCTCGCGGTGACTGCCCAGCTGATGTGACGGATCTCATCCCCGGGTTCATAGGCGCGAAACTCCCGGAACTGCATGCCGTGCCCCCGGCGATGGGAGATCCTCTCACCGGCTTGATTCGCAAGGGTCCGCCTTCGGCACAAAGTCGTAATCTCAGAAGCAGCTCTTAACACTGAAGGTGAAAACATTAGGACACTCCCTAGGGCACTGCGATATTTTGCAATAGTGCTCCGATCACATCATCGGTCGATTGATGGGAGCTTTGGGCTTCGTAGGTCAAGATCAACCGATGCCTTAAGATCGGCACCGTCACCTCTTTAATATCTTCTGGAATGACATAATGCCGGCCCTCAATGAGCGCCAAGGCCTGGGCTGCTCTTGAAATAGCAAGGGTGGCACGGGGTGACCCACCCACTTCAATGCAATCCCGAATTTGCTTCATCTTTTCATTGGCCTCGGCATTTTCAAAGGCCGGCCGAGTGGCAAAAACGATCCTGAGAATATATTCACGAATCCGATCGTCGACATAGACCCGCTCGACTAATCCACGCAACTTGAGAACCGCTTCGCAACTTAGCACCGATTTAATCTTAGGAGCCGTTTCAAACCCGACTCGATCCAACATCTGCCGTTCCTCTTCACGCGAAGGGTAATCGATTTTTACTTTAAAGAGAAAACGATCCAATTGAGCTTCTGAGAGTGGATAGGTCCCTTCCAACTCTAATGGATTTTGCGTCGCTAAAACTAAAAACGGTTCTTGCAGTGGATGAGTGGTCTCCCCAATCGTCACCTGCCGTTCGGCCATTGCTTCGAGCAAAGCGCTCTGCACCTTCGCTGGAGCGCGGTTGATCTCGTCGGCCAGCAAGAGCTGCGTAAAAATCGGCCCTTTTTTAAGCGAAAACTCCCCGGTCTTTTCCCGGTAGATCATCGTCCCCAAAAGATCGCTGGGCAACAGGTCGGGAGTAAATTGGATCCGTTGGTATTGGGCTTCTATCAATTGCGAAAAGGTTTTCACGGCTAAAGTCTTAGCCAAACCGGGCAACCCTTCCAACAAGATGTGGCCCCGTGAAAGAAGTCCCATCAAGAGGGCTCGGACCATACCGCGTTGGCCGACAATGATCTGACCCATCTGTTGAGTCAGATTTTGAAGTCCGGCGGTCTCTTTTTGAATGAGGTCTTTATCATTGGCAGTAAGAGGGCTACTCATGGTGTTGAAAACTCCTGAAGAAAGGGTCAATCTATATTATACCTTGAATATCACGACTCAATGCACAAAATAACCTTCCATCCCTCCCAAAAAAAGATTGAAGTCCCGACCGGCACCTCTTTGTATGACGCAGCGATTCAATCAAAGCTGCCGGTCGCCTCCTCTTGCAACGGACAATTCACCTGTGGCAAGTGCAACATGCAGGTTTTGGCGGGTGGAGAGAATACTTCTCCTCAAACCCCAGAAGAAAGGGACCTTTTAGCTCGAGAAAAAAAGCCCTTAAATCACCGCATCAGTTGCGTAACGACTGTTAACGGCGATTGCACGGTGACCACCACCTATTGGTAAAGTAACGATAACCTGGGAGGTATGAAAAAACTCGTCCTCGCTTTTCTATTTTGTTCAATTACTTTCGCAACTCCTAAAAACCCGATCTTATCGAAGTATTTTGTTGTTCCCAAAAACCAAAAGATGATGGATCAAATCGCAGATCGTTGGGAAGTGATCCAGCGAATCAATGATGGATTCGTGATCCTCCTTCCCCAAAAGGAATCGAAACAACTTTCTCTCCTCACCACTGAACGCCGACTGATCGAAAAAGACATTAAGAAGGAACTTGAAAAAAGGATGTCCAGCGAATGGGCCTCCTTCCACACCTTTGATTCGGTGCAAAGCCATCTCGATCGATTGGCGATGGCCTATCCCGGTATTGTGACCATCGAAAAGTATGGTGAATCGATGGAAAAACGTCCGCTCCGAGTGATGAAGCTCTCCTCCGACATGAGAACTCATCGCGATCGCCCTCAACTTGTTTTGACCGCCGCTACCCATGGAGATGAGCTGATTACCGTCGAGGTTTTGTTTGGACTCATCGAAAAATTGGTGCAAGGCTATGGAAAAGACACCCGCATTACGCGAATGATCGATACCCATGAACTCTATTTCATTCCGGTCGTCAATCCCGACGGGTATATCCGCCATGAACGGTATTGTAATGGAATTGATCCAAACCGCGATTATCCTTACCCCGAATCTCCCAACAAAAAATCGAATCCTGCCATTCAAGCAGCGATCGATTTCTTTGCGGCACATCAAGTAAAGGGATCCATCGATTTTCATTCAAGCGGAGGCATGATCATGTACCCCTGGGCCTATACCTATAATTCAGTTTCATCGAGTGATGCTAATCAATTTGATGATCTCACCTCAAAGATGGCGGAAGAAAATGGATACCGATACGGACAGATCTCGAAGGTGATCTACGTCGCCAAGGGATCGAGTGCCGATTATTATTACTGGAAATTCAAAGCCCAATCGCTCGGCATCGAAATCAGCCAGGACGGCTCCGCCTCCCTCATCCCGCGCATGATCGAGGAAAACACCGAATCGACTTGGCGCTTCATCGAATCCTTCTAAAAAGGGGTCAATCGACTTTTGGTACCAAAAGGGACCATAGTCAATTTAATCTCCTAGCTATGGCCCCTTTTGGTACCAAAAGTCGATTGACCCCTTTTAATAAAGAACGACTCCTTTAATGCCGATAAGGAGGGGTATGAAACCTCTACTTTTATCGCTTGGAATTTGTTTGTTTTTTGTCTCTTGCTCCGGGTCAAACGATGGCAATCAGAAAAATCCGGTTGAACCTCAATCGCCGTCTCCGTCCCCTTCTCCCGGTCCAAGCCCAGCACCGAGCCCTGGACCTAATTCACCCTCAGGGAGCGCTCCCGATGTCCCGGCTAATTTCACTGCCCTAGTGATGGGGACCAATCGGATCGACCTCAGTTGGAGTGTGGTGAGTAATGCTTCCGGTTATCGGATCCAAATTTCCAACGACGGCACCAATTATTCCAATTTAGTGGAGAATCTTTCCGGAAGTTTAGGGCTCTTTTCGAGCATCCTACTCGACAGCTATACCACCTATTATTATCGCATCCAGGCCTATAATTCCTTTGGAAGCTCTGATTATTCGAGTGTCACTGCGAGGACGCATCCAACAGCTCCACCCGCTCCCCATAATTTCACTGCGCAAACATTGAATGGAAACCAAATTCGATTGAATTGGCAGATAGGTCCTTTTCAAGAATTAACGAAATATCGTCTTGAATCCTCCAATGATGGGGTCACCTATACCACTCTACAAGAACCAACCGCGGGCACCAATCAGGTGCTCCTTTCCGATCAGTCCCTCGATAAAGTTTTTCACTTCCGAATATTTGCGGTCTATAGTTTAGGGGACTCATTAAGTTCCGATGTCATCAGGGCCGCGACGACACCGTCCGCTCCCTCAGGGCTCGCCGCTTCGGTCGTTTCCAATTCTGAACTTGAATTAACCTGGACCGATAACAGCAGTAGCGAGGCCAACTTCATTATTGAACAGAAAGGGGCCAATGATGCCTACACCGAAGTGGCTAGTACGCTTGAAAACACGCCCATTAAAATCGTGGGAAACCTGGCTTCGAATACTCAATATACCTTTCGTGTTCGCGCCTCCAACTCATCTGGAATCTCCACTCCCAGTAATATCATCACAGCAAGGACTGCGCTCGATTCCCCTCCCGGAGCTCCCATTGTAGTGGCTCAAGTGAACTACACCCCACCGGCCGCTCTTTTTGTGAAGATCATCTTAAGCAATACGTTAACGAGCGCCATTTCCGGATTTAAACTCGAACGGAGGGTTGCGAATGGAAGTTGGGGGGTGATTCAAGCCTCGATTCCGCTTTCAACTCCTTACACCATTTATAATGATACGACGGCACTTCACAATCAGACCTACTTTTACCGTGCAAGGGCGATTAGCGGATCTTTAGAAAGCAGTAATTCCACCGTATACGAGGTCGTGACTCCTAAACAGATTCCCAACGTGCCCACCAATTTTGCTGGAAATGCCATTTCTCAATCTATCATCGATCTGAGTTGGCAACATTCGAGCAATGCAAGTAATAACCCACTCGGGTTTTATCTGGAACGTTCCACCGGTGGAGCGGCTTTTGCCCGTTTACCCATCACCCTTGCTCCCGGCGCACGGGCCTATCGAAATGCGGGTTTAACGGCTGATACCGAATATAAATACCGACTCCAGGCCTATAACAATTCAGGTGCTTCTGCTTACACGCCGGAAATTACAGTGAGGAGTTGGCCACCTCTTCCTGGGGCTCCTGGCAATTTAGTCGCATCTCAAATCACATCGACTTCGACAACCCTAACATGGACTGATGCAGAGAATGAGGCGAGTTACGAAATTTTCCGCGTAGGAAATAATACACCCGCTACAACCAATTCGAATGTGACAACCTACACCGTCAATGGACTCACTCCCAACACTTCTTATTCTTATCGAGTGCGCGCCAAAAATGCTGCTGGAACTTCTGCTTTCAGTAACGTTGTGACGATAAGGACATTAAAGGCTGTTCCCAATGCTCCAACTAATGTGAGAAGGACAGGTGCTGTAGATTATCAAAGGACCCATCTTGCTTGGAATCAGGTGAGCGCCACCAATGTGGAAAAATACCGTATCGAAAGAGCCGTCGCTTCAGGAAGCTTTACATCCATCGCCGAGGTCACGACCCTTGCTTTCGTCGACATTGATATCGACCCCACAACTTCATATCAATATAGGATTGTAGCCATCAATAACGGAGGTTCAGCCACCTCTGCTCCTTTCGCTTACACCACTCCCCCTGTTCCCGCGGGTGCACCACACCATTTGCAGATAACTAGCACCACTACGAGTTCAATCACTATAGGGTGGAGCGCAGGAAGCACTAACACCACCAGTTACGAAATCTATAGAGTTCAGACAAACCCTCCACTAAGGCCCTATACAAAATTGGGAGAAGTTTCGAGTAGCACCCTCACCTTCACCGATATCTCGCCAGGGGGTAACAGCACACTAAATTTTACTTATTGGTACTTAGTACTGGGGAAAAATGGGACAGCAACAACCCCATACTCCGACGGTGCATTGGGGACTCGAGCGAGTCAATGATCACCGCGATCAAAAATACTCGCCCCAAGGATCCCATTATTCTTTCCTTTGAAACCGTACTTCGACGTGCAATCGACAAGCATGCCTCCGATATTCATTTAAAAAGCGAAGTTCCGCCCGTAATCCGAGTGAACGGCGATCTTTTTATTTTAAGCGAAGGGGCCGGCAAGCAAGCCAATAAATGGAGCCGGGAAGAGCTGGACCACCTCATCCAACAGCTTTTGACTGCCACTCAACTCCAACGCTACCAAAATGGAGAAGAGGTGGATCTCGGTTATGAACTCCCGGGCGTTTCCCGCTTCAGGATTAATCTTTGCCTACAACGAGGAAACCCGCGTCTTGTGTGCCGGATGATTCCCGATCAGATTCAAACACTGGAAGAGCTGGGCCTTCCTCCTTTTATTAAGGAGCTCACCAGCCATCAACGGGGCATGATCCTGGTCACGGGCTCGACCGGCAGCGGGAAATCGACGACATTGGCAGGCATGATTCAGGAAATTTCAACTCAGCAGTCCTGTCATATCGTCACACTCGAAGATCCGATCGAATTTGTTTTTAAAGACCGCAAGAGCATCATCACTCAACGGGAAATCGGACTCGACACGCTCAATTTCCCCAAGGCATTGAAATATGCCATGCGTCAGGATCCCGACGTAATTTTAGTGGGAGAGATGCGAGACGAAGAGACGATCTTGATGGCAATGGCGGCTGCCGAAACCGGCCATTTGGTTTTAAGCACGCTCCACACCGTCGATGCAAGTGAAACGGTGAACCGTATTTTAGGAGTCGTAAGTCCGGGCATGCAAAACCAAGCTCGCCTTCAATTGGCGGCGGTGCTCGTTGCTGTCGTCTCCCAACGCCTGATTCCCCGAGCCGATGGATCGGGTCGAGTCGCCGCGATCGAAATCCTTCTCAATAACGAACGCGTGAAGGAAATGATCCTCGATCCCAGCCGAACCTCAGATCTCCATAAGGTCATCGAAGAGAGCACCGCCTATGGAATGTGTAGTTTCGATCAAAGCTTGATGGAGCTGTGCCAAAAAGGAATCATTACCAAAGAAGAGGCGATGAACCATTGCACTAACTTGAGAGACTTCCAACTCAAACTGGATGGGATTGTTTCTGGAGAGTGGCGCGAGAAGGATGAAGGAGTCACTCAATCCCGTCGATTGCAGGTCCGGAAATTATTGGAACAGCCTACCGAAAACACCCACATTGAAATCGATATGGGAAATTCGAAGGAAAATACGAACACTCCCCCGCCCCTGGATCCGAAGACGCCTCCGAAGGCTAAGTAGTACTGTCGACCCAATGGCGGAAACCACTCCAGGCCGAACGAGTGCCTAACAAAGCAATAAAGGTGAGCAAGCAATCTAAAACCAAGACGACCCGTGAAATATCCTGAAGCCGGGTGAAGAACGCAGAAAAAGCGATAAAAAGCACCGTGGAAACCAGAGAAGCCTTAAACATCCGATAAATATCGACCAATTCTAACCCCTTCCAGATCCCTCGATAGAGCCGAAAATAGGCGTAAACGCTAATCTTTAAAATGATGATGTAAGGCAGCGCGGGCACGACCGTTAAGATCTTATAACTGACCAGACTACTTCCTTCGAAACGAAGCATATGAGCGAACAGCCAGACCACCGCGACCATGCAGACATCCATCCCCACCTCCACAATATATTTCAAAGCATTGGGCAGTTCATGGGGATCCCGATTCTGGGGTTCCATCGGATAGACTTCAACATCCAATAAAAAGGCGGCCCAAAAAGTGAGGCTGACAAAAAGGAGTCCCCAAATGGCAAACGCTAACCCAGCGGGACTCCGGACGATTTGGTAGGCTGCAACCGAACAGATGACTTGAATCAAATAGAGCACCAACACCGCTTTGCGCTCAGAGAAACCCATGCGGACCAGACGGTGGGAGCTGTGATCCCTTCCTCCCAGCATCAAAGGACGTTTCGCATTTCGACGGGCGACCATCACGAGAAACATATCAAAGAGGGCGGTGCAAACGAGAAGGAGTGCTGACAGGATCGAAAAACTATTCGAGAGATCGGGACTTTGATGCCGGACTTGGGTCGTCATGACAGCCAGTAAAAAACCCAATGGAAGGCTGCCGGCATCTCCCATGAATATTTTAGCCGGATTAAAATTGTGAATAAGGAACCCGAATAAAACTCCCGAGATGGCTAGACACAACTTAAAATGGATGAGGTGGGTTTGTTCACGAAATAAAAAAGCCATCACCATAAAAGAGATCAAGGTGACACCTGCCGCAAAGCCATCCATGTTATCGATCAAATTGACGGCATTTGACAGGGTGATGATCCAAAGAACGCTTAAAACAATCGAGACTAACTTCCAATCCAGTGGAAAGAGGTACCCTTTAGAAACCACATAAGCGGCAGCGGTGGTCTGGACGATCAATTTAGGAAGAGGGCCGATGCCCATGAGATCGTCGACAATTCCCATACACCAAAGGGCCAAGAAGGCCGGCAGAATTCCCCAAAGGAGCTGGCCATCTAACCAAAGGATGGCTAATCCCACACAAAAATGAATGGCAAGCCCCCCACCTAAAGCAACTTCTCTCTCCGACCACCGCCCTGGCTTCGGCTTCGAAACAAACCCCGTTTTATGAGCTACCGCACGGACCAACATTGTCATCACGAAGCTCAGAAGGAAGAAGATCAGGAAAAAAGAAAGGGTATCGAAACTCATCCGCGGGCCTCTGCACCTAATAATCCTTGATAGAAAGTTGCCATGTTCTTTGCAAGGGAGGTTTCAGTATAATTCAGAGCTGCCTTGCGCGCCGCTTGTCCACAACTTTCCCGGAAGCCAATATTGTGCCCCATTTCAGTCAGTGCATTGACAAGGGCATTCCTGTTTTCGGAAGGAACCAGAATTCCCTCTTCACACAATAACGTGCCGTCTGCACTTCGCTGCCTTGAATGAAAGAGGTCGGCCACTCCCCCGACTTCTGTCGAAACCACCGGACAGCCGGAAGCAAAGGCCTCAATAATCGAAAGTGGGGTCCCTTCATTTAAAGAGGTGAGGACAAAGAGATCCAAAGTGGAATAGAGCAATTCCAAATCGGTTCGCCAACCCAGGAAATTTACTTTCGATTCCAGTTTCAATTCTTTCACTTTCTGGGAAAGCGTTTCCATCAACTCTCCATCCCCCACAATCAAGAGTTTAAAGGGAAAAGAGAGTCGGCTAACCGCTTCCAACAGCAAAAGATGGTTTTTAATCGGAACCAGTCTTCCGACGATGCCCATCACAAATTCATTTTGGAGACCTAGAATCTGTCGCCCTTTTTGCCGGAGGCCCTCATTATTCAAAAACCGATCGAGATCCCGTCCTAACGGAATAATTTGATATTGTTCTTTTTTACCCACTCCAAATTGGTTACAGAGCTCATCCCGCAATTTAGGAGAAAGGGTCACCAGGGCTGTGGTCTTTAAAGCCAATCCCCGTTCAATCCAAGTAACAATCTTCGAAAGAGCTTTTGAAAAATAGCCTCTCAAAACATGGCCATGGAAGGTGTGAACGACAATAGGAACTCCCGCCAAGATCGCAGCGACTCTTCCTAGCAACCCCGCTTTTGCGGTGTGGGTATGGACAATCTGAGGTTTGATCCGTCGCAAAAGCCGCCATAACACAAAAAGGGTTTTTAATTCGGAGAGGGCTCCGATGGATCGTTTCAGGGTGGAAAGGTGAATAATGTGAGAACCCCGAACACTTCCAAAAGCCTTTTCAAAGTCGGCTTCATTTCCTTCCGGTTGTCCCACGACCAACGTGGAGTCAAATCCATATTGTTGCAGCTCCTTGGAAAGGAGGAGGCAGTGAAGAGCAGGCCCTCCGATATTGAGTCGAGCGATAATACGGACGACCTTAACTGGCCCCTGTTTTGGATCTACAATCTCCAAACCCGAATTCCTTCAGCCCTTAATTTTTCTGCAGGGTAGATCCCCTTGACGTCGATCAGCACCGGATTTTCCTGCATCAATTTCTTGAGTTCTGTCGCTCCGAAAGCCAGAAAAGGTTCATGAGCTACCGCACATACCACCGCATGGGCAGGCGCTAACTCTTCCCACGGAAGTAAATGAACCCCATACTCATGGTGGGCCTCTTCAGCCGAGGCAAAAGGATCGTAAACCTGCACCTCAACCCCATAATCGCGAAGCTCCTGAATAATATCGATGACCCGCGTGTTACGAATGTCTTTGCAATTTTCTTTAAAAGAAAGCCCCAGCACCGTCACCCGACTTTGCACAATCCCGTGACCGGCTCGCAAGAGCTCCTTCACCGTTTTTTGCGCGATAAAAGTTCCCATGCCATCATTGATCCGGCGCCCCGCCAAGATCACCTGGGGATGGTATTGAAATTTTTCGGCTTGATGGGTGAGATAATAGGGATCCACACCGATACAATGGCCACCCACAAGACCCGGTTTGAAAGGCAAGAAATTCCATTTTGTGCCCGCCGCCTCTAACACCGCTTGAGTGTCGATCTCCATCTTATCAAAAATAATGGCGAGCTCATTCATCAGCGCGATATTCAAATCCCGCTGGGTGTTCTCTATCACCTTCGCCGCTTCGGCAACTTTAATGGTAGCCGCCCGGAACACCCCGGCCGTTACCACAGTTCCGTAAACCCTTGCGACCTCTCCCAGAGTCGCTTCATCTTGTCCGGAGACCACCTTCTTAATCAAGGCAAAGGTGTGACTTCCATCCCCCGGATTGATCCGCTCGGGACTGTATCCAATCTTAAAATCGGCACCCCCTTTTAACCCCGAAACCGTTTCTAGAATAGGCAGGCAATAATCTTCCGTAACCCCGGGATATACGGTCGATTCATAAACCACAATATCCCCGGCTTTTAGTGCCTTCCCTACAATTTCGGAAGCCCCTTTTAAAGGGCTGAGATCGGGTTGTTTCGCTTCATCAATGGGGGTGGGAACTGCGACAATAAAAAAATTGGCTTTTCGAAGCTCCTCTAAGGAGGTCGTTAAATGAAGTTGGGGATGTTTGAGATCCTGTTCCAAGATCTCCCCATTTTTATCAATCCCTTTTTGGAGTTGGTCAATCCGACGTTCATTAACATCAAAACCGATCGTCCGAAACCGCTTTGCAAACTCGGTCGCAACGGGAAGCCCCACATAACCAAGCCCGATAACTCCAATGATCCTCGTTTCTTTTTCCATAATATGGCCTATAGGTTTAACGAACCGCCTCCCACTAGGCAACCTTCTTCCAAGTCAGGTACCAATCCACAAACTTCTGAATTCCCTCCACCACCGTCGTCTTGGGTCGATACCCAAAATCCCGTTCCAGATCCGCAATATCGGCAAAGGTCTCAGCCACATCTCCTGCAGCCATAGGCATCAGCCGTCGCTCTGCCTTCTTCCCCAAAGCTTTCTCCAAAGCATCAATAAATTCCCCTAAAACGACCGGGCTTGAATTTCCAATATTATAAATCCGATAAGGGGCAAAACTGCTTCCCGGGTCGGCCTCTATTCGATCCCAGTTTGATTGAGAGGAGGGAGCTTTATCTAAAACCCGGAGCACTCCTTCCACGATATCATCGATATAGGTGAAATCCCGGCGGTGGTTTCCATAATTAAAAACCTCGATCGGTTCACCGGCCAATATCTTCTCGGTAAAGGTGAAAAGGGCCATGTCGGGACGCCCCCACGGGCCATAAACGGTAAAAAATCGAAGCCCGGTGGTAGGGATTTGATAGAGGGAACTATAGCAATGGCTCATCAACTCATCGGCTTTTTTGGTTGCAGCATAGAGTGAAAGCGGATGATCAACGTTATCGTGGACCGAAAAAGGAAGCTTTCCATTCCCACCATAGACCGAACTCGAGGAGGCATAGACCATGTGCTCGACCGGAAAGTTCCGGCAGGCCTCTAAGAGATTCAGATGCCCAACCAGATTCGACTCCACATACACATCGGGATGGGTCAATGAATAACGGACCCCTGCTTGCGCCGCTAAATGCACCACCCGATCGGGCCGATGCTCTTTAAAAATGGCCAGCATCGCCTCTTTATCGGCAATATTTTTTTCGTAAAAGGCAACATCCCCCTTCAGGCGATTCATCCGGTCCCGTTTCAATTGGGGATCATAGTAGGGATTCAGATTGTCCACCCCAATGACCGTGTCCCCTCGACTCAAAAGCCTGAGGGCGACCTCATTTCCAATGAAACCGGCAATTCCGGTGACCAATACTTTCATACCGTTAACCTTATGCATTCTGGGCATTCTGGATTTTGCATGCTATATCCTGAATCGGGAATCTGCACGAATAAAGTAGCTGTTGTCGGGAAGTTTTGAATGTAGCCCCACCGGGGCTTTCCTTGATTTATTCCCGACAGCGGCGTATCCCGAGCGAATGCGAGGGATCGCATCGTAAGGGCTTAAAATTACGTTATGGCAATTCAATACTCAGATGGGCATAGCATTGAGCGCCGGATCTTAAGGATCCTGGAGGGGACAAACCGGTTAGATTCATCTCTCCCTATTGCCCGTCATCTCCACCACGAATGGCCAATTCGCTATCACCTCTGCCCCGAACGGGCTAACTTGGTTCGGCACCTCAACTTTAAAGGGTTGGATGTCTTAGAACTCGGGGCCGGAATGGGAGCGGTATCCCGCTTTTTAGCCGAAAAGTCCCAATCTTTAACTCTAGTAGAAGGCACCGACACCCGGTTTCAGGCCCTCCAGGCCCGGCTTCGGGGACTCACCAACTGGACCGGCCAGGTAAGCAATATTCAATCGGCCCGCTTCGAAAAGAGATTTGATGTGGTTTGCCTGATTGGGGTGCTCGAATATTCGGAACTTTACATTACCCCTGATCCTGGAAAAAGCCCGTTCCATACCCTGCTCAGAATTGCCAAAGAACAGCTGAGACCTGGGGGCGTATTACTCCTCGCCATTGAAAATCGTCTGGGACTCAAATACTGGAATGGCTCGGCCGAAGATCACACTGCCAAATTGTTTGATGGCATCTGCAACTATCCCCTCACTCAAACTCCCCGTACCTTTTCTCAAAAGGAATTGCAGACACTCCTCAATGAGGTTGGCTTTTCTCAAATCGACAAACACTATCCCTTCCCCGATTATAAAATCCCCCGGACCGTCATCTCTTCTCAACTGATGACTGCGAACCCAACCCTCAGCGCCGATTTGGCGACCACCGAAAACTTTCAACACTACATTGGCTCCCAGAAAAAACTTTTTCCCGATTCCTTGGCGATGGCAAGCCTCTCCTCGGCAGGCCTCTTAGAAGAATTTGCAAACTCTTTTCTGTGCATAGCGACCGATACTACCCATTCCCCCATCCGAAACTCCTTACTCGAAAGAGAATTGAATCAGCAGCAGGTGGGATGGCATTACTCCCTCGATCGGCGGATCCCCACGGAAACTATTTTCACCCTTTCTCCGCAAAATCAAATCCACGCTAGCAAATTGTCCACGGCAGGGCTGAAGGAGACCCAATCGGATGGGGTTCAATGGAATGGATTTCTGAATGATCCAATTGCCACAGGCCAGCCCTTAAAAAGAAGGTGGGCCCAGCACCTCCACTTCGGCAACAAGAAACAGTTCGAAACAGAGCTGTTAGACTTTCTGGTATGGTCCTTTGTGAAATGGGAAACTAACCCTTCCAATCTGGATGGGAAAGCGGTGGATGCCGTTTATATCAATGCGGTCAAAACCGATTCAGGCTATGACCTCTTCGATCTCGAATGGTCGGTAGATACGATTGAAAAAAGCTGGTTTGTTTTAAGAAATCTTCTTTTACTCGACCGACTCGATCTGTATCTCCCACTCTGCCAACAACTTTCAATCCCGCCTCAACTGGAAAAGGATCTCTGCCGAGAAGCCCGATTCCAAACGGCCACCAGTACTGAACCTGATGTTGCGGCTCATCTCAGAAACTTAGGAAAAAGAGCCAACTGTATTTTGAAGGCGCCTACAAGTTCCTTCGCACAGGGCTTCTATCAAATAGAGGCTAAAACAACTCCTTTTAATGTAACGATCGCATTTGATAACAGAACCGAGACGCTACAGCTCCCAGAAAAAAAATCGATCCTTCAGATCAAAGGAAAAGTGAAAACCATTGAAAGTGAAGGAGTTACCTTACAAAAACTCAGTTCATTCTCAATCCTTAGCCACCTTCTTTTCCCGAAAATTCTCCAATTATTATTTATTCCTCAAGAATTAAAATCCTTCCTGAGAAGAGGAAAGCGTTTTGTAAAAGAAAAGCAAATAAGAGAATGGATTCGCTCAGAAACCTACCTGCTCGGGAACTACAGAACTATTGACGAGTTTTCTAACTAATTCCTCCATATTTTAACAATAATTGTTCCGTAGCCTGAACCCATGAACATCGCTTTACATTTTTTTTGGGTTCTTTCAATTCTTACTATTTTATCAGTTGATTCCATAGCCGAATCGAGCCTCTGTCAGAAAATCAACAGTTGGCCCGGGGGATCGCAATTCCGTTGCGTGATTGGCCAACAGCCGGGGGCTGCAAAAACCGATTCGTGGCGACTGGAATTTGATATGTCGGCCACCATCACCCAGATCTGGAATGGAAACCAATCGCGCTCTGGCAATCACTACTCCATCACCAACATGGACTATAACAAAGACCTCAGCCAATGGGTTGAATTCGGATTTCTCACTAATGATGGATCGGCTGAGATGAGCAACATCACCTTGAATGGATCGGCAGTGCCATCCCCCACACCAACACCTGCGCCCGCTCCCGCACCTGCACCAAGTCCTGCTCCATCACCCGCGCCTGCACCAGCTCCTGCGCCCTCCCCCACACCTCAACCCGAGCCTGAGCCGGAACCTGAAATTCCGACCAACCCAAATGCGGGCTATTACTCCACTTATGGATCGAAAATTGTGGACAGCACAATGAAAGAGGTCCGCTTCAAAGGGATCAACTGGTTTGGATTTGAAACTGAAACCAAAGTGGTCCATGGACTCTGGGCGCGCAACTACCAAACCTACTTAACGATCATCAAGAACCAGGGCTTTAATCTTTTGCGCATCCCTTTCAGCAATGCAATCTTAGTCCCCGGTGCCGTTCCAAGCAGTATCAACTACAGCGTCAACACCGACCTCGTGGGACTCAATTCACTCCAAGTATTGGATAAAATCATCGCCTATGCCGGTGCGTTGGGAATGAAAGTGATCCTCGATCGCCATCGTACTAACATCTCCTCTCAAAGTGAGCTCTGGTACGACTCGGTCGTTTCCGAAGCCAAATGGATTACCGATTGGGTCGCCCTCGCCACTCGCTATAAAAACAACAAAACGGTGATTGGATTCGACCTTCACAACGAACCCCATAACAGTGCGACTTGGGGTGGTGGGAATCGCGGCACCGACTGGCGCTTAGCCTCAGAAATCGTCGGTAATGAGATCCATAAAGCGAACCCCAACCTGCTCATTATCGTCGAAGGTGTACAAGCCACCTCGGCTGGATGGTATTGGTGGGGAGGGAACCTCTCTGAGGCTCAAAAATATCCGGTCCGTTTGAGTGTGAAAAATAAGGTGGTCTATTCTACACACGACTATCCTTCAACGGTCAGTGGACAAAGCTGGTTCTCCGATCCCAGTTATCCCAACAACCTGCCCAGCATTTGGGATAAATTCTGGGGCTATCTGGTGAAGAATAATATCGCGCCTGTGCTCGTAGGAGAATTTGGAACTAAACTGCAGACCACATCGGATCGCCAATGGTTGGAGAAGCTGATGGCCTATATGAAACAAAATAATGTCAGCTTCACCTTCTGGTGCTTAAACCCCAACTCCGGCGATACCGGCGGAATCCTGGAAAGCGACTGGACCACGCTCGATAACACCAAGCTGAATATTATTAAGCAAGGAATGTAAGGGAGAAATTAAATTGTGCGTACCTTTGTCCGCATCCATGATGCCCTATATGAAAATCTCGTAGCCGCTCTGGACAGGCGTCCTTAATCAGTTACTCAATTGCCACAAAGTCGAGCGAGAAGCCTTTCGTAACCGGAGTCCCTTTCTGCAGCTTCTCGACCATCTCCAACTTCTTGTCGAGATCGGGATGGGGCTCCTTCTTTTGCAGCTCGGTTAAAATATTTCTCGCCTCTTCCAGCTTTTGGCCGCCATCAGCGAGACTCACCCCTAAATTGGTAGCAGTCCTCACCTGATAAAGCAGCACCAAAGCTTGCTGATAGTTAAACATCTGTTTCCGAATTTCAGCAGAGGCGAGGTAATTCCATTCCTCTAATGCTTTTTTTACTTCACCAGAATCTTCTAGCACCCTTGCCTTCATAAAATGGTAGCTCAGGTATGGAAGAGTTTTAAACTTTGCGGCATCGACCTGGGCTTCGCTAATCGCCTGCTGCAAGAGTTCCACCGATTTAGCAGAGCTTCCGGCATTGTAGGATTCTCTGGCTGAGATGTAGGTCGAAAGGCTGCGTTCCCAGTTTAAGGTCTCTCGGTAGAGGCCCACCCTTTTTTGAGTGAGGGGTTTCGCCGTCAAATTTTCGAGATCGATTTCAAACCCGATATAGGTGCTATGGGATGCGGGAGTACGTTCTCCCAGAGTCACCCAGAATTGATTTTTAGAAGGGATTGCAATTGTCGTCATCACACCATAGGGCTTCACGGGAGTCTTTCCAAAGCTGCGAATCCCTTCATAAAGATCCTTGTGACTCGCCATTTGGTTGATTGCGAAAGTGAGATCGATTTGGGTAAAAGCGGCTGCTATCGCTTCCTCGACCGACTGCTTACGGGCCTTCGTTTCCAATAGGTTATTATATTTTGGCTTATAGGCATCGTAGTGCATGTGAGGAGAGAGGAAATGATTGGTCTGAACCAAAGGCGCATTGGTCACTCGTCGAGGTGTCGCTACTCTTTTCGCCGAAAACTCGGTTGAGAGCACCTTCTGGTTCTTGGCATCTCCTACTAACATCGTCCAACTTCCAAAGTGCTGGAAATTCTCGATAATCTCCTCCGCCTCTTCCACCGATTTCGCTTTCCTTAAAATCTGCTGCTGAATGAATGGAGCGATGGAAGCAGTTCCCTTTTTATAATCAAATCCAAAGACCGTGGGAGACATCTGATGGAGTGAAGTGGTGATCTTCTGGCGATTGTATCCGCTAATTCCTCCGGCATAGACCAAGCCACCTGCAGCGGCCGATACATAAGGTTCATATCCCGTTTCATGAACTAAAAAGAGTGTCGGAGCCACATTCCAAGTATTCACGAGATCGGCATCTAAATTCCGAGCGTGGATAAACTGATTTTCTTTCGATGAAGCGGCCGGTGAGACAAACCCGGTGCAACCTTGTTTCAACGGAACATAATCGAGCAAGAGCGACGGAAGACTTTCGGCAAAATCCTTTCCGCAACTTTTGGCCAATTCGAAAAGCGTGGAACTTTTGGAGAGCAATCCGTGAGACATTCTATATTTTATGGCATCGACCACATTATCCAAATCGATTGCCAGGGAAGCCATCATCAATCGATCCCGATCGGGAGCGGCCCCTTTTCCATTTAAGAGCGGTGTGAGATCCGATTCCTCAACAAATCGTTTTTTGTAGCCCGCATAAAACCTTTCTACCGCCTCCACAAATTCATGGGAAGAGGAGGCCTCCATCTTATTCACAATGCACTGGATGAATTGTTTCTTGGCCCCTTGCAAAGGACCTGACCCTTTTTGCAAGGTCCCTTCGATCGTTTCAATGATCTGCCGCATCGGCCCCCGATCGGCCTCTACGGCCATCAAGTAACCTTGTTGTTCCGCAGTCTCTTGAAAGCTGCCCCGCAAGGAAAGCACATGAAAAGTTTTTGCTTCCCTTCGATCGGCGACCTTCACTGGACAATCGAAGCGTTTTCCCACGCCGTTCTCAGTGGCATATTCCCCGGCCGGTTTACATTCAAATCCCACTTCACGCTCTACTGGAACGGCAGGGGGAGGATTAGAGTTGGAACAGGCACCTACAACTACCATTAATAAAAGGGCAAATACGCGCTTCATCATATGGCGCATAGAATCATATTTTATAAATGGATCGCAACCCCTGAGTGAAATACTTGCTTGTCGTCTGAAAAACAGGATGTTATGCGGTGCATTAACAGATTGAAATGTACTACGATGTTTAGTGTCTGGGGAGGCAATCATCATGCAAACGTTCCTGTTGACCTTTTTTGTCACCATTCTGCTTTCTTTTGCTGAAAACTGGGTTCAGGTCCAATCGGACCCCAAGCCGCAGCCATCATGGCTGAAAAGAATGATCGACCAAGGGGAGCAGAATCCCCAACTCGAAGGCTACTTCACTCCAGAAGGGATAAAGGTCGATATCATTGCGGAAAACCCTGCCGTTGTGAATCCGGTGGGGATGACCTTCGATGAAGAAGGTACCCCTTACGTCTTAGAGTGGACCACCGGAAATGATCCCGGCCATATGGAACCGGTCACCTTTAAATATAAAGATGGGACTCAACGCGATGTCATCGCCATGAAGAAAGACACACCAGATGTAGTGAAGGTCCTCTCCGATTTAAATGCAAAAGGTTTATACGAAAAATCTAAAGTGGTTCTGCAAGATGAACTCCCTTCGAGTATTTTGATTCATGATAATGGAATCTACCTTTCGGGGAGGGGCAATATCCGTCGATATTCCAAAAATAATCCCGCAGCAAAACCACAGGTGATTGCCCAAGGATTCTGCGGGTTCCACCACCATCAGGTCTCAGGAATGACAATCGGGAATGATGGCTGGCTCTACATCACTTCAGGAGATGATGACAACTTCGTGGAAGGCTCCGACGGAAGCCGTTCGACCGTTTTGAGGACTGGGGCTGTTTTTCGCTCGAAGCCGGATGGTTCCCAGATGCACCTTTTTTCGATGGGATTTCGAAATCCCTATCGGGATGTGGCCTTCGATTCTGCCTACAATATGTTCCATGTCGACAACGACAATGAAGATGGGAGCAAATTCATGGGATGCCGCCTGATGCACGTCCCGGAAGGATCCGATTTTGGCTGGCGCCTGAAAACGGGAGCCCGTTGCTGCGCTCCTGATGTCGCCCGCGGAGCAGCCCATGGTGAGTTACCAGGAAAAATGGCACCCATGATAAAGACGGGCCGCGGTTCCCCGGCAGGTTTGCTTATCTACAATGACAGCCGCTTTCCAAAGCACTACCAAAACCTCCTCTTCTATCCCGATGTATTCCGAAAAACGATCCGGGCTTACAAAGTGGCACCCAAAGGGTCTAGCTTTGAAGTGGTCGAGGAGTTTGAATTGATGAAAAGCAACGATCCCCTTTTCCGTCCCAACCAGATGGTAGTGGGACCCGATGGCGCGATCTATGTTGTCGATTGGCGAACCGACTCTGGCGGTGCAGGCCGGCTTTCTGGAGACGGAAAAAATGGACGTATTTATCGTTTGAGTTGGTCGGGAACCAAGGATCATCCGAAAATCCCGTTGCGATCGATGGACACCTGGAAAAAAATCCCCTCTCTCACCGATAAAGAACTTTTAAGTCTGCTTAAAGGCGAAGACCAAACGCTCCGCGATCGGGCGAAAAGGGAACTGGTCCAAAGAAAAAAGCATCCAGAATTACTTAATCTTTTAAAAGACAGCGAAGCTCCTCTCACGGGCCGGATATCGGCTCTGGGAGCTCTACCTGCAGAACAGGTAATCCCATTTTTGAAAGACAAAGAGGCAGACATTAGAAGACTTACGGCCGATGCTTTAGGCTTGAATCGAGTCGAAAAAGCAGCCGATGCTCTCACTCCACTCCTTGCCGATTCCGATCCCAAAGTTAAACGATCGGCGGCGCTAGCACTCTCTAAAATTAATCCTGCAAATGCTGCCGAAGTTTTGGCAAAGGGACTGAAAGAACTTTCTTCAGAAGAAGAGCAAGATCCTTACCTCTTCGACGGGTTTTTAAGGGCGATTGAACAATTAGAGGGAAAAGGAATTTCAAAATTAGTCGAATTAGCCGAATCGAACGATATCACCGCTCGCAGTCGGGCCTATCGCGCTTTTTTAGGTCTGAGAACTCGAGACGGGGTGAAGGCAATTCCGAAAATACTGAAACAATCGTGGTTAACCGCTCAACAAAAGGGGGAATTGATCCATTCCTATAATAATTACCTATTGGATCCGCCCTATAATCCACGAGAGGACCTACTGGCACTTTTAACCCCTTACGACAAAGCTCCCCGTGAATTGAAATTAGCCGCGTTGGGGGTCTTGGCGAGCAACGGGGATCTCAAAGAGAAAAAGACGACAGAATTCATCTTCTCTCTTTTGGATGCAAAGGATTCAGAGCTTTCTCTTGCCGCACTCCAGGCGCTTGAAAACAATCGAACTCTTGAAGCCATTCCCGTTTTGATCGAGATGTTCCGCTCACCAGAAATCAAGACACCACTTCAACTAGCCATTCTTCGCTCCGTGCGCATGTTGGGAACGGTTGGAGATCGCAAGCTCAGCGACTTCCTGCTTCCGATTGCCAAAGATTCTAAGGATGCGGAGGTGAAATTGGAGGCTTTCCGTACACTATCCACCATCGATAAGGTAGCTGCGCGAGATCTGGCCTTGGTTCTCATCAAAGAAAAAAACATCGATCTCCAAAGAGCTTCGATTCTTGTGCTGGTAGAAGACCTCGCAGGAGCCAAATGGATCGCACAAGAATTCTTGGCAAAGCGAATTCCACGCGAACTCCTTCCCGAAATCAGCGAAGGACTCCGAAAACAGATCCCGCAAGAGGCCTCCTTAGAAGCTGTTTATCAATCGGTATTGAAAGAAGGGCTTTTAATATCCCTCGACTCTAAAGAGCTAGAGCGAATTCGTACTTTGGTTAAAACCAAGGGAAACCCTGAAAAAGGGAGAGAGATCTACCTCGATAATAGAATTTCGAGTTGCATCCAATGCCATAAACTCGAAGGCATGGGCGGCACGGTGGGACCTGATCTTACCCGCGTTTGGGATACCCAATCGACCGAAAAGATCCTGGAATCGATCTTAGAGCCCAGCAAAGAAATCAAAGAAGGTTATCAATCCTATCAAATCACCACCACCTCCGAGCAGGTCTATATTGGACTGATTATTTCCGATACCAAACAGGAGGTGACGGTAAAAGAGGCAACAGGAAAGATCATTCGCATCCCTGCGGATGAAATTGCCTCTCGCAAAGCTTCACCCCGATCGATCATGCCGGAAAACACCGTTTCCCGGTTGAGTTTTGAACAGTTCATTGATCTCATTGCATTCCTGAAGGATCAAAAGTCACAGGAAGCCATTCGCACGCGGGCATTGGAATTCTGGACCGCGGGTCCCTTTACCGAGAAGATAAAAGAAAGCCCAATGCCGACTGACAAAGTCGATCTGTCTGCAACCTATTCCAGCAACAAGAGCAAAGAAAAGGTGGGATGGAAACTAGTATCAACGGAAGGAAACGGACTTCTCAATTTCCGGACACTCTATGACAGCAATTCCATTTCTGCCTATGCCTATACCCGCATTTATTCGCCTGTTGCGCAAACAACCAAAGCGACCCAAATGTTAGTCGGATCAGACGATGGCGTCTTTGTTTGGCTCAATGGGGAACTGACCCATCAACAGCCACTTGCTCGGGGAGCCGCCCCTGATCAAGATCACGTGGATATCAAACTCGAAAAAGGATGGAATGATATTCTCGTGCGCGTCATCAACGAAGGTTTAGGCCATGGCCTCTTCCTTCGCTTCGAAGGCCCTCCGGGACTGATCGTCAATCCCAATGGAAAGTGAAATGGGCGAATTCCCTTGTCAGTCCTGGAGAGTCGTGTAAATTCTTCTTTTTCTGTGCTCGCGTGGCGGAATTGGTAGACGCAAGGGACTTAAAATCCCTCGCTCGTAAGGGCATCCCAGTTCGATTCTGGGCGCGAGCACGTAGTGCTCGTCATGTCGATTCGACACTTTAAGAATGTAACAATTTATGACGTCGAGGAAACGAGAAGGCTGGAAAGACCAGAATCAAGGCAATGGCTAAAAGAATAGCGGCCATTCCATAAGCGCTGCCAATTCCATAGACATCGGCAAGACGTCCCATCGCTAGGTGAGCGATGCCCAACACAATTTGGTTCGTCGCAAAGATTAAGAACATCAGAGAGGCGACGGTTTCGGGATAATCCCGACTGAGTTGAGCGAAGAACAACGGATAAAACGGACCTAATATTCCCGCTAAAGGAAACGCCCAAATCTGTCCTGAAAATCCGACAATAAAGAAGAGGATGGAAAGAATAAGAGACCCCACCATCACTCTTGATTCCCACTGAGGTTTCAGCCATAAAAAGCAGGCGAAGCGCATCGACAGCATTGCCAGGAAAAAACCGGAGAGATAGTTTGCACTTTCTGACAGCGGCATTTGCACCTCCTTCGTCAGGTAGCTGCTCATCCACATCGAGATCATCACCTCACCCGCAACATACAAATTCATGGTGGCAACCAGCAGCCATTGCCTTCCTCTCGGCATTATCCAGTGATTTTTACGGCCGATTTGCTCTTCTCTTTCAGTCCTCACCAAAAGAAACCCGAGCAGTGAAACCAAAGGGAGAAGGATCAAATAAAAGCTGATTGGCCAATGCCATTGGTGGGAGAGCAATCCCGTTAAAATTTTGGGAGCTAAAAAAGAAGCGATCCCGTAGGTCATATGGAGCAGGTTCAATCCCGCAGCACGACGATCTTCATCACATCCTCGGATCACCCACAAATTACAAACGGCGGAAAGAGTGGTGGTTGAAACACCCACCGCTCCAGCGAATAAAACTAATACCGGAAAAGAAAAAATCTGTCCCGCCACCGCCCCAGTGAGGGTTGAAAAAATGACCGCCATTAAAGTGGTCAGGTGATCCCCATACCTTCCCAAGATCGGAATAAGTGCCAAGTTGGCAATCACAGCCGCTAAATTCCCAACAATAAGCAGCAAACTGGTTTGGCTGTAGGTCAGGGAAAACTCAGTTCCAAAGACAGGCAGGAGCGGACCGCGGATGTTGTCAAAATAGGAGGCAATAAAGAGGAGCCAGATCCCGATACTGACCAATCCCCAACGCATTCAGGGAGCCTCAATTAATTGCTTGACCGAATCACTCACATTCCCACCACACATAATAACCCCGACCCTTTTACCCTGCCACCGTGGAGCTTGTTTTAGATAGGTAGCAAGAGCGAGTCCAGAAGAGCCTTCCATAAACATCCCTGTTTCACGACGGATCTCTTTCAGGCCCAATAAAATTTCCCCTTCGGTGAGGCGATCGGTCTCATCGATATTTTTACGGCAGATATCAAAGGTAATCGAACCCGGTTCAATCGACCCGGCCGTGCCATCGGAGAGCGTTGGAAGTTGCGGCGTTTCCACAATCTTGCCCTGTGCTATCGATTCCACCATCGGACAGCTATGAAGCGCGGCTCCCGCCACCACTCGAGTTTGAGGAGAATAGCACTTTAAGGTGCCGGCGACCCCTCCCGCCAATCCTCCACATCCCAACGCCACAAACACGGCATCGAGTGGGGCCTCTGCCTGTTCGATCATCTCGTATGCAATCGTTCCCTGTCCCGAAACCACCTCGGGGTAATTATAAGGAGAAACGTAAATCCCATTTTCCTTTTCAGCAGCTCGCCGAGCCTCTATCTCAGCAGCCACACAATCCTCTGAAGATACGAGCCGTAATTCAATCGGATAGGCAGCCAGTTTTTTCTGCTTTGCCGGAGAGATCGATTCAGGGACATATAAGACCCCCGTTCCCCCTAATTCCTTAAGCGCATGCGCGATTCCCAAGCCATGATTTCCCGATGAAGCGGAAAAAACAGGGGTTTGAGGGTTTTGACTCAGAATCGTACGAACCGCGTTGGTAGCTCCCCGCAACTTAAAGGAGCCGGTGGTTTGAAGGTTTTCCATTTTTAAGAAAACCTTTGCTCCATACTGTTCGCTCAGTCCACTCGCCTGCAAAAAGAGGGTTTTTTGGCAAATCCCTTGGATCTGTACCATCGCCTTTTGAACCGCTTGATGAAATTCGAACATTGACTGCAGGTTAGAACCTATCTCATAAAGGATGGCAAGATGATAGGAAAACTACCCCCCTCCATTCACGCCTGGGGAGTCAAAAATCCAGGCGACAAACTGATCCCGTTTGAAAAGCCAATGAAGGATTTGTCGCCTTACGAAGTTTGCCTTCGAGTCGTGGCCAGCGGCATCTGTCATAGTGATATCCATTTGATCGATGATGACTGGCAAATCTCCCAATACCCGCTGATTCCGGGTCACGAGATTTTAGGCGAAGTAGTTGCCCTTGGCGATGCGGTTAAAAACTTAAAACTGGGGGATTCTGCGGGAGTGGGCTGGCAACGCTCAGCTTGTCTAGAATGCGAGCTCTGCAGTTCCCAACGGGATAATATGTGCTCTGAAAAAAAGGCCACCTGTGTGGGGTTTTGGGGTGGTTATGCCAACTATCATGTGACCGATGCTCGCTATGCCTTTTTGACCCAAACCCTCAATCCAGCTTTGGCCCCTCTCATGTGCGGAGGCGCCACCGTCTTTTCACCACTGGTCCAATTTCTCGATAATAAGAAACAGCGAACTGCATCGGTAGGAGTAGTCGGTTTAGGAGGCTTAGGCCATCTGGCGGTAAAATTCGCGGTCGCAATGGGCTATTCAGTGACTCTCTTTTCCTCGAGTCTCGCTAAGAAAGCAGAAGCCGAAACAATGGGAGTACGCCAATTTGTCGATTCTTCCAGTGCCGATTCCATTGTAAACTTCGGCCAGAATCTCGATCTCATCATCATGACCGCCAATGTGGATCTCCCTTGGCCAGCCTACCTTTCGACTCTAAAGGTGGATGGAACTCTGTGCTTTGTTGGCATTCCTCCAAGTCCCATGACCTTCCACGTGTCAGAAATACTCGATCGTCGGATCAAAATTACAGCAAGCCCAATATGCGATCGCTATAACCTGCAGCGGATGGTGGAGTTTGCCGAAACCCACCAACTCGGAGCGACCATCGAGACCTATCCAATGGATCGGGTAAATGACGCCATCCAAGCAGTCCGAGACCAAAAAGTCCGCTATCGCGCCGTCCTCATTTAATACTAAAAGGGGTCAATCGACTTTTGGTACCAAAAGGGGCCATAGTCAATTTAATCTCCTGGCTATGGCACCTTTTGGTACCAAAAGTCGATTGACCCCTTTTAGTAGCTTTAGAGGAAGATTCCGATGGCGAGCGTGAAAGAGGGAATGAACCGATTTTTGCTTTCATATTCATTCAGCTTTTCGTTCGCTTCACTCGATAGCTCATTCGAAAGTTTATTAAGAGCTGCCGTATTTGCAGCTCCACCGCCCTGACTATCAGGAATTGTGGCATCTAATTGAACTCGGGTGGATATATCGTAGAGATAGGTCAGTCCTATATTCACGTTCAGAAACATCATCTCTCTTTTCAGGATATGTCCTAAGGAAAGAGTGGGAAGTAAAATCGTATTGTTAATGCTGCCCCCAATGGTTCCGCCTTCAATCTCCTCTCCAAAAATGTTGGTCAAATTGCTGCTGAACTTTGATTTTGTAAATAGGATCCCGCACATGCCTTGAGCATAAAAACCGGTGTCGTTCGGAAAGAATCGAATGAAAGGGGTCAAAGTCGAAAAGGAGTGGCTGAGTTGCGGGTTTAATCGGATCAAGGTGCCAGTAACTAAGGTAGCAGTATTCCCACCATCGAGTTTTAACGCGGGCCCGCCAGTTCCAGCTGAAGGGGCAATGCCATATCCCATTCCCACATGCCAATGACGCAAGGGGATCACACTGGCCTCGGCCGTTAATAAAGAGGGCAACCCTCCCCCGACATCGATCATCGCAATCTCATTCTCGGCGAATCCCATTAACTCCGCAGAAACAATGCAAAGCAGCGATAGTAATGTTTTTTTCATTTCTTCTCCCAACCGATTTCTCTTTAAGAAAGTGCGAAATTTGCCGATGTCTCTTTTAAGTATAGCCGAGAACCAAAGGACGGTGCCGTGACTCTACGCATAATCACTCTCTTATCACTGCTTTTCTCCCTTAACCTAAATGCCAAGGTCCCCGATGAGGCGGAATTCTCAGCAGTCTCCTACTTAGGAGAAAAAATTGGAGCCTGGATGGATGATTTAGGCGATAAGCGCCCTAAGTCTCTTGCTATCTATTATATCCATGCAAATGCTCCGTTGGGACAAGATTTTGCTGCTATCGCCGAGACCGAGATCCTTAAAAACCTGACCGATCAAGGTTTTGAAAAGGTGACCAGTTGTTTCGAATGCCGCACCCCAGTCGTTACGGTGACCGATGACAAAATCGTCGTGAGCCGCGGAACCTTCGACACCGAAAGCATGAAAAAATTTGGAAAGACCCAATCGGTCCAAGCCTTTTTGGTAATCGAGCTGTTCCGCACCAAGCTGAATCTGATCGGGCATGCTTCTCTTTATGAAAACCCCACTGGAACACTCATCGCCGCTGAAAAGTTTAATGTTCCCGCTCTGAACTTCAATGACACCTCGGTGCAGGTCTATTTCTTAGGCGGTGGAGGAAAAGTATTTGATGGAAAGGGAAAAGGGGCCAGCAAACTCGCCACTACCGGCAGCTTGATGCTTCTGGAACAATTGGGATTTGCTAAAGGGGGACTCACCATCGGAGGCATTTTCTCCAGTGGCAGTTATTTAGCCTACTTAAATCCAACCCTCTCTTTTCAAGGAAGATTTGGCCATTCCAACTTGAATTATGGAATCAACATCGGTGCGGGCTATGCGATTGCGACCGAAACGAAAGGATTCGATCTGCGCGGAGGTCTCGAGTTCATTCTCGGAAACTTCACCGTCTTGGGAATCGAAACCGTTTACTTCATGCCCGAGCAACCGGGCATCGACACCCTGAAACTTTTCGGCGGCATCCATTTAGGAATTGTACTGGGAAGGTAATATGCGAATCCTATTTTTCATTTTAATCCTTTCAACGGTGGCATTCGGTTTGGGCAAGAAGAGAAAGCCCAGTTACCACCTCAACGATACGGGCAAAAATCTCGAGCTCTCGACTCCCTATGGCCCTATCTGGATCGAAGGGGATTATGCACCTGACGGTGTTTACGGATACCGGATGGAGATCCCCCTCAGTGAAATCCGGCCCGAAGAGCCAGAAGAGGCTCCGAAGGCTAAAGTAGCGGAAGAGCCTGTAGCCCCTAAAGAAACACCCAAAGAGACCACCCGTGAAGTGGCCTACTACTGGCCTCCAATGATGGAAAAAGGTGCGAAGATGCCGGGGGATGAAGAGGAAGAAGCCCCACCCAAAAAAGCAGAGCCTGTGGTTGAGAAACCTACTTATGACAACTCCGACTACCGCATCGCTTTAGCCAACAAAGCCTTTAACCAAATGGAATATCACCGTGCCCTGGAATTGGTGGAATCGGTTTTGGAAAAACATCCCAATAATGTGCGCGCCTGGATCATGAAGGGAAGCCTGATGCACGTTTTGGGACAAAAAGATCTTTCGCGTACGGCCTGGGAGAAAGCACAGACGCTCGATCCCAACAATGCTGAGATTAAGTCGATATTGGAGAAATACACAAAATGATGCTGACACTTATTCATTTCTTTGTGGCACTCAGCTGGGGTTCCCCAGATCCCTATCTGATTGAAAATAAAATTTCCCATGATCTCGAGGAGTCGCTCTCCAAAATGATCGCACGGGAACAATTTCTTGTTCAAGTGAACTCAGTCCTCAACCTGAAAGCGGAAAAAAGACTGATTGAAGGCGAAACCACCATCGATAATTTTGAATTAAAAAGGGCCAATAATGCCCCGGTCATGCCTGGATTCAATCCAGAACCAGAAGCCCTCCCGCCGGTTTATCCAAATTCAAAGACGCGTGAGATCTATCGTACCGTTGAGAGTCCAGAGGTTTCTTTAGTGCGAGTTCGCGTCAGTTTCGACAATGGCCTATCCAAGGATATTGTCGCCAAGGCAAAAAAATCGGTCCAGGAATATTTGGATCTCGTCGTGCCTGGAAAATCGGTCCTCAGTTTTTCTCTTTTTCCCATGTACAAAGAAAAACCCGCACCGATGACAGCCACACCTCCGGCTTCAAATCCAAATACGGCAAGTGAACCCAAACCGGTGGTGCAGACTCCAGCAGAGTTGCTCTGGCACTATACCCGTTGGTTGATCCCCGTTTTATTGATGGCTATTTTCTTATTACAGGTTCGGCGCTCCGGTACCGCACCTCAGATCGTGAACCACACGCAAGTGACTAAATCTCCTGAGTCGACGGTTACCCCATCGACAGTTTCGCCCATGACAGCCAAAAGCTCGACCCTCAATTCAGATGGCGGATTCATCCGGCATCGGTTGATCCAAAAGTTTTTGATGCGTTCCGATGCCTTCCGAAATTTCTTCCTCGCTGTGCCTGAAGTGGATCGGCAGACCCTTACCCAGGCCCTTGATGGGGCCGCTTTCAGGAACCTCTTGGATGGATTAGCCATTCATGCTCCAAAAGTAGAGCCTGGAAACCAAGAAGAGCTGGATGAAAAGATCATTAACTATGAAAAGTCATTCGACGATTTTGTCCAGGTGAAAGACTGGCAGGAGCAACAATTTTTCGGATTCCTCCAATCGCTGTCGCGAGAACAGCTTTTGGCAATCGCCAACCAGGAATTGGAAAAAAATGTTTGCGTGATGTTCCGATTCTTGCCAGCTTCTTCGTCAGCCGAGATCATCGATCTCCTCTCCTCCGAACGGAGAAAGAAGGTGTTCAGCTTCATCACGGTGACCCAAAACTTGAGCTACACCGATTTGATGAGTGTTGAACGGGAATTGAGAATTGCGACTCAAAAACTTCCCAAATCGATCTATCGCTTCCAAAAAGAGAATCCAGAATATTGGGAAAATGTCATCAATGAGTCAAACACCCCTGATACCCTGATGAAGGAACTGGAGAGCACCGAGCCGACCGTTTACAATCAGGTCAGCAGCCATCTCTTCCGCATCGAGGATATCGTGACTTTGGATCCTGAAATAGTGACCCGAGTCCTGGCCGAGATGAACAACGACGAACTTTGTTTGGCTCTGCTCGAGTGCCCTGAAGGAATCACACAAAAAGTATTGGATATGCTCACTCCACAGCGGAAAGAGGCAATCCAGCCGCTTTTTATTTCCTATAAAAAAGCGCCTAAGGAGCAGATCCGCAATGCTCGGGTGGAACTCAGAAAAAGATTTAGGGAGGCACTGGCTGCATGACACGTTTCTTTGGATTACTCTTATTGGTAGGCTGTTTAACCTGTGTTTTCCTCTTTGAAGGAGAATCGAGTGCCGATCCCTCCTTCCGATTCCTCCACTGGCCTGCGATGGTGCTCACGGGAATCGGACCCATGGCCCTCATCATGATCTGCTTTGATCGAAAGCTCATTGGAAAAGCGATGTGGATCTTGGCGAAAAAATCCCCTGATAGTCTGATGAAAAGTACCCAAGCCGAAGGGGTTTTCCTGCAAAACCTCTCCAAAAATTATTATGAACAGGGGGCGATGGCCTTTGCCAAGGCAAACTCCACGCCTTTCACTCAATGCGTACAGGATATGATCAGCCGGTTGGCAGTTCGCATGCCGACGGCAGACATCCTCGAAATTCTGCATCGGGATCGCGATCGGTGGCGGATCCAATGCTACCAAGTGATTAACGTCGTTTCGATCGGAGTTCGTCTCGCGCCTTCTTTGGGAATGTTAGGAACCATCTTGGGAATGGTACGCCTCCTCTCAACTCTGACCGATCCCAGCCATATCGGCTCCACGATGAGTTTAGCGCTGTTGACCACGTTCTATGGCCTTTTCTTCTCCATTGTGCTCTGGACCCCGCTCCAACAGAAGTTGGAACGACTCCTTTTCATTGGACTCGATAATTTTGACCAGGCCATCCGCTGGCTCGACCTTTTAGAACGCCGCAAACCAACCCAATATTTCGTCGACAGCATCGAGGAACGCGCCCATGGCAATGGAGCTAAAGCGGCATGATGCACCCTGATCGTCCCCACGATACCGGAGAATTCATCTGGTTGATGAGCCTCAGCGATCTGATGATCCTCCTTTTCACCCTCTTTGTGGTGCTGTTCAGTTTTGCCTCTAAAAACATGAAGCAGAATGAGATGAAGCAGATGGTTGCCTCCATCACCAACAAACCGGCCCCCAAGACACAAGTGGATGAGGTCCATGGACAAATTCAGAATTGGATCAAAGAAAATAACCTCTCAGATCAGATCTCAGTCACCCTGGCGAATGACACATTAGAAATCAACATCAAGGATAAGCTGCTTTTTAAGAGCGGCGATTTCCAGCTTCAACAAGAAGGACAAGCGGCCTCGCAAGAACTGGCAAAGATCTTAGAAACGATTCAGGATCCCTATAAAATCGCCATTGAGGGGCACACCGACGACGTCCCCATGCACTCGGCACAGATCAACGATAATTGGGATCTTTCTTCCAAGCGGGCCCACAGCGTTTTAACCAGCATGCAACTTTCCCCAGAAACCCAGAAACGGATTCAACTCCTCGCCTATGGCGAAATGAAGCCCATCCTTCCTAATCGCGCTCAGAGTGGTGAATCGATCCCAGAGAACCAGGCGAAGAATCGCCGGGTTACGGTACGAGTCTATTAAGGACTCTTCTTATTCGTCACCTTCTTCTGTTCCTCCAAACTCATCACAGGAAAGATCTCAAAGAGCATCGTTTTCTTGAGCTCAATCGTCCTTAGCTCCAAGTTAGAGAGCTTTTCCTTGAAAGGCAGGAACATCTTTTCATTAATCAACGGAGGATGGGGTTCCACCTCGATTTTGAGATCCACGTCGTAAGACCCGCCGTATATTTTAAAATAAGGTGTTTGTCCTTTGGGATAGACATAACGAACCTTGGTAATCGCCTTCACTTTCAGGTCGCCTTTATATTTTCCCTTGGGATCATCAAAGGGATAGCCTTCATCATGAAATTGAATTTCCTGTTCCTTCCCACTGAGAAGTTCCGATAATTCATATTGATGTTTCGACCGAAGGTGAAGTTTCGGCATGATGGAAACAACAATTTCTACCTTTTCGGTGCCCCTTACCGATTTGATTGTCATTTCAGAAAGCAAAATTGGAATCGCTTTGGTCTTCTTGAACCAATCGGCCTTGGTAAAGTTAAGGTCGGCCTCACTATCGTAAATCTCATTCGATTCGATAATCCGTTTTTTAACCCCTTCAATCACCTGACCCCGGATAAAATCGGCGATGTTATTGTTCTCAATTTTTTTCTCAAGCACCCAATAGATTGGGGCATAGGGCTTGAGCTCCTTCTTTCCATCGTCTAGCTCGAGGTCGACCATCCGATAAAGGGACATTCGAAGCCCTTGGGGGTACTTCTCCAAAATCCTCTTATAAAGCTCAACTCTCTGAAATAGGGTGCTTTCACTGATCTCTTCACCCTCTCCCCCTCCCGACTCATCGCCATTATCGGAAAGCGTTTCTTTATGGGACAACTCATTTAATTTGTTTTGAATTTGCCATTTAATAAGGGCGAAACTCGCCAGCCCCCCCCCCCCGGCACGCCGACCCCCCACCCCAACAGGACAAGAAACCCCAATCCCCAGCCCATCAAAAAGGAAGAGTCCACCCCCCCCA